>NZ_KZ268503.1:0-364968 GCF_002218325.1 Bacillus sp. M13(2017) | reverse complement strand
TGACCGAGATTGCACAAGCTCTATCGCAAGTTGATGATGAAACAAAGCGTAATGAATTAGGCGTTAAATTTTTCGGTAGATGATAAATTGTGCCGAAGTAAAATCGCGGTATAAAGCAAAGAGGGTGCGAATCCTAATTTGAACCGAAGGCTATACAAAGTATAGTCAGGGGCAGAGCATAGAGGGTGAAAAGATATAATCCCTCCACGAGACCGCGACACTTCTTTATAAGTGAAAACGTATGCCGAGCTTGCATTAATATGAAGTGCAAGAAGTAGAGGATAAAAAGCCTTTACGATAACAAAATGACAATGTACGAAGATCAAGGACAAAACATCATTTATACTTTGCTAGGTGCGAAAGAGAAAACAGTTGATTTTGGGAAGCAACAAGATAAACTGAATGATTCTATTAAGAAAATGGATGCAAATCCAGCAGTTAAATTTCAAAAAGCGATGCAGGATTTACAAGTTGCGCTTCAGCCAGTTCTTAGTGTCATAGCAGATGTCATCTCCAAAATAGCTGAATGGGTTTCAAACAATCCAAAGTTAGCAGCCACATTAACGGCTGTTGCAATAGCTATTGGCGTAATTTCAGGTGCAATTATGGCGCTTGCTCCTATAGTTATGACAGTCATGAGCTTCTTTGGGATTGGAGCTTTAGCAGCAGCTGGACTTGTTGCTATCGTTCCTATTATTATCGCAGCTATAGTGGCTCTAGGAGTTGCTATTTATAAAAATTGGGATTCTATAAAACAGTGGACTATTGATATGTGGAATTCTATTAAAGAATATTTAATAGAACTTTGGAATGGCATCGTTCAATCCTCTAGTGAAGCATGGAATTCATTTTTAGAAACAATGCACTCATTTTTTAATCCGATAGGTCAGTTTTTTAGCGATTTATGGACAGGTATAGGCGAGATATGTAGTAATACCTGGAATTCTATTGTTGAATTCTTTTCTGGAGCTTGGGCTTCATTCACTGAAATGATGCATAGTTTCTTTGATCCGATAGGTGAATTCTTTAGTAGTTTATGGTCCGGAATTGTTGAAACGGCTTCTTCTTGGTGGTCATCTTTAGTTACAACAGCTTCTGAATTGTGGGGGACACTCGTACAAGCTTGGCAGGAAACGTGGAATACTGTACTTACGGTCTTAGACCCTATCATTTCATTGATTTCTACGGTTCTTGAGGCTGGTTGGTTATTAATACAAGCAGGAGTGCAAATTGCATGGGCAGCGATAAGTCAGTATATTATTCAACCAATCCAAGAAGCTTACAATTGGGTGAGTAAACAAATTGGCGAATTAGTTACATGGCTTGGTACACAATGGGAAATTGCAAAAGCCGTGGCCCAGGTTGCATGGGGATTACTTAAGCAATATATTATTCAGCCAGTCCAGGAAGCCTGGAGTACAACAAAAGAAAAATTCAGTGATTTGATTTCTTGGTTAAGCTCACAGTGGGAACTTGCTAAATCGTATACTCTTATGGCTTGGAATTTAGTTAAACAGTATGTAATTCAACCTGTTCAAGACTTGTGGAATACAACGAAACAAAAGCTTTCAGATTTAGCTAACTGGATATTAGGAAATTGGGAATCTATAAAATTGTATACACTCTCAGCCTGGAATTTAGTGAAGCAATATGTAATTCAACCAGTAACAGACGCTTATAATCAGGCAAAGCAAAAATTTACTGATTTATATAATTCAGCTAGAGAAAAATTCGACTCCGTAAAGAGTGCAGCACAAGAAAAATTTGAAGCAGCAAAACGATTTATTATTGAGCCAATTAAAGATGCAGTTGACAGTGTAGAAAAATTTATTGGGAAGATCAAGAGCTTCTTTAGTGACTTGAAGTTAAAAATTCCTAAACCTGAAATGCCACCTCTTCCACACTTTAGCTTGCAAACTAGTACGAAAAATATTTTAGGGAAGGATATTACATTCCCTTCTGGACTCAATATAGATTGGCGCGCAAAAGGTGGTATCTTCACTAAACCGACTATATTTGGAATGAATGGTGGCAATCTACAAGGTGCAGGAGAAGCCGGCAAAGAAGCGGTTTTACCATTGAATAAAAAGACACTCGGAGATATTGGCGCAGGAATCGTAGCAGCCATGCCACGACAACAATTTGTTATGCCGGGAGAAATAAATCAATTAATGGGTGAAATGGGCCGTATGATGGCTAATTCTGTGAGTCAATTATCAGGATTAAAGTCTGTCATGAGTGGTGTGTATGGAAGTATGTCAAACAGTAGACAAGCCATGACAAATAGTGTATCAAATCAAGTGATTAATAATTCTTTCGGATCATCTGGAGGCGGAGTAATTCCAATGCTTGGTGGCGATTTAGTTATTGAAGTGCCGGTTAATTTAGAAGGAAGAGACGTGGCACGCGGTACTTATCGCTATACAACCGAGTATCAAGAAAGAGAAGCAAAAAGAAACTCAGACTTTTAAGTTTGGGTTTCTTTTATTTTATAAAGAAACGAGGTGACAGTATGAGCTCTTTTACATTTAACAATATACGTAAGGATTTTATTCAAATCGAAAAAGGATGGAAAAGACCAGCTTGGGCACCATTAAAACGAAAATTTCTAAGTGTTCCAGGTTATCCAGGCGCAAGATTATTAACGACAGATACTGAAATGCGAGTTTTACCTGTTCCGGTCGGAATTATTGTTCCTGATGGGTCAGACTTAGAAACATTAAAAGAAGAAATAGCAGAGTGGTTAATTACAGAAAAACCTGTTGAATTAGTCTTTGATGTTACACCTGATAGGACATACCTGGCGGTTATTGATGAAGATTTTGATCCTGAGGATTTTATTACTTTAGGTAAAGGTACTTTGAATTTTGTTTGTCCAATGCCATATAAGTTAGGGCCTACTAAAACATTAGAATTTGAAATGGATGGGCGTGGGTTAATAGCAAATGTTCAAAACAAAGGAAGTGTAGAATCCAATCCAATTATAGAGGTTGAAGTAACGAAGCCTTCCACATTTCTTGATGTATGGAATGGAACGGATTATTTTCGCATTGGATATCCATTGAAAGCAGACCAGGTTCCAGTGGAAAGAAATCAACGTGTGTTATGGGACGAAATGGGGACAACAATAGGATGGACGGATGTTCCTAAAACAGAAGATATGACTGGTGGAGGAAAGTTTAAAACAGACGGATATCGTTTTATGGCTGAATATCTAGGTGAACCTACAGTAAAAGGTTGGCATGGTTGCATAGCCAAAAAGAATATTCCACAAGGACCATTACAGGATTTTATCATGCAAGCCTATGTACGTATTAATAGTCATCATTGGGATCAAATGGGACGTGTGGAAATAGGCCTTCTTGATGAAGATAGCGATTATGTAGCTCGTATATCGATGAGCGATGTTCAATGGGAAGCCGAGCAAAACAGTGGATTCGCTTCTGTTGGTAATAGTAAAAAACCAGGTGGACAGGTATTCATTAATGAACATGGAGATCACCCAGACACTTGGACAAATTTTAGAGGTCGTTTATGGCTTGCTCGAACTGGGAACAGATGGGAAGCGTATATTTCTAAATTTATTTTAGGTACGGAGATTGATGATGCTGAAAGGTTTGTTGTATGGTTCGATGAAAATAACGTCAATATGAATAAAATTACTCAAGTACAAATCAGTATTTCTCAATTCTCTAACAACATGTTTTGTTCGGAAATGTCTATTGACGATTTGAAAATTTGGAAGGTTAACATGAATACACAAAATAATCCGCCTTATATCTTTGATGTTGGTGACAAAGTAGTTATTGATACTGAGCGAAGTCTTGTAACGATAAATGGTAAAAGTGCTATTAATCTAAAAGATATGTTTAGTGACTATCCTGTTATTCATAAGAGTTCTAATAAACTAGAAATCATGCCTTCTACTGTCGGAACAGCCAAAGTAACGTATAGGGAGCGATTTAGATGAGAACACCAAGCGGAATTTTACATGTTGTTGATTTTAAAACGAGTCAAATCGTTTCCAATATACAACCAAAAGATTATTGGGACGATGTGCGACATTGGGAGATAAAAAATAACATTGATACTTTAGAGTTTAAAGTATTTGATAATACAGATCATGCAGCGACACTCATGCAGCAAAATTTAGTTTTAAAAGAAGTTCGTGATGGTCGCATTGTTCCATATGTAATTACTGAAGCTGAAAAAGATTCAGATGATAGATCGGTCATTGCTTATGCATCTGGTGAATGGATTCAACTCGCGAAAGCTGGCATTATCAATCCACAGAAGATTGTAGGTAAAACAGTCAATGAGTTTATCGATATAGCTCTTGTGGGTACGAAGTGGAAAAGAGGAAAAACAGAATACGCTGGCTTCCACACTATGACGATTGATGAATTCATAGATCCACTGAAATTTTTAAAGGACATTGCTGCCTTGTTCGATTTAGAAATTCAATATCGCGCAGAAGTTGTAGGGTCTCAAATTGTTGGTCGTTATGTAGATATGGTGAAAAAGCGAGGACGTGATACAGGTAAAGAAGTAACTCTTGGTAAAGATTTGATGGGTATCAAACGAATTGAGAATTCCCAAAACATCTGTACAGCCCTATTAGGGTTTGTAAAAAAAGAAGGTGGAGATTTTATAACCATCTCTAGTATTAATAATGGAGTTCCTTATCTTGTAGACAGTGATGCGTTTCAGCGATGGAATGAGCGAGGCCAACATAAATTTGGCTTTTATACACCAGAAACAGAAGAAGATATAACACCACAACGCCTTTTAACTCTTATGAAAACAGAACTAGCCAAACGAATAAATACATCTTATATATATGAAGTTCAAGCACAAAGTATAGGTCGTGTATTTGGATTAGTTCATGAGCTGATAAATGAGGGGGATACAATCCGAATAAAAGATACAGGATTTACACCAAAGCTTTATTTAGAAGCAAGGGCAATCGCTGGTGATGAATCACATACTAATCCTTTGCAAGATAAATACGCATTTGGTGATTACCGAGAAATTGTGGATGCTAATGAAGAATTACGTAAGCTCTACAATAAAGTCCTGGCTTCATTAGGTAGTAAACAAGAAATTTTAAATCAGCTAGATAAGTTAGTTAAAGAGACTGCTGAAAAAGCAAATGATGCTCAAAAAGAATCTGAATCCGCTAAGAAACTGGCTGAAAAGGTCCAGGAAAACCTGAAAAATAATGCGGTAAATATTATTGAAGCTAAAAATCCACCGACCAATAATCTTATAGTAGGTAAAACATTATGGAGAGATATTAGTAATGGTAAGCCTGGTATTTTAAAAGTGTGGAACGGTAAGGATTGGGAACTTCTTATTCCTGATGTGGAGTCAGTTAAGAAAGATACATTGGAGCAGGTTAATAAGGATATTCAGGTCACAAAAGAAGAATTAAATAAGAAAGTGGAAGAAGCGCACAACGAAACTTCGGGACAATTCAAGGAAGTTAAAAATAGTCTCCAAGAAGTTTCGCAAACGATTAAAAATGTACAAAACTCTCAAGGTGAAATTAATAAAACTGTTTCTGAAATGAAACAAACTAACGAGGGTTTTACTAAATCTATTGACTCGTTAACAAAAAAAGATGGTGAAATCACTGAAAAATTAAATACAGTGGTAGAGACTGCTGAAGTTACGAAAAAGACCATCTCTGAGGTGCAGCAAACAACTAATGATTTAAAGAAAACCACAACTGAAATTACAGAAAAGGCTGGCCAAATTAGTGAGAAGTTGGGGAGCGTAGAAAAGAAAGTTAATAACGATAAAGCTGGAGGACGTAATCTTTTATTAGATTCAAATACTAAATATGACAAACCAGATTATCTAATTAACCAATATTCTCTAACTGAAAATTTTGTTGCAGGTGAGGAATATACTTTTGTAATTAAAGGGAGTGTACCTGCAGGTCAAAAGTTTGGTATTTGGATGAATGGCGGGTCTAGCAATGTTGGATATGCAACAAGTGTTTATGTGAATGGAATTACCTATGTAACTTTTAAAGCTGTAGCAGCAACGAGTGGAAATGAAAGAAAGTTGAGTCTGTATAACTTTCCAAGTAACACTACAAAAGCCATTGTAGAATGGGTTGCTTTATATAAAGGTAATAAGCCACAGGATTGGACACCAGCTCCAGAAAATCAAGTAACGAGTGATGAATTCACTAAGAAAACAACCGAGATTGAAAAAAGTGTGGATGGTATTAAAGAAAGTATAAAAACGGTAGAAAAAACACAAACCTCTTTTAATGAACGTGTTAACACTGTAGAAAAGAATGCAGAAGGAACAACTGCAAGTGTTAAGAAATTACAGGAAACACAAACTGAGCAAGGGAAAACGCTTAGTGAGGCTACTACAACAATAGGTCAACATTCTGAAGCATTGAAGTTAACGATGAAAAAGAAAGATGTTGAGGATTATGTTGGTGGAATCGGTAATCAAACTGTATTACGGAATGTTCTTTGGAAGAATGATACAAAATATTGGGTTCTTCAATCAGGCACAACAAGAGATATACAAGTCACTTATAAGGGATGCAATTCACTTAGTGTTATTACTACAGGTAATGCGAGCGATTTGTATAAAGGAGCATCGCACGATTATATAAACGCTGGGCCTGGATGGAATTATGTTTTCTCTGCTTACTTTTATACAGATAACAAAGCTAGTATAGATGCCGGAGCTGCTATCGAGCTCCAATGTTACGATATAAACAATAAAATGATTAAAAGTTACTTGCAAGAAATAACTATTTCACAAGGAACATGGATTCGTACACATGTGGCAGGGTTATTAGTCGAAGGTACAAAAAAAGTTAAAGTGCTGTTTTGGGTTCGTAAAAATGGTCGTCTATGGATGGCACAACCCATGCTACAAATTGGTGATAAACCTTCTTCATTTATGGAGAACCCTGTTGATATTGTAGATAAAGATAAAATCATGGAAGAATTGGCCGATAAGATAGCAACTAAAGATTACGATAAAAAAGTAACCGAATTAGAAAGAAGTATCGCTGCTAATGAAGAAGGCGTTACTATCATTTCCGGAAAACAGGAAAGTTTTATTAATGAGACCTATAATGCCTATGTAAAGAAAACGGAATCTAAGTTACAGGTATTAGACGAAGGAATCCTTGCACAGATTTTAAAGGATGGTATCGTTACTGCCATCAATATGTCTCCTGGGAAAATCACAATCAATGCTGCAAAACTGGATATTAATGCCGATACGATCGTGAAATGGTTAACTGCAAAAGGCATTGATACAAATCTTATTCGAATTAACGGTGATAAAATAACCATCGATAAAGACGGTGTAACTGTTAAAATGCTAGACTTCCTTTTTGAAGATGAATGGGGAACGAAAACAACCGTTATGCCAAAACGAAACTTAATAGCCGATCATGATTTTTCTAGTGTTCCAAAATTGAACATAGGTAACCCTAATTATCAGGGGTTTGGTGCTGGATATGGCCTACCTTGGAAAGTACAAGGAAACGGTGTAGTGATAGAAAATAACACTTTTATATTTAACTATGAACAAATGGTAAATGCAGTCCGTGTTGACACATATAATTATCCAGAAACAAAAGTTCAAAACGGGATTCATCCAGGAAACTCATATACATTGTCAGCGCATTATAGAACCGCACAGATCAATGGTGTGCGTACAACTGCAAAACCACGATTGCAGGTATGTTTTGTTACGCCATTGGATGAAGTGAGTTATAAAATTTGGCACGAAATATATAAAGATTTTCCAGAGCCATCTACATTTTATGGTGAAATTAGAAGGTATAATTTCACATTTACCGTTCCTAACAATTACAATCCACAAGAACATATGATTGTAGTTAAAGTTACAGCTGCAAATGCGCAAGTTTCTGCGGGTAGAGCTGTTTGTGTTTCAGGGATAACATTGGTTAGTGGTAACTATGCTTGCATGTATAACTGGGATCGTGCAGCTGCAGAAAGGGCCGATGGTCTTCAACCGTTTAATAGAATTGCTATAGGCAGCGTAAATAACAACATAGGTCCAGCTGATCATGGGCAGACCTTTGATATACGTACCGAAAAGGATGTAAACATAAATCAACCTATTCTAACGCAGGGAATAAATTTAGGGCGTAATAGAATGGGCCAAGCTGGGTCCATTCGTTTCTTTGATGGCGGTCAAGGCTATGGGTTTTATTTTATGGGAATGGGAGGACAATGGTACAAGCTACCTAACGTTTAGGAGGAAAATATATGGATGATTACAAAGATTTACAAGGTTATCCCTTACAAGCGGGACAAGGTGCTCCGTTTGCTGGTAGGTTAGTAGATTCAGAAAGAAACGAAAACGGAGTATTTGTGCGAATTCCTTTTGATATGCTAAACAATGCCGGTTTATATGGTACTAATAAAGTAGAGGTGTGGGGGGAAACGGATGGAACGATATATTTCCGTATTGCAACAAGATGCGAAATATGTAAACGTGGAGCTCGTCTGTACGCACTGGATATGGGGTTTGCGAAAAAGAATATTTGTTTAGAGTGTTATACATCACTTACAGGAAATTATCCATCTCAAGAACTGCCAACACCAACTAATGCAAATAACCCACAAACACAGCAGGAGCAGCAATAGCTGGTCTTTTTTATTTTGAAAAGGAGGAAAGAATATGGATCGTATTGATGTACTATTAAAAACTTTTATTGCCACTTTTGGTGGCTTCTGTGGGTATTTCTTAGGAGGATGGGATGCAACATTGAAAATCTTAGTCACAATGGCAGTTATTGATTATTTAACTGGCATGATTGCAGCAGGATATAACGGAGAATTAAAAAGCAAAGTTGGTTTCAAAGGCATCGCCAAAAAGGTGGTGCTTTTTCTTTTAATTGGAGCGGCAGCCCAATTAGATGCAGCGTTAGGAAGCAATAGCGCTATTCGTGAAGCAACAATTTTCTTCTTCATGGGTAATGAATTACTTTCACTTTTAGAAAATGCTGGTCGAATGGGTATTCCGTTGCCACAAGCTTTAACAAATGCAGTTGAAATTTTAGGTGGTAAACAAAAACAAGAAGAGAAAAAGGGAGATGTTCAATAATGGGACACATTTTAGATATTTCAAAATGGAATGGTAATATTAACTGGCCTGTAGCAAAGCAACATATTGATTTTATTATTGCACGTGTACAAGATGGTTCAAATTATGTAGATCCATTATATAAGGGGTATGTACAAGCTATGAAGCAACATGGTATTCCTTTTGGTAACTATGCATTCTGTCGTTTTGTTTCTGAAAATGATGCACGTATAGAAGCTTGTGACTTCTGGAATCGCGGAGACAAGAGCGCAACAGTCTGGGTTGCTGATGTGGAAGTAAAAACAATGAATGATATGAGAGCGGGGGCGCAAGCGTTTATCGATGAATTACGTCGATTAGGTGCTCAGAAAGTTGGTTTATATGTTGGCCATCATATGTATGCTCCATTCGGAATGGTAAATGTAAAATCTGACTTTGTATGGATTCCTCGTTATGGTGGGAATAGACCAGCTTATCCATGTGATATCTGGCAATACACTGAAACAGGAAATGTACCTGGTATTGGAAAGTGTGATTTGAATGAATTAATTGGAAGCAAGTCGTTAGATTGGTTTACAAATAAATCGTATAAAGAAGAAAGAGTGGAGATTATCGTGAACAAACATAATAAGGTGGTTTCTTATGAATTTGGTGTAAATTTAATTCCCGAAATGATTCAAATGATGGATAAGCTTGGATACACTTCAAAAATTGTTTCCCGCGGAGATCGTCAGGGGCTTGTTTATTTCGAGTCGGATTATCGTCAAGGTAGCGAGCTAGATAAAGCAACAGCATGGTTAGATGCTAAAGGATTAAATTATTACTATACAAAAGAATAATTTGGTGAGAAATAAAGTGCATAATAATAGCAAAGGTAAAACATACTATGTAACAGCAAATGAAGCCTGTGTGTATGTAAAGTAATTAAAAAGCTGACAATAATTAGTCAGCTTTTTAATTACTATAATCTAGTATTTATCAGTCCGAAAGGCATGTTCTTTGCCTTTAAGTTGGTACTGAAAATCTTACCAATGTTTCTTTTTACAATGGCAACAAATAAAGAAACAGTTACAACGACACTTATTTCGATTGAACTTCCAATCATCATCACAATGGTGCTTGTCTTTAGATTTCCACCAATCGTCATCACAATGGCGCTTATCTTTAGATTTCCACCAATCATCACAACAATGATTTTTCTTAGAACTCCAGCAATCATTATTCCAGGACATTCTTTTATACCTCCCTTCAATTAGGGTTAGTATTATTCTATGTTTTAGTAAAAAAACTGCTTGTTTATTAACCTATTATTATACTTTTATATGATAGAGAGTTTTCTACTAGATAAAGAATTCATAAAAACTATGCTAATTTTCATGGGAGAATAGAAGAAATAAAAAAGTGCTAACAAGTTTGCAAACGAACTTGCTAACACTTATACGAAATAGACATAAATTATCGCTGATATATCATCTTCAATAATAGCCATAATCAATTAATACACACTAACAAGAAATAATCATAAAAACAGTCTTAATATCAAGAATATAATCATCCAGATATTCCTTTACTTTTAAGACGGAAACGAGGCATGATATTGATTTCTACCTCAGAGTTTGCGTCAAATAATAAAAAAATCCGGTTTGTAAAGCTAAAAATACAACAAGCTACAACCGGTATGAAATGGATTAAGATATTTAGAAATTTAAAAGATGATTTTCAAATAGGGGGAGAGGTGGATTTAGACCATATTCTCCAATATCCGAAAGATTATATTGTAGGAGAAAATAAAAGGGTGTTATTTCCATACAATGAGAGAATTTATAAAGTTCAAGGTACTAAAATAGAACCGGGTATAAAGGTAAAGGAAAGAGAGTATTTATTTAAAGAATTTCAGCGTAAATTCTCTTATTTCACAATACTTCCAGAATGTAAAAAGGTAGCAACAAATAACAAAAATGAATTATTTCCTTTATTTGCACCAAAAGGATTAGAGACATTAACATTAGAAGTTTGGTCTGAAAATATAGCGCTGGAAATAGAACAAGCATTACTTGAGAGTGAAATTGTTTTGACTAAAGTTGGTGAAAATTCTTATGTATTGAATACAGATTTTCCAGTGTTATTAAAGATTGTGAGATATAATATTGAAAAGGTGTTACAAAATCCATATAAAATGCAATATTGCCAAAAATATAAAACAAATCTTGTAGATGATGTTAAGAAAGCTGTCTATGCTACCGCGGGTAAGCGCAGTGATGCGACATTAGCATTAATCGCAATGAAAAATTGTGATGGACGCGAAAAAATTGATCCAAAACAAATCATTAGAGAGGGATTTGCACGAACAAACCGTATTTCAACATTTATTAATTTATTTATAGGCCAAAGTGTATCTCGTAAAACAATTGTAAATAGTATTTTTAGTCTATTAGAACAAAAAGGATTTTTGAAGCGTAGTTGGAATAAGATAAATTTACCTTGTACATATGTTAGTTTATCAATTGAACGAATATCGAAATTTGATTTCTTACCTATTTTTTCAAAAATAAAAGGAAAAGAAATTTTATATAAATTATATGGGAATACAGAGTGGCAAACGATTGATTACGTAATATTAAATATAAATAAACATAATGCATTTTTACCACAACCATCAAAGAGAAATGATATGGGGGCTCTTTTTAAACAATATGTTTTCGAAACATTAATGGAAATTGTACAATATGCAAAAGAACAAAATGAACAAGTTTACTTCATTGTAGATGCAAATTTGAGAAAATATTGGATAAAAGAGTTACAAAATAAAGAAATTAATACAGATATTTTACCTGATATTGTTCCAGAGGTGTTAAAGGTTCCAAATTTAAATATTATTAGAATAAATACAGGTTTTGATGTACCAAGTTACGGTGTAATAGTACGCGATGATGCTCTAGATAGCATTGGCTTATATGCAGATCAAAAAGGGATGTATTATAGCACTGGTGAATATTCACTTAATTGTAGTGGGACTTTTCATCGATATATACTTGAAATTCTACCATTAGGTGTAAAACCTGTAGAAAGGGATTATATCGCTAAAATGATACATTACATGTGCTGTAATTCTAGTATGATTTCGAAAAAGAATGTACACTTGACATATTCCATGCATATGGAAAAGGTAATAAAGAGTTATATTACTGACATAGACGCAAGAGAGTTCAAAGAATTTGATGATGAATTGGATGTAGATGTAGTAAAAGTAGAAAAGTAAGATTCAATTACACTACTTTAAATACTAGTAAACAAATCCTGCTCGTTATATCGATTAGGATTTGTCATTTTTTTATGTAAATAAGGATATCCTTTGTCAAGTATCTTTTCGTTTACATATTTACTTTATGTGCAGACAGGATTAATATGTTTTTTAGAAATACAAAAACTATATCATATGGAAAAACGATTTTTATTAATTGAAAAAATTTGAAAGGAATGGGGAATTGTGAAGAAATTAGATGTGCTCTTAATGCTATTGAGCGTCCTCTTTCCAATTGCAGGACTTATAAAGCAAATCCCTCTAGAACAATCTATATATATTGGAGGACTTTTATTTTTTACTAGTTTCGGTAGTTATTTTGCTAAAAAGATGTATTCACGTATATGTAGCTGGATAGCGTATGCGCCATTTATAACATTACTGTTAGTTATTTGGCATCAGGATATTTCAACAAGCTCAATCATAGCAAATGCGAAAATTGCAGCATGTGTCGCGTTAATACCATGTTTATTCCGTTTTCGTACATATGGACTTACTTTGGGCTTATTCTCATTATGGGCCGCTTTACTATGGGATATAAAAGAAGTACAGTCGTTAGTCATACTTGAACGCATAACGAGTTTAATGACAAGCCATTATGTATATATATTACTATTAATTGGAGGACTTGTAATAGGAGGATTACTTGCGATGTTCATTCACCGCAAAGAGAAAGATAATAATAAAGAAAATATAAATCTACTTGGACCAAAAAAGAAACGCAAAAGATTATCATTTAAGATTCGTCTTCCAAGATTACCGAAATTAAAGATGAAACTATTTAAGTTTGGTGGGAAAGAATCCAAAAGTAAAATGCCAGAAAAGATAAATGAGCATAAGTACGAAGGACCAGTTGCAACATATGAAATGACAGAGCAAATAGATCCATACAAAGAAAATGCAGTTCAAGGTCAAACAAGGATGGAACGCCGAAGAAATAGGTATAATGCATAATGAAGTTTAATAACCTCGTAATGACTTATCTTAATATTGATAAATCATTACGGTTTTTTTTATGTAATGAAATGAAAGTTGCTATTGCGGAGAGGAATAGCATATTTTATAGATAGGAACTAAAATAAGGGGAGGATAAAATGCTTATCATTACATATATATCTGCTTGTATATTATTCTTAGTTAGCTTTTTACATGTATATTGGGCTTTCGGAGGTAATTGGGGGACAAATAGTGTTATTCCAACTAAATCAGGGGAAAAGGCGTTTACACCTCGCGCCGGAATGACAATGTTCATTGCATTATTATTAAGTATGGTAGCAATAACTTTGTTGCAACAAGCAAAAATTGTTCATTTTGCAGTTCCTAATTTTATTATTCAAGTCGGTTCCTAGATTTGTATGATCATCTTTTCTATTAGAGTAATTGGTGAGTTTAATTATTTTGGTATCTTTAAACGACAAAAAAATACGCACTTTGCTAGAATGGATACCTGTTTATATATTCCACTTTGTGCATTGTTATCTTTATCTTTCTTATTAGCAATAACTTTGTGAGTAAATAATAGTAGTTTCTTTTCTCAAAATACATGTAAACGTGAGAAATCTAAGAGTAAATAAAAGGATGTAAGCGCCTTCTTGTCGAAATGTAAATTATTATGAAAGGCGGTGACACTATGAAGTATGTAAAAGTTAGTATGAATGGTGGAAGTGAACACAAATTCTCAATGACTTTAGATCGGTTTGAAGAACTTATTACTACAGAGAATGGGATATTAGAAAATAAATTAGTATGTATTGAAAATGTAATGATTAATCCTACTAATATATCTTCTGTAGTTGAAAAAATTGGTGTACCGGCTAAGTTTATGGAAGCTTAAAATCGTTAGATAAAAAACATCCATTGAGGATGTTTTTTAATTTATAAATATGAAATTGTACAGTGAATATTTGAGTAGATTTTTTAGTAATGACTATGCATATATTAAGTACCTGAACATGGTGCTTAATACATGCACGAAATAATAAGTATAAGCATATATTATGTAGTAGGACAAGATCTTTGTGTCCTACTTAATACTCAGAAAAAACCTCTAATCACATAAGAGCATCCAATTGCAGGGTGCTCTTATTTTTTATAAAAATCTACTACGAGCCTTATTTTATAGTAGGATGCAATAATAAAAGGCTATTTTGAAATATTGTTCTTTAGCCTTTAATTTTAAATTTATCTTTAACGTTAATAAATATTAAAAATAATATGATAGCAGAAATTAAGTTAGATAAGTAGAAATTTTGATGAAACAATAGTTCAAAGATGACATCGAAAGTAACGAATAAAGCAATAGTAGGTAGTATGCAAATAAATATAAATCTCCAATTTTTTAAGTAATGTTTATAATTTGTAAGTACTTTATCCATAAATATAGCTCCTATATTTTTGTTTTTATATAATTATACATTTAGATACAAGGATTTTCAAAGTAAAAATATTTAGCAATTCAAAAATATAAGGAGAGCTTTTGTTGAAAATCCAGATTGCTGTAGCAATGTGAATTTGACTTTAAAGAACTATACTAAAATGATACACTATAATCTACGTTATTTTTGAAATGAATAGAGGGATTTGTGTGATAGATAAAATTAAAAATGCTGTAGGGGATATGTACGAAGATGAGGCTAAAGATTTACTTCAAAGTATTCTCATACAGTTAAACTTATTAGAAGAAAACTATAGTGAAGATACAATTAAAAATTTGATGGATATTCCGAAACAATTAACGAGTAATCCTACTTATAAAAGGAATGTAATAGAAAGTACGCACGTACATATTGCTTTTGATGATTCAACGGCTGGTTGCTTAAAATATATGTTAAGCCAAGAAGAGTTATATGAAGAGAGTGTTGTTGCTTTTTCTGAATTCTTTTCAATTGGACCGATATATAAGTTGCATACGAATGAGGGGCAACTAGCAAGACAGAAGTGGTTAATAAATAATTTAACTGCTTATGATAGTTATTTTGAAGAAGAATATTTATCAAGATTTATAGCAACTATAGAAGAACTACATACTATTCCTGTTGAAACGCCTATTACAATTTGGAAGGCTGATAATGCACATGAACATGTAGGCCTAAGTTTTGTAATAGCACAATTAAAGAATAAGAAAAACATTCGAGTTGTTAATACGTCTGAAGCAAGTAGAGAAATATTAAAACAAGAGTATGATATTCGTGGAACGGGAGAATTACCACCTGAAAGTTTAGCTTTATTCCAAAAAAGTTTTATAAAGTTACCTTATTTAACTGAAGAGAAGCGAATGAAGTTTGAACATGAGTGGGATAGATTATCGGAAAGCATAGAATGTTTAAGAGTGTGGAAAGAAAATGAAGTGCATTCTGTACAAGAAGATTATTTTGATCAATTTATAATTGAATGCGCGAAAAGTGTGGGTGCTGATCGAGAGTTCCTCAAAGCTCCTAGAGTAATTGGTGAAGCACTTGGTCTTGTTGAACAATTGGTTGGAGATACTTTCTTAGAATATCGCTTGAAACAATTAATTAAACAAGAAGTATTTGAATTTGAAGGTACGTTAGATGAAATGCGTTTTTATAGTGTGAAGTTAAGGAAATAATAAACACATTCTATTTTTGAAAGGCTCGTATTTTTAATAATACGAGCTTTTTAAGTTGAATTTGGGCTATACATAAGCTTCCCAGCGAGGGCATATCACATATGAATGGTAAAGGTAATGAATGAAAAGAAGGTGATTTGTTAATATGTATAATCAACAAAATTATCCATATGATCAAGCGATGTATTACAATACACAAAACTACGGGTATGAACCTACAAATGAAGTGAGAGATATTGAACAAGAAGATTACAGACCAGATGATGCGGAAGATGCTCCAACGTCACCACCACCGTCACAAGCGCCGTCGTTACCGTCTACATTTGCTTCTCCAGCACAACCAGGTAATATGAAATCATGGATGTGTAACTGTCTAGGAAGATGGGGCTATTTACGCTTACATCGTCCTGGTCCTTTCGGAAGGGATTTATGGTTCTTCCCGACTGAAGTGAGAAGAAATGGAGTGTCAGGTTACACGTGGCAAGGTGGTCGTCGTCGTAAAGTAAGTTATCGCTATCAACAAATTAGTAATTTTATGTGCTTCGCATAAAGAGAAGTGAGAGAGTGAAACGATTTTACTCTCTCACTTTTTTATTTTTCAATATACGAAGTAAGATTTTGATTAAAAATTTACAATTTTCACGTTTTTATTAGAGTATAATGCATATGTTGGGTTGGTTTTCAAAAACAAATGAGAGTGAGGGAATACAATGTCAATGAAAAACAAAGTTGGACTAAAAATAGAGGATGGCATTAATTTAGCTTCAGCTCAATTTAAAGAAGATGCGTATGAAATTTATAAAGAATCTAGAAAAATGCAACCTATCTTATTTGTGAATAAAACTGAACTAGGAGCGGAATGGCTTGTCACAAGATATGAAGATGCCTTGCCGCTTTTAAAAGACAGTCGCTTAAAAAAAGATCCAGCCAATATATTTCCTCAAGATGCATTGAATGTGTTTCTTACGGTTGACAATAGTGATTATTTAACTACTCATATGTTAAATTCAGATCCACCTAACCATAATCGTCTACGATCACTCGTACAAAAAGCTTTTACACCGAAGATGATCACGCAATTGGAAGGAAGAATACAGGATATTGCAGATGGTTTGTTAAATGAAGTCGAGCGAAAGGGTTCATTAAATCTTGTTGATGATTATTCGTTCCCTTTACCTATCATTGTAATAAGTGAAATGCTCGGTATTCCAAAAGAAGATCAAGCGAAATTTAGAATTTGGTCTCATGCTGTCATTGCTTACCCAGAAACACCAGAAGAAATAAGAGAAACTGAAAAGCAACTATCTGAGTTTATTACATATCTTCATTATTTAGTTGATATTAAAAGAAAAGAGCCAAAAGAAGACTTGGTGAGTGCTTTAATACTTGCAGAGAGTGAAGGGCATAAACTTAGCGCTCGGGAACTATATTCAATGATAATGCTATTAATTGTAGCAGGACACGAGACGACAGTGAATTTAATTACAAATACGGTATTAGCACTTCTTGAAAATCCAAATCAATTACAGTTATTAAAAGAAAACCCAAAATTAATTGATGCTGCTATTGAGGAAGGATTACGATATTATTCTCCAGTTGAGGTTACAACTTCAAGATGGGCAGCGGAGCCATTTCAAATTCACGACCGAACAATCGAAAAAGGAGATATGGTTGTCATTGCCTTAGCTTCTGCAAACCGTGATGAAACTGTATTTGAAAACCCAGAAGTATTCGAGATTACTCGGGAAAATAATCGTCATATTGCCTTTGGTCATGGTAGTCATTTCTGCTTAGGCGCCCCACTTGCTAGGTTGGAAGCAAAGATTGCTATTACTACTTTGTTTAATCGAATGCCTGAACTACAAATAAAAGGGAATCGTGAAGAAATTAAATGGCAAGGTAACTATTTAATGCGTTCTTTAGAGGAATTACCTTTAACTTTCTAGAATAGTTAAAAGGAGACATGCATACATCGAAAATGATTTACATAGAGTATGTATGTATTATTTAAATTCGAAACGGAAGGGTGAAGACATCCCGATGATCAACTAATTCTATTTATAAGAGATCTTCGTTAAAAAACGAAATATTCTTCTGAATAGGGTTAGTCTGTACATTTATAGAAAAGGGATGTATTTCGCTCTGCGAATATATAGTCTTTTTATATGATTTGTGCTGCCTCCTGTTCAGAACATGAAATAGGAGGCTTTTTTATGTCGACAAATGTAGTAACGAAACAAAACAATGGGGTATCACAAGTATTAAAAAATCGGTTTGTTCAAGGGATTTTAGCATCAGCATTATTTTTACAAATAGGAATATGGGTTCGAAACTTTGCGGTATTACTATATGTAATGGAAATGACAAAAGGTGATGCTTTTGCTATTTCGATGATTTCAGTTGCTGAATTCGCTCCAATTTTTATTTTTTCATTTATTGGCGGTACTTTTGCTGATAGGTGGAAGCCAAAGAAGACAATGATATGGTGTGAAACGTTAAGTTCCATTTCAGTATTCGCTGTATTAATTACGCTTATGTTTGGAACGTGGAAAATTGTGTTTTTTGTGACACTCATCTCTGCAATCCTTTCACAGTTTTCACAACCATCTGGAATGAAGTTGTTTAAACAACATTTATCAACGGAACAAATTCAATTAGCAATGTCTATATATCAAACGATATTTGCAATATTTATGGTATTAGGACCAATCCTAGGGACATTTATCTTTCATAGTTTTGGAATTTATATTTCAATCATCATAACAGGTATCTCGTTTTTACTTGCGGCAGTTGTATTGTTATTTCTTCCAAAAGATCTTGAAAACGACGTAGAAAAGAAAGATATCACTCTGTTGCAGGAGATGAAGGATGGTATTAAGTATGTCAAAAAGAAAAAAGCATTAACTTTGCTAGGGCTTTGTTTTATGGCTGCAGGACTAGGTATAGGATTAATTCAGCCATTAGGTATATTTATTGTGACTGAGCAGTTAGGGTTATCAAAAGAGAGTTTACAGTGGCTATTAACAGTAAATGGTGCAGGAATGATTGTTGGCGGAGCATTAGCGATGGTATTTGCGAAAAACGTTGCTCCGCAAAAGATGTTAATTATCGGTATGCTTGGTCAAGCAATTGGTATTGGCATTATAGGATATTCTACAAATTTATGGGTGACACTTACAGCGCAGCTTTTTAGTGGTTTAGCTCTTCCTTGTATCCAAATTGGTATTAATACGCTTATTATTCAAAATAGCGATACTGATTTTATAGGTCGTGTAAATGGTATTTTAAGTCCGCTTTTTACTGGTTCAATGGTGGTAACGATGAGTATTGCCGGTTCTTTAAAAGAGATGTTTTCATTAAGTATGATGTATGAAGGGACGGCTTTACTTTTTATAATTGGATTATTGTTTATTTTACCTATATACAATTTAAAGCCAGTAATAGTGGTGGAAAGTGAAATAAGTGGTAAAGGAAGTGCTGTACAAAATGAATCCTAATCCAAATGTTAAATACCCTATTGAAGGGAATCAAAACGTTCAATTTATAAAAAATACAATAACAAAACCTAATATACTTGTTGGTGACTATTCTTATTATGATACGAAAGATGGAGAAACATTTGAAGATCGAGTATTACATCATTATGAATTTCTAGGGGATTGCCTTACAATTGGAAAATTTTGTAGTATTGCATCTGGAATTAACTTTATTATGAACGGAGCGAATCATCGAATGGATGGATTTTCAGCATATCCATTTAATATATTTGGAAATGGGTGGGAGAAGTATACACCTAGTTTGTCTGATTTACCTTATAAAGGTGATACAGTTATAGGAAATGACGTTTGGATTGGTATGGATACAACAATTATGCCCGGAATAAAAATAGGGGATGGTGCAATCATTGCAGCTAAATCTGTTGTGACTAGAGACGTTGCACCATATACAATTGTTGGTGGAAACCCTGCAAATAAAATAAAAGAGAGATTTTCAAATGAAATAATCCAAGAATTATTGCAAATTCAATGGTGGCATTTTGACATTGAAAAAATAACTGAAAATATTGATGCTATTGTCCGAGGAGATATTGAACCATTAAGAAAGCTAAAAAGGGAATAAAAAATGAATGACAAATAGTATCATACCTCCGAATTTTGTTAATGATAATAGAACAAGGAGGTGTGATACTATGGCACAAGACGTTTTATGTGAAGTAAACAACTGTAAATTTTGGGCAAACGGTAATAAATGTAGTGCAGAGGCAATTTACGTAGTAAGTCATAAAGGTAAACATGCATCTACAACGGAAGAAACAGATTGCAAAACATTTGATCCAGAAGTGTAATTTCTTTAAGGGTAGCCAAATCGTGGTTGCCCTTTTATTAATCATAGTATTGATAATAAATATCATTTTCATTCATTGTTTTTAACTTTTCTTGTTATTTTTTCATATTTTTTTCATAAGTGATGTAATCCAACTCAATTCATGTTCAATTCGTGATTTACTAAATTCAATGACTTCAGTAATAAAAGATGAGGTGACATCTAGAGTCTGAATAGCAGTAAGCTGATTATGTAGTACGTTTTGACGTACAGTCAAAATCTCTTTTCTATCCTCATAGTCAAGTTTTTCAAATAGCGCAATACGAACTAGAAATTCTGTATTGTTTGTCGCAAGTTTTTCAGGAAACTCTCGTAACATTTCAGAAAAAATTTCTTCTCCTGTTTCTGTTATATCGTACATATTTCGGTTTGGTTTTCCGACTTGTTTATGTATTTTTTTCGTTATAGCACCCATATTTTCAAAGCGCCGAAGGGCAGGGTAAAGCATGTTGTGATTTAACTCAAAATTCTCACCTAAACGATTTTGAACATTTTTTTTGATTTCATATCCATGTTTTGGTCCTGTCGTTAATTCTGCTAGCAGTAAAATGTCAACGTACATAAAACTCCCCCTTATATATTTCTCAAGTTCTCTAATGAAAACTCTCCTTTTGTATATGTTAAAATAACATATGATAGTTTATACAACTTTGAACTGCCGACCTATCACTTTTATTGTAAAAGAAAAGGGAGGAAAGAACTATGGCTTCACCTGAAAATGTTATTTTAGTTCATGAAATTTCAAAGCTGAAAACAAAAGAAGAGTTATGGAATCCATATGAATGGTATCGTTTGATGAGGGATAATCACCCAGTTCATTATGATGAAGAGCAGGATGTATGGAATGTTTTTTTATACGATGATGTAAATCGTGTTTTATCAGATTATCGCTTATTTTCAAGTAGAAGGGAGCGCAGACAATTCTCAATTCCTCCTTTAGAAACTAGAATAAATATAAACTCTACAGATCCACCAGAACATCGCAATGTACGTTCCATTGTTTCTAAGGCATTTACTCCAAGAAGTTTAGGACAGTGGAAACCTCGAATACAGGCTATCGCAGATGAACTTGTACAACATATCGAAAAATGTAGTGAAGTTAATATCGTTGAACAGTTTGCTGCACCTTTACCTGTTACCGTTATTTCTGATTTATTAGGAGTCCCAACAACAGATCGTAAAAAAATTAAAGAATGGTCTGATATTTTATTTATGCCGTATAGTAAAGAAAAGTTTAATGATCTGGATGCCGAGAAAGGGATAGCATTAAATGAATTCAAAGCATACCTTCTACCGATTGTTCAGGAAAAGAGATATCATTTAACCGATGATATCATATCTGATTTAATTCGAGCTGAATATGAAGGCGAAAGATTAACCGATGAGGAAATTGTAACCTTTTCATTAGGTTTACTAGCGGCTGGGAATGAAACCACTACAAATTTAATTATTAATAGCTTTTATTGCTTTTTAGTAGATTCACCTGGAATTTATGAAGAGTTAAGAAAAGAACCTAACTTAATTTCAAAAGCGATTGAGGAAGTATTACGCTATCGCTTTCCTGTTACATTGGCCCGGAGGATTACAGAGGATACAAATATATTTGGTCCTTTAATGAAAAAGGATCAGATGATTGTTGCGTGGGTTAGTGCAGCGAATTTAGATGAGAAAAAATTTTCACAAGCCTCTCAATTTAATGTACATCGAACAGGAAATGAAAAACATTTAACCTTTGGGAAAGGTCCTCACTTTTGCTTAGGAGCACCACTTGCACGTTTAGAAGCTGAGATTGCATTAACTACCTTTATAAATGCTTTTGAAAAAATAGAGCTATCTCCATCTTTCTGTTTAGAAACATGTATATTAGAAAATGAACAAACATTAAAATACTTACCTATTCGATTGAAAGCCAAATAAAAATCATAACAAGGTGCATACATTTGCATCTTGTTTTTTGTTTCTCAATTGTGAGTTTTCGGAAATTACCTTAATATGGAATTATATAAAGCGTAGAGGAGGATTCTTATGTTGACTTGTAATGGAAGTAAATCATTTCAAAAGTTTATTAAAGGTGTTACAGATCTTATGGAAAACAGTTTATTTGAAGAAGAAATAGTGTGTGGCATTGAAAAATTATTAGAAGAACTTTTAGAAAAGAAAACATGGCTTCCGTTAGATAAACAGAAGGCCAATTTGACTCAATATGCACGACATTTATTGTATGAAGATCCGCTCAAACGTTTTGAAGTACTAGCTCTCGTATGGAAAGATGGACAATCTACACCTTTACATGATCATGACGGCACATGGGGAGTAGAAGGCGTATTTTCAGGAAGGATAATGGTGCAGAACTTTATACAAACGAAACAACTTGGAAATTCACTTGTTTATTTAACACATACAGGAAATCTTTATTTGGGAGAAGGAGAAACTGATAAAGTAATTCCACCAGCGGATTGTCATATTCTTGAAATCAGCAAAAATGAAAGCGTTATTACGATTCATGTCTATGGAAAACGGTTAGAAAAGTTTAAAGTATATATCCCAACTGAAGAAAAAAATGTGTACATGTGTGAGACAAAATACATTAGTTATAATTCATAGTTTAAAATCCGAAGCTTTTTTAAAAAGAAAAGCTTTGGATTTTATTTTTAATTATTTCTTGACCTGAAACGCTTTTCATAAATTATAAATAAGAAGTACCTCACGAGGGTTGTATGAAAACGATACCTAATAATTAATTAAAACTCGTGTATTTATAGAAAGTGGTGAAGAAATAATGAAATTAATCGCAATTGATTTAGATGGAACTCTTCTTTCAGGGAATAAAATGATAAGTAAAGAAAATGCAGAAGCAATTCGAACATGTCAAGAAGCTGGTCATGTTGTAGCAATTTGTACAGGACGTTCTATTGTTGACATTGAGCGATTATTGTTAGAAGTTGATTTAGAGTGTCCAATCATTGCGGAAAATGGCGCCCTTATATATAAAGATAAAAAAATGATGAAGAGATATCCAATTCAAAATATGCAGGCACTTGAAATTGTAGAATATCTTGAAGAGAATGGTTTATATTATCAGCTTTATACTGATAAAGGTGTGTATGTGCCGGATTATGGAGTAGAGAGTGTACGTAATGAAATTGAGTATGTGAAGAATTCAAAAGAAAATTTCGACTTGAAAGAGTTAGAAACAATCGCAGCATTATATCTTGAGCATACAGCGTTTCATAGTGCGGAAAGTTGTAAACCAATTGTAGAAACAGATATATATGTGCATAAACTATTACCATTTTCTTATGATATTGAGAAATTAAAAAAACTAAAAGAAACATTTCTTCATAATACAGATTTAGCAATTACATCTTCATATTGGCACAATTTAGAGATTAATCATCGAGATGCTCAAAAAGGGAATGGATTATATACTTTAGCAGAACATCTTAATATTTCGGTTGAAAACACTGTAGCGATAGGTGATGGGCTAAACGATGTTTCTATGATGGAAAAAGCAAACATATCAATTGCAATGGGGAATGCAGTTGAAGAAATAAAAGCAATGTGCAAATACGAAACGTTATCAAATGAAGAACATGGTGTGGCACATGCTTTATATAAATATGTAATGTAATTAAAAAAGAAAAAAGAATCCAAATGGATTCTTTTTTCTTTTTATTAGGGGTAAGGTATTCTATGAGATTCATAGAAGCCTTATTACATTTTATTATATAGAATATATTGGAATAAATGTTTATATTTTTCATAAAAATTGTGAATATTTTATGAACTTTATATTTATTGCATGTTTATACCGCTATTAGTGACACGTATGACTCTCAAGTGAAAATTCAGTGAATGTAAGGAGGAATTCAAGTTACCTAGACAATAAGTGAGGAATCAACGAAATATATACTAATTAAAGGTATATTCAGTATATATATTCTTTTCTTATTTTAATTGAAAAATAAAATTTGTTCGAATAATTATTCTACAGCTATATACCTACACTAGCTTTCTTCGTATAATGGAGAAGTATGAATTTTACATTTGTATTAATTTTACATATTGAGGTGAAAAAGGAATGAATTCGCGGCTAATGGAACTTATTGATGTGAGTACAATAGAAACCATGGCAGAACAATTTTATAAATTAACTAACATATCACATCAACTTCTTGATGCTGAAAAAGAGTGTGTTTTTTCATTCGGAATGAATGAGATGAAAAAGAGTAAACTTCCAAAGATTGAAATCCCCATTTTCTTATACAATCAACATTTAGGATCTTTTGTTGTATGGTCCAAAAAAAGTGAAATTTTCAGTTGTCAAAAATACTTTGAAATGCTCTCGAATTTAATTTTAGATGGTGCAATAAAAATATTTCAAAGTAAAAATACAACGTTGCTTTCTCGGAAAGAGGAGGAACTACATACGATTTTACAAAACATGCCTGTTATGGTCGATGCGCTTGATTATAATGGAGATTTTGTTTTGTGGAATCGAGAATGTGAAATTGTAACCGGTTATACCGCTGAAGAAATAATTGGAAATCCCAATGCACTGCAATTATTGTATCCTAATCATAATTATCGCCATCAAATACAAAAGAAATTTTTAACTTGTGGAAAAAATTTCAGAGATTGGGAAATGCACTTAACATGTAAAAATGGTGAAATCAAAACAATAATGTGGTCGAATATATCAGAACAGTTTCCTGTAACAGGATATAGTTATTGGGCTGTTGGTGTAGATATTACCCATTTAAAAGCGATAGAAGAGCAGTTAAAACAACAAACATCTGAACTGGAATTAATTTTTAAAGCTTTACCGGATTTATGTTTCTTAACAGAAGATGATGGTACAATCATAGATTACAAGGCAGGATCTCCTACAAAGTTTTACGTACCCGCAGAAGCTTTTATGGGAAAAAAGTTTTACGAAGTATTACCATCTTCAGTAGCACAGCAGTTTCAGGAAGCCATTAATCAAGTGAAGGAAAAAGGAACGAATGTAATTGTAGAATATCCACTCACACTTAATGGAAGTATTGATTTCTTTGAAGCGAGGTGCTTACCATTATTACATGATAAAATTATGATTATTGTACGCGACATTACAGAGCGAAAAAAGACAGAAGAATTGTTAAACAAATCAGATACACTTGCAGCAATTGGTCAATTAGCAGCTGGCGTGGCTCATGAAGTAAGAAATCCTTTAACTGTAATTAAAGGTTTTATACAGTTATTCCAAATTAATAAAGAAGATCAAGAAAGATATTTTGATCTTATGCTTTCTGAAATTGAAAGGATAGAAGCAATCCTACAAGAATTTCTATCAATTGCTAAAACAGATGAGATAAATACAGAAAAGAAAAATATTTATCAAATTTTTAAAAATGTCGTATCGTTAATGAATACAAAAGCAATTATGACAAATATTCAAGTTGAACTATTTACGGATGACAAAGATATAATTATTGAATGCTCAGAAAATCAATTGAAACAAGTATTTATTAATATTTTGCAAAATTCAATCGAAGCTATGCCAAATGGTGGGGAAATTTCAATTCACATAAAAGAAATAAATGATGATGGTGTCATCATTCATGTAATAGATGAAGGAATAGGAATACCTGAAGAAAGAATTAAGAGATTAGGTGAACCTTTTTATAGTACGAAAGAAAAAGGGACTGGTATTGGATTAATGTTAAGTTATAAAATTATTGAAAGTCATCAAGGGACAATTAGTATCATGAGCGAGGTTGGTGTCGGGACAACAGTAACTATTCACTTACCGAAAGTACTAAGTAAACAATCTCTTTCTAATTGTGACGACAAATGTATAACGATACCCACTAGTAGTAATTCTTAAATGAATTAATACCCAATAACAAAGCGATTAGTGAAAACTAAGCTTTTTGTTATTGGGTATTTTTTATATTTAATTTAGTAAACTTTACCTTTTCTTTACCTTTGTTTTAATTTCTATTAAGTTTTAAACATTATATTAATATTTGTACAAAGCAATGTATAGAAATTGTACATTACTTTTAATATAGAAATGTGATTATTATTTGGAATATTGTAAGGAGGAGATTATGACAAGGTGAAAAAGCAAGAGAAGAAAAGTGGGAGAGTAGTACCTCTCCGGTTAAATATTTTATTCCTTTGTGTATTTTTATTATTTTCTGGCATTATTATTCAGTTAGGGAAAGTACAAATTTTTGATGGAGAAACATATAAAAATGAAGTAGAGAAGAGAGAAAATACAACCGTGGGTCTTTCTGTACCACGTGGGAAAATATTTGATCGTGAAGGAAATCCAGTAGTTGATAATAAGTCTTTACGTACAATTACATATACAAAGGTGAAAGGTGTAAAACAAGAAGAAATATTAAAATCAGCAAGACAACTTGCAGATATTATTGAAATGCCACAAGAAGATATAGATAAGTTAACGGAGACTGATAAGAAAGACTTTTGGATGCAATTAAATCCAGAACTTACTCAAGACTTAGTATCAAAAAAAGAAATAGATAAGTTCCGAGATAAGGATATTACCGGAAAAGAGCTAGACAAAAAAATAGAAGATTTAAAAAGGAAGCGCGTTACAGATAAAAATCTTCAAGAATTAACGGCTAAAGATATAGAAGTGTTAGCTATTAAAAGCAAAATGAACTCAGGTTTTCAAATGGCACCTCAAATTATTAAAAAGAACGTTAGTGAACAGGAATATGCGGTGATTAGTGAAAATTTAGCGAACCTTCCAGGGGTAGATGCATCAGTTGATTGGGAGAGAATCTATGTAAATGATGGGTTATTCCGTTCTGTCCTTGGTAACGTTTCAAATGCTGATGAAGGATTGCCACGTGAAAGATTAGATTATTATTTAGTGCGTGATTATAGCCGAAATGATAGGGTCGGCAAAAGTTATATAGAACAGCAATACGAAGATGTACTTCATGGTACAAAAAAAGAAGTAAGAAGCATTGCTGATAAACAAGGAAATACTATTAGAACGGAAACTGTTACTGAAGGGAAAAGCGGTAAAAATTTAACTTTAACAATAGATATGGAATTGCAAAAAAAAGTAGAGGAGAGTATAGAAAAAATATTAAAACAATATAAAGGATCAGAATCAATGTTAGACCGTGCTTTCGTAGTGATGATGAATCCAAAAAATGGCCAAGTATTATCAATGGCTGGGAAAAAGCTTGTAGAAAAAGACGGGAAAATGGAAGTAGAAGATTATGCTTTAGGCACGCTGACTAGTTCTTATGAGCTTGGATCAACGGTTAAAGGTGCGACAGTGTTAACAGGGTTTGAAACAAATGCAATAACTCCTGGAACACATTTTTATGATGCACCTATGAAGTTTAAAGGAACTAAGGAGAAGAAGTCTTGGAAAAATTTTGGTGATATAGACGATCTAAGAGCGTTACAAGTTTCTTCAAACGTTTATATGTTTAATATAGCATTAAAAATTGCTGGCGTGGATTATGTGAAAAATAGTTCACTAGATATTAAACAAGAATATTTTGATAAAATGAGGTATTATTTCAGGCAATTTGGACTAGGCGTACAAACTGGTATTGATTTACCAAATGAAACTGCAGGACAAATTGGAAGAAAAGATAATCAGCCTGGTTTCTTATTAGATTATTCTATTGGACAATATGATACGTATACACCACTTCAGCTTGCACAATATATTTCCACTATCGCAAATGGAGGGTATCGAATGAAACCACAAATTGTTCAAGAGATTAGAGAACAAACCGTTCAAAAAGATGAGGTTGGTAAAGTAGTACAATCAATAGAACCCGTTGTTTTAAATAGAATTGATATGAAACAAGAATATATTAATCAAGTAAAAGAAGGATTTAGAAAAGTATTTCAAGAAGGAGATGGAACGGGAGTAAGAGCGTTCCAAAAAGCACCATATAAACCAGCTGGTAAAACAGGGACCGCACAAACTGTATATGGTGGAGAAAATGATATTGGGCGAAATGAGAAAGGCGACCGTAGAGAATGTTATAATTTAACATTAGCTGGATATGCGCCATATGATGATCCAGAAGTAGCATTTTCTGTTGTAGTACCGTGGGTTAAAAATGATAAATCAGGCATTAACTCCGATATTGGAAAAGAAGTTTTAGATGCTTATTTTGATTTGAAAAATAAGCGATTAACTGGTGAAGCGCCAAAAACAGATGACTCTAAAGAGAATTAAAATGGACGAAACGTCTCTAGCATTCATGTGAACTA
This sequence comes from Bacillus sp. M13(2017), assembly GCF_002218325.1. Classification (NCBI taxonomy): domain Bacteria; kingdom Bacillati; phylum Bacillota; class Bacilli; order Caryophanales; family Bacillaceae; genus Bacillus; species Bacillus sp. M13(2017). The sequence continues at coordinate 336,328 of NZ_KZ268503.1, read as the reverse complement.
GAGGCGTTTTTATCTGGGAATAGATTAGAAATGAGGTATATATGAAGCTGTTTATTCTAAAATATTGGAGGAACATAGGTAGCTACATCATAATAATAATTGAGATTATATTTATTAATAACTCTTTTTTTATTTTAATGAGCTAAAATAATTCTATTAACGATTCACGTTTTGTAAAATAAATCATATATTGATAGCATAGGACAAGCAGAAAAGCTTGTTCTAACCTCACAGAACACTCCTTATCACGGTTAGGCATCTACATAGGTAGATGCCTTTTTTTATGTTGATGACTGAAAATTATTTATCAACATAATGTTGCAAGCACATTAGGACTATTAGGGGACGATTACATGTACAAATAACAGTATGCTTAATTAAAATAGTGAAATGTAAGGAGTGAGGAATAAGTGCTAAATATTTTAGTAGTTAATTTTCCAGCAGAGGGACATGTAAACCCTACATTAAATTTAGTAAAAGCCTTTACTGAACGAGGGGATAATGTACATTATATTACAACGGCAAACTTTAAGGGTAGAATTGAAGATTTAGGAGCTACTGTACATACTCATCCGGATCTATTAAAGGGGATTTCTATTGATGCTGAAACCTCATCTGGGTTAAATGCTTTCTTTCATGTGCATGTTCAAACTTCTTTATATATATTAGAAATTACGAAACAATTAAGTGAAAGCATAAATTTTGATTTCGTAATTTATGATATATTTGGTGCGGGAGAGTTAGTAAAGGAGTATTTAAAAGTTCCAGGTGTAGTGTCCTCACCTATATTTTTAATTCCTTCAGAGTTTTTGAAGACATTACCTTTTCATCCAAATGCAGATATACCATTCCAACCAGAGAAGATCTCTGAAAAATTATTAAACCAGATGGAACATGAATTTGGAGTAAAACCAAACAATAATCTTCAATTTATGAATAATAAGGGTGATGTTTGTCTCGTATACACAAGTCGTTATTTCCAACCTAATAGCGAATCATTCGAAGAAAATAACATTTTTATTGGACCGAGTATTTCAAAGCGTAAAACAAATATAAAGTTTCCATTGGAATCACTTAAAGAAAAGAAAGTTATTTATATTTCAATGGGAACACTGCTTGAAGGACTCGAACCATTCTTTAATACTTGTATTGATACTTTTTCAGATTTTGATGGGATAGTTGTAATGGCAATTGGTGATAGAAATGATATTTCTAAAATTAAGAAAGCACCAGATAATTTTATAATTGCTCCATACGTACCTCAATCAGAAATATTAAATGAAGCAGATGTTTTTATTACACATGGTGGTATGAATAGCGTACACGATGCCATTCATTATAATGTCCCATTTGTAATAATACCGCATGATAAAGACCAGCCAATGATAGCGCAAAGATTAACTGAGCTTGAAGCGGCACATAGACTATTGAAAGAACATGTTAATGTGCACACTTTAAAAGAGGCCGTAACAGATGTTCTTTCAAATGAAAAGTATAAACATGGTATAAGAAAACTTAATGATAGCTTTTTAGAATGTGGTGGTTCAAAAGAAGCAATTGCAGTTATTGAATCTCTTTTAAATAAAGTAAAACTTTAATCGATAGGGATTTTACTACCCATAAATAGCGGGATAAATAGTCGTAACTGTATACAAGCATAGAGGTTCTCACCTTTATGCTTGTATATTCTTATCCAGCAAATTGTACAGCAGTATTTGCATGTAAAAAAGCAGTATCAAAAACGGGAACAGTGAGATCATTTTGGGAGATGAGTAAAGGTATTTCAGTACAGCCTAATAATATACCTTCAGCGCCGTTTTGAATTAATGATTTTGTAATTTGTAATAGCTTTTCTTTAGATGTTTCTGAAATGATCCCTCTACTTAATTCATCTAATATGACATGGTGGATAAAAGTTCTTTCCTCGTCATTTGGGATAATTGTCTCAATGTTATATTTCGCTAATCGTGATTTATAGAAATCTTGCTCCATCGTTTGTTTTGTTCCTAATAGTCCGATACGTTTTATATTCTGTTCTACCATTTCTTTAGCACTTACATCACCAATGTGAAGAAGCGGGATAGATATTGCTTGTTCTACTTCCTCGGCAAATAGATGTACGGTATTTGAACACATTAATAAACATTCAGCCCCAGATTTTTCAACTTTCTTTGCAACTGTAACTAGTTCATTTTTCACTTCTTCATATTGATGGTTTTGTAATAAAGTAGTTACTTCACCAAAGTCCATACTATATAAAACTAACTTTGCATTTTGATCGTATTGAGAGAGTGTAAGTGTATTAATATGTTTATAGTATAATGATGTAGATTCCCAACTTAATCCTCCAATCAAACCAATAACTTTCATAATGCATTCCTCCCGAAACGATTTTGAATTTATTATTTCATAATTCCGATAAGAATACAATGATTTAAATGATCTATTTAACAAAAAATAAAAATAGTAAGAAAAGTGTTGAAATTTACATTCTTTAGTGCCATAATACGAATTACAAATTAATACTTATCCAGAGAGGTGGAGGGAACGGCCCTAAGAAACCTCAGCAACCCCTATGCAATTTTATAGGAAGGTGCTAATTCCGCAGAGGACACGATGTGTTTTTTGAAAGATAAGAGGATTCTTGAACGTGACAGAAAATGACCTCTTATGTAAGAGGTCATTTTTTTGTTGTATAGAAAGGGAGTGTCGATGCATAATTCATTTTTAAATTAAATATAGAGTAATAAAAGTTGACTAATATGAGAGGGGAATTGTCATGAACAAATTATCAACAAAGTTAGTAGTAGCAATCGGTATTGGAGCAGCATTATACGGGATATTAGGGCTTTGGGGATTTTCTATTGCACCGAATACATTTATTAAACCAGCATTAGCTATATTAACTGTTTTTGGAGCATTATTTGGTCCAGTGGCAGGACTGTTAATCGGACTTATCGGTCATACCGTAACAGATACGATTGCTGGATGGGGGATTTGGTGGGGCTGTTATCCTACCTTATTAATTTGTCCACTACACCAAGTTAAAAAGGAATTAAAAGACACAGTGATGTGTATTTTTTTTACCCCAAAAAATTAACCTATCTTAAAAAATGTCCGGTATGGTAATATATTTGTTAAGGGTATTTTTGGAAGTTGTAAAGTAGTTTCAGATAGGGGGAGAAATTTGGATAAAATCACTGAATATAAGGGGTATTGGGGAATTAGTTATAAGAGAATTAGAGGGGATCAATTATATGAAGTAATGGTAGCTGGTATCACCAAAAGATATAATGATTTTTTATACATGATGGTTATGGGTACAAATGGAAAAGTTTATTTTGATACTTATAAATATCTAAATGAAGAACTAGGAAATGAGGGATTTAGCAAAAGAGAATTAGCACTTCGTGCTTTAAAGTTACTTTATTCATACATTGAGCTTTTTAATACAGACATAAGATATTTAGATGTGGATGATAAGAAAAAAATTATAACTTTCCTGCAAGGTGGTCAAGGTATTGGACAATATATATTGTATGATTTTATAACTGTACGGAAGAATGCTACTGTTAATTCTTATTTAGGGGTGTATAGAAAATTTTTTCGTTTTTTAGGGATAAAAGGAAACGTATTTGAAGAACAAAGTGGGGTTAAAAAAATTATAGGTAGTGGTAGTGCTTTTAACTCTAAAGCTAATGCAATAGAAGTACAAAAATACTCAATGAACTTAAAGGAAGTTAAAACAAAGATAGTCCCTAAATACATAAAATATACTGAATATTTAGAAATAATGAATTTAATTGAGGATAAATACACACTTCGAGAGAAGATTATAGTCAAATTAATGTATGAATACGGGCTTAGAATTGGTGAGGTTTTAGGTTTAACTTTAGAGGACATTCAAGGAGAGCATATAACAAAACAAAAAGGTAGGTGTCGATTAATATTAAGGAATCGTTTTACAGATAAGCCTTGGCAATACACAAAAGGTTGTTTAAAGATTATATCACGCAGTAATTACAATAATGAGATTTATAATACAGAAGGTGGTGGTTTTCAGATTATTAATATTTCACCTACAACATTTAATTTAATTCAAGAATATATTGATGAAACCACTTCTCCTTTTTCTCTGAGTGATAAAGCCTACAAAAATTACTCGGAGAAAAATATAGCCGATAAAGTTAGTCAAATGGATATTGATAGAAACGCATATATCTTTCTTAGTAAGAATTACACACCAATAGCTGGTGGAGCTTGGAATATGATTATGAAAAACATTTTTCAACAAGTTGGGATCCAAATTGATAGAGGAAAGAAAACTGATAATCTTAACCATCGTTTTCGTCATGGTTTTGCAATGTTTAAGGTATTACATGAAGCGTTTGATGAGATTAAGTTAGCATATGTTATGCGTCATTCAAATACTAACAGTGTGAGCGCGTATTTTAATCCAACGGAAGATGACTTAATTGTTTTCGCTATTAAGCAAGATAAGCTAACTAAGAGAGGTTTAAGGCTATGACAACAGCACCGAATTCATGGGAATTTGATAAATTCCCAACTAAATTAAGTAAGACATTTAAACAGTATGTAGAAAATAATCTAAAAAATGAAGAGTTTAAATCTTTGTTTTGGAATTTCTTTGAGGATCGTTATTTGCATCAATGTTTTTCTTTATATATTCGCAATTCAATTCGTTATAATTTGGAAAGATTCTTATACAGTATATTGAGAAATTACACTATCCGGCATTTTTCTTGGAAACAATATTGTGTGAGTATGAAGTGTATTCGAGAATATAAGACTTGGAGTGATAAAACCAAGAGGATAGCAAGAAAAATGTTGTCCGATTTATATCTTTACACGATAGAAAATATACATTTGAATATAGTAGATTTTAATGAACTAAAAGAAAATAAAGAATTTCTGATTCAGGAAGAACGAAGGACCACCTTAGGAAAAAATGAGTATTTCTTAGATCGAATTAGCACTAACTTTCCTCTTGGTAGTTCACTAGACCAGCTGCACTTTATTGCGGAAGGTCAAATGATAACGAGAGATTATAAGAGTAGTAAAGCCAACATACTTAACTTGAATATTTCTAACAGTCAAATAAAAGCCTTACTTATAGGATTTTATCAAAGTGAAGAACAACAACCTCTTTTACTAAGGTATTTTTTATACTTGTTTCGTTACAGTTTAATGTCGATGAATAAGGAACCGCATTCTATTACTGATTTTACGTTCGAAGTTTTTAAAAAACAGTATCGATTTTATCAAAATCAAAGGCTTAATGAGTTAACTCTTGTATTTAATGAAAAAAGTTATAAACTTTCTCGATATCTCGTTCGATTTTATATGTATCTTTGTAAGGTTATAAAAGAGCAACATATTCAACATAATATTTTTGAGGGAACGTTCTACAACGAACACATTTTAGGGAAAAAATGTTTCTCTGTTTACTATGAAAAAGGATATAAGTTAATTCATTATAATCCTTTTGAAGAGGTACCGTTGGAAAATAGATGGCAACTAATACCTTCTGATGGCTATGCAAACACTAATAAAAATAGGCCGTGTGGTATTGATTTTTTACAAATTAAAGATAAGTCTCTACGCGAAGATTTAAAATATTATGCTTGGAAACAAACTAGTATGTCGGTGAGAACGATGGCGAGAAATATTTATACAATCATTGAATTTTTGAATTTTATCTCTAGCTATAAACAATTAAACAAATTTGGTGAGAATGTTTATGTGAATGCGGATTTGTTGGAACAGTGGAGTTTCTATATAGGTGGTAAAGAAACAAATACAAATACAATAAATGGTTATATCAAGGGGTGTAGGAGTTTTTTAAAATTTTATAAAAAGAAATATCAAATTCCGATCTTGTTAATCGATATGCTTAGGCAAAAACCTCAAGATTATGATGGTGGAAATCCAATGACTAAACATGATATCAATTTGTTTTCTAAAAAGTTTCAAGAAAAAAGGTCACAAAGTATTATGGGGGAACTTTGTTATATAATTTTTAATTTGGCGACTACAACCAAAATTCGTTTTGGGGAAATATTAAATTTAGAAAGAGACTGTATTTTAGAGAAATATGAGCAAGCTGGTGTAATTAAATACTATTCAAAAGGATCTGGTAATCAAAAGATTAAAGTGACTCTAACAATTGAAAAAATTAATCTTATTGAAAAGGCCGCAAGTCTCACAGAAAACGCATACAGTAAAGCTAGTACAGATATTAAAAAATATATTTTTTTGAAGGAAGATGACCAAATAAAAGGGAGGATCATAGATTTTACTTGGCAATTTTGGAATGTTTTTTCTAAGAATCAAAAAGAATTAGAAGGACAACTTGATGGTAAATATCGTCCTTATGATCTTCGATCTACTTTTATAAATAATATATATACCGAAGGTATAAATGATAAAATACCAACTTCTGTAATCGTTCAAATGTCTGGAAATAGTATTCATACAGCTAAGAAGTATTACCGTAAAGCTACTGAAGCTCAAACATATGCTGAAATTTTTGCAGGAGTTACAGTCTCATCAGTCGATGTATATGGGAACATTTTAGAAGAAAAAGATGTTGAGGTTCTTAATCCAGTAGAAGATGGACTTGGTGGATGTAATCAAGGAAGTTGTGTAATTGAAGAAGAACAATACGAATGCCTTATTTGTCCTCATTTCGCTACTACCACCAATAGAATACCGTTATTTAAGAAACACATAACAAGGCTAAAAATACTAAAAGAGGGTATATTAAATAGCCAAGAACGAGGAATAATTGAAGCACAACTTAAATTATATACAGCCTATTATGTAAAACTACTTGAAAAAAATGGAGGTGAGCAAGATGGAGAAAAAGTTTAAATCCTTAAAAGAACTACCAACTTATAAAAATGTACGAGCAGAACTTATCAATTTAAACCTAAAAACTTTTGTGGATTTTTCTATAACTCCTAATATAAATTTTGCAGATGATTTATGGGAATTTGGTGAATTTAAAAGATTTTCAAATGAGGATTGGGCGTATAGTTATGATTTTACTCAATTTGATACAATATATAAAAATTATGCTAAATATATGATTTTAAGAGAGTTATTTAATAGACACCTACGTTTTACAACTGTAAAGAAAAGATTCTATTATGTTAGAGATCTCATTTATTATTTATCTAATCATTATATGTACTATCCTAATCTTATTGATGCTTCTTTTCTTAAAGGATTTTTAGCTAATGTACCATCTGAACGGAATTTAACAGATAAAAAACAGGCTATTAAGACGTTTTTGTCAGAGATAGAACTTAGGGTACCTAATGTTAATTTTTCGGATTGTTATAAATATCTTAATAAACACGACAGTAGGAAAATTAAAATTGAGAGAGAACAAGGGAAGCATAAATTTGTTCCACTGGATATACACAACAAAATAATTTCTCTCGCCATCCAAGATTTAAGAAATGAAGATTTACTCATTACTCAACGTGCGGCTGCTTGTATGATTGTTTTATTAGCTGACACTGGAATGCGTGTCGGTGAATTCAGGATATTGGAAATAAATAAGTTAGACGAAATAAAGGTTACAGGTGAAGATGATGTCTTTTATTATCTTAACTTTAAGACTTACAAGACAGTAAAAGAAAAAGAATATAAATGGACTAGAAGTTTTATAACAGAAAATGCCCTACTTGCATATAACAAACTTACTGAGATATACAAAGAAAGAAGGAAAACACAATATTTATTTGTAAACGATAAGGGGGTAGAAGTGTCAAAAACTTTATTACGTTACCGCCTAGTGCAATTTTTTTATCGACATCAAAATCAATTACAGCTGGATAAAATTGTAGATCATGAGGTAAGTCAATTTGCTGTGACAAGAAAGAGAAACTATAAATCGCTAAAATTTGTTCCAAATGATGAAATGGATAAAGATATATACTATGTTACTTTTCATCAATATCGAGTCGTATTAGCTACGATTTTATACAATAAGGGTTATCATCTAGACTTTATTCGCCAACACATGAATCATTTAACTGAAGAAATGACTCAACATTATATTCGATTTAACGAGATTGAAAAATTAGAAGTAAATGCGATTGAAACGTTGAGAAAGAGGTCAACAAAGGATGGTTTGACACTTAATACGAATATATATGAAACCTCTGATAAATATATAATGGAAGAACTTCGAACTGAAGAATATCAAGAAGTTTACAACCAAATAAATAAATTTTTGAAAAATAATAAACTAAATATTTTTACAGATATAGATGAGATCATATCTAAACTTTCAAGAACTGACAATCCAATCGCAGATACAGAATTAGGTATATGTGCAAAGTCTTTCAACAAATTATGTGAACGTAATCAATATATATCAAGTATTAACGATGCTTATTATCTTGGTGTTCAGATTCATTCGTTAGAAGAATTACCATTCTCTTTAAAACGATTCCAAGAAAAAGCGAACATCGTTGCATACAATGAAAAATTGTACAAGAAAAATCCCAAATATCGTAATGAACTTGAAAGGGAATTAAAAGGTATTAAAAAGTATATTGAACGAAAGTTGAATCCCGAGCTAATGTTACTTAAAGATGAAATAGGTTCGGGAGGGGTTTGTGATAGATATCCTGAGTTAGAAGGTATTGCAAGTAGTATTAATGATATTGAAAAGGAAGTGGAAAAATGGAGCGAGAAAACATTATAGTTGCAACCCAGGAATGCTTAAAACAGTTTAATTTAGGTGATTTAAGTTTTTATAAGGAAAGTACTCAAGAACAATTTTTCACGATTGAACGATATTTCCTCGAAACCGAAGAACGAATTAATAAAACACTTAAAGAAATTAAGTCGGTAAACTTCAATATTCGTGGGATATGTAGGGCAATAAATATTTCTAAAAGTACCGTTTATAACAATCCGAATACATTGCGTTTATATATTGAGAAACGTATTGATGATATTGAAAAGCAAGATTTATTATCAAAAAATAAACAAAGAAAAACACAGGAACGAATGTCAGAACTTGAAAACTTTATTGATAAAGCCATTATAGATCAAATAGAATTTAATAATTTGAAAGTACATAATGAACACTTGCAAGCTGAGGTTCATCGACTTGCTGAAAAAAATAAATTATTGGGCTTAGAACGTGCCGAACTTGTAAAAAAAATAAATGATATGGAATTAGAACTTAGGCGGTTACGAAATAAAAAAGGAACTGTCATTTCATTTACTCAGGATAATATTTAATTTATTTAGTCAATGTTTGTAAACAATATTGCTAATTAATCCATATCAAAATCAAAAGTGCGCTCTAATCTTTAAATTTGAAGGGATGGCAAATGAAAAAGAGAAAGTTGAATCCTGATGTAAACTGAAATGACATCTATTATTTCTATATATTGTAGCGTCTGTATACGTAGTACCTGCTATTAATGGTATCTTTAGTAAAATTGAAGAATATGTAGGCTAAAGCATCCATAGCGGTGCTTTTTTGTTATATAGGATAATATCATATAGGAGTAGAAGCCATGTATATGATAAAAAAGAGCAATTCTGGTAGGAATCCTGATTGTTCCTTGAAATGTATCCTATATTTGCACCAGAACCGGTTAAAATTAAGATGGTCTAGGTGGAGGAAGGAATCTTATGGTGTCTTTTTAGTGAGTTCATTTATATAATTATATTATATAAATGAACTGATTACAGAAAGGTAAGTGAATATTATAATTAATTTTGAACCATTTAATCCAACAATAAATGACATAGTAATCAAACTTGCTATGGTACTGTTTATACCGTTATTCTTAGCATTGTTTGTCAAAGTCATCCTTATGAAATTCATGATAGTAGGAACTAATTTTATAGTGTATAATATTAAATTACCAACAAAAGTAGATACTTCTTAAAATATAGATACCAAGGTGGATATGTTCTGACTAAAAATAAACAATTTTTATCTAGATATAAGTTGTGTACCATTCTTAATTTGTTTAATAAAAAATTCAATTTGAGGGAAGGCGAGTTTCTAATTCTTGTTTAAGTGTTAAGAACCTATTTAAAATGGTATCATTCTCTACTTCCTCAATTAATTTTAATCTCCTATCTAGTAGGTTTTTATTTTGAAATAAATCTAATTCCTTTTCAATATTTTTCAATTCTTTTTCATATTTAATGTCGAATTTTACATTTGAATAATCAAATGCCGCTAGGATGGGGGCATTATCTTGTTTTTTTGTATTAGGATTAATAATATATCGAGCCATTACTTCATTCAGTGCTCTGTCATTAGTCACAAATATAGGTATTTTATCATATTTGATTTCTCGACATACATTAACAACCCAAGCTAAATCAGTAGCAGCGTTCCAAACCCCGTGAATATAAGAATCTCTTTTAGATAAATGTTTCTTTTTTTTAATGTGAATTAAACTCTCCATACCTTTTCCATTGCTTAGTTTAAATCCACCAAAGATTAAAATAGCAACTCCTAAGTGTGCTAGACTTATAAAATCTAATTTCTCAGTGATAAATTGAAAATAACTTCTTAATTTCTCATGATTTTTTTGCTTTCTGTCATCTATAAGTTGTTTTATCTTTAAAATACATATATACGACATAATTAAATTTGTAGTGATATAGGGGAGATCAATAGCTTTAAAAAGAGGTTCCATTATTTCCTTTAGGAAATTTAAGTTATTATTAGATTGGAATTTCCCGGTAGGATATAATACTTGTGATACAGATAAATCTGATAATATATATTCAATACAGTCTACTCTTTTTACGAATTTAGGTATGTTCAAAGAATAATTATTTAAAATATCCCTACAACTTTCATTTAATGCTTGATCCGTATTATATGAAACCTTAAATTCCTTAATGAATTTTATCATATCAAAAAAGTCAGTTAAGGTTTCTAAGTCATTACTTTTTTTCCAACTATCAATAGTTTTTAAAGGATCTAAAAAATAATTTTCTATATAGATGCAGATGTTGGAATCAAGTATTAATATATACTTATTAATATCATACTTCTTTAAAAAGTTTTCTATATTTATACAACGATTTCTGTTTGTAATGGGTGATGAGTATAAAAATGGCATTGGATCATTCCTTATTTAAATTGTTAATATGTATTATATCAATTAATATACTTATTGAACATTAAAAAATTATTTTAGACTAATAGAATTACATCAATTTATATTTAATTGATGATAATTATACCTATATTGTTAACATAAATAAAAGAAGAGGAATTACCAAAATTTTCCTAATGCATAATAAAACATATAACAGATATTAATTCGTTTTTTATATTCTAACACCTTTAATTTTATAGATTTTAGAGTGAGGTTTTTCAACAAAAAAGCTAAGTGCAATTACGTTAATGGGAATGATTATATTTAAAATTATCTATATAAAAATTATGGTATTATATAGCTATATTAGGAATTGAGGAGGTATATTTTTGGGTTTTGAAAGAATACCTATATTACTAAAACGATACGATTTTAAGTCGAAAATGAATATATGCCAACAATACTCAAGAGAAATTATGTCTATTAATGGATTGGTAAGTTCTCAAAAATTAATAGACAATGTGTTACCGTGGGAATTAGAGACGTTTGCTTTATTTTCTACCATTACATTCAAAGAGTATTCTAACCGTAATTTTGAAGACCCAAAAGAACAAAAAAATTTCATTAAGATAATTAATACAATTAAAAATTATATACCACCAATATTAGAGGATTCTAAAAATAACAATAAATTTTTGGATTATTTTTTAATAGTTACTGGGTTAAATCAACTCCAAATACAGGAGAATATAAGGTATAAGCTCTATAGGTATTCTTATATTTTTAATTTTGAAAATGAGACTATAAATATGAAACAAGAATTCTTTAAGAAATTTGGATGCTATTATACTGAATTTAAGAAAATAGGCTTTATTATTCATTGTCTTTGTACTAAAGAGCTAAATGGATTTTTAAGTCCCAATATCCAAGATTATATATTTAAATCGTACCATCATGTAATTAAACACCTTCTTATCGAACGTGAAAATTACATATTGCTTCAAGAATAAATTACCAAAGATATTACTCATTATATATACGGGTTCAAATATTTCTACCAATTCCCTTTTATTTCTTATGATCAAGAGATTTTTTTACCATTACCTCATCTTATTATGCAATCTGAAACAGAGTAGAAGAACAGAGTAGAATGGCGATCAATTGCCCATCCTAATGGCATTCCAATCTTTCTCGTTTCTTTCTCGTTTTATCTTTTTACAATGATTTAAATGTAAACTAATAATAAAAGTTTACATTGGAACATTTTATTAAAATTTTTATACAATAGAGTGTAATTAAAAATGTATTAATATGAAAATGGTATTTTTTTCGTGCAAAAAGCCTAGTTCTTACTAGGCTTTTTGTTCAACCCATTTATATTCTACACAATAAACTCCAAAGTAAAGCATTATTCAAAAGTTTATATTCTAACACTTTTTTTGAAATTTAACGTATAATGTTATGAGCATTTACAACATAGTCTTGGTCGACATAAGAAAAACCACTGCGATTGCTGTGGTTTTTCTTATTAGGGGTCGCCATACAAAAAAGAAAATCGTACGTGTAGACACAATTTGGAAACAAACTAACTATTTTCTTGTACTTTAATAAAAAACAACTGCAAGAGTTGTAGTTTTTATGTTTATGTTTTATGTTTTCTTTTCCCTTTTTGCATTCATCTTTTAATCAGATGAATGCTTTTTTTAGTACATAATAAAAAAATAAAAAAAAACCAGAAAAACTGTCACAAAATCCGTTTTTCTGGTTTCTATATAATACAGGCATCAAATTGAGAGTGAGGTTTTAACTAACATGTTAGCCATAGAAAATGAAGAAAGTCATGCTTCTGATATGACTTTTGAAGATTTATTTAAGCAGTACTATGTTTACGCTGTGAAACAGATCATATGGATTGTTAAAGAACAATCTATCGCTGAAGAGTTAGCTCAAGAAGTATTTTTACAATTATATCGTTCCGATTGGAAAGCAATTGAAAACATACCTGGATGGTTGATTAAATCTTCTACTTATGTAGCTTATAACCATTTGCGATCTGAAAAAAGGCATCAAGCGAAGATTGATAAGGAAATACAATACCACGAAGTACAAAATGTCTCATCATTAGACGATGATTGGATAAGAAAAGAAGAAATTACAAAAGTACAAACGATACTAAATAAAATGAATGATCGAGACCGAACCCTTTTACTAATGAAATTCTCTGATTTTCAATATAAAGAAATTGCAGAAGTACTTCAAACTGAGATATCTTCTATTGGAACGTTATTAGTCCGAGCCAAAATGAAATTCCGCAAGATTTATAAACAAATGGAGGAGGCATAACAAATGAAATGTTATGATATCGGATTTATTCAAACATATATTGATGGAGAACTTTCTCATGATACAAGAAAGGAATTCACAAAACACCTAGATACATGTGAAACATGCCAAGATTTATTAGTAGAAATCAGTAAATTAAACCAATGGGAGAACGTAATGCTAGATGAAGAATCTGCACATTCACCACAAGAAATCAAAATTGATGTAGAACAAGGATGGAAAACATTTGAAAGTCGTTCAAAACTAGACAATGTTTCTAATATAAATTATAAAAAACAACAAAAGAAGGGAATTTTTACAAAAATGAATAAAAAATCAAAACGTTTCATGTATACAGCAGTAGCAGCAGCAGGACTTTTCACAACAGCAATGATTCCACAAGTACAAGTGGCGGCTACAAATGTTGCCTCATATTTTTCGGATGCCGTTACAAATGATAAAGTTGTAAATGAAGGATCGAAAGATGAAAATGGTGTCACAATAGATGGAATGAAGAATGGTCAATATATTCCTATTGATGAAAAAATTACAGATCAAGGTATTACTGTACATTTCAAAGAGTTATATATCGCTGATTCACGTATATCTGTTCATTATAGAATGGAAAAAGCTGATGGAAGTTTAGTACCATTTGAATTTGATACAACGGGATTAAAGCTTGGAAGTGATGGTAAGGTTAATGGACAACAAGAGGAAAATCCTGAGCTTAAAAATGGAGAGGTAATATCCTTTATCCAAGATTCAGATGATCGTCTCCCTTTTGAACTTATGGCATCAGGGAAAAAATTAGAGCATGTAGGTATTCGTGATAAAGATAAACCAGAAGGTGTCGTTACATTTGTTGAAGGTCCTGAAGGGAAAGACGCTTTTAAACAACCCCTTACGTTAGATGTAAATATAAATAAAATAGGAAAAGTAGCTGGATCTTGGAAAGGTCAAATTCAAATTGATACAGCAAAACTTAAAAAATAAAGCAAATCAAAATGAAAAAAAGAATAGTACAATATGTATCTAATGCTCAGTTTATATGTTTCCTTGTTTTCCTTACATTTATTTCTTATATAGTTTTTACTCTATCTTTTATTTATGATTTAAGTTTATAACCTTAAATCAATCATTTAAAACCATTACAAGATAAAAATCCCATAAAAAAGTAGTAAAATAAATAACCGGTTCCTTAACGTATAGGGAATCGGTTATTTTGTGTCTAAACGTACAATTTTCTTTTTTTGATATGGTGCCCCCTTAGAGTAGGAAATTCGTCTCATTTTATGTCGAAATTTGCTTAACGTATATTTTCGTTAAAATGTGGGCGGTACCCCATGCCCATCAAGCTAAGAAAAAACTGTACTCCAAAAGGAAAATTTTGGATGCTTCTAATGCAAATTACACTTATATTATAAGGATTATGATTTAAGATTTGAAATGTAAAGTATACTTGACCTAAACAAAAATTAAATGTAAAGTATACTTAACGTAAAGTTTGCTTTACTAAGATGGTAGGTGTAAAGAATGAAGAATAACATAAAAAATTTGCGTGCCAAATACGATTTTACACAAGATGAATTAGCCGTGATGTTAGATGTATCAAGACAAACGATTATTTCATTGGAGAAAGAACGTTATAATCCCTCCATTACGTTAGCTTTCAAACTCTCGCGTATATTCAGTTGTCAAATTGAAGATATATTCATTTATGAGGAGGATTAAATCATGAGTAGGACTAAAAAGGCGAAGGAAAGTCGATTTATATTTTTAATTTCCGGCTTATTTGTGACTGGTGTATCGACTTATATAAATTTTGATGATGTAATAAATGGTCGATTTCCAGATGTTATTACTATTATGTCTTTTGCATTAGGGATTAATCAATTACTTATGGCATACTTATCTCCACACTTATTTCCAAAAGATGAACGTTCGAAGATGATTTTAGGAAAATCGATGTTCGTGAATTATTTTGTCATATTTGGTACAATTTTGCTTCTATTTATCCTAACCGAATTTAGCGATATTAATTGGGATGCTCAACAAGTCTTAGTAGTACTCACTTCAATTTTGATGTTAACAATCCCTACTACGATGGTCATCTATTCAAAAATTATATAGTTCTTTAAAGAATAATTTTATCAATTGGATAAGGCTAATTTAAGTGTGTATTAATCATTTAAATTAGCCTATTTTATTTCACTAGATTGCCTAAGTTTACATGCACAAGAACTTCAATGCCTCCTATCACCCTCAACCATACAAGAAATCGCTAAGCGGACGGGATTTGTGAAACGAACAAGTAAATACCAAGCAAACGAACTTGTGGCTCTTTGCGTCTGGCTCAGTCAAGAAATTGCCAGTACATCACTTACTCAGCTATGCAGTCGATTAGCGGCTTCGACAGGTGTCTTAATAAGCCAAGAAGGACTTAATCAACGCTTTAACAATGCGGCTGTCGCGTTCCTTAGAGAAGTCTTCACTTTACTCCTTACACAAAAATTATGTTCGACACAATCGTTAAATTCACGCATGCTTGGTGCTTTCAAACGTATTCGCATTTTAGATGCGACAGTTTTTCAGCTCCCAGATTCTTTCGCTAACGAGTATCAAGGTTCAGGTGGAAGTAGTAATAAAGCTGGAGTGAAGATTCAATTGGAATATGATTTACTAAGTGGTCAGTTCCTTAACGTACAGCTTGGGCCGGGAAAGAATAATGATAAAACATATGGTACCGTTTGCCTTGAAACCGTAGAGGCGAGCGATTTGTGTTTACGTGATCTTGGTTACTTCAATTTAGGAGACTTACAAACTATTCAGGATAAAGGAGCTTACTATATCTCGCGGTTGAAGCTGAATACACGGATTTATATCAAGAATTCTGAGCCAGAATACTTCAACAACGGTACGTTAAAAAAGCAAACAGAATACATCCAGCTTGATATGACACAAATGATGTCGGGTCTAATCCCCGGTGAAACGATAGAAATTTGCGAGGCATAAATTGGCCAAAATCAGAAACTTCCAGCACGTGTCATTATCCATCGTTTAACCGATGATCAAACACAAACACGCCTAAGAAACCAAGTGATACGTGAAAAGAAAAAAGGCATTGTCATGAAGGATAAAAGTAAACGTTTAATGGGCATGAATGTATATATCACGAACACGTCTCTAGAAGGAGTACCAACGAATTACGTGCACTCACTGTATTCACTTCGTTGGCAGATTGAAATTTTGTTTAAAACGTGGAAGTCATTTTTTGAAATTGATGAATGTAAAAATATTAAAAGAGAACGCCTAGAGTGCCATTTATATGGCCAACTCATCAGCATTCTCCTCTGTTCTTCTACGATGTTCCAAATGCGACAGTTTCTGCTGAAAAAAACAAAGCAGGAGCTGAGTGAATACAAAGCGATTTATATGATTAAAGATTACTTTCCGTTACTGTTTCAAGCGATAGCCCTTGGCACAGAAGAACTTTTGAAAATTATGCATCGTCTTTATCTACTGCTCAAAAAGAACGGTCGTAAATGTCATCGGTATAAGAAGATGACCGTCTTTGATATTCTAGGGATTGTGTATAAAACGACGGTGAAGCATAGACAAGCTGCCTAGCGAAAAAATCACGTTTTAATAGGCTTCTTTAGTATGCCTACTTTTCTATCAATTGCTAGTTTTGAACCAAGGATCGTTTCATATCTAGTAAGTTACTTGGTTAGCTTGATGGGCATGGGGCGGTACCCCTATTACTTTTGAACTACTCAGAAAAGCTAACAAAAGTACCTAACACAACTGTGCGAAAGATTGTACTAGAATACACTCATTACTATAATTGTGTGCTAATTCAGGAGAAATTAAACTACCTATCCCAAAAAGAATATAAGAAACAGGTAGTTTAGGTATTATGATGTTCATCGTATTTTCAGGTCTCACATCATAAGGCATTTTGTTTATTTAACAGCAATAATGGAGAAAAGCGGTATAGAAGCATAAGCAACTTGCTCAGCTTTTGTGTAGATTAATTCGTGAAAATCTTGTCTTGTTTGAATATCCCGAAATCCTAACTGAAATAGTACTGCCTTATCCCATTCTGGTCGCATAGCAAAAGTGAGTGGTAAATTTTTAGCAATCTCATCTCCTTCGCTAAATAATATTTTTTCATCATAAACTGGAAATCCCAATTGTTTTGCTTTCTCAATATCGTTTTGATAAATTTCGGCATGCATTTTCTTTGCTAATGTGATATTCCAATTTGCATCAAAGATTAGTAACTGACCATCTTTTTTTAACCAATTATACCATTCTGTGTATGTTCTTTCCGGATAATGAAGTGTCCAAGTTACATTACGTGAAACAATAACATCATATGACTCTATATCATCGAAAGGAGAAGCATGTGAAACATGAATAAAATTTACAGAAACTCCTGATTGTAATGCATTTTTTTTTGCAGTTTTAATCATATATTCTGAAAAATCTAAAGCAGTAACCTCGTGCCCCATCTGAGCTAATAAAATAGCAAAGAAACCTGGACCAGTACCAATTTCTAAAATTTTAAGAGGACCTTTCTTACTAATATATTCTTCTAAAATTCGTCGCCACGCTTCTTTTTTAAATCCACTTAGTTCTTCCTGAATAATGCCATCATATATTTCAGCACTTTTGTCCCAGTATTTTTGATGTCTTTTTATTTCTTCCATATTACTCCTCCTGATAAAAAATATTGACAAACTAAACTTACTTTTAATATGATAATCGTAATCATTACGATTTGCAACATAAAATTAGAAAGAGGGTTTGTAATGAATAAAAAGATAATCACTTCATTGTTGACTGTTTTGTTAGTTTTTGTTTTAGCAGGATGCAGTGAAGACAGTAAAGTTACAACTAAGGAAAATAAAGATACGATTCAAGTGGCGCTAACATCTGATAGTGGTGCAGATAAGTTAGATGCAGCTTCTTATGATGGATCAATGCCATTATATACTGCGGTGTATGATCCTTTAGTAGAATACGGAGAAAATGGGGAGATAAAACCTGCATTGGCCAAATCATGGGAGGTTTCGGAAGATGGAAAAACATATACTTTTCATTTACGCAATGATGTCAAGTTTTCTGATGGATCTAATCTCAATGCAGATGCTCTTCTATTTTCCATTAATAGATGGAAAGGCAAAAAAGAACATGCTTGGTTAAAAACAGCAGCGACTTTGGAAAGAGCGGAAAAAATAGATGACTATACTATTAAAATGATATTTTCTGAACCAAGTGTTTTGATTTTTAATGAGTTAACAGCAGCTCGTCCGCTCCGGGTAATGAGTCCAAATTCTGTGGAACCTGCTGGAGATCCAAATGGTAAGTTTGTAAAAGCGATTGGCAGTGGCTCATTGAAAATCGACTCTCACAAAAAGGGGAAAGAGACCGTACTAACTCCAAATAAACATTATTGGAAATATAATTTGAAAAATAAAAAGATAATTTGGAAAGTTATCCCTGATGCGCAAACTCGTTCTTTAGCACTGCAAGAAGGAAGCATTCAGATAGCCGGAGGAGAAATGAGCAAGATATCATATCAAGCCTTAAATGTATTTAAAGATAATAATGCCTATAAAGTAGAAAACAAACCGGGTACAATGAGTTATTTTCTTGCAATCAATAATCAAAAAGAAGCTTTACAAGATGTTAAAGTTCGCCAAGCGTTGAATTATGCCATTAATAAAGAACATTTAGCAGATAAGGTATTAGATAAAAACGGATTACCAGCTAAAGGTTTATTTGCTAGGACTGTACCTTTTGTGACAGAATTGAATAACTCAGGTTATACCTATAACCTAGATAAAGCGAAACAATTATTGAAAGAAGCGGGATATGGTGAAAACGGGAAGGTTTTAAAGCTTAAGTTAGCTTTCCAAACAGAAGAATTTCCTGAATGGAAACAAATTTCAGAAACTATACAAAGTAATTTGAAAGAAGCTGGAGTTGAAATTTTACTTAATAGCATGGAGTCAACCTCCTATTATAATAATTTATGGGAAAAACGAGATTATGACTTATTAATCTATAGAACCTATGCAGATAGTCTCAATCCACAAGGTTTTCTAGATTCCCTATTTGTGGTAAAAAGTGATGGGAAAGGTGTAGCTTATACGGATGAAAATCTGTCAAATTATATTATAGAAGCTGGCAAAGCTATGACTAATGATGAACGTCAGGCAGCATATGATAAAGTATTTTCTTATATGAATACAAATGCAGTGACTGTCCCTCTTTTCTATCCAAATGATATCTTTGTACATCGTGCTGATACAAGAGGTTTTACTTGGGGACCAATCATTGATGACCCGGTCATTTGGAATAACCTAGAAAGGGTAGAATAGAAGATGTGGCGTTTTGCTCTAAACAGATTATTTATCATTTTTTTAACTCTATTTTTTCTCAGTATTTTTTTGTTTTTTCTTGTTCGAATAATTCCCGGTTCACCAGAAATGGTCATACTATTACAGCGTGGAGGAATTATAAATACCGAAGAATTGACTAATCTAAGAGAAGAACTTGGTCATAATACATCATTATTTTATCAATATATTGGGTGGGCAATGAAAATAATAAGGTTCGATTTTGGTGTTTCTTACCAATCGAACCTCCCTGTGGTAGAAGAAATATTTTCACGAATAAATGGCACACTTTTATTAGCTGGACCTTCTCTAGCTATTTCAACGTTGGCTGGGATAATCATTTCTTTTTATGCCGCTCTTTATAACGGAAGTAGATGGGACAAATGGATTGGCAATATATCTATTTTTCTATCATCACTGCCAAATTACTTGGTTGGACTATTATTGGTATTAATATTTTCTATACACTGGAAAATTACTCCTGTTTATGGTAATGATACGTGGTTACATTTCATTCTCCCTATTGTGACTACTAGCTTACCCCTTAGTGCAGTTTTTGTACAATTATTCCGGCAAATCATAGGGGAAGTAATAGAAAGTCTTTATTTTGAAGCGGCTCGAGCAAGAGGTTTAAAAAATGTAGTTTTATACAGTAGAACTCTCTACCTGCCTTGTATTCATGGATTTTTAACGGTGATAGCTGCTAATATTGGTAGTTTGTGGGGGGGTATTATTGTAATTGAAACTATTTTTGCTTGGCCTGGGGTAGGGAATTATATTATTCATGCAGTTTCTGTCAGGGATTATCCAGTTATTATAGGGTTTACATTAATAATGGCATTGTTTACTATGCTTATCTATTTAATAATTGATATGCTTTTAAGATATATAGATCCACGTCAAAAGTGGAAAGAAGGGGGAAGAGAATGGTGAAAAAAGCAGCATGGATTCTCCCGATAACTTGTTTTATTTTGTTAATCTTTGTAATAATAATAGGAATTTTATTTACTCCATATAACCCATATGAAGTAAATGCGTCAGAGAAATTACAGCCACCAAATTCCCTTCACTGGTTTGGAACCGATCATTTAGGGAGAGATATATTAACTAGACTTGTTATTGGAGCACCTTATACTTTGCTTTTTCCGGCCATCGTCTTAATACTTTCTTCTATTTTAGGGACATTCTTTGGACTTATTAGTAGTTTATGGGGGAGAAAAATAGATACTATAATGACTGCTATCATGGATTCCTTCAGTTCTATACCGAATTTGCTTTTTGTTGTTGCCATTACTGGTATTTTGGGTCCAGGGCTTGTTAATACGTTAGTAGCTGTTCTAATTTCTTGTTGGGTTCAATATGCAAGAATCATACGTAACGTGTCGGTTGTTATACGAAATCAACCATTTATTCTCGCTGCACAATTAAGTGGAACATTTGGAATCAAATTGATTTACCGACATCTGCTACCGAACACATTACCTCTTATTCGTGAACTGTTTTTTTTAGATATGGGGACCATTATTCTGATGATATCCAGTCTATCTTTTCTTGGTTTAGGAGCGCAACCACCATTGCCAGAATGGGGTGGCATGATACTTGACGGCAAAAGTTATTTCCAGATTGCACCATGGATTACTTTGATTCCTGCTTCCTGTATTACCATTTTTGTTATGTTATTTTATTTTATTGGAAAGGGGCTAAAAGTAAGTGACTGACAATATATTACTTGACGTGCAGAAACTTTCCATCAAATCAGGCGAGAATATACTAGTAAAAAATATTTCTTTTCATATTTGCAAAGAGGAGATGTTTTGTTTAGTTGGGGAATCTGGCAGCGGTAAATCAATTACTTCTCGCACAATAATGGGATTATTAGACAAGAGAAAAATAAAGATAGATGGTGCCATAACGTTAGATAAACAAAAAAACAATTTGACAATGCTGTCAGAAAAGGAGTGGCAGAAAATCAGGGGGGAAGAAATAGCATTAATTTATCAACACCCCACACTGGCATTACATCCGTTTTTAAAGATTGGAAACCAAATGTTGGATGTGCTAAGAAGTAAAAAGTCATTAGGAAAAAAAGAAGCAGAGAAAGAAGTATTTCAACAACTATCGGAAATGAACTTTTCTGACCCCGAAAAAATAGCAGCTGCTTATCCTTCGCAGCTAAGTGGGGGTATGAATCAACGTGTCATGATTAGTATGGCATTGTTACTACGGCCTCGTTTGTTAATTGCTGATGAACCAACGACTGGTTTAGACACAATTAACCAACAAAAAGTTATTCGAAAACTATTAGAGCTAAAAGAAAAATATAAAATGTCCATTTTATTTATTACACATGATTTACGCCTAGCGGACCAAATTGCAGATAAAGTGGCAGTGATGAAGAACGGTGAAATTATTGAAGTAGCACCGCTTTCTACCATTAGAGAAAATCCACAACACAGTTATACAAGAGAATTATGGAATACACTCCCTAATTCTCAGGGTAGCGAGGGAGGTTCTAAATGCTTTTAGAAGTAAAAAATATTTCTGCATCATTTCAACACTCAGAAAAAAAGATACTTGATAACGTTTCTTTCCTACTTAAGAAAGGACAAAAATTAGGCGTTGTAGGAGAGTCTGGGGGCGGAAAAAGTACACTGACAAGAATTTTATCAGGTTTTCATCCATATACAAATGGAAAAGTACAGATACAAAATCGAGTAATTAAAGAAACAGCTAAAGATAGAAAATGGATAAGCAAAAGATTACAAATGGTTTTTCAGAATCCACTTTCCTCACTAGACCCTCAGCAGACTGTTCAACAGATTTTAGAAGAGCCATTGCTTAATTTCACTTCACTTACTACAAAAGAACGCAAACAAAAAATTTTGGAACTATTAGCAGAGGTGAATTTACAACCTGACGTTTTAAAAAGAAAAAGTAATTCATTAAGTGGGGGACAGGCACAAAGAATTTGTATTGCACGATCATTGTTAGCTAATCCAGAAATTCTTGTATGTGATGAGCCAGTTACAAGTCTTGATATGACAACACAGTTAAAAATAATGAAACTACTAAAGAGAGTTGGTAAAGAGCAGCAATTATCAATTATTTTCGTTTCACATGATATTTCGCTTGTTTTAGAATTTTGTGATGTAGTCCTGGTACTTAGAGACGGGAAAATAGTTGATTATTTTGTAGCAAAGGAGTGGATGCATGCAGATAGAGATGCTTACACAAAAAAATTAATTGAATCAACTGGAATTATCTAAATTATTTAAAAGTATGATTTAATATGTAACTGCAAATGAAGTCTATGTATATGTGAAGTAAGAAAAAAGAGGGCGTATCCGGCCCTCTTTTCTGATTTTAAAATATTATTTATAAAAAGGTTAATTATGGTTCCATATTTTATGAGTAGTAACTAATATCTGATAGGAGTGGAAATAATGATTAACATTAAAAAACTAACTTCTTTTCTAATTGTAAGCGCCTTATTTGTAATTCTTATAAGTGCAAGCGTGTATGGTCTATTAAGTAATAAATAAGATGCTAATAGCTGCACTATTCAAAACGCAGTACCGATTAATGAAGGGAAAATTTATGCTATGAGCTGCAATAATTATGCTTTTCTTAGTACTGAAAATGGACAAACGGATTCAAAAGGAAAAGTTAGTCCTAATTTTACCACCAAAGTTATGCTGAAAATAGACAATGATAGAATTTTCATTGCTGGTATGCAAGGGAAATGGAAAGTTGTAGGATCAAATGGAAGAGATTTAGAGAAAGGGAAATTATCAGATCCACGTACTCCAAGATTTGTTAAAAAAGTACCCATTTTCTTGTCCATATATCGAGACAAGAAAATGGGTACTTCTTTAAACGGAGACACCAAAGTGGATACTTTCTGAATAGACTTCAAATTATAGATTTGAAATAAATACAAGATCTTTGCAAGAAAGACGTGAGGTTTCTAAAAAGATACGATGCTTTACCTCTTCATTTAAACCAATTAGAAGCACACAATATAATACTTTTATTAAAATTAATGAAATAGAAGACTAACTTTATATATCTATAGAGTTAGTCTTCTATTCATAACAACAATTATTTATGAGAATTCAGGTCCTTTTTTTCGTTTTAGGAAACAAAGAATTGCTTAGCTTGATAGCGATATGGCGGAATCACTATAATTAGTCTGTTATCGATTATTTGTTAAATTCTTTGAAAATACATCTTTCGTGATGTAGAAAGAATGCATACCTGCAAATTCTTTAAATTCTTCATTTAAATTTTTGATTTTTTCTTCAAATTGAAATCCGAGCTTTTTCAAAACTCTAATTGATGCTTTGTTTTCAGGGAATACAACAGCAACAACACGCTCTATCCCTATTTTTAAAAATGCGTATTGTAAAAGGGCGTATGTGGCTTCCGTTGCATAACCTTTTCCCCATTTATCATACGATAAAGCATAATACATTTCTGTAGATGTAATCTCAAAGTCTAAAGGATCTAATTCACAATATCCGCTAAACCTTTGAGAAGGTTTTTCAAAAATAGAAAGATTGAATTTAGCAATATTATTTACGTTGTTTTTTTGTTCATCTCTATGCTCCATAGAATAATATCTTGTATTTCTTCTAGTGAATACGACGGAGATGGCATAAAACGGTTTGTTTTGGGATGTTTTTGTAATTCGTATAAAGGTTTTGCATCAGATATGTGATAAGGTTTGATTAATAATCTTTTGGTTTCGATATGAGCCGTACTAACAATCTACAGTACTACGTCTAATCTTGTTTCATTAGTTATTTCAGTAGTATTAATAGCATCAGCTGGAGAATCATTGTTAGTTTGACTAGGTGTCTTCTCTTTATCAGCACGAAACTTGTTTAGCATCTCCATAATAATCCATAAGGGGACACCTTTATCTTTTAACATTTTCCATGAGCAGAAGGAGAATCTTGAGTATTCTTTACTGTACCCACAGTTGAATACTTTGTAGATTGATTTACCCTATGTGCATTTAAACCAATTTCCATTCCTTACACCTGTTTCCTTTAAATGTTTATATATAGATATTACGAGTTAAAAGATACTTTGGAAATATAAATTTATGGAACTATTACTATCAATATTCATTGAAAGATCAACTCTTAGTAGATATTTTTATAAGTATTTTAGTAATTGAATGATTTCTTTTTTAAACTCAGGACTTGCTAATTTCAATAACTTAGGGACTTCTCTAAAGTGTTTTACAAGGGCTTTATTGATTTTATTAGAGTAATGCTTTTTGTCACCTGTAAGCAGGTCTACAATGTCGTTTTTTAACGAAGTACTCACTTTCCCCCATAAAAATTCTGATTCTGTCTTATGTTTATCAATAAATATTTTTACTTGATTAATAAAAGGATCATTTTTATGCTGAATAGCATCTTGTAACTGTGTAATTGTCATCACTTCTGCTTGAAGAGATTGGTACATAGGAGCTGGATTAGCATTTTCGGCAGCACTTACATTTGTTGCGAAAACTCCAATACTACTACATCCAATCATACTAGCCAAAGCAATTCCTGTACATTGTTTTACAAATGATTTTGGTTTTCTTGCGTTCATAATAAATCTGCCTCCTATATTAATATTTTGTCTTACAGGTAAATGCTACCATATTTATAAGGAGTTTGGGCATATCAAATGTTACAATAAAGTTAAATATTAGGATTTTAAACTTTGTGATAATACGTTTAAAGATTCAATTGGACCTGGTAGTTTGGAAAGTAAGTCTTTTTTCTGAAGTTGGATATACGTTAGAAAGGGCTGTTAAACTAGGAATAAATGATAAGGGGCTAAATACTGATGGAAATGTGAGTATGATTAAAATAAAGATTTGATGATAAATAAGAGCACATTTGTATATCCGCTCTTAGAAAGGGAAGTAGACAGTCAGTGATAATACAAGAAAATGATTTATTGGATATAAAAAGGAGATTGGAACACAAGAAAAAATTCAGCGTCGATAAATTGATATGAGCTTTTCTACATGTGAAAGAAAAGA
This sequence comes from Bacillus sp. M13(2017), assembly GCF_002218325.1. Classification (NCBI taxonomy): domain Bacteria; kingdom Bacillati; phylum Bacillota; class Bacilli; order Caryophanales; family Bacillaceae; genus Bacillus; species Bacillus sp. M13(2017). The sequence continues at coordinate 310,427 of NZ_KZ268503.1, read as the reverse complement.
GTCTAATTTTACGAAAGATGAAATCCTATCAGCAGCTCGTGATTTTAAACCTTTTTCTATTGATGAATATGGAGAGAAGAGTTTTGGTGGTAAGCACCCTGATGCAGATATTCTATTTAAAAATAAAGGGTCAAAACGATTAGATAGGGCACATTATTTTACACTTGGTGCAAGAGTAAGTTCAATATTACCAATGAAAATAGCTTCTTATTGTAATGCTTTAGAATGCCTGTTTACTACCGATAAGTCTGAAGTAAGCCGCAAAATTGCAGAACGTGTTGCATTAATGTTAGGCACTTCAGATGAATCAAAGAAAGAGTAATTCGACCTTATTAAAAAGGCTTATGGATGTCGTTCGACTGTGGTACATGGTCAACATATTAAAGGCGAAGAAAGTGATTTCATTGAAATTTCTAAAAAATCAGATGATATTCTAAGACAACTACTTGTTGCAAAACATGAGATATTTTCAAAAAAAGATTTAGAGATAGAGACGTTCTTTACTGATTTACTCTTTAAAACTAAATAACAACTCTACTCAATTTACTAGAAATACCACCAACTCATGATGCACCTATAGATGCAGTAACGATAACTTTTAAAGAAAATTTAAAATAAGATAATCAAATTAAAAAATCTATACAAAAAGAACCAATCATAAATTGCCCGGTTCTTATTGTATATCTAAGAATTATAGTTAACAATAACATGAAATTTATTTTCACATAGCTAATTAACTTTAAATATATACCTTTCTAAAAGAACCCTAAATTATTACACAAGACCAATTAGATTTAGTTCGATAAAATTTTAGTTTTGACTTTCTTGTCTAAATAGTTTAAAGTTTCATGTCTTTGTACAACAGTAGAGGAGGTGTAGAAAGACATAAAAGTCTAAACTAAAAACTTATGAAGAATCGTTGATAAATAGCCATTATTATAAATTTTGTAGGTACTTTCATGTCTTAATAACAGGACATGAAAGTCTAAAACTTTTGAACATAGGACAAGAAACTCTAAACTACTTAGCCAAGCAATATCTGTAACTTATATTATAATAACATATGAAAATAATGAGAAAATCATACCTTTTGCCTAATTACACGTGTGAATATTCTGATACAATAGAATTAAATAAATTTAAAGTTAGGGTGAAGCGTAATGTGGGATAGTCATTTCCATGGTCCTCCAAGTAAAGTGAAAGTTGAAGAGATTTCTTCGGAAAACAATAGTGATAAAACTTTTAAAGTTGGACAAATATATTCACATCCATTATATGTTTATAAACTAGAAATTTCTAAAATTGAAGCGTATATAGGTGAAAGTTATAGTTATAGAAATGCTTCTATATTTGTAAAGCCTTGCTTTCTTAATAGGGAAAATGAAATTGTTAAATTAGATGAGTATGAGATGACTACAGAAGAATTGAACGCAGACAAATGGTGGATTGAATCAGAAAAATAGAGGTGAGAATACTATGATTAATTTACTTATAAATACAGGGCTTTCTAAAAAGCTGTTAAGTGAATGGCATCCTACCAAGAATGGTCACTTGAATCCTGAAGATATTACATATGGAAGTTACGAATATATTTGGTGGGAATGCTCTGAGGGGCATGTTTGGGGATCAACTCCTAGTGATAGGCTGAAAGTTGAAGATGAGCTTTGTCCAAAGTGTATGAAGAAAAAGCAGCAGCTAGATAAATTAAACAATGTTAATAAAATAGAAACTAAATCACTTAGAGATATTGATCCAGGTTTATCTAAGCAGTGGAATTTCAAAAGAAATGCAGATGTAACACCTGATATTGAGATGATTGACGAAGAGAATTGGAATGTTAGATGGTGGATATGTGGTAGGGGTCATGAGTGGAAGGAGTCTGTTAGAAGTAGACTTCATGATAAAACTGTGTGTCCATACTGTTCAAATAAGAAAGTTTGCAAAGACAACTCATTAGCAACAATGTATCCAGAGATAGCAAAGGAGTTTTGTATCTTTGACACATGTTATCGGCAGAAAGTCCGAAATCCATATGAGGCAATTTATACTTCAAATGAAGAAGTAATGTGGGTTTGTAAAGAAGGTCATATGTGGAGAGAAAAAATAAATTTAAGAGTAAAAAATGGTAAGGGATGTAGAACGTGTGAAAAGTATCAACAGTCAATTGCTCTTCATAACCCAGAAATAGCAAAAGAATGGCATCCTACAAAGAATAAAGAAGTATATGGTGTAACAACACCTGAGGAGACATCTACCAGATGTAACGAAAGAGCATGGTGGGTTTGTGGTAAGTGTGGACATGAATATAAAGCAATGGTCAAAGCTAGACATGAAGGGGCTGCAAAATGTCCGTCATGTTATCCTCCAGAACCAAGGGTAAGAAAAAAGAAAAGAGAAGCTTTATTTCAAACTTATAATAAGATGGAAGATAATAGGGTTATCTTTGAGAAGAATTTAAGAGAAAAATTTAAAGATAGTGAAGGATAGCTTGAAATCTTTTTTCAAATTTGTGCTGGGAAGCTAGAAAAACTAAAAAAGTGTTCTTTTTGCTTTTTTTAGTTTTTTACATGTTATTTTGCGGAAATGAATTTAAATAAAATTCCAGTTTTATCTAAATTTATAGGTTGTAAGAATGTAGTGTTTTACTGTATAATTTCATTTATCACGCAAAATACTCAATTTGATTGAGGTGCAGATAATCATGTTAGATTTAGAAAAAGGCGATATTGTTAGAGTAATAACTAATGATTGTTCAGAATGTAAAAAAGGTAAGAATGATAAGTACGATAGAATCGAGCTATTTTTTGGCGAATTTGAATTAATTAATGTTAGGGTAGTGACTCCAAAGTACGTTAATTAGTCCTAACAAATGGGTGCGTGATACCATTAGAGCATATTAATATGTGCAGAAGTACCTATAAATATCAAAGGTGCTCATTTTACTATATCTAGACCTTGCTATTTTGTGTAGCAAGGTCTTTTATTTTATGTTCTATTTATGAAAGTGAATTTTGTACGATAGAATATTTTCAATGCTCCTTGAAATGTGTCCTATATTTGCACCAGAACCGATTAAAATTTAGGTGGTTCAGTTGGAGGAAGAAAGCTTATAGTATCTTTGCAGCGATTTTATTTATATAATTATATTATATAAATAAAAAAATAATAGAAGGGTAAGTGAATATTATAATTAATTTTGAACCATTTAATCCAACAATAAATACCATAGCAATCAAACTTGCTATGGTACTGTTTATACCGTTATTCTTAGCATTGCTTGTCAAAGTCATACTTATGAAATTTATGAGAGAATCAATTGCTGGCAGGCTAGCCTATCTATCTTGTCTATTTTTTATGTACTATGTATTTAAATTTGTTACAGAATAGAAAGGCATCTTATGTGATTTGAACTATAACTTCGCCCAAACGGCAAGGTTATGGTTCTTTTTGTTTGTGGCAAAGTTATGGTTCTAAAAATAAAATGTAACAATCAACTTAATAACAAGTTGCCCCTAAAACGATAAAAATGAACTTCATTGCTATAAAGGAATCTAATTTTTCGTTTTGGGGGTAGTATAGAATTTTAACTCGTTTGTGATGTGGCGCTAAGCTTATAAGGGATCACTATATTAAAGAATAAAATTGTACGTTTAGACACGATTTGGCAACAAACTAACTGTTTTCTTGTACATTAATAAAAACTACAGTAAGAGTTGTAGTTTTTATGTTTTCATTTCCCTTTTTGCATTCATCTTTTAATTAGATGAATGCTTTTTTTAGTACATAATAAAAAAATAAAAAAATAAGAAAAACTGTCACAAAATCCGTTTTTCTGGTTTCTATATAATACAGGCATCGAATTGAAAGTGAGGTTTTAATTAACATGTTAACCATAGAAAATGAAGAAAGCCTTGTTTCGGATATGACTTTTGAAGATTTATTTAAACAATACTATGTTTTCGCTGTGAAACAGATTATATGGATTGTTAAAAATCAACCTATTGCTGAAGAGTTAGCGCAAGAAGTATTTTTACAACTATATCGTAGTGATTGGAAAGCAATCGAAAACATACCTGGATGGCTGATTAAATCTTCTACTTATGTAGCGTATAACCATTTGCGATCTGAAAAAAGGCATCAAGCGAAAATTGATAAGGAAATACAATACCATGACGTACAAAATGTCTCATCATTAGACGATGATTGGATAAGAAAAGAAGAAATTACAAAAGTTCATACGATACTAAATAAAATGAATGAGCGAGAACGAACTCTTTTACTAATGAAATTCTCTGGTTTTCAATATAAAGAAATTGCAGAAATACTTCAAATTGAAATAACTTCTATTGGAACGTTATTAGTCCGAGCCAAAATGAAATTTCGCAAGATTTATAAACAAATGGAGGAGGCATAACAAATGAAATGTTATGATATCGGATTTATTCAAACATATATTGATGGAGAACTTTCTCATGATACAAGAAAGGAATTCACAAAGCATCTAGATACATGTGAAGCATGCCAAGATTTATTAGGAGAAATCAGTAAATTAAACCAATGGGAGAACGTAATGCTAGATGAAGAATCTGCACATTCACCGCAAGAAATCAAAATTGATGTAGAACAAGCATGGAAAACATTTGAAAGCCGTTCAAAACAAGACAATGTTTCTAATCTAAATCATAAAAAACAACAAAAGAAGGGGATTTTTACAAACATGAATAAAAAATCAAAACGTTTCATGTATACAGCAGTAGCAGCAGCAGGACTTTTTACAACAGCAATGATTCCACAAGTACAAGTGGCGGCTACGAATGTTGCCTCGTATTTTTCTAATGCAGTTACAAACGATAAGGTTGTAAATGAGGGGGGTACAGATGAAAATGGTAACAAAATAGATGGAAGGAAGAATGGTAAATATATTCCTATTGATGAAAAAATTACAGATCAAGGTATTACGGTACATTTCAAAGAGTTATATATCGCAGATTCACGTATTTCAGTTCATTATAGAATGGAAAAAGCTGATGGAAGCTTAGTACCATATGAATTTGATACATCAGGATTAGAGCTTGGGAATGATGGTAAGGTTAATCAACAACAAGAGGAAAACCCTGAGCTGAAAAATGGAGAAGTAATATCCTTTATACAAGATAAAGATGACCGTCTCCCTTTCGAACTTATGGTAGCAGGTAAAAAATTAGAAACAGGCATTCGTGATAAAGATAAACCAGAAGGCGTTGTTACATTTGTTGTAAATCCTGAAGAAAAAGATGCTTTTAAACAACCCCTTACGTTGAATGTAAATATAAATAGAATTGGAAAAGTATCTGGATCTTGGAAAGGTGAGATTCAAATTGATACTTCACATTTAAAAAATAATACGAATTAACATGAAAAAAAGAATAGCACAATATGTATCTAATGCTCAGTTTATATGTTTTCTTGTTTTCGTTACATTCATTTCTTATATAGTTTTCACTCTATCTTTTATTTATGATTTAAGTTTTTAGACTTAAATCAATCTTTTAAAACATTATAAGATAAAAACTTCATAAAAAACTGTAAAATCAATAACCGATTCCTTAATGTATAAGGAGTCGGTTATTTTGTGTCTAAACGTACAATTTTTTTGATATGGTGACCCCTACTACTACTATTTTTTGAGGCAAGTTTATGAGTTGAAAAAAGATTTATGGCAATGTAATGCTTCAAATATTACAAGGATGTTCTCTAAAAACTATACCTTTTGATATGCAATGAAATAAAAATGATATAATGCTAACCTATATAACAAAAAAGCACCCGCTATGGATGCTTTAGCCTACATATTCTTCAATTTTACTAAAGATACCATTAATAGCAGGTACTACGCATGCAGATGCTACAATTGCAGAAATAAGTTTAACAAAAAACAAGCTTACAGTCATATTAACACCCCCTGCTCTAATAATAAGCAGAAAACATTACATAAATTTTAAAATCTTATTATATTAATGTTATTTTTGTGTTTATCTTTGTTACAAAGATAAACACGCTCATTAAAGAGCGTGTTTTAATACTGCCAATAATTCATTTATACTTTTCATTTCTTCAATGAAGTCTTCATGTCTTGAATATAGCCAAAATGTGTTCTTATCTTCTTCTGAAACAAATTCTTTAAGTTCGCGTTCTAATCTTTCGTACTTTGCAAAAAAAGCCCTCGAACATTACTGGCTAATTAGTTTAAAGTTTCTTGTCCTATGTTCAAAAAGTTTAAACTTTCATGTCCCGTTATTGAGACATGAAAGTACCTACAAAATTTATGGTAATGGCTATTTATCAGCGATTGTTCATGTGATTTTAGTTTAAACTTTCATTTTTGGGACTTGATTGGGCCGAGAAAATCCAAACTAAAATTTTATAGATTTACAGAACTAAATACATGTAATCTTGTGTGAACGTATAGGTCTAAATACTACGTTACTTTTATTTATAAAGAAAAGGCATTCTAAGATGTGATTTGAATTATAAGTCCGCCACAATTTGAACCATAATATTGCCAGAAAGCATACTTTTGGACGCAGATATATTTCTATAAAAATCAAAGTGTCAAAAGGTTCGGGATAACCTTTTGACGGACTTCAAAAATATATAGATCTTAGGTTAGAATGGGCACAATCCTATACAAGATTAAATGGGTTTATTTCGTTAAATCTATAAAATTTCAATTTAGAGATTCTTTTCGAAATAGTTTGGAGCTTCATACCTTTGTACAAGAAAGAAAAAATTTTGATGAGTTTAAACTTAGCTAAGTTTAGCTTGATAGGCATGTATGGTGAGATCAAGTTATCGGGATTTTTTCATTTCTACAATAAAATTATAAAATTCTGATTTAATTTTATAAAGTAGAAAAATATTACATTTTAAGGAAAATAATACTATGATAAAAAGCGAAGGTAATTAATCATAAAAAAAGGAGGGATTATAATGAAATATTTAAAAAAGAAAGCAGTTCCTGCGTTACTTGTTGGGGGAATGTTATTTAGTAGCGGAGCAATGATTACTAACACTGCTTCAGCTTCTACATATGACTCTAGTCAAGAGTTAGTAGATTCAGTGAAAGGATATGAATTATCACCTGTTGATATGGCAAGAGCTGAAGCAGTTGGGGCATTACCATTGGATAATAACCAACAATCTCATTCTTTAGTTCAAGGACCTCAAAAAGTTGCAAAAGTTAAAGTCAGTCTTGCAAAAGTTAAAGCGGGTGTGAAAAAAGCATGGAACAAACTTCCTAATGTTATAAAAAAAAATGTTAAACTTGAAACTGTTTTAAAAGCGGTAGAAAAATATTACGGAAATTCAAAAACTGTTGAAGAATTAGTATATAAATCCCTAAGATCAGTTGTACCAGGTGTCGTTCCTGATTTTGTAGTTAAGGGTGCTGCGAAAATTATTATGTCTTTCATTTCGATTGAAAAGTAATAAAAAATACCAACTCTTTATATTAAAAAATATTAAAGACATTGAAAGGGGAAAATTCACATGTTAAGTAAAAAAGTTGCTTCTTTTGGTCTAGCGACTATAGTTCTTATGAGTGGAACAGCTAATGCAGCATCTGCAATGGAGCAAAGTTCAACTCTTGATTACCCTATTTCTTCTATTGAATCCACAAAAAAAACGGATAAATTTTTAGATAAATTGATAGATTTTAAAGACAAAGAGAAAGAAGCAAAAAATTATGGAAAGAACCTTCCTAATCATAGAGATAAAATTGTAGTAACACCAAAAGCAAAAGAAGCTTTTAATAACTATGAGCAAAATGGAACAAGGATTAATCAAGCTTTAAGAGAAGGGAAAGTAGATGGATATCCTAAAGAGTATGTAAAAGTAGCAAAGGAATACGCTGCAGAGATGGATAAAGTATTTAAACAGAACGCTGCCAGTGTACCAGATACAATTATGGTATATAGATATACAGATGAGCAACAGTTTGGAATTGCACCGGGGACATTTTTTCCAAAAGATCCAAAAAACCCAAAAGAAACTATAGTTAATAAAGAATCAATTGAAAAGTTCAAGAAGAAATATGAAGGAAAAACTGTTAAAGACAAAGGTTTTACAAGTACGTCACTAGCTATTCTTGATAAATATCTAGGAGAAAAGGCAAAAACAATTCGTATGGATATTGAAGTTCCAAAAGGAACACATGCTGTATATATGGGAAATGAATATGCAGAATTAATATTACCAAGAAATGCTTCATTAAAAATTAAAAAAGTTTCAGGAATTGTTGAAAAAGGAAAACTGATTGTAAAAGTTGATGCAAGCGTGATAAATAAATAGTTTAATAAATCATCACCTTTATAATTATATAAGGGGTCACCATACATGCCCATCAAGCTAAAATTTTGAAGTACCCCCAAAATGAAAATTTTCTTTCTCTACAGTTAGTTACTTTGAGAAGTCAGCTGTTTTTTTCGTTTGGGGGATGATCTATTTTCTTAACTTGACATTCTTTTCTTTATTCTCTATAAGCTATTCATTTTTTCTTTCGAAAATAATATTATAGGTTTTATTCACTAACTCTAGGGTGTTTCTTATAAAACCTTGATAAGGCGTTTGAAGCAGCGAATCTATTTCACTAGCTGCTCTCTGCGCATAGATAAGTGCTTCCTCTAAAACATTTTTTTATACAATTGAAAGCCCAACGAACGGAATCGAGTATTGGGAACTTAATTTAACCTATTACAATGATTCCTTTTATGGCGGAGCTAAATGTACTAATTTCAATCTTCATGTAGGATGGAAAAATTTAAAGGTACAAGATGATAAATCAGCAGCTCAAATTATAATTAATAAAATTAAAGAGAATCTACTTTAAGTCAAAAAGCATTCGAAATGGATGCTTTTTTTCTTTGTTATATAAAAATTATAAAATAAATATACTTAGAAGTTAATTTAAGCATAATGAAGACATTACTTCATATAATGAAATAGAAAGTTTTTCTGACATACAGCTGGTACCCCTACGTTTTATTTGGCACCTGAATAAGGTGCTTATTTTAATGCGCATTTTGAGAAGGACAAGCTCACTCGCTTATATCCTATTTCAATACTCATTTAACACCTTTTTTCTAAATAAGTATATCTGTTTCCGTAGGTACTCTCTTTTTATTGGATAAAGTAGATATTTGAATAGGATTATATTATGTATATAACAATTACTATATTAAAAATGTTAGCGCGATATGGTTGGTGTCTCTTTTGTTGTTAATGAAAAGCGTACTGCCCATGTTTTAATGAAATATACACCAAGTAAATTTATTTCTTTTAGGATATATAGAATAGCTTGAAATATATCCTAAACTTATCTTTAAATCATAGTCTCAATTGGAATTAGTGGTAATGAGTTTTGAGAATTCCTTAAAGTATAAAAATGTTAACATTCCCCCTATAGAGCGAGTTTTTACATGTACTAAAAGTAGGATAAAACTAATACTATAGATTAGGAACAAAAGGAGGGGGCTTATGAGTCAATATCGTATCATTGGAAAAAGTATTCCCAGGAAAGAAGTGATGGAAAAAGTAACGGGACGAGCAAAGTATATTGACGATGCAAATGAAATAGGAATATTGCATGTAAAGCTTTTAACTAGTAAATATGCACATGCGTATATAGAGGGCATTGATACAAGTAATGCTTGGAAAATAACAGGTGTAAGGAAGATTATCACAGGTAAAGATTATCCTTATCTAGTTGGTAGTAGTATAGTGGATCGGCCACCTCTGGCTTTTGAGAAGGTACGATACTTTGGTGAACCAATTGCCATGGTGATTGCAGATAGTGAAGCAGCTGCCCAAAGAGCAGTTTTTTCAATACGTGTAACGTACAAAGAAATTCCTGTTGTCAATTCTTCTATACAGGCATATCAAAACAATGCTCCTCTTGTTCATGAGCGTTTAGGAGAATATAGAATCATAGAGGAAGCATACCCAGAACCCAATACAAATATTGCCACGCGGACAAAAGTTCGGAAGGGGGATATTAAGAAAGGATTTAGTGAGAGCGATATAATTGTAGAAGAGTTTTTCTCATTTCCACAATCTGATCATGCGGCAATGGAAACGAGATGTACAAAAGTAGAGATTAAGCCGAACGGAGTTGTTCTTGTAACATCTACATCTCAGGCACCCTTTGAGATTAGGAAGCAGCTGAGTGACGCATTTCATATAGATGAAGGCAAGATACATGTTCAAGTACCTTTAGTAGGCGGAGCATATGGCGGGAAAACCATGGTGCAACTTGAAATCTTAGCCTATCTTGCTTCCAAATCTGTAGGAGGAAGAAGGGTAAAACTTCGTAATAGCAGAGAAGAGGATTTTATTACTTCCCCCGTTCATATTGGTTTGCAAGCAAAAGTCAAACTAGGTTGTACGAAAGAAGGGAGCTTAAAGTCTGCGGAATTCCTTTTTTTATTTGATGGTGGAGCTTATGCGGATCGAGCTGTTGTTGTCAGTAAAGCGGCGGGTCTAGATTGTACAGGACCTTATTCAATTGAGCATGTAGGGTGTGATTCGCTTTGTATGTATACAAACCATCCTTATGCTACAGCATTCCGTGGATTTGGACATTCTGAATATACTTTTGTTGTAGAGCGAACAGTAGATATTATGGCTAACAAATTAGGTATGTGTCCACTTGAATTTCGATTAAAAAATGCAATCCAACTAGGAGATACGACACCTACACAAGTTCCGGTAACAAGAAGCAATATGGGCAATCCGAAAAAATGTTTAGAAAGATTAAAAAAACTAATAAATTGGAATGAAGGGCAGTATATCCGAATTTCAGATAGAAAAGTACATGCAAAGGGAATTGCTTTTGCATGGAAAAACTCCACAACACCATCAGATGCAGGTGCAGGTGCGTTAATAACGTTTAATGAAAACGGAAGTGTAAATATCCATTGTGGTGCAGTGGAGATTGGAACGGGTACAAAAACTGTGCTTGCGCAAATGGTAGCAGAAAAAATGAAATTGAAGATAGAAGATATACATATCAAAATGGAAGTAGATACACAAGTTGCACCAAAACATTGGAAAACAGCCGCAAGCAGAACTACGTATCTAGTAGGGAATGCAGTGCTAGCTGCTACAGAAGATATCATTTCACAGTTAAAAAAATCTGCCTCTATTTTATTAGGACATCCGATAGAGAGCTTAGAGATTGCCAACAAACAAGTATATGTTAAAGAATCTCCTAATCTTTCTATAGATATAGATCAGATTGCGTTAGGATATGTCGATTCAAGCGGACAGGTAATTAACCAACAGATTATAGGGAGAGGAGCATATACGTTTGAAGGAATCACAGAACCTGATAAGGAGACTGGGAAGGGGAAATCAGGACCGGAATGGGGAATTGCAGCACAAGCAGTGGAAGTTGAATTTGATACGCAGGATTATACATATAAATTAATTCGTGCTTTTAGCGTAATAGATGCTGGAAAGGTATTAAATTTAAAAGGAGCGGAGACTCAAGTAATGGGCGCAATGAGTATGGGGCTTAGCTTTGCAACAAGAGAAGCATTCTGTTATGACAAAAAAGGAACAATATTAAATAATCAATTTCGTTCATATAAAGTAACCCACTACGGTCAACAACCAGAATATAAAGTAGAATTTATAGAAATTCCTCATGACAATTCTCCGTTTGGTTCCCGAGCTCTTGGCGAACATGGCATCCTTGGAATGCCAGCGGCCCTTGCTAATAGCTTATCCGTTGCAGCACAAGTTTCCTTACATCAGTTACCGATTACTCCAGAATTGATTTGGAGAACGAAACTGAAAAAGGAGGATCCTTTATCATGATTCCATCTGATTTTGAATATTATCGTCCCCATTCTATACCAGAAGCGTTACAACTATATTCTAAGCTTTATCAAGAAGGAAAAAATCCGATATATTACAGCGGCGGAACTGAAATTATTACCCTCGGCAGATTTGGGAATCTTTATGCCCAGTCTGTAATTGATATAAAGGAAATTCCTGAATGTAACGTGCTTGGAAGGTATCAGCATTATGTGGTTCTTGGTGCGGCACATACTTTAACTCGTGTTTCAAAATCGAATGTGTTTCCACTTTTGAGTAAAACAGCATCAAGAGTAGCAGATCACACGGCACGGAACAAAATTACGTTGGGTGGAAATATTGCAGGAGAAATCTGCTATAGGGAGGCAGTACTTCCGTTTCTATTAGCAGACAGCACTTTGGGAATTGTAGGAATGAAAGGTATACGTTACGTCTCTATTCATTCACTATTTATAGAAAGACTACGATTAAGTAAGGGAGAATTTCTTTTACAAGTTTTAACTGATATAGAGTATGTCGGACTACCTTTTTACAGTGTGAAAAAGAGAAAACTTGAAAAAATTGATTATCCATTAATTACGCTGGCTGCTTTGAAAAAAGGAAATAAAATCCGTATGGCGTTTAGTGGATTATGCGCTTTTCCTTTTCGTTCTACTGCTATGGAAATTGCTATCAATAATAATCAAATGTCAGTTGAAGACAAGATAGAACATACTGTGTTAAATATTCCAGCGCCTGTACTAGATGATATTCGTGGATCTAGAGAATACCGGTTGTTTGTTTTAAGAAATATATTACGAGACATGTTAGAACATTTTAAAGGAGGGGTATTTTGACTAAAAAGCTTACTCTTTATATAAATGGAGAAAATCGGCAGGGAATAGTGAGAACAGCTGATACCCTTTTAGATACATTGAGAGACCAATTTGATTTAACAGGTGCAAAACGTGGATGTGAAAATGGGGACTGTGGAACCTGTACGGTTTTAGTGGATGGATGGCCGATAAAATCTTGTATCATGCTTGCAGTAGAAGCAACAGAAAAAAGGATAACAACAATTGAAGGCTTACATGGATCCCCTGTACAACAAGCATTTGTAGAAAATTGGGCATTTCAATGTGGGTACTGTACGCCGGGGTTTATTGTAAACTGCCATGCTCTTATAGTAAATCATCCAAAAGCAACAGACAAAATAATTGAAGAGTGGTTAGAATCAAATATTTGCCGATGTACAAGTTATCAAGAAATTAGAGAAGCGGTAAAATCCCTACTTCAAAGTTAAAGGAAAGGTGGATTGAGATGGTTGATATACATGCGGTATTAGAGACGGCAATAGCAAGCCCACAAAGTTGCACTCTTGCGACTATCCTTCGAGTAGCCGGTTCATCATACCGGAAAGAAGGTTCAATGATGGTATTTGGAGAAGATGGGACAAAGGCAGGAATGCTTAGCGCGGGGTGTATTGAGGAAGAACTTTATCTTTATACTAAAGATCTAAGTAATGAAAAATGGAGCATACATGAATTTGATATGAGGGAAGAAAGTGATTTATCATGGGGAGTAGGATGCAATGGAATTATTTATATATTATTAGAAAAAGTGAATTATTTATATAAGGAGTATTTACGCAAAGTAAGAGGATATACAGAAAAAGGGCTACGTGTCTGGATGATAAAAGATTTATTAAATTCGAAGACTCTTTTTTTTAGTGAAGAAGGACATGAGTTTGGGGATTGGGAAGGAGAAATTCCAGCACTTTTTGAATTGAAAAATGGTTGGTATGAACATCTATATGTACATTGCTTCGAACCACGACCAAAATTGTTTATAATCGGTGCAGGAGAAGATGCCAAACCACTTGTCTCCTTAGCAAAAGAAACAGGATTTTTTGTTACTGTTTGTGATTGGCGAGAGGGATTATGTACACCACTACGGTTTCCAGAAGCAGATAGATGTGTTCTCGGTTTTCCAAAAGAGATTATGGCCAAGATATCTATAAAGGAACAGGATTTTATAATGATAATGACACATCATTTCAAACGGGATCAAGAACTACTTAGTCTATTGCAGAACCAACCTTGTCGTTACCTAGGTATTTTAGGGTCCCGATATCGCACCGCACGTTTGCTAGGAGGAGTCAATAAACCTAAATGGATTTTCTCTCCTGCTGGTTTATCCATTGGATCTGAGGGACCAATGGAAATAGCTATAAGCATTATGGCAGAAATGATACAAATAATGAGGATGAAAAACGATGAAAATAGTAGGAATATATCTAGCAGCAGGAAGGAGTAGAAGAACAGGTCCGGGGATACATAAGCTGTGCCTTCCAATGGGAAATACACTGCTTGGGAATATAGCATTAAATACATCACTTTCTTCCAATTTGAGTGATGTTATAATTGTTTCAAATGAACCATCTTGGTTCTTAAAGTATATACAAGTAGAAAGAGTTCATATTCTCTCTAGTAAAAAAGCATGTCTGGGTCAATCGTACTCTCTTCATTGTGGTTTAGAAAAGGCAGAAAGTATGAATGCTGATGGAGTAATAGTAATGCTTGCAGATCAACCGTTTATTACAGTTAAGCTTTTAAATTCATTAATAGATAGTTATGAGCACCTTCCACAGTTTGATTATGTAGCTGCTAGCTTTCAAGGCATACCGCAGCCGCCAATTTTATTTTCAAAGGGGATTTTTCCGAGTTTGAAAAAATTAAAAGGAGATCAAGGTGCGCGTTCCATTTTCTTTGATAAGTCTTTTCAAGGTAAGATTATTGTATATGGCGATGCTAAATTATTTTATGATGTGGATACAATAGAGGATTATAATGTAATTAAGAATTTACTACTATAAAGGGTATCATCATATATAGAAAGACATGAACGTCTAAACTCCTTGAATGTGAGACAAGAAACTCTAAACTATTTAGTCATTAATAATAAAATGTTTATATCATCTGTAAATTTAATCCAATTCTAACAGATTTAATTATTCAAGGTAATAGAGAGGGAGTTTTTCATGTTAATAATCCAATGCTTACAGCAGAAATTTTACTTTCAACGATTCACCATTGGGTAGATTCATCGTTATTCAAATGGACTCCGGAAGAACGCATTGCAAGGGGGTTATCCATTCAACCAACATTTGAACATTTATTTGGTGTTCCAAGTGGAAAATTTGATTTACAACTTTTAAGGGAAACCTTGCATGCTAAATTTAGTTATTGAATAGGCTCGTTGTAATTGATATGAATTGTGATGATCAGAGATATTGAGGAGAACAAAATGTTTATTTTACGAAGGCAACATTCTACACAGCCGTAAATGGAGAAAATTTATTTGTTAAATAAAAAACTTGCTATTAAAAATCATGATAAATATGTACGCAATTATTTATGAATTATGCTTTAATATATTTAAATTATATAACTGAAGCAATCACTTTATGAAAAATTACCCATTTTCATGTCCTTGTTGTATGTAAAAAGACATAAAAGTTTAAACTAAAATCCCATGAACAATTGTTGATAAATAGCCATTATCATAAATTTTGTAGGTACTTTCATGTCTCAATAACGGGACATGAAAGTCTAAACTTTTCGAACATAGGACAAGAAACTCTAAACTACTTAGCCAGTAATACTACAATATTCGAAAGTGAAAGATTACCTCAAAGTAGTAATCAATGGATTAATTATATTAAATCTCTGTGGGCTGCGAGAATTGCGAATGAAGCTGAGATTTAATATAAAAGTTCATATATAATAATAAAATTAATGAGGAATCCTGTATTAACAGGACTCTATTTTGATTGTTTCATTGCTAATTCTTGTAATGTACTTTATAAACTCAATAATGGGATATGATCCTAATGAAGGATACTGTGTGAAAAAGAATTGGAAAAGATTTTTGTATTTCCTATTAGTTGAAAACCCTTAATATTAATCGGACTTTATATATTCTATCTCTTTTAGAAATTTCTTATGAAATAAGCTCGGATATTCACGCCTAAAAAGCCATTTAGCTTTAGCAATAAATCGTCGATACAAAAGAGTCTTCCATATTCTAAAAAGACTTAGATACAAAATAAAAACGGGTTTAATGAGTATTTTATATTTTGTACTTCTATGGACAAAATATATTTATTATCAAATCACTTTTTATTAGTTGTATACAAAGGGTACAACTAATAGAAATATTAGATATTTAGCAAATTTACATTAGCGATAGGATAATGCTTGTTTCCCTAATGCTTCCCATGATTGAATGAAGATATCTTGGCTTACTTTGTTTTCTTTTTTCACAGTTAATGGGTCATTGATATAAATGTATTTGTCCTCCAAACCTACAATAACAACAGCATGTAAATCCAAAGGAGCTGTAATTTTTTTGTCATCATGTTTCCAAGATTCCCATCTATCTGGAAGGCGATAATCTCCTGTGGTCCATACTACTACAGGTTTACCGAGCTTAATTTGAGCTAACACAGTATTAAAAGATTTTCCTGTTAAGTTTACTGTACGATTTGGCAGATAACGTTCCATTAATTCTTGTAACGGTTGAACGTGGACAGCGTATCCCTTATTTTTTCCAGTTATATCTCCAACAAAACCTTCTTTAGGATCTCCCCATTGAATGATGTCTCCACTTTTATTTGTAGACAGTGGGGTAGGATCTTTCTTTATCTCGCTAGCTAAATCCATTTTATTAACCTTAGCGCCTGCATGGTGTAGTACCATCGCTAAACTTGTAACTTTGCATCCATATTTTAATTCTGGTTTTTGCGAAATAAGCGGCACATCTAGAATGATTTTTTTAGTGGCTGAAGTGGGAGATGGTTGTAAAGGTTTACTTTTTGGAAATGAATGTTTTGTGTTTTGAGTCAATTTGTTATCTTTATGTTTAACTTGTAATTCATTCTTTTTAAGAGAGGGTGGTTTGTCTGAACATCCCGCTAAAATTAAAGATAAGGCATACAAAGTTAGAAATCTTTTCATATCATTCACCTTTTTAATAGTACTTACTTGATACCATAATATTTTATTACTCGATATTTTTTAGAGGTGTAGAACGTTGGATAAACTCCATTTTATGCAACAAAGCAAACTAACTACGTGTAATAAAACAGAAGTCCACGCGTACCGAGTAATAATTTGTGGCTTTAAGTTACAGTTATAGTATAAGCGCGTTGAGGAAAGCTATGCAGGAATAAAAAGTATTAAAAGTTTTATTCCCAAAATGACTAATGAACCGGGTATATATCTGTCTAAAATGTTTCGTTAATCAAAATGAACTTTTTTGAACATTTTATGTTTTGTAAAGAGAGAAATGAATATTGAATCCTTTAACAAAATAGGAAGTAAGTATATTTTTTCTTTTTATACAAATTATTAAGAGTAAAATACTTATGGTATCAGTAGCTTTTATTAAGAGATTATAAATTGTTGGGGTGATTCAATACATGCCAAAGTTAGAGGTAGAGGGATGTAGTCTTTACTACATAGTAAAAGGAGAAGGGACTCCTATCATTTTTATTCACCCACCTACACTTACCTGTGAAAATTTTAAATATCAGATAGAAGAATTATCTAGAAATTTTAAAGTAATCGCTTTTGATGTTAGAGGACATGGGAACAGTCAGAGTTCAAGTCAGCCAATTACGTATTCACTAATTGCTAAAGATATGAAGAATTTACTGGATTATTTGGAAATAAAAAAGTCTTTTGTATGTGGGTATTCAACAGGAAGCTCAGTTGCCTTGGAATTTTTATTAACATATCCCGAAAATAGTTTAGGGGGAATTCTAATAGGTGGAATGTCAGAAGTGCGTCAAGGATATTTAAAAAAGAAAATTTCTCTTGGAGTCCAATTAGCGAAAGCAAGAGCAATTTCATTTTTAGCATTTGCCATTTCATGGGGGAACTCTAATACCAAAAAATTATTTAAAAAAATGTTTCGAGAAGCTCGGAAAGGTAATGCAAAAAATATCGAACAATATTATCGCTGTAGTTTGCACTATAATTGTACCAATCGCCTTAAAGACATTCATCTACCTATGTTATTGGTTTATGGACAAAATGACAAAACTTTTTATAGTCATGCAAACTTATTACATGAAGAATTACCATGTAATGAATTAAGGTTTATTACTGGTGCAAAACATCAAATACCAACAAAAGCGGCTACAGAGTTAAATCAAATGATTGAGCAGTTTGTTTGTACTCATTCTAAGGTGCCAAAAGAAATTCTTACATCATAAAGTATTATTTCAAATCTTAAAGAGGATTTTGAAAATTAAATTTGGATCACCATATTAAAAAAGAAATTTGCACGTATTAAAACAGATTAGCCGATTTCCTGTAAAACAAGGAACCGGCTATCTTCTTTTTATGGGATTGTTATGTTTTAAAGTGACAGTTATTAGTTTGGATTACTTTGTTTCTTTTGTGTGTTAGGAGTAATTTCATCTGCAAACTCCATATTTGCCAAGTTTACTTTGGATGGAATAAATGTTCTTGTTTTATTTTGAAAACCTTGGAACGTATGTTTTATAGGTCTCATCATACTTGAATTACGTGTTACAAATAATCCGAAAACTGTTCCTAATCCTAGTAAAGAAGCCCAAATCCATCCTTTATTGTTCTTCTTTTTATTTCCGAATAACTCAAACATTTGTTGAGTTATTTTTTTAGAATTGAATAATGACATCAAAAATTTAAGAATATTCATTTTTTGTCCCCCTTGTAAAATATCGTAAAAAGAAACACTCGTTTCAATTTCACATAATTTATAATGCGATATTTTATAGGGATTTATGATGCCAACTTATACTAATAATTCTTGATTTTCAAACCGGAACTTCCTAATATTACCCAAGTGTTTTTTTCTGAAATACGAGAAATAGTTTTATAAAAAAATCAAAATGGAACTGATAAGTTATGTATTATTAGATTGGAAATTTATCAATTCTTTTTCAATAGTCGGTTATGTAATGTCGAAAGGGTGAGTAACGTAAGAATCGAGCCTACTAAGGCAAGTGACATATCCCATTGTGCATCCCATATATCGCCTTGCATACCTAAAAAGTCTTTTGCTGTTGTTCCTCCCTTTGCTATTTTAAAAGCTAACCATTCGATGATTTCGTATAGTGCAGCAATAGCAAGCGAAACACTTATACAAATCGTAACTAACCAAGGACCTTCGGTAAGTTGAGTTTTCCGTAATAATATTTCTCTTATCACAATGATAAACAAGCCTTTTATCAAATGTCCAAATCGATCATAGTGATTTCGATTTAAATCAAAGACTTCTTTTATCCAATTAAAAAGAGGAACCTTTGAGTATGTGTAATGACCGCCGATGAACATTATGATGGCTAGTATTGCAATAATGATATAAGAGAGAGTAGTAAAGCGAAACTTATTGTATATTGCAATTATAATGATTAGACCGAGAATGGCAGGAATAGCTTCCGCTGCCCATGACGAGTATTTTGCAGGCTTAATAACAGACCATATAAAAACTGCAGTAACAATTAATAATAAAAATAGATGAATCATTTTACTTTTGTCCCTTATCACTTTTTTCACTCCTATTGAAAGTTTTTTTGCTTAAAGTATTTGAAAAAACACAATTTCGTATACAGATTAATTATAACCATTAACTTTATTTTCCAATTCAAGATAGACTTACAGGTATCTAAGAATCCTAGTTTTTCGATAATTAGATTTAATTCTAATTGGATGTATAGGAAAAAAATACTGAAAAAACTTCAGCATATTCTTTTTTTTAAAGTAGATGATAATAGCATAAATATTTAACTGAAAGGAGCAATAATCTCGTGAAGAAAAGAAAATATTTACTTGCTTTTATGTCTACTGTTTTATCTGTAGGTTTGTTATGTGGTTGCAATGGCGTTGATGAAGATGAGCCAGATCCGACGGAAGAACCTTCCGAAGAAATTCGCGAAAACA
This sequence comes from Bacillus sp. M13(2017), assembly GCF_002218325.1. Lineage (NCBI taxonomy): Bacteria > Bacillati > Bacillota > Bacilli > Caryophanales > Bacillaceae > Bacillus > Bacillus sp. M13(2017). The sequence goes on along the minus strand of NZ_KZ268503.1, from coordinate 290,598 downwards.
ATAATCAATAATAGCCTAATATAGGAGTTATCAGTAACATACTGTTATCAAACAGCCTAATTGGACTAGGGCAATATGAAGAGTGATTAAATGGAATAAAACAAGCAAAAAAACACCTCTTACTATCGTATTTAATTAAATACGATAGTAAGAGGTGTTTTAGTTATAAATAGTAGCATTTCAAAACTCGTGTACTTTTTGTTCTTTCTAACGATCATCATGCTACCATGCTATTTGATTATAAGTGTCTTGATTGGACAACAAAAATTTTAATATAGAACGTTACATACCTTTCATTATTTAAAGATGCTTGCTCATACGTAATTTTCAGAATATGTATAATATTCTTTGGCCATGTCGATAATGGATATGGAATGAAAGGATGATAAGCATGAAGTGGCTTGTAATTGGAATCGGGGTTCTGTTATTGATTATTTTGTTTATATTGTTTTTGAAAATATCTTTGAAAGTTACTTTCTTATATACAGAAATAGAAAAACAATGTTTACTACAAGTTAAAATATGGAAAATTAAATATACGTTTGATGTATTAGAAAGAATAGAAAAGCAGCAAAAAAAGACTGGACAAAAAATTGAAAAGGCAGAAGAAGAGGGCGGTATTGAAAATAAAGTAATGGCACAGATTGATAGTATGGGAGAGATAGTAAAAAAGTTGCAAGAGATTCATTCTGTACTTAAAAAAAATCTAAAAAAAGTTAAAATCAATCAATGGAGATGGCATTCACAAATTGGAACAGGGGACGCAGCTAGTACCGGAATCATAACAGGGTTTGCGTGGTCAATAAAAGGAATGGTTGTCGGAGTTGCTGGAGAATATATGCACATTATTGATATACCAGAGCTTGAAATTACACCTGTATTTCAAGGGAGAGGTTTTGCATCTAGGTGTGAATTAACAGCGTCATTTCATATTTATCGTTCAATAATAACTGTATTTATGTTACTTATATTCATGAAAAAACAACAATCTGTTAGTACAGAGAAATCTGTTCAAACATAAAGTACTTTGAATTATTTTATGTTTCATTTCAAGGAAGTGAAACAAGCATTTTATAGGGAGATATAAAAGATTTGATTTTAGGAATTCCTCAGGAGGTAAATTAATTAGTCGAATTAATCTTAATTTTGATGTCTCTACTATTACTCATTGAATTGAAATTTATACAATGGTACTACCTGATTCGGAATTAATTTTAAACGAAACGTATAGTCTTTTAACGGGAAGCTATCAAAATAAGACAATGAATCTGTTTGCAGTATCTTTATAACACTAGTTGTTACAGAAAAAGTAAAGTAAAGTTAACTTAACTTATAATAACATCGTTTATGGTGTATTAGAGTTAAAAGAAAAATACGTACCAAATAAAATTGAAGAAGTAAAAAAGGCGTTTCAAACAACAGATTCTCAACACCGTGGAGTAAAAATAACGTATACCTGAAAAGATTGCTTCATTAATAAAAATCCCTCCGAAAAATAAAAGCTTTAGGTAATTCTACAAAGCGCTCTTATAAACAAGGGAAGAATTTAAAAATGAAAATTGGAATACGATTATAGGATTTCAAACAAGAAACTCAGCTCATAGAGCACATGAGTATATTCAAAAAACTGCACTTGAAATAGTTGATGAATCAAATTCAGATGATATTCAGTAGAAATTAGAATGAAAAGCTAAGAGGTTATATAGATTTATTGCAATTGTCCGGAAGCTTTTGCATCATACTTGTAATAGTCTCCAAAGATTTACAGATAGGATAATCTATTTATTAATATTGGATTATTTTTCCGTTGATGTTTGCGCAAGACATATGTATAATTTAAATCGTAATCATTACGATTTAAATGGAGGTTTTATAATGAAAATTGCATTTACAAAGAAGGTAGGTATATTAACTATTAGTTCAATGTTAGTATTAGTAGGCTGTCAGACTTCAAGTTCATCTAAAAAGCAAGAGCAAACATCTGAAAGTCATACACACGAAAATGAACACGATCACAGTCATGATCATAATCATGCTCATGATGAAGAAACAGAAAAAATTTATGAAGGGTATTTCGAAGACAACCAAGTGAAGGATCGATCACTCTCCGATTGGAAAGGAGACTGGCAATCTGTATATCCATATTTACAAGATGGAACGCTTGATGAGGTATTTGCTTATAAAGCGAAACATAAAGGTAAAATGACAGCTAAAGAATATAAGGATTATTATAATGAAGGGTATCAAACAGATGTTAACCGTATTGTGATTCAAGGCAATACTGTAACATTCTACAAAAACAAAGAGGGAAATTCTGGTGAGTATATCTATGATGGGTACGAAATTCTGACATATGATGCAGGGAATAGAGGTGTAAGATACATATTTAAACTAGCAGAAAAAACAGAAGGAGTTCCTCAGTATATTCAATTTAGTGATCATGGTATTTATCCGAATAAAGCTGGTCACTACCACTTGTATTGGGGTGACAATCGTGAAGCTTTATTGGATGAAGTCATACACTGGCCTACCTACTACCCATCGGATATGGATGGACATGATATTGCCCACGAGATGATGGAGCATTAAATTAGGAGCCACGATGATTATTTCTTTGACAAATATGTAAGATTCAAAGGTTATCAGTCTAGAATAGCATTGTTTAATACTCAAAAGTTAACTATAAAAAATACTCTTTTATAATAACAAGTGATTTATACATGCTCTTGGTAGATATTTTAGTAAATGTACTAAATCAAATAAATTGAGAAAAAGTAATCCTACACTTCGGTAAACGGGCTTGTAAAGATACGGTTGCAATAGAATTGTTCGTGGGAGTAGGGTATTCATCTAACGTGAAATCAACTGAACTAAAAGCAGAAGAAATTCGTTTAATTACTAATATCAACTAGAAAATGAAACAAGTGGTAAACCGTTTATACGTATAATGCATCTAATCCCTAAAAATTCATATTTTTGGGGATTTTTCTTTAAATAAATTATATTCTTTCGAATTTATTTATTTGGTTTAACATTAGGTTAAATGGATATTATATAGATCTAAAAAATTTTAGTTTAGACTTTCTTGTCCCAACTAAGTTCCCCAAATGATAGTTTAGACTTTCTTGTCTAATTAGTTTAGAGTTTCTTGTCTTTGTACAATAAGAGGCGATAGAGACATGTTCGATTACATACATACCATTCATTTTCGCGTTAAATCCTTGTTTAACGAATAACTCTGTTATGTGAATAGAAAACAATAAATTATATACTTCAAAAATATTAGATGCTTAAACATCTATTCTCATGAAATCGAAAATATAAAAAGGAAAATGTGTGAAACTAATTATGTAAATCGCGTTCTTATGCAATTTACTAGAAGTAAACTATTTCATCTGTTGATATAGTCTTGAATTAAAAAATTTATAAAAAAACGTTATCCTTTCCAACATATTGAGAAAGGATAACGTTTTTTTATTTAATGGTATTAAAATTTATTAGGGTGAGGAATGGGCAGGAGATTCTTTTAGTGACCTTTAGATAATTTGAGACATTTATTGTAAGTGAAAATCTAGAGTATGTATTTAAAAATATGTTGCACTTATTACTTAATGTTGCTATTTTCTACGAACTCAGAGAAATTATGAAGAAACTTTAGAATAAATTGCAATTCACCTGCATTTTTTTGATGTAATAGAGAAGTAATGATACTAAGAGATTCCTCTCGTTGAGGATTATCGATTAAATTGATATTACCAAAATTTAGAATTTCATCTGGTGAAACCTCTAGACCAATAGCAATTTTTTGCAGAGTAAGCATGGAAATGTTCCTTTCTCCACGTTCAACTCCACCAATATAAGCTTGTTGCAGATTGATTTGTTCAGCCAATTCTTCTTGCGTTAATCCTCTTTTTTTTCGTAAAAAGCGGATGTTTTCCCCAACTAATTTTAAGAAATCAGACAAGTGTATCACCTCTCTATCAGATTAGAGAAGTGTACAAATGAATGTAAGAACACTATAGTGCTTAAAAAATAATTTATAGAACTTATAAGTATTATTTATATATTGAATCGTTTAGTTTATATGGGGAATGAAAATATAAAATAAATAGTACTATAGCCCATTATGTTTAGTTAGTAGAGAATCTGATTGTTTTTAATAAAAGATGATTCATGTAATTATTGTATTACCGTATTAAGCCATACCATACCAAACACCACCGAACCGAACCCAGCCGGGGGGTACCATGCCAAGCCCAACCTGATTAAATGACCTATCTCTTCAGCAACAGGGAGGTCATCTCCTATTGAACAGTTTAAACTGTTTCGACACAATCATGATTTTTTGAGAATGTTCGTGTAACGTGAAATTTGCAGTAATTGTATTTAAATAATTGCTTTATAAACAATTCAGTAAATTATTTCAGTTTAAATCCGTATCAAATCGTACCATACATCTAGTTTTTCTTTATAAAATACACTAACCAAACTATATTTGAATTCATATATTGTTATTATTTCATCAAGAAATATAAAAAATTCTGTTCTACCTTTTCAAAAGTGATTCTTCTTCCCAAACATATTGACGCCAATCTGCTGTTATAACTCCATCTTTTAAAGCTTTTGCAATCATACCGCGATGAAAGTGATCTGCACGTAGAACATGACATTTTCTACAAAGTGTACGTAAATTTTGAAGTCTATTGTCTCCACGTAGCCCACTGATTATATGATCTATATGACAATCATTTAATAGAACTATCTTTTTGCAACGTATACATTTTCTATTATCCCTGTTCCATACAATAGGTCTTATGTTTATCCTCCAAGTTTCATAGGGGGTTCTTTTCTTAGGCATGTGTTTTTTGCTGGATGATGTTAAAATCAGTGACATGGAATCGACCAAATCCAACCTTTCTTGCATCTCCTAATCCAGCGTACGCACCAGCATCTTGGCAAATAGCTCTCATTTGTTCACGGCTAATTAAGGTTCCCTCCCATATTATACTGAATTCTGTTTCCCAACCGGATGAAATAGCTAGACGATAACGTATATTTTTTACTCCTCTTCTTGAAACAGGGCGTACATCAATATATACATCTCTTTTATCATCCCTTGTTATTTTATTAATAGGGGGAAGAAACCGGTTAATAAATATCTTATTATTTAGTACCTGGAGGGTTGAAGACACTTCCGGTTCTAAAGTTCCTCTTCCTTTAGATGTAAACTTTCCTCCTGCACGTAAACAAGAGAAAATATAAATAGGATCCAAGTAAAGTTGACCTTGTGGGGTAGCTTGAAAAGTTTTTTTCCATTCTTCAGGATTGTTTCCTGGTACGCCACACTTTTCTTGTTTCGTTATAGGAATTGCTTCTTCAGTAAATCGATTAAATAAGAGTGGTCTAGTTCCTGAAATTTTTACATTAGCACAAATTATTGACATTTAAGTTCCCTCCTGAAATAAAACTTATAAGTATTTATTGACATTTTTTGATACTTTTAAACACAGGTATGGATTTTAAGCTTAAAATAATTAATAGCAAGAAAACAAATCAATTACTTAAACTCTCAAAAAAGCATCTTGTGAATAGCAGTTGAATTTAATGTTGTGTTTGAAATATGTAGTGCTTTTAGGAACCTAAGAGGATTCAATTAAAAGAATTTTGTAATTAGATGCATGAAAGAGACAATAAATTCAGCTGGAAGATGTAATTAATCTTCCAGTATTTATTATGTATATAAAAAAGTGTCCGATTAAAATAGGGGAATTCTATCACGAAAACAAATTACTGTACTTAATTATCATCATTTTTCATTCAGGTAAGTGTCCAATTTAATACCTAAGTGAAACTCAATGTTTTACTAGATTTGTTTGGGTGGACATATTCTAAAGTAGTATAAGTTGCGGGTTATTAGTTCAGGAATTATTGGTTTTTCAATGGGGCTTATTCAAAGAAGAGTTGGTTTTAGTGTGAAAAACGGGTCGTTTAACAAGGGGGATATTTCTTATTTAGCAATTACTGGGCTAGTTGGTATTGTCATTGCTATTATATTTGCTGGGGCATTCGATATTATTGTGATGGGAGAACCATTTGACAAAATTGTTATACAAGTATTAGGCGCAACAATTTCCGATGTCATCGTTTTCTTAGTACTTGGATTGCCACTTACAATTGGTTTGGCGAAATCCAATAAGAAACATACACATTTAAAAATTGAAAAGTAGGGATGTTAACATGCAACCAATTATTTCGTTTGAACAATTCACCTTTCAATATTGGCATGCTGCGCAGCCTACTTTAAGTGATATTACCTTTCATATATACCCTGGGGAAAAAGTGCTAATTGCTGGACGAAGTGGTTCAGGCAAGTCGACATTAGCTCATTGTATAAATGGGCTAATCCCATTTTCTTACGAAGGGACTAGTACAGGTAACGTTTTAATTGCCGGTAAAGACCCGAGGGAAGGAAGTATTTTTGAACAAAGTAAACAGGTAGGAACAATTTTGCAAGATCAAGATGCCAATTTATTGGTCTGACAGTAGAAGAAGATGTAGCTTTTTATTTAGAAAATGAATGTGTAAAGCAAGATGATATGAAAAAGATTGTTTCGGACTCATTAAGAAAGGTGAAGATGCATACGTTTCATAAACAAAGTCCACATGAATTATCAGGAGGTCAAAAGCAAACAGTTTCCCTTGCTGGTTTATTAACAACAAATGCGGATATATTATTGTTCGATGAACCGTTAGCAAACTTAGATCCACTAAGCGCCATACATACGATAGAACTTATGAAAGATATACATGAACAATATAATAAAACGATTGTTATTATCGAACATAGGATAGAAGAAATTTTAAAACTGGATTTAGACAAAGTTATATTAATTGATGAAGGTAAAGTCATTGCGATAGGAACACCAAAAGAAATCTTAGCGTCAAATATATTACCACGTATCGGCTTAAGAGAGCCTATTTACATCGAAGCATTAAAGAGATTACATTTTGATAGTAATAATGACGTAATATATCCAATGGAAAACCTTCAAAAAGAAAAGGTAAGCAACGTTATAAAAGAGTGGATGGAGAAACAAGTCATATTAAAAGGGAATACTAAAAACAAGGAATTACTTAAAGTGGAGAATTTATCATTTTCATACTCTAATAAACAAAAAGTATTAGAAAATGTAAACCTTTCAATATATGAAGGAGAAATTGTGGCACTGTTAGGACATAATGGAGCAGGGAAATCAACATTAGCTCATAGTCTTATAGGCATAAACAAAATGAAAAATGGGAAAATCTTGTTAAAAGGTGAAGATATTAGTTCTTGGTCTATTCGTAAACGTGGGGAAATCATATCTTACGTGATGCAAAATCCAAATCATATGATTACACAGCCTACTGTTTTTGAAGAAGTTTCATTTACATTAACATTACATAATTTTTCTAAGGAAGAAATTAAGAATAGAGTAGAAGGAACTTTAAAAATTTGTGGTTTATATCCATTTCGTAATTGGCCAATTCAAGCACTAAGCTATGGGCAAAAAAAGAGATTAACAATCGCATCTGTATTAACAACAAATCCTAAACTTATCATATTAGATGAACCGACAGCGGGACAAGATTATTATCACTATAAACAATTTATGTCTTTTATTAAAAACCTAGCTAAAAAGGGTATTTCATTTGTTTTTATCACTCATGATATGAATCTCGTACTAGAATATGCAGACCGTGCAGTAGTTCTACATGAAGGGAAAATTATTGCGGATAATACAGTGTTTGATGTATTAGGCGATCAAGAAACGTTACAAAGAGCCAACTTAAGAGAGAGTTCTTTAACCAAGCTTGTTAAATTTAGTGGGATTGCATGTCCAGAAAAATTTATGGAGCTTTATTTAGACAGTAATAGGAGGGAGGAAGGTGCATAGTACATATTTTCATCGTATGGATGGGGTAGTGAAATTGTTTTTATTTATTTTTTGTATGACGCTTACTTTTTTGTTTTTTGATTTTCGGGTGTTGCTAATATTATTTATTATTGGGTGTATCGGGCTCAGCATTGCTAAAATTCCATTTCGTAAAATTTTAATTGTTTTTAGTGTCATATTTACATTTAGTTTATTAAACTCTGTCATGATTTTATTGATTACACCAACTCATGGATCTGAATTAACTGAATCATATACCGTGTTTTTACATGTTGGATATGCAACGATTACATATGAAACATTATTTTATGCAGCTACACTTTCATTAAAGTATTTTACGTTATTACCATTTACACTTCTTTTTATTTACACGACAGATCCAAGTGAATTTGTAAGTAACTTAAGTAAACTGGGTATTCATTATAAGATTACTTATGCAATAAATATTGCACTACGTTATATTCCTGACATCCAGTCTGAGTATAAAATTATTAAACACGCGCAAGAAGCGAGAGGAGTGGCTTTTGAAAAAGGAGAAGCAAGTTTATGGGTTCGTATGAAGAACCGTGTTTTAATTTTCTGGCCACTAATCATTCATTCTCTAGAAAGAATAGATACGGTTTCAAATGCAATGGATTTAAGAGGATTTGGAAAGAAGGATAAACGTACATGGTTTTATACAAGTAAGGCGAAACGTGAAGATTTCATCGCTTTATTTGCCGGTATTTTCATATTTATTGTTGCGGTATATTTAAAATTAAACGTATTTCAAAACTTTTGGTATCCATTTTAAAGCACTCTTTAAACGAGTGCTTTTACTTATTTTTATGTAGACATGCTCAAAAAAGGGATATACACATAATGTATAATACGAACCAGTTAAAATGATCAACTACCTATTAGTTTTCAAACCAAAAGGAGGAGAAAATATGAGTTACGGTGGTTCTTGTGGTTTTGGTGGAGGTTTCGCTTTATTAGTTGTGTTATTCATTCTATTAATAATTGTAGGATGCAGCTGCTGGGGCGGAGGATACTAATTTTTAATTAGTCTTCACAAATGTAAACTAAAAAAACATTGAAGATACTTATGTATCGAAACAAATAAAAAAGGAGCGACTATGCTCCTTTTTTATTTGTTTTAATGTGTATTCTTACTATATTTCGGGAACGTAATCGTTAAAGTCGTTCCTTTACTAACGATACTTCTGATTTTTAAACTTCCATGCATCGTCTCAATAATCTTAACAGCAACCATTGTACCTAAACCAGTTCCTTTTGTTTTTGTACTAAAATATGGTTCACCGAATCGATGTATTTGCTCCTGTGACATTCCAACTCCGCTATCTTCAATTCGTATTTCAACTTTACTATTATTGATGGATGAGGAAATATTTAAGGTACCACCATTAGGCATTGCTTCAATACTATTTTTTATTAAGTTTAAAAAACATTGTTGAAAGTGCTGTTTATTACCAACAATGATTGCCTCAGAAAAATCCTGTGTAATATGTATCGTATTCATATTACACAATGGCAATATCATATTAATAACTCGATTTAACTCTTGTTTTACTGAAATTTGATCTAATTTTTCTGGAGCAGGTTTGGCAAACGTTAAGTAATCATCGATAATTTCTTGGGCACGATTTAACTCTTCAAGTATATGTTTAATATATTCGTCTCTTGATTCGGGAGTTAAATTTGGTGTTTTTAAAAGCTGTGTAAATCCTTTTACAACCGTTAAGGGATTCCTTACTTCGTGCGATATACTTGCAGCGAGTTGGCTAACAATCTCCATTTTTTCCATTTTAATTAATTTTGAGCGCATTAATACAGCATCTTTAATAACTTCATTTATATAAACAATAAATAACATTAAAGTAGTCGGTAATACCATGAAATAAATAATATACAAATTATTCACTTCAAAATCTGATAAGGTTAATACAATTAAAGTTGTAAATATTGCTAGGAAAAAGGTTAAAAGCATGGAAAAAGCTACTTTAAGTTTTCTATTATATGTATTAAATTTTGAAGATGCGAGTGCTGTAACGATGAACATTATTCCGTAAACAACAACTGTCAACATGTTAAAGCCATAAAATAAAAATCTCGTAATTAATAAAATTGCAAACAATATGATACCGACAGGGAATCCACCATAAAGCGTACCTATTATGACCGGAATTTGTCTTAAATCATGAATACAACTTTCATCCATATAGATAGGGTATCGCATACATAAAATAAGCGGGATACTAGAACAAAGGGTGATCAGTAGTATTTTATATTTCTTTAAATAGTGCCGGCTATCATATATGAAATAAAAAACAAATATACTACATAAAATGTATAGAAGATTATTTAACACGTTTTGATTAATATAAACAAAGTCCATAATATTTGCCTCGTTATTCTGAATTTCCTTTTCATATGTATTATACATGATAACATGTGTTAAGGTGAATAAACCTTGTTAATAGAAGATTTATTTGGATTTTGGTTATAAAATGCAAACATTAGCTAGCCAAAGCTACTTTTACCAAAAATTTTTTACTGGTTCTTCCTCCGTCCAAGTCTGGATGGAGCTTTTTTCTTTTTTGGTAACTCAACAAAATTAGCAGGATTTCTAGAAATAATATTTTGTTTAACTGCTAGATTTAAAGCTGTTTTTAGTATTCGATGCAATTATTTGAAATACCATTATCTAGTGTTAATTTATAGCATTTTTGAATGTGCATAACATTTAATTTATGAAGTGCAATTATTCCTATACTAGGTATAACATGGTGGTTTATATTGCTATTATAAGAAACTTTTCTATACTCACCCTTTTAATTTCTAACCACTGAACCATATAGTCTTTTAAACTAAGCTTAGTCGGCTCCACAAAAGCCCCTTCATTTAACTCCTTAATCTTTTTCGGCTTCTTTTTCCTATCTCTGGATCACGACCAATATTAATAAAGATACGGTACTTATTTCCTCTTTTTCGAATATGTCCTTCCGCTTAAAACACTCCTTCATTTTATTTTGAGCCATGGTGTATAAGTCTTGTTTTAATTTAACTGCTATGAAAATTACATAGTTGGACATATGAGAGATGGATATATTTTACCATATTTAGATTGTTATTAAGGAATAAAAAAAGAGCCATAAGGCCTCTTTTTTGCTGTGTTCATGGAAAAAATTGAAAACGTTTGATAAATAGCTGCAAAAGTACAACATGTGGTTGCTAAAACACTAGCTAACCATCTTGAAGCATGAGTTTTTAACAGTAAGATATAAACTAATCCAAAAGTAACCAAGCGGAGGTTTGTTGATTCTTATTAGGATTAATTTGTTTTTTTGAGATTGATTGTTGTGGTGTTAAATTTGGGACACTCCCCATTTTAAAACCTCCATTACTTATGTATAGAATTTAAATTGTTTAAAAGTATTATATATGCTAAATAGATAATTTTAAACCTATCTGGATAAAGAGAGGTTTTATAAAATTTAAATAAAATTCTTATTTGAACAGAAAAAAAGCGTCCGGGAAAGCGCTCTTTGACTAAGACTCAGATCAAGTGAAAATGTAGCAGTAATTTATTTTATATATGTTTCTAGGATATGCGCAAATTTCAAATGATATAGTTATTTTACTATAGAAAAATAAGTGACTCAGTAATTGTGTCAGCCGAGTCACCCAGTACTATCGATCCAGATAATATTCTTTTTTATATGTAGTTATAGCGAGTTCTTAGAGGCTAACTCAAAACCGCAGTTAAAGAACAAAGAAATTTATTTTAGAGAGTTTTAGAATTTGTTATGTTAATGCTACAACAGCAAGAGTTAAGCCCAACGTATTTAATGTATTAGAATATGGTCCTACATTAACAGTAAGAGTACTTGTTATACCTAAAGGTGTAGTGAAAATAGCGGGTGCTGATATAGAAGTGAATCCTGCAGTATATCCCAGAGAAGTACCAGAGCCAATAATTGGGTTATTATTAAGATACATAGTGATACCTGCCGAATTACCTCCTGGTTGAATGATAACTTGCACTTCATAGATTGCCAAATAGGTTCTTCCACCTTCAAGTAAAACAGTTGTTGGTGGTGTGAATGAGATTGCCGTACCATTAGAATTTACCACGGTATCTAATGGAATCGCAGAATTTACAGAGACTATTGATGGGGTAGTTTGAACAACATTTAAACTGTTAGCCGTGGGGGATGGACAAGTGCAAGATTTGTGAATGTTTGAGTTATTATCATTTTGGTAATTCACAAATAATCAAGCTCCTTTGCGTAAGATAATTTTTTATCCTATATAAAACGTAGCTTTTTTGTATCTAAGTTATTTTTAATAAGTCTTTAAAGATAAGTCAAATATTGGTGGTCAGTCAACTCTTAAAAGTATTTGATATTCTGGGATTTCAAAGTGTATCTGATAAATATATATGAAATTTTTTTAAGGACATTACCTTAAGTTCGGAAACATAATAAAATAGTTATTTTGTTAAATAAAAAAACATGCACAAAAATTGTGCATGTTTAAAAAAAGTTATGTCTTGTCTATGTAAATATATGCTTAACTAATATATACCGTATGTATGTTTGAGCAAAATGGTTATTTATTAACAAATATAAAGAGCGCTTTTTAAGGTGCTCCATGAACAAGCCTAATATTGAAAAAGAATCTCACATGATATTTTATGTATGTTCTTAATACATGTGCAGATTTTTCTTTTGTGCAACGAAGCAGCCAGTTAATAAAACTAACTGCTTGTTGTACAAAAGAAACGTTGCGCTTACAGAAATAGTTTGTAACATTAAGTTACAAAAATAGTATGAACAGAGTTAAAAATGTTATTCAGAAGTGAAAGAAAAAAATAAAAAAGAGCACCATGCATTGAAGTGCTCTATAAGATAGGCGGTAACACTTTGAGCTGGATGTTTAGGTTAAAATTATATGTCGTAGAAATAAGACCTAAAATTTATTTTCAACTCAATAGAAAAGAGCAGCTAGCAAAGGCTAACTGCATTGAGAACATTATAACCATTAATTTAAGGAGTACATATAGTGTGGACAAAAACATCAAGTTTATGTAACAAAAATTAAAATCGAACAGTTAATGCAAATAACTGTTTGATTTGATACAACCTGGGTAAGAAGCAGATTGTATTTTGATTAGTATTAGGGAAAGTATTAAATTTTATTTAGTTCGTTAACAAAATCCTTATTTAAAAATTAAAGAGCGCCTTGGGAGAAAGGCACTCCATGACCAAGATGTTTAAATGATTAATAATAAGATGATCATGATTATTGTATGTACATTTCTAATGAATGTGAAGTCTTTAAATGCATTCAAAAAGAGCACGTATATACATGCTCTTTGACAAGAAAGGTAGATTTTTTATGAGTGGATTCCCCCATCCAATAACATATGCTTGTCCAGTTAAAAGATGAAAGGGTTTAATGAAATCTTTAATTGGTAGAAAGGGATTAGTTTAGTTTTGATTCTGCTAATCCCCAACTAATTATAAAAAGTAAGCCGAATATGAGAGCGTAAATAATACAGGAAATTATTAAACTAGCTATAGCGACTTTTTTGTGATGAGCCTTTTGGAGCAAAAACAGCTAAAACAATTGAGACAGGTATTAAAAAGAGTATATAAATGTTTGAAAGCATTGATAATAAACCAAAAAATACGATTAAAGTTAATAAAAATGAAGTGATTCCAAAGTATTTCCTCATTACTTTAGCCTTTCTTGGAAAAAATAAATAATACAGATTATACCATAAATGAATAAGATTGAAGTGAAATTTTAACAAAAACGCTATTTTAATAAGAGTTGGTTCTCACTCAAAAGCAAGGGTTGCATAGGGAGTTCCAAAATGTTCTTTTTAGATGTATTAATGGTTAGGGAAACATAAATCTGGGAATAAAACTTGATATTCTGGGATTAATCGAAGGTCAACAGTTGTACTTGCAAAGAATTTATATTTTGTTTCTAATTCAGCTAGTGTAACTAGGTGATGCGTACCTAAGCCCTTCTGTATGCTATGTTTAGAAAGGGTTGGGCCAATTTGTAATTTTCGATTTTTCATAGCTGTGTTCCATGGACTGTAAAAGAATTTTAAAACGAAAGCAGGGTACATGTAAACGATAAATGAATGATTTGACCAATGCCTTCCGGCTATATAGTTACCATGCGAATAATTGTGGATTAGTCTACCTCCGTAGTAAGGGGCAGGTGGAGTAGGATCGAGTATTCTCCCATGATAACGCTGTTTGACAAGGGGAATTCCGTATCTCGGATTGGAATAACCATGAGTAGGGTCATCTACCATCAGAATAGTCCTAATAGCATACATGTTTTTCCTTAAAGTGACGAGAGATGAGAAAAAGGCTTCCTTATCAAAACAGCAAAGAAATTCAGTAGTATTTAAAACCATTTTCCACCCCTTAATTTCTTTTTCTATTTCCATTATCTCTTTATCAACTAATATAGCATCAAACTCTAATACTTTTGAATCTCGGATTTCCCAATGAGGCGCAAATAATTTACATATTTCTACTGAACGATCAGTAGAGCCTCGATTAATAAGAATACCGTGATCAAATAGTTTTGTGTGGTGCATTAGCCACCATGGGAGTAGATACTCTTCATTGTAAAAATGGGAAATTAAAGTTGTCTTAATAAAAACCCCTCCTTATAAACATGGATAAAATAATTCTTGCTCTAGTATAATGCTTATCCTAGTAAATACATATGTCTTGAGTATATTTGAGCAAAATGTTTATTTACAAATAAAAAGAGCGCTTTGGGAGGAAGGTGCTTTATAACCAAGTCTTTTTTTTGAAAAAAGGTTCACATCATATTGTATGTATGTTTCTTAGATAGGTGTAGTTTTATACAAAAATCTTTATTTTATAACAAGAAAAAAGAGTACATGTTTATATGTGCTCTAAGATAATCTTTTTAATATCTGTACAAGTGTTTCATTAGCGCAACAATATTAGTAAAGCTACGGTCAAAAAAGATGGATTTAAATGAAAACGTTATTTTGGGGAAGTTGAGCAATGGAGTTAAAGGAGTATGCCATTTATAAGGGAAATCTAAATGGCTAATATGTACTAAAACAATACAGGAGTGCGCTCAACATTTGAGCGTACTTCCTAAGAAAATCCTCTTTTATAAAATAACGGATAATAGAAAGAAAGTGACTAGTAGAAAGCAAGCTCATAATTATTTAACTGTTATGCTGTTAGGCGAGGTCTAATATGAAAATTTTATTTGCATCTAATTTGTTTCCCGGCTCATAAGATATTAATGGGCAAAAAACGAAATAAAGGATGAAAGGGGAAATAACAGTAAATGAGTTTACAAGAGCTGCTAATATCAAGAACAAATACAGCGGTGGTCATGAAATCAGGAAATGATTCAACAGCATTTATTGGAGGGAACCCTTTTAAAACAATTAATGGTGCGATTACAGCGATTAATACTACAGGAGCTACAGGGATTACAATTTTTGTGTTTCCTGGAATTTATGACGAAAAGGTAGTTATCCCTAATGGAAATTCATTACGAGGAATTAGTCTATGGACAGTAATAATTCGTCAACAGAATGCAACATCAAATACTACTGTACTCACAATGGGAGAAAATACAAGAGTAGAAGATATTACGGTATTAGGAACCTCTTCTATCCATGTGGATTTAACAGGAATTGCTTTTCCTGGAACAACATCACAAACTTCTAGATTAAGAACAGCAGTTATAACTGTGGATAATTCTACAGCATCAACAAGTGGGACTTCAAATGTTTATGGAATTCATTCTTTTGGAACAGGAATTCCAGATGAAAGTATAAGTACTGTAAGAGCAACAACGATAACAGTAAAATCAGCCGGTTTAGGGAATAAAAGAGCCATATTGGTTAATACAAATTCACATAATTTTCATTGCCGTGATGTTAATTTAACCACTACTAGTTCAGTTGGAGCAGGATCTTATATTGGGGCAGAAGTAAATCGAATAGGAGCACAATTAAGTTTGCGTTTAGCGTCGATTCAAGGCACTACAGCGGATATATCACAATCAGCTGGAACATTGATTTTAAGTTCAGCGAATCTTATAAATTCTAACGCTAATAATTTGGGCTTTTCTACAGTTTTACAGCCTACTACAATTATTTGGGCAGATCCGTCGGGTCTACCAACTGGAGGGACTCGTTTTTATAGACCAGGAACAGCGGCTGTTTCAAATACAGAAGTATTTATCCGATTAAGTCAAAAATCTGTTATAAAATCACTATCGGTACGTGCTCGAGTTGGCCCTGGAGGGACAAATATTGATACTTGGACTATTCGAAAAAATGGTGTGGATACACCTCTTGTAGTTTCATTAACTGGTGCCCAGACTTCTAATATAACTAATAATATTTCAACAACATTCCAAGCAGGGGATAGTATCTCGTTAAAAGTAACAGTTTCTACGCTAAGCGCGATAGCAGATACTGTAATACAAGTTGATATTTTCTGAAAGTTAACAAATGAATTGTTGTGTTAATGCAAGGGTAAGTAATGAAACTTATTTCTTTTAAAAATACATCTATATAAGTGAAGCGTTTAAGAGGAATTCTATAAGTTGATAATCTTTGTATCACAATGTAAAAGAAATTTATTTAAACATGAAAAATTAATAAAAACTTCATTTTTTTAGAGAAATGGTGTGATTAAGTATGGGCATTGAATACGGAATGTTTGTATAAAAAAAGAGTAGACTTTAACCTACATATAAAAGTACTGGAATTTTTCTAAAGGAAGGAATATCTGAAATATAAATATAATTGAGGGGAGTGAAATAATAATGGAAACTAGTACTTTTTTAGGGCTGTTCTGGGGATGGATGACGGTTATCGTATCAGGAATACTTTTCGTCCGTCCATCGGTGCTACGTGATTTGAAAAAATTAGTGGTTGAAGACAGAGGGTTTGGTATTATGTATGGTTTTCTATCAATTTTCCTAGGATTAGGTACTGTAATTCTACATAATGTATGGGTATTCAACTGGAAGGGATTCCTAACAGTTATTGCATGGCTTGCATTATTAAAGGGAATTTATATAATTGCATATCCTGAACCTTCCAAGAAAACAGACTTTGAAGTAAGGATACTTTCAACACGTATAGTACTCGCTATCATTGGTGCTTTGGCTTTATGGATGCTTATAGTAATCTATATAAAATAATCTTTTTTTAATAAATAAAAGAGCCTGATGTGAGAGAAAAGGCCTTTTCAAAAATTGTATATGAGGAAAATCAATGTCAATAGTTTAATACCAATAAATTAGAATTAATTCCAGGTATTAAGTATTGAGAAATAAAATTGAACGCAACAAATTGGTTAACTTTATGAGCTAACCAATTGTTACACAAAAGAAAATTAGGCCCTATAAGTAATAGATGTGTAACTTAAAGTTACAGTTATAGTGTAAGCGAGATTGAAAATGTTATACGAAAGTAATTCTGTTTAAAAGTTTTATTTTGTCATAAATAAAAGAGCAGTTAGCCCAGCCTAACTGCTCGATACAGAGGTAATAGTCTAGCTACATAGATATTATATGCTGAGTTATTGATTTTATTTGTGTAAAACACAAAAAAGAGCAGCTAGCAAAACCTAGCCGCTCTAAACAGTGATGTGTCTCTAGATGTAGTTGTAGTATAAACAGAACGTTGAGTTTTATTCATGGGGAGATAGAAATTGGCTTGAAAATAGAATATAGTCCGGCTAGGAAACTAGAGGACACAAATAAAAACCTTTAACTTCCGCTAAAGATAATTATGTTAATGATCTAGTGATTGCGGTTCTGGTAAGGGCAAGAAGAGGACCGTGTAAAAATAGAGTTGTAGAAATAGAAAGAGTGGATTCCTTGTGAGAGAGTAAGGATCCACTTTTTTCTTGCAACTGATAAAGAGACACTATATCTGACTTATATAAATATCCTATTTGTTCAAATTTGTACTTGCTAATGGTACAATTATATTCATGGAGGGATATTATGGTAAGTTTTTATGTAACACTGTTTCTTATATTTGGTACTGCGATATTTTTATTTTTCTTGTCTGGTTCATCAAAAATTAAGGCTAAAAATCTATCATTGATAATGATCTGTTTAAGGATAAATCTACTCACAAGTCCAATGGCTTTATTTATAGGTGTGATGGCAACAGACTCTCCATATAGCACTACGCTTGATTTTTTTGAGGATGTCTCTTTATTCAGGGAATACCGCTCCTCCTCCTACTTGCAGCTTTTTTGAAGTTTGCAATAGCAAAGAAAACAAAACAAGTATAGTATAAACTCTATATTTCTTTTAATAATTTAAGGTTATATATTTTCTGTATTAGCCGCTTTTAACCACGCTTCGTAGAATTCTATAACTGATGCATACCGTTCTGCCCGATTGTCACTTACAGCACGATACGCTACCTCATATAATTCCTTACTTGCTTCCCATTTTATAAAGGAACGATCTTTTTCACCGCCTAAAAGTGAGAAAGCCATTGCTCCCATATTAAATACATTTGTTCTTTCATCAATTATAGCGTTTAGTTCAAATTCCTCTGGTGACATAAAACGGGAGGAACCCCATAGCCGGCCCATTTTATTTATGTAAGGTTTCTTACTGTATAAATCTATATCACAAATTTTTGTCTCGTTTGTATTAAAATTATATAGAATACTACCGTCATAAAAATCTATTGCTACATAGTTTTTCTTTTCTACATAAGTATGGAAAGAAAAAATGGAATGTAAGGAATGAATTCGTTCTATAGCAGATAAATGTCTAAATTTATAAAATGGAGAGTTTGGATTTTTATATTTCTCAGGAGGTGGGAAACTCCAATGCGAATGAAGACATTCACCATCAAACCAATCGAAAATTAATACATATCCAGATTGAACTGGAAAATGATCAATTAGTCTTATGAGCGATTCATGCTTTAAATCTTCATAGATAGTAACTGAATTTTTTAACCTTTTAATAGCGTGACCCGTTGTTCCTTCAAATGCAATTGTTTGTGCTCCTGCGTATTTAATAAATTTCTTATGCCCATCTTTTTCTACACCAAAACTTATATTACCTGAGTCTTGCTGGTCAAAAACTGCAAATACGGTCCCTAATTTAATAAGCCAATCAAAATTATGATATTCTTTTAATTGGAATGTTACGTTATTTAACTGAATTTCCACGGAATTTTCTTTCATATATTACCTCACATTTAATATAATTAAGTTGTACATTCCACTATTCGACATATTTTATGGAAATCCTATGCTAATAATATAAAATTTTATAAATATAATGATAATCACTTATAAAGAGGTGAATACAATGGATCAACAAATTGTTATTAAAGCATATCAAAAAGACTGGGTTGAAGAGTATATAAAAGAAAAAGAGAAATTCTGTTCCTTGTTAGGACAAGAAATAATTGCCGTTGAACATATAGGAAGCTCAGCAGTAGAAGGATTAGGAGCTAAACCTCTTATTGATATGATGATTGGCGTAACAGACTTACAAATTACTGAAAACTGGATTGAAGTTCTATCGGAAATTGGATATGAGTATGTTCCAAAAGATGCAACGAATTGGCGTTTTTTTAGAAAGGGAAAATGGAGAGCGGGTACTCATCATTTGCATATTTATATTTATAATAGTGATGAGTGGAGAAACAATATTTTATTTCGTGACTTTCTAATAAGCCATGAATGGGCACGTAAAGAATATAGAGAATTAAAAGAGAGGCTTGCTATTACATATGCTTTTGATCGTGTTTCATATACAAAGGCAAAAGCGCCGTTTATTCGAAAAATATTAGAATTGGCTAGAACTCAATGAATTTATAGATTCCTATCTAACTAGTTTTGAAACCCCTTCCTATACTTTTTATAGGGAGGGGGATTTTTTTATGTCAAAATATATAATTTCTAATTATTGGAGGCAAACTATTTTATTTATTTTGATATTTCTAGTACATTGGAAATATTAAGGGGGAATTAAGCAATGAAAGCTATTGTACATCAATATGAAAAAGGATTAGAGGGATTAGAATATAAATTTCTACCTGAGATAAGTCCTAATGCAGGTGAAGTAAAAGTCAAGTTAAAAGCTGCAGGATTAAATCATAGGGATTTATTTATTATAAATAATAGAAAAGAAATGGATCTACCATTAGTAATAGGGTCAGATGGATCAGGAATTGTTACAGAAATAGGAGAAGGAGTTTCAAATATTACACTACATACAGAAGTTATTATTAATCCTAGTATTGGATGGGAACATGCTACTGAAGTACCAGAGTTACCGGAAGTGCTAGGTGGACCGAAAGGTGGAACGTTTGCTGAATATGTAATTGTACCGGCTGAAAATGTAGTAGAAAAGCCGGCATATCTTACTTGGGAAGAATCAGGTGTTTTATCTTTATCCGCACTAACTGCATATAGAGCACTTTTTACAAAGGGTAGATTGAAGTGCGGTGAACATGTTTTAATTCCGGGAATAGGCGGTGGTGTTGCTACATTTGCCATGTTATTCGCGAAAGCAATTGGTGCTAAAGTGAGTGTTACCTCAAGGGTAGAGAATAAAAGGGAACATGCTGAAAAATATGGTGCAGATATTTCTTTTAATAGTACCGGAAATTGGGAAGAGAGCTTACAAGGTGAAAAAGTAGATTTAATAATAGATAGTATAGGCCCGGCAACTTTCTTGAAATATTTTGATGTATTAAAACCAAATGGAAGAATCGTGAATTTTGGTGCAAGCTCAGGAGATACAATTGAATTACCATTACGCGCATTATTTTATAATCAAATTGATATTATGGGAACATCCATGGGTAGCCGTGAGGAATTTAATGAGATGATAAAGTTTATTGAAAAATATCAAATTAAACCAATTATTGATAAGGTTTACTCGTTAGAAGAAGCAATTCGAGCACTAAGCCGTATGGAACATGGGGAACAATTCGGAAATATTGTACTTCAAATGAATTAAAAAATATGATTTTACAATTAGTATATTTAAATGAATATGTTATGTATTTCAAACATGAAAAAAATACGAACCGCCTTATTATAAAGGCTTACCGGTTTTATACATAAATAGCGTATAAAATTTGTTTTATAATTGTCGCATGAGTAATAGTAAAATGAGAATTAGATGAAAAAAGTTTAAGCCTATTTTCATAATGGTATTGTATACTGTGTAAATCAAGAACACTTGTATGTAAGGAGAGAGTTTAATGAATTACACAGTATTTCAGTGGTTTAATAATTTTGCTGATTCATCCAAACTATTAGATACGTTAATGATTGCTATTACAAATAGCGCTGCATACGTAGCCGTTCTATTTATGTTTATCTTATGGTTTAATAATGGAAAGAAAGAGAAGGCAATTAGAAAACAATATACAGTTTTATATACGACGCTTTCGGTTATTATTGCATTAGTAGTAAATGTTCTTATACACGCGGTATATTACCATCCGCGCCCGTTCGTATCACATGATGTACACCAATTAGTACCACACGCAGCAGATTCATCATTCGTTAGTGATCATTCTGTACTTGTATTTTCAATCGCCTTCGTATTTATTCTTAGAGGAGAAAAACTGAAATATATCGCGCTATTATGGGCAGTACTAGTCGGTATATCACGTATGTACGTAGGTGTTCATTATCCTTTAGATATACTTGGTGCAGCATTCTTAACACTTATTACGAGCGCTTTAGTAATGCAAAGTACACGTATGTTTGAACCAATAGCGAAACTTGTATTCAAAATGTATGCATTAGTAGCGAGACGAATTCCTTTCTTAGCGAAATATAACCATATCGCATAATTTTCCTATAAAAAGTTCCCCTTTGGACATCCAGAGGGGAATTTTTTATAGGAAATACGAAAAGAGTTTAGAGTGCTCTGTAATCAAGTTGTACTAATTAATATTCTGAAATTTCACGCACCATATTTACAATATATAAAATAATGACGCAAAATAACAACAGTTAGTTTTGCATTGTTTTAAAGGAATTAAAAAGAAAACTTCGAAACATATAGTATCGCAAACAAAAACTACAAATTTTAAAACGGATCTTCGTACGAATCCATTCCAAAAGAGAGGAGATAAGTATGCAAAAACTCCAAACGAATAAAGGCGCTCGATATATGATGATTGCTTTTATTGTTTTGTTTCTTATTATGATTTTGCGTATATTCTATATTCAGGCAGTAGGAGTCGTGCATAATGTGAATGTAAAGGATCTCGCGAATGAACAACATAATAAAAAAGGTGTTTTAGAAGCGAATCGTGGCACTATCTATGATCAAACCGGAAAGGTGTTAGTACAAGATTCTACAACGTATCGAGTTGTTGTGAATTTAAAAGGAAAAGATAAAGTTAAAAATAAAGATGAAACCGCACAACAATTAGCCGATGCGCTTGAAATTGATAAAGAAGAAGTATTAAAAAACTTTCATGAAGGGCGTACGCAAGTTGAAATTGGGAAAATTGGTCGGAACTTATCTAGGGAAAAGAAGGAAAAAATTAATGATTTAAAAATACCAGGTGTATCTTTTATGTCGGAAAAAGCAAGAGTGTATCCGAATGAAGACTTTGCATCCTATATACTTGGTTTTGCTAGACCAGATGATAAAGGGAATACGGAAGGGAAGTTTGGGCTTGAAAAGAGTTTGGATAAATATTTGCGCTCTACAAACGGGAATATAGAATATGTGGGTACACGAAGGGGAATTCCGCTTACAAATGATATAGGTAAAGTAGAACCAGCTAAAAATGGGAATAACGTATATTTAACGCTTGATAAACAAATTAATAGTTTTTTAGAAGAAGCGATGAACAAAGCGCAAGAACATTATGATCCTTCTATGTTAATTGGCATTATTGCTGATCCAAAAACAGGAAAGGTTTTAGCGATGTCTAGTAAACCTAGTTACAATCCTAATGTAGGTGATATCGAATACTTTTTAAATGACCCGATTGCAAATGCATATGAACCAGGTTCAACAATGAAAGTTTTTACGTTAGCAGCTGCCATTAATGAAGGTGTATATAACGGAAAAGAATATTTTCAATCTGGAAAATATTCCGTTGGTTCCTCTGATATAAAAGACCATAATGGTGGATTTGGATGGGGATCAATTACATTTGATGAAGGTTTTGAAAGGTCATCAAACGTAGCTTTTTCTATTTTAGAAGATCAGTTACTGAAACCAAATAAATTTAAGCAATATATGAATAAATTTGGTTTCAATCAAAAAACAGGGATAGATTTACCTGGAGAAAGTAAAAATACTTTATTATTAAATACACAAATTCAACAGGTTACAACTTCTTTCGGTCAAGGTTCTACAGTAACTCCGATTCAATTAATCCAAGCGGCTACTGCTATAGCAAATGACGGGAAAATAATGCAACCATATATCGTTGATAAAGTTGTAAATCCAACAAACAAAGAAGTTATTATGGAAAATCAACCGAAAGAAATTGGGAATCCGATAAAAAAAGAAACAGCGGACAAGGTTAGAAGCTTAATGGAGCGTGTTATAACATCTTCAAAAGGAACTGGTACAATGTATAAAGTGGATGGTTATCCAATTGGAGGTAAGACAGGAACAGCACAAATCCCGAATCCTGAAAACGGCCGATATATGGAAGGGAAAGAGAATTACATTTTCTCCTTTTTAGGAATGGCTCCAATTGATGATCCGGAGTTAATCGTATACTTAGCTATTAAGCAGCCAAAGTTAAAAGGAGATGAGTATGGAGCTCAGCCTCTTGCTGAAATATTTAAACCTGTTATAAAAAACAGCCTTGAATATTTAAAGGTGAAACCGTATACCGAAAAACAAATAGCTGATGCAGCGAAACAATCTCAATTAAAAGTACAAAATTATGTAAATCAATCGATGGGTACAGCAGAGAAAAGTGTAGAAAAAGAGAAGCTACAGCCGGTAATTTTAGGAGAAGGAAAAATAATAAAACAATATCCACAGTCTGGCGAGGTAATGAGTGAAGGTGATCGTATATTTTTATTAGGGAATAACGCACAAATGCCAAATGTAAAAGGTTGGTCCATGCGTGATGTTATGTATTTCTCTAAGCTTTTGAAATTAGATTTGAAAACTTCTGGTACAGGTTATGTAACGAGCCAAAGTATTGAAAAAGGACAAGATTTACAAGAAGGAGATACACTAGAACTAGAATTAGAACCGCCGTTACAACCGTTAACAGAGGCGAATACGAATTAATTCAAACTTGTTGAAGAACCTATATCCAATAGGTTCTTTTTTAAAAATTTATGAGTAATTTCACGCACCGTATTTTTTAAGAAAATAATAAATAAGATTTTTAACAGTTACTAAAACAAAAAAACTTACATATATTGAAATTAGAACGATTGTTCAATTTTTTTATATTAAACGACAGAAGGAGTCTACATTGAATAAAAGACGATACGATAGCGATTTAGCCAAAGAAATAATAGCAGAGAAAGCGATAGAGTTATTTTCCTTAAAAGGGTATACAAGGACCTCAATTGATAACATTGCGAAAGCCTCTGGTTATAGTAAAGGACATATATATTATCATTATAAAAATAAAGAAGAATTATTTGTTTATTTAGCTAAAGACAGTATGAGAAACTGGCACGATAAATGGAAAATAGTAGAAAAACAGTATGCAAATGCTACTGGGAAATTATATGGAATGGCTAAATTTGTACTTTATAATTACAAAACGCCGTTATTAAGGGCAGGGCAAGAGCTTGCCTCTGATCCGAGCACGAATCCTTCTACAGTAAGACAGCTTTATGGTTTAGCTGCTATCCCTTTAAAGGCATATCATAAAATTTTGGATGAAGGTATACAAAGTGGCGAATTTTATATAGAAAATGTTGAGGACTCCAGTCTTTTATTAGCTTCATGGCTTGGTGGTTTATGTCAATTCATTCATTCAATTGAAACAGAGAAATTAGAAGCTTTATTTGATAAAACCATTACAATTTTTTTACTCTCTATTACAAACAAACATGTGTAGCGTTACAAGCGAATTAGAACGATTGTTCAAATTCTTACACTCGTCCGTTTTCATTATATGTATAAACAACAGGAGGTTATTTATATGGATGAGCAAAGAGTCGCAATTATAACTGGCGGCGCTTCTGGTATTGGTAAAGCTTTAGCCATTCAATTAGCAAATAAAGATATATTTGTAATTATCGCTGATATTAATGAAGTCAGTGGCCAGAACCTTGTGAATAATATAAAAAATAATAATCAACTAGCTAGGTTCGAATATTTAGATGTTACTAACGCTGAATCCGTAGAAAAACTTATTATAAAAATAGTTAATGAGTTTGGTAGAATTGATTATATGTTTAATAATGCAGGAATTGCTATGTATGGAGAAGTATACGATATGTCTTTGGGTGATTGGAAACATATTATTGAAATAAATTTATTAGGAGTAATTTACGGAACACAATTGGCTTACCAATTCATGAAAAAACAAGGATTTGGTCATATCATTAATACTGCTTCTGCAACTGGTTTAGGACCAGCTCCCCTTTGTACCGCGTATGCAACAACCAAACATGCTATCGTAGGTTTAACAACTTCATTACATTATGAGGCGGAAGAATACGGTGTAAATGTAAGTGTGCTTTGTCCAACTTTTGTAGATACACCCATATTTGAAAAATCAATTGCAATTAATATGAATAAGAATCAAATTATAAAACAACTAAAAACAAATAAGCCAATTTCAGCTGACAAGTTTGCTGAAATTGCACTGAAAGCTATTCATAAAAATAAATTAGTAATTTGTCCAATGCCATTAAAAAAAACGATGGACGTATTCTTTACTTTATTTCCTTATCTTCATAAAAAGCTAATGCGTTTCGTATGTCGAATTGGTCGTAAAGCAAAAATGACGAAAATATAAATATCTGATTATTTTTTATTTACAGTTAAAAATAATTGTGATAATATGGTAAAAATCAAATGCAGTGAAGAGAAGAGTAAATAAAATGAATTTTTCACAGAGAGCTCCATTTAGCTGAAAAGGAGTAAAAATTCTTTATTGAACCAAGCCTCTGAGCAGCGCATCGGAACCTATTATTAGGGGATGGTGTGACGGGAGCTCCCGTTATAGAGCTATGGTATAAGCATGAGTTAGAATGCAGTACCTGATAAGGTTAATATGGTGACATATTAACAAACTAGGGTGGCACCGCGATGATAAATCTCGTCCCTAAGATTAAAAGTCTTGGGGGTGGGATTTTTTTATTGTTGTAAAACAATTTGGAAAGCGGGGGCCAAAAAATGAAAAACTTACTTAAAGATTGGAAATATCCTTTATTACTATTGTCCGGAGTTGGTATTGCGAATTTAGGGGCATGGATTTACTTAATAGCACTGAATGTACTTGTCTATCATATGGGCGGCTCAGCCTTAGCTGTTGCTGCTTTATATGTAATAAAACCATTAGCCACTTTATTTACAAACGCTTGGTCTGGGAGTATGATTGATCGTTTAAATAAACGGAAATTAATGATTCACCTCGATATATATCGTGCGTTATTTATCGCTATTTTACCTTTACTTCCGTCACTTTGGATTGTTTATGTATTTGTATTCTTTATAAGTATGGCCAGTGCAATTTATGAGCCAACTGCTATGACGTATATGACGAAATTAATTCCGGTAGAACAAAGACAACGTTTCAACTCATTACGTAGTTTAATAGGATCTGGTGCATTTTTAATTGGTCCGGCGATAGCAGGGGTTTTATTAATTGCGAGTACATCAGAGTTTGCTATATATATAAATGCTATAGCATTTCTCTTATCAGGATTCATTACATTACTTTTACCTAATCTTGATAAGAAAAAAGATTCGGATACAACTAGTAATACATTATCCCTTACAGTATTAATAAAAGATTGGAACACTGTTATAAATTTTAGTAGAAAACATGTGTATGTCGTATGTGTGTATTTCTTATTTCAAAGTATGTTCGTATTAGCGACTGCTACTGATTCACTTGAACTATCGTTTGCGAAAGAGGTATTACTACTAACAGATAGTGAATACGGTTTTCTAGTTAGTATAGCTGGTGCAGGATTTATTTTAGGTGCCATAACAAATACAATTTTATCAAAGAAATTAGCACCTTCATTTCTAATTGGAATAGGATCATTATTTATTGCAATTGGTTATTTAATTTATGCTTTTTCAAATGTATTTTTAATAGCTGCTATTGGATTCTTTATTTTATCTTTTTCAATGGCATATGCAAATACAGGATTTTATACATTTTACCAAAATAATATCCCTGTTCATATGATGGGACGGATTGGGAGTATATATGGACTTGTTATTGCGATAGTAACAATCTTTATTACAATATTATCTGGTGTTGCGACTCAGTTCATTTCTATACAACTTGTAATTATTGTAGGTTCATTGATTATGTTATTTATTACTGTCGTCTTGTGTGTGTTTACTTTATTCCCATCACAATCTAAGTTGTATTCTACTGAATCAATAAAGTGAAACTTTAATCAGGGGGGCATCCCCCACTGATTATCAGCCCTCACCAATCGGGCTTTTACGGGCAGCAGGGTCCCCACTTAACTTCTTTGCTTTCGCTGAATTTTGAGATGGGGGTCTTACTGCCCACAAATAGCGGGATAAATTCGAAATGAACTTTGTGTTCTCATTAACAATTTATCGTATTTAATAAAAGGGTTCTTTCCCCTTTATATGGAAAAATCAATAAGGGGAAAGAACAATACCGAAAGATAAGGGTGGTTGTCGTGATAAAAACAAAAGATGAAATTGATAAAATTGTAAAAGAAATACAAAAGAAAATAAATTTCTCAGGGGTAGTTTTAGTACAAAAAGAAAAAGACTTAGTCTATGAAAAAGCTTTGGGTTACGCAAACCAAAGTGAATGTATAAACAATACGATACAAACAAGATTTGGCATTGCCTCAGGATGTAAAATTTTCACTGCAATTGGCATCTGTCAACTTGTTGAAAAAGGTTTTATTTCTTTTCATACAAAATTAAAAGATTGTCTAGAGATAAAATTTTCAAACTTCGATGAAGATATTACAATACATCAACTACTAACGCATAGCGCTGGTATACCAGATTATTTTGATGAAAGTATTATGGATAACTTCGAAGATCTTTGGAAACAAACACCTATGTATCTATTAAAGAGCTTAAAAGACTTTTTACCATTATTCCAAAAAAGTAATATGATGTTTGCACCTGGAACTAAGTTTCACTACAACAATGCAGGTTTTATCATACTTGGATTAATAATAGAAGAACAGACGGGACTTAAATTTACGGAGTATATAGAAAAGAACATTTTTAATTCGATTGGCATGAATGATTCTGGCTATTTTTCGTTAGATAGATTACCAAGACATACAGCTCTAGGATATATAAAGGACGAAACCAACCAAAATTGGAGAACAAACGCCTACTCTATACCGATAAAAGGAGGAGCTGATGGAGGTGCATATGTTACTGCACCAGACATGCTGAAATTTTGGGCGGCCCTATTTAATAATGAAATTTTAGGAAAGGAATATACAAAATTACTTTTAACTCCCCACATTCAAGTAAATGATAAACAGTCGTACGGATATGGAATATGGATTGAAACACAAGAAAACAACATTTTTAAATACCATGTTATGGGTTATGACCCAGGCGTGAGTTTTCGCTCGGCTGTATATCCAGACTTAGGCATTACATTGGTTATTGTTTCAAATAAATGTTCAGGGCCTGAAAAATTATTGACAGAAATCGAAAGAGCTTTTTAATTATATGGATATAAAAGAAGAGATACGAAAACAATTTAAACGGGTTTATGACTGTTTCTGTTTTGAAAAGTATTTTAGTTAATGAGTAACCCTTTATTTAGTAAATAAAGGGTTTTTGTAATTCTGCACAATTACATATGATTATATGGATTTTTAAATTAAAAAACATTACTATATAGTTGTAAATTATAACTATTAATTTATATGAAAGGATGTGTTAGTAATTTGTATATGATCAACGGTAGTTTGTTTATTATTTTAGGGGTTATTTGTTATTTAATTGTACGTGGAATATTAATTGTTACCAAAAATAAAAAACATGTGATTTGGTGGAAAGAAATAATAAGTTTTTTATTCGTGGTCTACATTTGCATGGTTGTTGCAGTAACTTTATTCCCTTTACCAATCGGTTTTCCTTCTAATCTTGAAAATTTGAATCGCTCGGTCAATATAATACCATTTGCATCAATTATTAAAGACATCAATCAAATTGGTAGTGCTTATGATGGAGATGCCCTATTTATGATTGGTCTAATTGTAAGAAATGTAGGCGGAAATATTTTATTATTAATGCCTTTAGGATTTTTAGCACCAATCCTATGGGATAAATATAAGAAATTCAAAAATACAATTTTATTAGGATTTTCTATATCAGCTAGTATTGAATTGTTACAATTAATTCAGTCTTTATTTAGTGGAGTGGGACGTATTACTGATATTGATGATGTGATCTGTAATGTTCTAGGTTCTATTTTTGGATATTGTATTTATAAAATACTTTTAAAACTATCTACTAAATTCAATATTCGAAAGTCAGAAAAAAATGATGGTAGTAATCTGGAATTTATTAATAAATGACATTGAAAATAAATTCATCCTGTGTTTAACGACACTGTGAACGGTAATACTAATTAACATTGAACTTTTACAACAAGGGATGATAATATGATATACATTTACACAGATTTTGGTGGAACACATACTACCTCACTAGCTGCAGCGTATCATTTAAATAAACTACCAACGGATCGCAAATTAACGAAAGAAGAAATTTTGAATGTAGATTACTTTAATAAATTGAAAACAGAAGATATGGGAAAAATTATTTTTCATGGGATCGATGAACATGGTCATCCTGTATATACGATTGGATGCGGCGCATCAAAAGTTGTTGTACCTGCGATGAAGCATTTAGGAGAAATCTTGCAAAAACATTATCAAAGTCATGAAAAAATTATTTTTTCTAATACATCACCAACCGTACCTTTACCAATGACTTTCGGTGGTCTGTTTTCTAGAAGGTTCCATATCGACTTTATTGGTGTACCGTTACTCGTATGGGGAGCAAAAATTTGCTGTGATAATATACAAAGGCTTGTTAGTTATACTAAAGAAGCTGGCCGATTAACGAATGATTATGTTGTAATTTTAGATAATGAAACCTTTAAATAGTATATGATAAGAAGAAAATCGAGCAAATTCCTTGATTTTCTTTTTTATTTGTGAAATAGACAAGAAATAGTCACAATTAATATGCATCTACTATAGCCAAAACAATAAAGTCCTGTTACTATTACAGGGATATTCTCTTTTCGTAACATAAATATATAGAAAAGTCAGAAAAGAGGAATTGAATTAAGGGAGGAACAACATGAAGCGTGTTGCTTGGATTACTGATAGTACAACTGCGAGTTTTAAAACAGAAGGAGATAACTTTGTTATCCCAATTGAAGTTATTATTGATGGTGTGTCGTACAAAGATTGTGAAGAAGGTGTGCGTGAGCGCGTTTATAACGCTTTGAACGAAGGTAAAACTGTCACTACATCACAGCCTAACATAGGGGAAATGGTAGAGTTATTTTCGAAATGCAAAGAAGAATATGAAGAGGGATTTGCAGTTGCTATTAGCGGAAAAGTAAGTGGAACTTATCAAAACATGAAGTTAGCTGCAGAAATGGCAGGTTTCCCATTAACGGTATTGGATAGTGAAACAACAAGTTATCCAATGGATGAACTAATTAGAAAAGCGAAATCGTTATACAATGATGGTATGACGTTACAAGATATACACAAAACATTAGTAGATGAAAAAAGAAGACCCTTCCACGTATTCCCGAAAAGTTTAAAAGGCCTTTACGCAAGTGGGCGTGTAAAAGGAGTTCAATTTTTACTTGGAAGTTTATTAAGTGTGAACTTAATATTAGAAGTAAAAGGTGGAGAGCTTTTACTTGAAAAAAAAGTTCGTAAAATCCAAAAATGTCGAGAATATATTAAAAATGAACTTGAAAAAGAATTACCAAAAGTACTTCACATGTTCCATGCTAACGATAAAACTGGAGCTGAAGAATGGATTGCAGATATTAGACAAGCATTTCCTGAAATGGATTTCAAATTATATCCATTACCAATTTCATTTGCGGTTCATGCAGGTGAAGGTACAATAGCAATTAGTTATTAAAGTAAAACCCGTGAATGATTCACGGGTTTTTTCAGAGTGTTGGGAAAGACCTTATAGTATATAAGGTCTTTTGTACTTCTTAAAATGACTTGAATAGCGTTTATTTGAGGTCATTAGGTAGTTAGAGATTGATGACTATCTTTAAATGTTAATAAATCGGAATTTTCTTCCTTTTATTTCTACAGTTGCAATCTATTTACATATAAGATTATTAGGATTATATTGACAATGAAAGAGAAAACAATAGATGGAAGGGGATGTTTTTTATGTTTAAAAAAGCAGCACTAGGGATTTCATCGTTAGCAATCACAGCGTTCGTCGGATTAGGGATGGCAACAGAAGCTTCAGCTGGACCAGCAGCACCACTTACTTCACTAAACGTCGTACAAGTAGAGTCTGAGCTAGGCGGGGTAGAAACAATTAATCAGAATAGCTTCAGCACATCGCGTAACCACGGGGGAAAATATTTATATATTACAACGAAAGAAATGGGCTATGGCCAAAACCCATTTGCTAAAATGAATGGTTCTAATGTAAAAAGTATTGATTACACTATAATTGGCGGAAGACCAATCGTTGGCTGGTATTATAAATGGGATGCTTCTGGACACCAACAAGGAACCTTTGAGTACCAAAAGACATCTATAAATGCACCATTTAATACAATGCGTACGTCAATTTATATCCAATAATTTTGAAAGCGTTCGCACATATAGAATAGTAAAAAAGGTACTTCTAGGAGTACCTTTTTTTTGATTTGAATCACGTTCATCTATATTTACAATCCCGATTCCACAGCAAGAATGCTTCCCAT
This sequence comes from Bacillus sp. M13(2017), assembly GCF_002218325.1. Lineage (NCBI taxonomy): Bacteria > Bacillati > Bacillota > Bacilli > Caryophanales > Bacillaceae > Bacillus > Bacillus sp. M13(2017). The sequence goes on along the minus strand of NZ_KZ268503.1, from coordinate 258,465 downwards.
AAAACAAAATCCTAAACGTCTATAAAATTGATATGAACGCGTAGTACAAGTCCTCTACAATAAAAGTACGTAACCTTAAATATTTTCAACTCAATGAAAAAGGAGTAGCTAAACTTATATAAGTTTAGCTTAATGGGTATGTGGCGGAACCCTAAAATTAATTACAACTTTTTCATAGTATAAATAATTTTGCATAGGGCGATGAAAGGATTTCTTAAAATAATAAAGAAGTATGTATAAACAAATATATAAATGGTTGTGATTAGGATGAAAATCAGTAAGTTTGCAGAAGTAAATAATGTAAGTATAGATACGATTAGACATTATATGGACCTTGGACTTGTTATTCCTGAGAAAAAAGGAAGTCACTATTTTTTTGACGAGTATTATCAAAAGGATATAGAACTTATATTAGAGTACAAATGGCTAGGGTTTAGCTTGAATGAAATTAAAGAACTGTTTCTTTATAAAAATTTAGGGAAATCTTTAGACTATGAAAAGGATATTTTTTATCAGTCTTTATTTAAAGTAAAATATGAAAAGATTGAACAAGAAATAAAGACCTTAGAGGAACGAAAAGATAAATTAAAGGAAGCGTTACATAATTTATCTATAGAAACTGAAATTTCGAGTTCAATTTTAGGGGTAGATTTAAAAGTACTCCATTTATTTAAATGTGTTAAGTGTAACGGAAATTTAATTCTTGAAGATGGCTTTATCAATAAAAATCAAATTATTGAGGGAAAGTTAATTTGTAATTGTGGTGAAGAATACGCGATTATTTCAGGGGTTTTAACAGCTGACAACTCATTGAAAGCGTATGAAAAGACATCACTTGAATATTCTATTTCGGATTATATCCATGAAACTGATACTGCTTTTTTGGAAAATGTTCAAAGAGGAGGAGAATGGGCGAAAAAGAAACTAATGCAACTAGATTTAAATGAAAAAATACTACTTGATTTAGGATCTGGTATTGGGTTCTTTTTACGAAATATTTATGAAGAACTACCGGAAGAGTGTTTATATATTGCTGTTGATCGAGATTTGAATAAACTTTTACTTTTAAAAGATTTAATTGAGAGAAGAAATGCGAAAAGAAATATTGTATTTATTTGTGCCGATTTTCTAAACATACCTATTCAGAGTAATTCTGTTGATATTGTAATCGATCAATCAGGTACAAGTAATTATAGTTTTGAACATGAGGAGTTTTTATTGCACGAATTAAATTCCCTTTTTAAACACAATTGTTATTTATTAAGTTCATTTATTTTATTTAATAAATTTAGTATAAATAGCCAAATTGTACCTAGACTCCGAGGGAATTTTACATCTGCAAAAGTAACGAAAGAAATCCAAAATTTACAGTTTCAATCGATTGATGAAAGTACTTCAAATTATTTAAAACGAGGCGGAAAGTACGAGGATTTCTTTGTTCAAGGAGAAGAAATTTATACATATTCATTTTTCGGAAAAAGATGGGGCTAACTCCATCTTTTATTTATTTTTCCTTAAAACTTTTCAAATCGTACATATTGCTATTGGGTTGACCCAAGAACTTACAATGTACGTAATACAAAGTTATGCAGGGGGAAAAGTGATGGGAAGTTTACGATTACATATAGAAAATAAAAATAGAAACCAAGAACTAAGAAATATTTGTTTATATTCAATTGCAAAAACAGTATCACTATTCGGTAGCTCTATTTATAGTTTTGCATTAGGATTGTATGTTTTACAAATAACCGGATCTGCGTTGAATTTTGCGATTACGCTCATATTAGGAACGATTCCAATGATTGTTATGAATCCATTTGCTGGTGTCATTGCTGATAAGGTTGATAAAAAGAAACTCGTCGTTTGCATGGATGTACTAAGCGGGTGCTTATTAATAACTGTTTATATATTAAGCAACTATTATGGATTAAACTTATTCATTATTTATACTACTACCTTTCTTATGACAGTATTTACAACGTTTTTTGGAATAGGATTAGAGGCCGTAAAACCGAATATGGTTACTAAAGAACGGTTAATGAGTATTAATTCTATAAGTAAAATTATCGATTCTATATCTTTAATTTTAGGGCCTATGTTAGGGGGCATTGTTTTTGCAGTCTTTGATATGAAAACTTTTATAATTATTAACGGTATTTCATTTATCCTTTCGGCTATATCCATATTGTTTATAAACTTTAAATTGTGCGAGCAAAACATACATGAGGAATGTTCAATTAGAGAAATTAATTTTATTGAAGATATAAAGGAGGGATACTCTTACTTAATGGAGCGGAAAAGCTTAAAAAATACTTTTAGTATTTTAATTTCCCTTAATTTCTTTTTAGGCTTTGCTGTAACTGTTCCGTTGCCATACATTATTAACACAGTTCTCAATCTTAGTTCTAAGCAATTTGGTATGATTCAAGGGACATTTCCGATAGGTATGATAGTTCGTGCAATATTAGTAAAAAAGATAACTGATTGTTTTTCTTATTCTTATCTATTGAAAAAAATAAGTTTTATGTTGGCAATTTTTATGATAGTTTCAGGAATACCTGTTTTATTTAAATCTATTGTAGTAAATAATTTGGTATATGTTACTACGTATTGCATGATTATGTTCTTTTTAGGATTTATGATAGCACAAATTGATATTCCTTTAATGTATTTCATGCAAAATGAGATTCCTGAAGAATATAGAGGAAGAGTTCTTAGTATTGGATTAAGCATAGGTAAAATAATGCAGCCAATAGCACTTGCAATATCAGGACTATTATTAAATTACATGCCAGCCTATATGCTTCCCATTGCAGGGGGGATTGTATTTTTTATTTTGAATAAAATTTTAGCAAATAAGTTAAATTTAGAAATTCATTCAAAAGGGTATAGTGTTGAACATAATTAAATAATATCGAAATAGCGCAGGATGATGATCCTGCGCTTATCTATCGTAATTCAGCTGTTTTTCTAATGACAATTTTATCAATTTCATCTTCTTCATCACCGATAAATAACCCGCGTTCTTTTAAATATGCCTCAAAATATAAATCTGCTTCAGCGCGTTCGTCATATGGCTTTACAGAGAGAACGAAACCTAATTTGTTTTGTTCTTCTAAATGAGAAGTGGAGATGTAAGCCGGTACATTATGGCGTAAAAACAGTTCTTTAACCGGAATAATCATATCTTTCATTAATTTCGTTAGCATACCCATTTCAAACTCGAAATTAAAGCGATCTATACTAGATAAATCAGCGAATACTACACCGATAAAACCTGTATTAAATACTTCTTGATATTCTACATCTTTGTCATGGCCGCCGTAAAAATTCTTTTCGATCAAATAATTTACAAAATAAGCAACGCCATCACTTTGTTCAAATGGTTTCGTTGAAAGAACAAAGCCAATTTTCTTTTGTTTATGTAAATACACACATGACATGTATGCTGAAATGTTATGTTCTTTAAACAAAGCGCTTGTTGCTCCAGAGAGACCATCTAATACGTGATGAACAATTTGAAGTTTTTTACGAGCGAAATAATAGGATTTCTTTTGTAACTCCAATGTATCAATAAAGACAGAGCCGATAAAGCCTGTATTTGAAATAATAGGTGCTTGCTTTTTTCTTCCTCTGCGCTTTAATGAAGCCATTGTTAAAATCATCCCTTCATGTACGTTTAAAATAAAAAAGAACGTTTGTTCGTATATTTATATTTTACTATTAAAACGCTATAAAGTAAAGGGTTTTTAATGAAAATATAACAAAAAAGACACCTTATAAAAGGTGTCTTAAACACTGTAGGGAATAGGATTTACCCTAACTATTTATATTATGATACAGAAACAATCTCTTCTGTATCTTCTACATCTAAATGACAGTCCATAGTACGAACATCTTGATCTTCATGACTTCCGAAATAAATAGTAATTTTCATATGTATCGCTCCTTTATTCTAGGAATACCTAAAATAATTACTAGTAATGTTAATATTTATTATATACCACTTTTTTCATTCCGACAACGTTATATCATTTTTAATTATTTTAAACTATAGAGCACAATTTAAAGAGGTACTTTTTATAGAAAAAGGTAAATTTCTAATATGTTATATTTAATATAGAAGAATTCGAGTATTACTTTTTATGAAAAGGAGAACTATTGATGAATTATAAACAACTACTAATAGATAACTTTGCATATAAAACTTCATATGTTGCGCAATTTGTGACCGGAACGAGTATAAAAGAAACGAAAGATTATATTGCTGTTGATTGCGGATTACCTGCCGATACATTTAATATCATCACTCTACTAAACAATAATTTAACGGTAGGGATAGAGAAATTATATAAGGAGGTAGACTACTATAATCAAAAGAAATTTCCAATGAGTGTTTGGTTATGGGATGAGGAGCAAGAGCGGGATATAAAAAGCGAGTTAATTAAAATCGGTTTAAAAGAAGCGGAGCAAAATATCGCGATGGTAGCAGATTTAAAAACAATTTCTCCAACAATAAACATGCCAGTAAGTTTTACAATTCAACAAGCATCATCACCTGGACTAATAAAAAAATTTGGAAAAACGTTAGCTAATCTATTTGGCACATCAGAGGAAGGTATACATGTACAAGCATTCTATAATCAAATTTCTACTCTTGATTTATGGAACAGTGAGAATATGAAACTATTTTTAGGATTTTATGAAGGCGAAGTCGTAACTGTTGGTTCATTGATATGTTCAAAAGATAGTATTGGTATTTATGACATAGCAACGAAAGAAGAAATGAGAGGACGAGGATTCGGATCTATTATGTTCAATTTCCTTCTGCAAGAAGCACAAAAATTTAAAAATACGTATTGTGTATTACAAGCTTCACCCGATGGAATCAATATTTATAAAAAATCGGGATTTCAAGCTATCGGCAAAATGACTGTATTCGAAAATCGACATTTAATTAAGTAAATCATTCAAGTTAAATCGTCTTTATATAGGAGCTTATAAATCGTTATGAAAAAGATATATCTCGTTACAATAATTTGTGCCTTTATAGTAATAAGTATCTTTGTTTTTCAGAAAACAAATGAATATAAGTATAATAAGGCTATTAACCAATCAAATCATATAAAAAATATCGCACATAGAGGCGCTTCTGCGTATGCACCTGAACATACAATAGCAGCATATCAATTAGGACAACAAATGAATGGAGATTATATAGAAATTGATCTCCAAATGACAAAAGATGGACATTTAGTGGCTATGCATGATGAAACATTAAACCGTACAACGAATGGTACTGGGCTGGTGAAAGAGCATACATTAGAAGAAATAAAGCAACTAAATGCTGGCTCTTTTTTCAATGGAAAATATCCGAACTTAGCAAAGAAAGAATTTGAAAATGTTAAAGTCCCAACATTAACAGAAATTCTTGAAACGTTTGGGCATAACGCGAACTATTATATCGAAACAAAATCACCTGATGAATATCCAGGAATGGAAGGAAAATTATTAGAAATTATTAATCACTACGAAATACATGATAAAGTTATTATTCAATCGTTTAGTGAAGAAAGTCTACAAAAGATTCATAGCTTAAATAGTAATATATCCATAGTACAATTATTACCTTATAAAAAAGTAGTTCAATTAACAAAATTAGAGATAGAAAAGTATAAAATGTACTGCATAGGTCTTGGTATGAATTACAAATATATTGATTCAGATTATGTAAAGAAAATAAAGAAAAGCGGATTAGAAGTTCATCCATTTACAGTAGATAATGAAAATGATATGAAAAAGTTGCTTGCATGGGGAGTCGATGGAATGTTTACTAATTATCCAGATCATTTACATTCAATATTGGATTTGAAAAATCATGAATAAGTAGTGTTATTCATAAAGGGAAAATTTACACAACCTGTATACTAGGATTATCAATGCAAGAAGGCAGGTAGCATATAAAAAGAAAATACCAAAAACCGCAACTGGAAGACTTAGGTTGTGGTTTTTTTATTGCTTCCATTTCAGTTTACAAAGTTTGAAGCTAGAAGTGAAAACCTTTTTAGATGAATTGGCTTCTTATGTATTTGTACTTCGTGTCGTTCTAGGTATATGTACAACCCATGAGATGAATTTTGCATAGGATAATAGAAAAGGAGATGTTGCATATTGAAATACCACAATAGAAATGTAAGTAATCTGAATAAATTAGCGGATAATACGAAAGCTGCAGCTTTTAAGTGGTATCAGTACTGCATTAACAATGGTATTGAAGTGTTAATTTATGAAACAATCCGTACGGTCGAGCAACAACGTGAATATGTTCGTAAAGGAGCATCACAAACGATGCGCTCATATCACTTAGTAGGACAGGCATTAGATTTTGTTCCAATTCAGTCGAATGGTACAGAAGATTGGAATGGCTATAATAAAGAACCGTGGGCATCAGCAATTCGTTATGCTAAACAAATTGGCTTTGAATGGGGCGGTGACTGGAAAGGATTCGTGGATAGCCCGCATTTGCAATATAACTACAAAGGATATGGAACGGATACTTTTGGGAAAGGTGCTCAAAACGTAGTGACTTCTCCTCCATCGAATGATAGTGTAGGGGTTGCGTATATTAACGGTAGTAATGTAAATTTACGAAAAGGACCTGGTACTGGATACGGCGTTATTCGTCAATTAGGGAAAGGAGAGTCCTACAAAGTATTTGGAAAATCAAATGGCTGGTTAAATTTAGGTGGCGATCAGTGGATTTATAACGATCCATCATATATTCGTTATACGGGAGGGAATGTACCAACATCTTCACAATCATCAAACGATGGTGTAGGTGTAGTTACTATAATCGCTGATGTATTGCGTGTTCGTACCGGCCCAGGAACAAATTACGGCATTGTGAAAAACGTGTATCAAGGTGAAAAATATCAATCGTTTGGATATAAAGATGGTTGGTATAATGTTGGTGGAAATCAATGGGTTTCTGGTGAATATGTTACGTTTATAAAGTAAATATAAGAGCCGTCCTGTTGGGCGGCATTTTATTTTAAATATTCATAGGGCGAGCACTCATAATATCATTCGTGATACATAGAGTATAATTTTTCATTCTAATAATCAGAAAGTAATCAAAATGTAATTAATTTCAACTACGCTTTTTATATTTTTTTGATACACTGGCTACGAGGGGAATACCAATTAAGGTGGGGAAAAACCAAAACCATATTGGCGGAAGTAAATTTATAATAGGAATATGGATGCCGACATTTACTAAAAGTGCGGTGACTGCACCTATATAAGAACCTAACATACCTCTGATGTGGTGATGGAGCCAATTTTTCCAACGTTTTTTTCGTGCAAGGTATCCATAAATCGCAAATGAATAAGAGAAGATTGCTACATAAAATAAATATGCGACTTTATCCCAGTTGATAATGGATAATATTATTGCCGTAAGGGTAATGACAACATAGGATGCATGATATATTTCGCCCCATTCGGTATGTTTTCCTTTCTTCTTTTGGGCAACCATCGCTACAATACCAGTGATTAAGCATATTGTTCCAAATAGGATGTGTATGGTTAAAAGAATGTTAAAAATGCTCATAATAATTCCTCCTTTTTTATTTTTATAGTATTACAGTATAGGAGAAAAGTTGAAAAATATAGTTAGTTCGGCTTAATATATTGAAATAAAGGTACTCCTAGAACAAAATCCAATGATTGAAATGTTTTCTTAAATTTAGTGAGATGATTATTACGTTAAGTGAAGGAGAGACTTCTATGTTTACATCTATTACGTATTTACAATCGGGCAATGACAAGCAACAAAAAATATATGATGTTTTGAATAACCTAAACATCATGGAGGATTTAGCTTTATATAATCCCGTTCTTTGTGGGACAATCCCGATAAGAATTGATACTCCTCAATCTGACTTAGATATTGTAATGGAAGTATATAACTTTGATGTTTTTGAGCAGGAAATGAGATCTTTATATGGTTCTTATGGAGGGTTCAACATTAAAAAGAAAAAAATTAAAGGTACTGAATCGATAAAGGTGAATTTTGAATTTGAAGGTTTTGAATTTGAATTATTTGCTCAACCTAAGCCAGTGCGTAATCAAAATGCATATAGACATATGATAGTGGAGCACATGTTATTAATGCAGCATCCCCATATAAGGGAAGAAGTTATTCGCTTAAAGGAACAAGGTTTAAAAACAGAACCTGCATTTGCTCAAGTATTAAATATTGACGGAGATCCTTATGAAAAACTTATTTTATTAGGGCAGGAAATGAAATTGTGGTAAATAAGATACGTAAAAAAATCCTCCAAAAACAAAAGAGGATTTTTTTATGCCGTTAACTTTCGAATTAATTCACTGAGCAATTTAACCCCGTAAGTCATTTGTTCTGGAGAAGCATATCCATATGATAAACGAATGTACTGATCTGATTCTTCTTCATAAATACGTCCCGGGTTTAAAAGAATTCCTTTTGATAGTGCCTCTGAAAATAGTTTTTTCATCGGAATGTTATGCACAACCTTTAGCCATATAAAAAATCCACCACTAGGAATATCCCACGATGCAACATCTGCACAATACTTATTTAAAGCTCGTATCATTATTTGTCTTCGTTCTTTCAGGTGAATTCTTACGTTTGCTACATGGTCTTCATAAAAACCTTCATTTATCCATTCAGCAGCTACTCTTTGAGATAAAGAGCTGGATCCATAGTCTGTTTGCATTTTTATATCTGACAATCTATCAATAACAGGTTCTGGTCCGATTATCCATCCAATTCTAAGTCCTGGGGTAAGTGTTTTAGAGAGACTACCAATATATAATACATGTCCATGTTTATCCATTGACTTTAAAGGAGCTGGTGGTGATTTATCAAGCCATAACTCTCGGTAAATATCATCCTCGATGATAGGCACTTGCTCTTTTTCACATATTTTTAATATTTCTTTTCTTCGCTCTTTGGACATCAATATCCCCGTTGGATTTTGAAAACAAGGGATTGAATATAAAATATTATTTTTTTGACTATACTTAATTCGTTTTAATAAGTCGTTAGGTAAAATACCTTGATTATCCATTGATATACCGGATAAATTTATATTTGCTGATTGAAAAACATGAAGTGAATATAAGTAAGAAGGTTGTTCAAGTAAAACAGTTGATTTTCTATGTAAAAGACCAATTGATATTAATTGTAATGCTTGGAGTGCACCAGAGACTATTAATATAGAACCCGGTGATGCATGTATTCCAAATGATTTTACGTATTTGCTTATTGCTTCACGTAACGGATAAAAACCTTTTTGTTCTTCGTATCCGAAATAATCTAATTCCTCACTGACGTTTTTTATTATAGATTGCATAGTTTCAAGCGGGAAAAGATGAGGTGCAAGTTCACCTTTACTAAGATGAATAAGCGTTTTATTTGCTTCCGCTTCATTTATTTCTCGCACCATTAACTTACTTGGTTTATGAATACCGGCCTTTACATATTCACTCCAATCGGGCGGGGGATTAGTTGCTAATAATGACCATGTATTATTTGTTACAATTGTTCCTGCTCCGATTTGTCCTTGAATTAAACCATCTGCCATAAGTTCATCTAGCGCAGTTATTACAGTACTTCGATTTACATGAAATAATTTTGCTAACTGCCGCTGACTAGGGATTTTACTTCCAATTGGCCATTCTCCGTTTTCAATTTTTTCTTTTATATAGTCTATTATCTGCCAATATTTAGGCACTTTTTTATCGGTTGTCATATAAAAAACTCCCTGGTTTATTTAAAAGATTCAAAGTGGTTGGTTTTTCCGATAAATAACTGGTTGAAGACATTGTATCAACTATTAAATATGATGAAAAGAAATAATTGGTAATTTAAAAATGGTTGGTTTTTTAGGGAAGGAGAGAAAACATGCATAATAAAAAATGGGATTTACGCATTATATGTGCTCACGCTTTTACAATTCTTATATGGGGAACTGCTTTTCCAGCAATTCGTATGGGGCTTGAATCTTATACGCCTGAACACCTTACTTTACTACGTTTATTAATCGCCTCATTTATACTTTTGTTATTTTCATTTATATACAAACTACGACTACCGGATTTAAAGGATATCCCAGCATTTTTTATATTTGGTGCTTTAGGGTTTACTATTTATCACATCGCATTAAACTACGGCGAAAAAACAGTAAATGCTGGATCTGCAAGTTTAATTATTTCAGTCACTCCAATAGTGACGGCAATTCTTGCTTCTGTTTTTTTGAATGAAAAAATGAAATTAAATGGCTGGATCGGTGGTGTAATGAGTTTTGCAGGAATTGTCTTAATTTCACTTAGCCAAGGCGACGCTATTCAATTAAATAGCGGGGGATTATTTATATTATTAGCGGCGATTTCAGAAAGTCTATTTTTCGTTTTCCAAACATCTTACTTAAAAAAATATGGCTTCTTACCATTTACCATATATACAATTTTGTCTAGTACTGTATGTATGCTTATTTTCTTACCCGGAGTTTATCAAGAAATACTAGCAGCCCCTCTTGAAGTTAACTTGAGCGTTATATATTTAGGTGTCTTTCCAACAGTACTCCCGTATATTACATTGGCCTATATTATATCTCGTACTGGTGCTTCTGAAGCAACAAGTTCTCTATATTTAACGCCAATAACTGCGTGTTTCATTGCTTGGATATGGTTAGGAGAAGTGCCAACTTTAGTTTCAATAATTGGCGGAGGAATTACTATACTTGGAATTGTGATTGCTCATATACCAGTATTAAGAAAAGAAAAACATAGGAATTTAGCAAATAATCAATCCGTATAATGTAATTCAATAATGATTTTATAATACTTTTTTATATAGTTTCTTTCTTATGTTGATAAATATAATATTTTGTATTTCAGTTAAATATTGTATGTTACATTTTATGTAGTAAGCATTTTAAAAGGAGATGACAACATAATGAATGGAAAAAGAAAAATTTTCACATGTATTTCTATTATAGGAATCGGACTAGCTAGTTTTTCTAATTCTAGTTTCGCAGCAAATGTAACGGACAATTCAGTACAAAATTTTATTCCCATAGTTAATCAACAAGTAGCTGCTGCAAAGGAAATGAAACCATTTCCCCAGCAAGTTAATTATGCAGGCGTTATAAAACCGAATCATATTACACAAGAAAGCTTAAATGCTTCTGTAAGAAGCTACTACGATAATTGGAAAAAGAAATATTTGAAAAATGATTTATCTTCTTTACCTGGTGGTTATTATGTAAAAGGAGAGATTACAGGTGATGCGGATGGATTTAAGCCACTTGGAACTTCAGAAGGTCAAGGGTATGGGATGATAATTACAGTATTAATGGCTGGTTATGATTCGAATGCTCAAAAAATCTATGACGGTTTATTTAAAACAGCAAGAACTTTTAAAAGTTCTCAAAATCCTAATTTAATGGGATGGGTTGTCGCAGATAGTAAAAAAGCACAAGGTCATTTTGATTCTGCTACTGATGGGGATTTAGATATTGCGTATTCTCTTCTTCTTGCTCATAAGCAGTGGGGATCTAATGGAACAGTTAATTATTTGAAAGAAGCACAAGACATGATTACAAAAGGTATTAAAGCTAGTAATGTTACAAATAATAACCGACTAAATTTAGGAGATTGGGATTCTAAAAGTTCACTTGATACGAGACCATCTGATTGGATGATGTCACACCTTAGAGCATTTTATGAATTTACAGGTGATAAAACTTGGCTTACTGTTATTAATAATTTGTACGATGTTTATACGCAATTTAGTAATAAGTACTCTCCAAATACAGGACTTATTTCAGATTTCGTTGTAAAAAACCCACCACAACCCGCACCTAAAGACTTCTTAGATGAGTCAGAATATACAAATGCATATTATTACAATGCTAGTCGGGTACCATTGAGAATTGTAATGGACTATGCGATGTACGGCGAGAAAAGAAGTAAAGTCATTTCTGATAAAGTTTCTTCGTGGATTCAAAATAAAACGAATGGAAATCCTTCTAAAATTGTGGATGGTTATCAATTAAATGGATCTAATATTGGTAGTTATTCAACTGCTGTATTTGTTTCACCGTTTATTGCTGCAAGTATAACGAGTAGCAATAATCAAAAGTGGGTAAATAGTGGATGGGATTGGATGAAGAATAAGAGAGAAAGCTATTTTAGTGATAGTTACAATCTATTAACTATGCTTTTTATTACGGGAAATTGGTGGAAGCCTGTACCCGATGATAAAAAAACACAAAATCTAATAAATGATGAAATCTATGAAGGATACGATAAATAATCAAATTTGAGAATATTTACCTAAGAAAAGGAATTAGCATACGCTAGTTCCTTTTTATATCTTGTAAAACATTATCCATTTTAAACTTTGCATATGTATACTTGCTTTTATACAATTTTGGCAGTATTGCTGCGATTCTTATAAAGTACGGAAAAGATCTAACGATTGTTGATGTAGGAAGATTTATCTCGTTAGCAATTGCTTTTAATTTATGGAATGATTTAATGCTAAATGTAAAAGCAATATATTTCATGGGTGGTGTTTTTTTAGAAGTAGGAAACGTTACGCCGTTAGCAGAGGCAAATGTGTATGGAGATTCTATAGCAAGTAAAATTGTTTTCCATCAAGCAAAGAATTTATTAATATTCCCTTTAAATGTAACAAACAAAGCTGTGTTAACACCAAATGTATTTAGCTATATTCAAGCTAATACAAAGAATCCATTTCATATGATAATGAAACCAATGTATGATTACTATTTATCTGCATACCAAAAACTTAATCCATCTATCGAAGGACCTTTGCTACATGATGTGGTTGCAATAAGTGGATTAGTAAATCCAAGTTTTTTTGAATTTGTGCATCGTACAGTAAATGTAGATACATACGGAGATACGAAAGGACAAACATTTGCTGATTTCCGCCCTAGCTCTATATCTGAAGGGGCCCATATAGCATTAGAAATAGATGAACAAAAATTCATTCAAGATTTTATAAAAATCATGTTATAAGTTGTTGTCGAAAAAGGGAATTATTTCAATGCGTTGAATATAAAAATACATCCCTCTAGATAAAGGAGCTTACAATATTGAATGTCCAGTTAAAGGTTGTTACGAGAGAAAATTGGGAAGAAGCATTAAAGCTACAAGTTAAAGAAAATCAGTTGAAATTTGTTCCATCCGTAGCAGTTTCGCTTGCTAAAGTATATATAAAACCAGATGGTGACAATGTAGAGTACATACCATTCGCTATATACGATGGTGACCTTATGGTTGGTTTTGTAATACATGCAGTTGTAAGAGAGACATCGGATATGTATTGGATTAACGGATTTATTATTGATCAATCGCAGCAAGGTAATGGTTATGGAAAAGCAGCCTTACAAGAAAGTATTAATATAATAAAAAATACGTTTAAGGCGTGTAAAGAAATTAGATTAACCGTACATAAAGATAATATCTCTGCAAAGAAACTATATGAACGATACAGTTTCAAATCATTAGAACAGGAGTATGATGGCGAGCAAGTATATCGTTTATTCGTTTAACTATTAGGAAGTAAAGGCGTGAAATGAAATATGCAATTTACTGAAGTGAAAATTGAAGTGTTCATTCCTGAAGAATATATTGAAACATTAAGGGATGAATTAAATAAAATTGGAGCATGTAAAACGGGCGAATATGACCATTGTTTTTCCTATAGTTCAGTGAAAGGATATTGGAGACCTTTAGACGAGGCATCTCCTTTTAATGGAGAAATTGGTCGAATATGCGAAGGGCAAGAATGTAAAGTTGAAATAAAGTGTAAACGAGAACTTGTAAAAGATGCTCTTGAAGTTATTAATGATATTCATCCGTATGAAACACCTATGATTTATATTATACCAATACTAAATGACTATTTTGAGCAACTATACATTGAATAATTAGGAGGAATATCAATTGAAAAGTAAATTTCATCATATTGTACGAGCAGTCATGATAAAAGATGAAAAATTATTAGTTGCTGAATATATTGGCCATCATTATTTTTTACCTGGTGGCCATGTTGAGATTGGAGAATCAGCAGAGAATGCATTAATAAGAGAGTTAAGAGAAGAACTTGGAGTAAACTGTAGTATACAACAATTTTTAGGAGTCATAGAAAATCAATGGCAAGATAAAGAAGTGCTTCATCATGAAATTAACCACATTTTTGAAGTAGAGTCACAAGATTTACATACGGACTTACCACCGAAATCTAGCGAGTCTCATTTAGCATTTCACTGGATAGATTATAATAAAGAATCCTTAAATGATTATGAAATCATGCCAATGCCTTTAGTGAAGGAATTACTTGAAAGAAAGTTAAGTGATGAACTACTAAATTGTTGGATTAGTAATTTTTAAATCACTTTATTTATAGTAAATACGTCCATCGAATGAATATAAAGAAAATAGGCTCAAAAACAAGGTACATCACCTAGTGTAAGTTCATATTTTGTTGATGTACGTATTTAGTCTATAGCCTTGTTTCAATCTTGTTTACAAAAATATATAAACTTTAACGTTTGGGCGGAATTTAAATTTATAAATGGAGGGGTTCGTAATGAATCAATTTCAACATGAACTACAAACATTAAACCTTAATGATTATCAAACTGGTAATGTTGTGTATTGGGATCAACAACAAAGTCAATATCCATACTATTACATTCAAGACGATGCACGTCGTTGCGGAGGATGCGGAGGATGCGGAGGTTGTGGTGGACGCTGTGGCGGTTGTGGCGGCGGTAGATGTGGTGGCTGTGGTGGACGTTGCGTAGGTTGCGCTGGTTGTTTTGGTTGCTTTAATTGCTGGAACTGGTGGATTATTTAAATATATTACATCATTAATATTTTATATGAAAGAAAGGTGTAAACATTGTTTATACTTTTCTTTCATGCTGTAATTTTCGAACGTATTAAGGGGGATTTATTTGTATACATACGATAAGTTGATTTCTTGGGTAGAAAATATTAAAGAAAAAAATCATAGTTCTGCTACAGCACTTTGTATTATAAAAAATAATAAAATCGTACTAGAGCATTATAGTGGTTACCACTCAAATATCTCTACAAGTAAAAAAGTAACCGCGTCATCACAATTCAACGTTGCTTCTGCGAGAAAAAGTTATTTAGGTTTAATGGTAGCATACGCACTTTACGAGGGGAAAATAAACTCTATTGATGATGAAGCGACAAAGTATTTTAAAGACTTTGATTCTGCATTGCTTGGTAAAACAACGATAAGACATTTAGTAACACATTCGCACGGATTAGAAGAAACGAATGACGGGACAATTTTTCGTGAATTTGAACCGGGACAATCATGGGCATATAGAGATATTAATGTAAGAATGATGACACGTCTTATTTACCAGCTATATAACAAAAGTGTTCCTGAATTGTTAAAGGAGCGTGTGTTTAAACCTGCTAATTTTCAAGAAACAGGTTGGAGAGTTCAGCGAGATGAAAATTTAGTTGACGTTGTTAATAATCCAAATGAAGACGCAATTAGTGAAATTGGTACAGTAGATGACGGTACTGAAAAAAATCTGTTTGTCTCAGCTAGAGAATTTGCTTATTGGGGTAATCTTCATTTAAATCAAGGTGTGATAAACGGTAAACAAATTGTTCCAAAAGAAGTTATAAAAATCGCTACGAGTTTGCAGAGTCCAACATTTATAAACAAAGAGCTACCACAAAATGGGGTGTTTTGGTTCGTCCAAAATGAACCTGCACAATTAAGTGAGCTTGGTGAACGTATTCCAAAAGGGTCGTATCAAATATTAGGGATTACTGGACCGACTATTTTAGTAATACCTGAATATAATGTAGTTGTTGCAAAAATGTATAACAAAAGATATAACTACGGCGGTGATAATTACTTATATTATTTACGTGAATTTAGCAATTTAGTCACTGATACATTTAGTAGCGGTAATAGGGCATAATTAATCCTATAACAAAAAGGAGTGATTGAAAATGAAAGATAAAGTGAGCAAAAATAAAAAACAAAATATAAAAGATGTAAATACAGAGCAAAATGCAATTTACAGCGATCCTAAAGATGCAGCAAATATGCAAACTGTACCGCAGCCGAAGGATTTTGATGAAATCGAATATTAATTTTTCATCCGACTATATGATGAATGAAAAATACGTCTTAAGTCCCATCACATATAATAAATTATTTGATAACATATATACATAAGCATTTGAAAATGTCTTATCTTAACAAAGCTTTCTTTAGAAACATTCGATATAACCTGCAAAAAGGCACTTCTTTATGAAGTGTCTTTTTGTGTATATGAACTTAATTACCATTTTCCGTACAGTATCTTACAATTTATGATGGATATACTAACTGTGAAAATTCATGTCAAGATAAAAGAAGGGGACAGTTAGTATGAAACAAACTTCTATAAATCCGTTACTAATTGTTCTAGGTACAATCATTGTTCAAATTGGCCTTGGAACAATTTATACATGGAGTTTATTTAATCAACCCCTTGTAAGTAAGTTTGGATGGAATCTTAATTCAGTAGCGATAACTTTCTCCATAACAAGTTTTTCTTTATCATTCTCAACTTTATTTGCAGCAAAATTGCAGAAAAAATTAGGACTTCGGAAACTTATTGCTACTGCAGGAATTGTTTTAGGACTCGGCTTAATACTTAGTTCACAAGTTTCTTCCTTACCACTATTATATTTATTAGCTGGTGTCGTTGTTGGTTATGCGGATGGAACGGCTTATATTACATCACTATCTAATTTAATTAAATGGTTTCCAAATCGGAAAGGGCTTATTTCAGGTATATCTGTATCAGCATATGGAATGGGCAGCTTAATCTTTAGGTATATAAACGGAAATCTTATCGATAACCTTGGTGTATCACAAGCATTCTTATATTGGGGTATTATCGTGTTACTTTTAGTATTAATCGGATCGTTCTTCTTACGTGAGGCAATTGTAAGTAATGCTGTAACTGAAACATTACACAATGACTATACTCCGCGTGAAATGATGCGAACGAAACAAGTATATCTCCTATTTTTTATGTTATTCACCTCGTGTATGGGTGGTTTGTATTTAATAAGTATGGTAAAAGATATCGGCGTACAACTCGTTGGACTTAGCGCAGCAACCGCTGCAAACGCCGTTGCTATGATTGCAATCTTTAATACAGTAGGTAGAATCATTCTTGGGACGTTATCAGATAAAATCGGCCGCATGAAAATTGTCTCTGCAACGTTTATTATTATAGGTTTGTCAGTCTTTACTTTAAGTTTTATTCCGCTAAATTACGGAATCTATTTTGCTTGTGTAGCAAGTGTCGCCTTTTGCTTCGGCGGTAATATAACTATATTCCCAGCTATTGTCGGAGATTTCTTTGGATTAAAAAACCATAGTACAAATTATGGGATTGTCTACCAAGGTTTCGGATTTGGTGCGCTTGCAGGATCATTTATTGGAGCGATACTCGGGGGATTTCAACCAACTTTCATTATAATCGGTGTTTTAAGTGTTATTTCCTTTATTATTTCAATATTAATTCGTCCACCAAATGCAGAAAAGAAAAAGGAACTAAAACATTTACATCGGAAAGTAGCTTAATACTAAAAAGAGTCCTAATATAGGTCTCTTTTTTTGTGTAGAGAGAATAGAGTTATTTAATTTAAAATGAAATGATTTGAGAAGCAATAAAGTTGTTTATTTCTTAATGAACTAAGTAGCAGATACGTAGAATATTCATATTGTTTTATAAAGGAACTAACATGTTGTTAAAAAACATTTAGAAAATTACAGTTAACCAACTTTGTGATGGAACGTGCACTTCATTCATAGACCATTATTTTCTTATAAGTTTACAATGAAAGTAGTTGGCTTATATTGATTACAACCATAATTTCTTCTGTTGTGGCATTCGCTACAACAAATATTGATGACATTTTTATACTGCTTGTTTTATTTTCACAAGTAAGAACAGAAGTAATTAGGAAAGAAGGTAAAGCTGTCCGCGAAAAAGTTATGAGAAAAAAACTTTATATTGTTATTGGACAATATTTTGGGTTTAGTATGATTGTTTTTCTAAGTATCGTTGGGTCTTTAAGCTCTTTTTTCATTCCTGTTTCGTGGATTGGGTTATTAGGATTCGTGCCAATTTATATGGGGGTTAAAGGACTGTTGTCACTTCGTTCTTATAAAAGTAATGAAGTTATCGATAACGTTACTGGTTCATTATTTAAAGTAGCTTCAATTACATTAGCTAATGGAGCTGACAATATTTCGATTTATATACCAATGTTTGCTAGTCAAACTCTTGAAACAAATATCGTTACATTAGTTATCTTTTTTTTCATGATAGCGATATGGTGTTTTATTAGCTACAAATTGCTAAAAGCTCCTATACTAGCTAAAGTACTTGAGAAAAACTGTTATATTATTGTTCCAATTGTTCTAATTGGTTTAGGAATGTTCATTCTTTTTCGCAGTGATACAATTGGACTATTCTCCTAAGGTGTTGAAATAACGGAAGTTTTCATAAAAAAGAATTGAACAATTTTAATATTTTTTTGAGCAATTACATTCATTGAGATTAATTGGATTCTACACAACGTATATAAGTCTTATTACAGATGAAATGTAGTAGGGCTTTTTTATTTTAGTGAAATGAAACAATTGTATTAGTCATCTACGACTATTATTTAGACAGGACATTAGAATTATGAAGTTGAATAGCTATCGTAAAAGGAGTGTGACACTTAAAATGAAAATAGTACAGCAGTGGGTACAAGAAGATAGTGATTACATAAGAGAGAAAGTGATTGAATACAATCAAAAATATCTTGCAGATGAAGAAAAAACCCCTTCAGAGAAGGTTAGTTTCATAGTAAGAAATGAAAAAGAAGAAATCGTAGGTGGGGTAACAGCAATAATTTTTTGGCACCATGTACACGTTGACTTTCTATGGGTTTCTGAAGAATATAGGCATGAAGGCTACGGAAGCAAGTTAATAAAACTTATTGAAGAATTTGCAATTGAAAAAGGGTGTAGGTTAATTAATTTAGATACTTTTAGTTTCCAAGCTCCTGATTTTTATAAGAAACATGGATATAAAGTAATTGGAGTAAGTGAAGATCATCCGAAAGGACATAATCATTATTATTTAGAAAAACGGTTAAAAAGTATATAGAATTTGTTAACGTTAGTATTTGAAATACAAATGCAATAAGGGCGAGGTTAATATTAATTTCAGTATTAATTGAATCAATTTTTATACTAAAACTGCAAGAACGTACTTTGGATAATCTTCCTAAGGTACGTTCTTTTTTTATATCAGTAGCCTATTCTTATTAACTCCAACAATAGTGGTAAAGGCAAGACTTAACTAACTTATATATATTAAAAGGAGTTAATGGTAGAATGAATAGAAGACAGAAAATTCCTTTTATTTAAAATAGAGGAGGTACATATGAAAAAAGTTAATGTTACATACGCGATTTTGTACGATAAAACTAATGAAAAGATCTTAATGGTAAAAAACAAAGGGGAAAATGGTTCTTATTATACATTACCAGGTGGCGCAGTTAAACTAGGAGAAACATTAGAAGAAGCAGTAATTCGAGAAGTAAAAGAAGAAACAGGGTTACATATAAATGTAAACGGGATTTGTTCTATCAGCGAAGCCTTTTTTGAGGAAAGAGATCATCATGCAATTTTCTTTAATTTTCTAGGCGAAATAATCGGCGGAGAGACATATATATCAAGGCCAAAAGAAATCGAAGAGATTACTTGGATGGAATTACATATAGCAGCTCCATATTTACGCATACCAGAACATTTACTAGATTTATTACAAAAGAAAGAAACAGTACCTTATTTTTTTAACGGAACAATCGTTCATCAATCTTCATAAAAATATTATCTTATGTAAGGCGGGGAAAACATGGAGTTTATCGTTAATCACAAACAATTCACTCAATCACTTTCAGAAGTCAACAAAGCAATATCAACAAAATCTTTAATTCCTATATTATCTGGTATAAAAATAACTGCAGATCAATCTGGAATTACTTTAATTGCAAGTAACTCGAATATTTTTATTAAAAAATTCATTCCTGTTTCAATTGAAGACGAAAAAATTGCAACTATTTTAAAGGCAGGAACTATTGTTGTACCTGCAAAGTATTTCATTGAAATAATAAAGAAAATGCCAAGTGATATAGCAATAAAAAGTAAGAATGAGCAAATTATTAAGATACAATCAGAAGAAATCACATTAAGTTTAAATGGATTTCCTGCAGATGAGTTTCCGAATGTACCGCTTATAGATAATCATGCAGAAATCAAAGTAGAGACAGAGCAATTGATTGAAGTATTTAAACAAACAGTCTTTGCAGTAGCAAAAAATGAATCTAGACCTGTTCTTACTGGGGTGCATATAGAGTTATCTAATAATAAGTTCATTTGTGCTGCAACTGACTCACATAGACTAGCTATACGCGAAACATTGCTTTCCTCAGATGTAAAAGCAAATTGTATTGTACCAAGCTCAACCATTAGTGAACTTCTAAAATTAATAAACGGCAATTCGGAATTCGTATATATCTACCTTTCAGAGAGTCATATTATATTTACGCTCGGAACAACTACATTATATTCAAGACTAATTGAAGGGAAATATCCTAATATTTCTAACCTTATTCCAAATGACTTTAAAACGATTATTAACATAGATAGAAAAAAGATATTACAAGGTGTAGATCGATCAAGTTTATTAGCAAGTGAATGGGCCAATAACAATGTTAACTTAGAAATCATAAACGAATCTACAATTAAAATTTCTTCAAACGCTTCTCAAATTGGGCAAATATCCGAAACGCAACAGATAGATGCGATTCAAGGTGAAAAACAATTAAATATATCTTTCGATGGGCGTTTTATGGTTGATGCTTTAAGAGCAATAAAAGAAGAAACGATTACTTTAAGCTTTGGCGGTTCTATGAGACCGATATTGATTGAAGCAGGAGAGCAATCTGCAGCAGTACATCTTATATCACCAGTAAGAGCTTATTAGGGATAGAGGAAGTGATTACATTATGTACAAGCAGACTTTTGTTTTATGAAATCATAAATTAATACATTATAAGAATGATGTATTAGTATAGCAAACAGTTTACTAAATCCTACATAATATAATTCAATCATAGACAAAGCAGCAATGGTAATCTGAAATACAAAGCAAAATAATAATAACCTAAATATAAAAGCCATAGATTAATCGATATGGGGTGAGTACGATGAAGAAAATAATTGTTTTACTCATTGGTATAGTTTTAATTATTTTTGCTTTTTATCAATACAACAAAAAAGATTATGCAGCTAAAAGTACTAACTTGTATGTAGAAAACTTTAAAGGGGAAAATGATTCAATAAAAATACAATCTGCTATTAATAAAGCAGAGTCTAGTAAAATTAAAACTGTATTGCTTGATGATAAAAAGTATAAAATCACGTCACCAATCATTGTTAAAAAAGGTGTGAAATTATTATTTGGTTATGGATCCCAATTTGTAGTTGAGGGAAACTTTAGAGTTTTAGAACTAGAGAAAAACGCACCCATTGAAGGAGCGTATATAGCTATTGACGATCCTAAATTTAACTCTGAAGTTATTTATTTAGACGGTAAAAATAAATATTATAACACTTGGAACAAAACACAAATAAAAGATATAAATATTATCAATTGGACGGAAACGAATAAAGGTACCGGAATTTCTTTATACTCTGCTGGAAAAGAAAATGAAATTTCGTTTGTTAACTTCGAAAATATTAAAGTTGTAGGAATGGAAACTGGACTGAAATTAGTAGCGAAAAAACCGAGCACCGGACAAGCTTGGATAAATGCCAATCGTTTTATGAACTTTTCTTTAGAAGACTGTGTAAATATGATTTATATGGATAGTCAAGTAACTACGCCAAATGAAATTAGTGGGAATCAATTTACAAACCTTCAAATACAGCCTTCAAATAAAACAAAAAGCGTTATACAGGTAAGTGGTCAACATAATGAATTTCATGGGATGGTGTGGGATTTAAATAAAATAAAACATGAAAACGAACTCATTGAACTGACTGATAAGAGTATGAATACAGTGGTTGAAATGTCCAGTGTACCAGCAAATAGAGTATTAGATAGTGGGAGATCCAATATAGTAAAATAAGTTTAAATACAGAAAAAAGAGCGAATTCTTTATAAGAGGATTCGCTCTTTTTATGTTTTAAAATTAAATTTCCTTCCACCAAGCTGATAAAGGATAGTCTGTAGATTTTAACGTAATAGATTCGCCAATTTGTGGTGTTGTAATTTTCACTCCTAAACGGTTGGCTTCTTGTGTAACACGTTCTATCGGGTCACTCCATTCGTGTAATGCTAACGTAAAAGCACCCCAATGAATCGGAAGAAGTAATTCTCCTTTAACATCAATATGGGCTTGTACCGTTTCTTCAGGCAACATATGAATAGCAGACCACCTCGGATCATATTGTCCGCATTCCATTAATGTAAGATCGAATGGACCGTATTTATCACCAATTTCCTTAAAGTGAGGGGCATAACCGCTATCACCACTAAAGAAAATTTTAGTCTTTTGACCAAGAATAAGCCATGAACACCATAATGAACAATCTCTATCTGTCATACCACGTCCAGAGAAATGCCTTGCAGGCGCACATACTAACTTAATATTATCAAACGTAATTTCGTCCCACCAATTATGCTCACTAATTTTACTAGGTGAAACACCCCATTTAATAAGATATTGTGCAACTCCAGTTGGAACATAAAAGTGCTTTGCGCGATCTTTTAACTGCATAATACTTTTGTAATTCAAATGATCATAGTGATTATGAGAAATGATAATCGCATCAATTTCTTGAAGGTCATCACGTTCTAAAGAAAAAGCACCACTATAGCGTTTACTATTAAACAAAGGAAATGGGGAAGAGGCATCTCCAAACATAGGGTCTAATAATAGTTTTTTACCTTCTATTTTCAAAAGAGAAGCAGAATGGCCAAACCATGTAACACTCTCAAACGATTCATTATCTTTATTTGATAAAACGATAGGCAAATCCTTTATAGGACGCAGCTTTGATTTCATTTTAAAGTAATCCGTCATTAAACTTATAATATCTTTCGGTTTAAAACTCATATCAGTATGAATTTGATTTGTATATTTCTTATTCATCAGTTCTCCTTTTTACGATTAACAATTTACGTATGTGGTTATTGTAGCTATTTGTAGTTTAAACTATATCATTTTACCTTTCATCATAAATTCGTCAAATTCATTATTCGTATCTATAAAGTACAAATCGCAAAGTGGCAGCTAAAACAAATATTAAGTACATGTTGTAAATTGTTTTTATTTAGTAAATTCCTTCTTATACGCAACAAAGAACATACGTTTCGTTGTGTGTTATAGAAGAAAATATGTCTCTAATAAAAGAAAGGAAGGAGAGGATGTAAGTGCACATAGAGCGAAAAAAGAAATCAAAATGTAAACTATCAAAAGCTGAAATCATTCATATGTATGCAGAAGGGGAAAGTACTTCAGAAATCGCGATGCTTGCTAATGTTTCTGCAAGGTATATTCGTATGGTTCTAACAGACAACAACGTTCCAAGGCGCGCTATAGGGAGCTGGAAGAGAAAGTATGACATAAAAGAAGATTATTTTAAAACTTGGTTAAATAATATGGCTTATATTTTAGGATTTATAGCAGCAGATGGTGTTATACAGAAAGAAAATCAATACAACTATTTTCAAATTGGATTTATAAAGACAAAGATATTTATTTGCATAGAAAATATGAAGTGTTTCAGAAAGAAAGTCTGAGTTTAGATCAATTACAAGATTGAAAATTAAAACAAACTCAAACTGCCGTTAAACAAAGAAAACAAAATTTCCTTGAAGAATATATGAAAAATAAATGTAATGCTACAACTTGTTCAAATTTAGAAATAAGCGAATCGGCTTTCAAACGTTGGCTAAAAAATGATAATTAATTTAAAAGAGATTATGAAAAGATTAAGTTAATTAAAGATAACTTATTAATTGAAATTGAAGCAATTGCTGTAGCAAACTAATTTTAAGAACTTATTCGTAATCATATCAATGCAATTCATTTAATGCGTTCAGTTAAAACGAATTGCATTTTTTATTGTCTTAAATATAATTTATATCTGGAGACATTATCATCAACAACTCATAAAACAACAACAAATAAGCACACAATCGATTACACAGAATGAATCCGATGAAAAGGGAAGCGTAACAATCTAAACTAACATATAATAAGTTTATTACTTTTATCCAGTTAACATAATATATATTATAGGAAGTTATAGAAACAAATCGATTACAGGTATCAAAAACCAAGTAAACTATACTTAATGAGACAGAGCAGAGATTTTTAGTGAGATTCACATGAAATCTTATCTAAACAAATTTCTTCAGTTTTTATCGTTTTTATTTGTTATAAATTCATCACAGCAAATCTTAATCAATAATCGCTTGAGATTTAACGAATCCAAATCATTTTTGATCGGCAAGAAATTTTTATACAGAAAAATTATTTCTATACAAAATATAAATTAGTGATTTTATTTTATGTTTTACTTAATGAATTGATTGCTATTTGCACACGTTTTACAACTTTACATTATTTGTTGTTATTTCTGTTATTTAGGCTTGACTTTCATTACACTCATTGTTTTTTATTCTAGTTAACATAACGTTTATTTTTAATATAAAAAAATCTTCCCTTACCTTCAGGAAGATTTTTTGTTTGCTATTATTTTATTTATATCTTCTAGTAACAATCCCAATTGTAAATGACATTGGAAAAATCTAGATTTAACAGCTCTTCCTTACGTATAAAGAAATTAGCAACACCAGAATCTCCCCACATAATATTTAATGAATCGTCTGTATCGATTTGCAGCAATAATATGTCATGCTGTTGGTATTTTTCTTCCCATTCTCTCGGATCTGTCTGTGTGAAAAATGGATATCCGCCAATTTTATGTCCTTGATCTTTACATAAATCATCATACAGTTCGCCTAATTCTATATTATTTTCTTCATCAACAATTTCTTCCCAATCAATGTTATCACTAAAAATCATTTCAAATCGATAATCTCTTGGTGTTACTGGTTGATATGCCAACTCAAACTTTAGTTTTGCTGCTTCGGGTATGATAAAATTCTCTAAATCTAAAGTGTTTAAATAACTAAAATCAGTAATCACCTTAGTTAAATCCGCTGTGATTGTAGAATGATAAACAATTCGAAAGTCTTTTTGGCTTGTGGGATGATCAAAATCTGCTCCAAAAAGATCTTCTTCAGCACTTATGAAAAACTGTAACATTCCATGTTGAGGCATATGTTCAATGTTTGGTATTTCTTCAAGGTTTAACTGCGCAAGTAGCATCATAGGTTGTCCGTTTGAGTCTTTAGGATGCTCTTGATCTATAGGTAAATACGGATAACCACCAAACTTACTTTCAAAAAGGGTTGTCTCTGCTAATGTTCCAGACACTTTAACATACGGTTTCACACTTTCTTCTAAAATACTACGATACTGTTCTAGTTCTTTCGGAATTTGAAGTTGATACGTATTCTTCACTACATTTGCCTCCCTTTAGTAATGAATTGAAAATGCCTAACTTAATTATATAGCAAGCGATAGCTTAATTGAAAATCGTTAAAAATCCATTTTCACCCTCATTTTTTGCGCGCTTGGTGGACAAAGTAAATTATGCTCTAAAACCTTTTTATTGATAGTTCGAATTAATTCCGCTGCTTCTGCCGTATTTGTATTTTCTTTTAGCTTTTCTTTTAAATCATCAATTTCCTTTGAAAGCTCAATCCACCTAGGTAATACATGATTATTTTTCAAAGTTCTATACAGTTGCTTTTCAGGATTGTACGAAAGATCTTTATCTAGATTTAGAGGTTTCTCCTTACCAGGTAAATTATCAAAAGACCCTTTCTTTTTTGCTTCTTTTACGATAGAACTAATATGGTCCTCATACGTAAATGTCCAAACTTTCTCATCTTTTACTAAAATCTCTTGCTTTTTTAGTTTTTTATCTAGTTCTTCTTGATTCATAGAATCTCTCCTCTTTACATTTTATAGTAGCGTTTTTGTACGTTTCAATGCTTTCAATCCATCAAATAACTTTTCTCGCCACCAAATACCGTCATATCCGCCTTGAAACTCTTCATAAGTAATCTGGATACTCTTTTTCTTTTAAAGCTTTATACAGGCGTCTATTAGCCGTTAAAAGAGGTTTGTTTTCGAGTTCTCCTGCTGCAATATAAAAATGAGGTTGAGTCGCATTTAAATCTATAGATGAAATTTGATTTTCATAACCATCCTTTTTCCAATGCACGGATCCAGACATTGACAACACGTTTCCGAAAACATGTGGATTTTAAAGCGCTGCATAAAAAGCTGCTAGGCCACCAAGACTGAAACCAGCAATTGTTGTATGATTCCTTTCTTGATAAACGTGATACTTAGATTGAATCCACGGAAGTAATTCCTTTGTTAAAAATGTATTCATTTTATCGTTATAAGTTAGCTCTTCTAATCGATCAACAGGATCTATAGCAACAGCAATGCAAGATGGGATTTCTTTTTCGTAAATTAAATAATTAAGTGTTTTTTCAATTGAAAGGCTCTGAATGAATGAATTCCCATCAAATACAATGAGAAGTTCTTGAAGATGTGAAGTGTGAGAATAATCATGAGGCGTATAAATATGAATTTTGCGTGTGTTATTTAAAATCGAACTATAAAAAGAATATGTTTCAATCTTTCCGGATGGATAATCCTTTGAAGGAAAACGACTGCTATATTGCACCTCCATTCCTATGTTTAACACAGACGCTTTATTGGTACCTTCTCCAAATGTATTTCGATTAAATTGGTCTATTTCGTACTGTTCACTACGCTTTATCCAATCATTTTCGAAAACATCGTTTACTGAAAAATAGTACGTTGAAATAAAACTCTTATCCGTCCTAAACGTTACATACCAAATATCTGTCTGTAACAATCGTTGTAATTGATTTACAGACAAATCCCAACCAGGAAAACTACCGAATACATAAACGTTTTCAGTGTTTTGATCCCCTAACCATATATACGTTATAAGCTTATACTGATTATCTGCAGGGCATTGTTCTATTAGTGGCGTGTGATTTGACTTTATTTCATGCAAAAAAGTATAAAGAGCTTTTTCGTTTCCATTCTTTAATTGATTTTTAAGCTTCTCTAACTTAGGACTGATTATTGTAGTCACCTCTCTTCCTCCTTTGTAGTATTCTATATGTAGTTTTTTTCATTAGAACCCCTATATAAAAGTAGTCGTAAGTTATTTGTTTAGCGAAGTTATTTATTAGAAAAATAATCAATTGCCTGAATAGAAAGTTCCAACGATTTTATTCTTCTTTCTAAAAGCGTTCTTTGAGGACTACCAAGCTTTGACTTAACGTAAATCTTTTCAATTGATGGAAGCAAACCAATCAGAACATTACGAGCTTCTGCTAAATCTTCCTGAGTATAATTATGAGTTTCTTGCTTCCAAACACTTTCTAACATAGCTAAGCCGATACTAGCTGCTTTGAGTCTTTTTTTCACTAAAGTAGTATTTGATCCTTTTTGAGTCATCTGTGATAAGGCATTTTCAAGTTTACTAATTGTTGACTGTAAAGATTTTATTGATTCTACTTTATCTATATTTGATACGTTTTTCATGTTAATGTTATCCCTTCTACGTTGCTAACTTGTTTTGTTTAATGTTCAATGAAATCCTTAAAAGCTTGATTTCACTCGAAATATTTTAACATAAATAACTAACTGTATTCGAGTTGGACAATAACTTAAAGCAAAACAGCTATTCCTCTCTCCTCCCCTGCATCATTCTATTATGTGTACTTCTTTCTTCTCGTTAGAATTCCTATATAAACTAGTTGTTAATATTGAATGTTTTATGAACAAAAAAACGTACAAGTAATGTAACCTGTACGTTTTCGCTTTTATTCAGTAAGGTAATAAAGTAATAGCTTCCTGGTCTTCTCATAACTTATGAAATCTCTATACAAAATGGGATAATTCACAATTTCTGTTTCTAGAAAACGATATTGCGGAAACCAATCAAAAAACGATTTTCTTAACCACTTTATTTGTTGAAACGTAATGTTCTGTTCGTTTCCATTTAGTATAGAATTTAAAGTAGCTGCTGTATGCATCCAATAATGATTAAAATCAGCGTTTATACAATCATCTTCGGTAAATTTACTTTTTAGGTCTCGTTGCAATTTTGCTGTAACACGATAAGAAAACGGTTTATTCAGTGGACTATGCATTTTCTGCAATTCTTTAAAAATAATTCGTTTTCCTAACTTCAACTTTCTCCTCCTTTATTTCTCTATCCAATTTAATAAGTTTTCATAATGGTATTTAGCATCTGTATAGCCAAGATTATATAAATTAATGAGTTTTTCTTTATTTCTTTCTATTCCGCTTATTGGAAGTTGTACGCTAGGCTGAATGATATAAAAGTTATCTTTTTGTCCTATTTGATTCATATAAGATATTGTCTCATTATAAAAACGATAATGGTCTACTAAATTCTCTGCGATTTTTGGATATTTTCTATATAGAATTTTAACTAGTCCAGAAAATTTATTTCGCTGCTTCTCATATCCTTCTGGCTTTGTCATAATTACAACGTTCTTTTCATAACCATCAGTTTGAGCTTTTAAAACCGGTATAGGATCTATAATTCCTCCATCTAGCAATTTTCGATTATCATACTCTACAGCAGGCGCTATAAACGGCACTGAGCTGGATGCACGGATGATTTTTAAAATTTCATTTCCATGTTCTTTTTTATTATAATAAACAGCTTGTCCTGATTCGCAATCAGTCGTCCCTATAACAAATTGTTCATTACAGTTTAAGAAAGTTTGAAAATCAAATGGAACAATTTTATTAGGTACTTCATCAAATAAAAAGTCCATCCCAAATAATTCACGTTTTCGAATTAAGTTTCGGTAAGATATATACCTGTAATCTGATACTAGCTCTGTATTTACTTTCTTATTTCTCCCTTTTTGACGCGCCAAATAGGTTGCTCCCATACAGGCGCCAGCTGATACGCCGACTACATACGGAAAGAATAAGTTCTTTTCCATGAAATATTCGAGTACACCTGCAGTATATAAACCTTTCATTCCTCCGCCCTCTAATACTAAACCGGTATTCTTCATGCTATATCCCTCTGCTTCTTTTTTCTTAATTCCATATTAGCATAAGATTTTAAGATGAGGTTATATAAACTAATTACAACAATAACCAGAAACTACTAAAGTAAAGTCATAATATCTTTGAGAGTAACATGTTACAATATAAGTAATTCATTCCACATATATTAAAGGAGGAATTTAATATGGGGTTATTTAGCGGTATTTTAGGAAATGCATCAAATACGAGTTCTGAAAGTGTAGAACGTGATTTAGAGAAGATTATGCTAGACGATGAAAAAGTAGAGCATGCTTATAAATTAATTCGTGATCTAATCGTATTTACAAATCGTCGTCTTATTTTAGTAGATAAACAAGGAGTAACTGGCAAAAAAACAGAATACCATTCTATTCCTTATAAAAGTATTACACAATATAGCATCGAAACGGCTGGGCATTTTGATTTAGATGCAGAACTTAAAATTTGGGTGTCTAGTATGGAGGATCCAATTACGAAAGAATTTAAAGGTGACGATAGTATTTTAAGCATTCAAAAAGCGTTAGTAACCTTTACGACAAAGTAGTGGTTTTTGTATTTTTATTCATTTTAAAAATTACTAACCCGAGTATTTTGGAAGAATATACATTATTTTTGTATATTTAATCTTAAATAATGTAGAAAGGTAAAGCGTATTTTGTATGCTTTACCTTTCTTTTTTGTAATAAACAAGTGTAGTTTTATCATTTAATTTCTTTTTAGCTTCTGTTCTTTTATACTCCATCTTTTCATACAAAAAACAATTTTTCTCTTCTTCTAAAATAGTAGCAAGTTCCCAGCTCGTTGCTTCAGGAAACATTTCCTCAATTAATGTAAGTACCTTTTGGGCAATTCCTTTTCCTTGATAACTCGGGTGAATAAACATTGGACTGATCCAAAATTTAGAGGGTGTTTCTTTTTGTGAAATGCATATCGCTCCAACAAGATTCATAGCCACTATTATTTTATAGAAGCCACCGTCTACATGATTTATTCTACAAATAGTTTTTTCGATAGTTTCATTTGCTGGATTTGTTTCATAGTCTTTATATTTATGTAATAAAGAGCTAAATGAGTCTATTTGCATTTGAAATATAACTTCTGCATCAGTTTCTGTCGCCTTCTCTAATATAATCTCCATGTTACCAATTTAGACGCTTTCTTAAAGAAGTAATATGAGCGGTATGGTGACGACCATGCCATGCGTATAGTCCTATTGCAACAGCAAGTTTTGTTTCACCAGTTTCAGGATGGTTAAATGTCTTTTCTAAATCTTCAATTTTTAGAGAATATAACAGGTTAACCCATCTTTTATGTAATGAATCTAGCATTACTAGTGAAACATCTACCGGTAATTTTGAATCGGGTAACTCTGCCCACTTCTCTTCTTTATACGGCTTAATAGTTGGATTCTTTTCTGTCAGTGCTAATTTAAAGCGTATGTAGCTATTCATATGGCTATCAACGACGTGATGAACTACTTGACGTACAGTCCAACCTCCAACGCGATATGGTGTATCTAACTGCTTCTGATCTAAATCTTTAATTGCCTTTGTTAGTTCATTAGGTAAATCTTCAATTTCTTGAATCCATGTATCAATCATTTCTGCAGTTATAGGACGTTTGTATGTAAATTGGCCAATTGGATAACGTAAATCATTCATGAATAAGTCCTCCTTATTATAAGCGCGAAGTATTTCTCCAAATATAGTGTACAAACTTCACATGTTCTCCATGTAATTCTACAGATGTTACATCTGATTCGTTTTGATAAGAAGAAAATCCGCTTTT
This sequence comes from Bacillus sp. M13(2017), assembly GCF_002218325.1. Classification (NCBI taxonomy): domain Bacteria; kingdom Bacillati; phylum Bacillota; class Bacilli; order Caryophanales; family Bacillaceae; genus Bacillus; species Bacillus sp. M13(2017). Next base: position 227,208 of record NZ_KZ268503.1, on the reverse strand, counting down.
TTCTAGTACAATTTGTGATGCGAGATTATTAGTCGTTGTTTTAGCATGAACTTCAGTAATTTCATTATTTTTCGCTACATCTAAAATTAATTTTACGGCTGCTGTTGCAACTCCTTTTTTAGTAAATTTTTCTCCGACCCGATACCCTAGCGAACTAATTCGAGTTTCTGTATCTATATCTACTAAATTGATTCGTCCTACAATTTCTTTTTCTTCATTACGAATTAAATAAAAATAAGAATTTCCATCCACCTGTTCTATTAATAAATCGTCTGGTAGTTTTTGGAAATATTCAAATTCAAAATATTTTGAGCCACGATTTGGTACCATTGTTTCAAAAAAAGATTTATTCGTAAGTTCAAACGTATATAAATCCTTAGCATCTTGTTTCTTTAGTTGCTCTATGTATATTTCCATCCCGTATTCTCCTTCTTGATTTACTAAATGTTATACATTCTTTTTTAATCAATTATATTCCTGCTATTTCTTTCGATTAAGTAATACAGCTAGTAGCACTTTCGGATGAAAAAGATGAAATGGACTACGAATTAAATTCATCACTCGTACTAACCGAATATAAACATCAGAATTACTTGCAGATAGTCGATATATTTGTTTCGTATACCATAGCTGAAATTTTTGTTTTGTAGTTAATTCTCTCTTTAGTTGCGGGTGACGTGAAATTTCTGTTGTTGTCATATCCCAAGCGGTTTCTATTATAGTAGCTGCCTTTTTATAAAATTGTTGTGTAAATGTTTTATCAAGTTGTTTTCTATCTTGCAAAAGTAATTGCAATTGGTGAGCCTCCATAGCAGCAACTGAAATACCTTGGCCGAAAACGGGATCAAAACGACATTGCGCATCTCCAACAACTAATAATCCTTCTGGTACATTATTCACTAAATCAAATCGCCGGCGTACTTGATAAGGAATTTTGTATGTCTTTATATCAGTAATTCCCTCAGCCTTATTTAGGAAATCTGTAACATTAGAAATTGATAGGTTTTCAGCAAAATCATAAAACTCATCATCTGTTTGTGGTGCTTTCTCATTTGCGTATCCACTAAAAGTAACAAAATAACGATTATCTTCTATCGTTTGAATAAGAACACCATAAGGGTTATCAGGGAAACTCGGAGACATTAGCATGTTACAACAGTCTAACTCCTCATTTTCTTTAAGTTTGAACATTTTCGTTGCGTAAAATAAATCAATACGAACTTTCTCTTCTTTTACTTCAATTTCGTATTCTCGTAGCCACTCTATACTTTTCGAGCCAAATCCACTCGCATCAACTACAAGATCCGCATGAACTTCTTCTTGTGTGTCTGTCTCTAAATATTTAACTTTTACTCCACACACTTTGTTAAGCTTTGCATCTACCAATAACCCTTTAACCAATGTTCCATATTTAATAGTAATATTTGAAATTTGATGTATTCGTTTTTGAATATGCCATTCTAGCAAAGGACGACTTTGTTGAATCATATGTATTTCCCCTATGAACGGTTGTTTCCATAGACCGAATTGATTCCATTTCAAATCACGCGTAAAGTTGTTTATAATACTACCCGCTTCTATTAATTCATTCGTAATATTAGGAAACAATTCCTCAATTGCGATTTCTCCACCTTTTAATAACACATGAGGATGATTACTTTGTGGAACTCTTTTTATCGAAGACTTTCCATCCCATCTTTCACCAGCTTCTATAATGATTACTTCTTTAAAAGAAGTTGATAATGCTTTTGCTGCAAACTTTCCTGCCATGCTTCCACCAATAACGATAGCCTTATTAAACATATTTTCCCCCTTAATAAAAAGAGATCCTGCCTTGTATGAATGAAACAGGTTCTTAAACTAATTAACTTCTTTATCATTATACTTAAAATACATCAGTAAATTGCAACATTAAAATTAAAATACCTAATCCCCATACGTAATACGCGAATACTTTTAAGGAGTGACGTTTTAAATATTGAATCATCCATGAAACAGCTATATATCCAAAAAACGCTGCTGATAACGTTCCGACAATTAAAGATGTACTAGAAATAGATTCTGCTTTCCCTTGAAAAACGTCTACAAATTGCAAAATGATAGCTCCGACAATCGCTGGCGTTGATAATAAGAAAGAAAAGTAAGCAGCAGTTTCGCGGTCCAACTTCCTCCATAATGCAGCGACGATTGTCATTCCAGAACGAGAAATTGCCGGAAAAATAGCAGCCGCTTGAAATGAACCGATAATAAATGCATCTTTATATGTAATGTCGTCCATTTTTTTACGACCATTCTTTTGTTTATCCGCCAAGTAGAGAAAGAATCCTGTCACTAAAAACTCCCAACCAATTGTAATACCTGTTTTTGAAATATCCTCAAAAAAATCTTTAAACAACAATCCGATTACAACTGCGGGTATCGTTCCGACAATAAGTAGCAGCATTAATTTTGAAAATGGATTTTTAATTAAATATATAAATTCTTTTTTGTAATAAATAAACACCGCAAGTAAAGTCCCAATATGCAGCATCGTATCTAAAAATAAGCCAGCCTCATCTAATCGGAACAAATGCCTTCCTAAATAAAGATGTCCGGTACTACTGATTGGTAAAAATTCTGTTAAACCTTGAATTATACCTAGTATGAAAGCTTCTAACCAATTCATGATGGTCTCCTTTCTCTTTTGCTTGTACCAATATATGAGGGTTAAATTTTCGATATGAAAAAAACTATATTTCTCTATGAATTTACTTTTCATTTATGGATATATATGTAAAGAGGATTAAGGAGGGTTATTATGTGGAAGCACAAAAAATTCGGTAATGTATTACTTTGGGTGGGCCCTATCCTTGTATTTTTAGGATTATGTATGACAAATGTTATTTCAGATATTCCTTTCTTTGAGGGAAAACATAAAACGGTTGGTATTGTACTTATATTTATAGGTGTAATCTGTTTTGTTGCTGCTAATCATTTGAAAAAAGGAGAAAGATATGAAGAATAAATCTAAATAAAAAACAATCCTGGCATATTAACTAGGATTGCTTTTTATTAATGTTGATTATTTGTAGAATACTTTATCAACGTTATATTTCGCTTTGTATTCATTAATGATATATGTTTCGTAAATTTCTCTTTCTGTTGGATCTTCTACGATACATGCATCAATGCGGTATACTTCATCACGGTGGTTTTTAATTGGTGAAACATTATCTTCAAAATGCTTCTTAATACGTTGTCTAATTTTACGAGCTTTACCTACGAAAAGAAGTTCGTCATTAATATTGTAAAACATAAAAATGCCGCCTTTATCTCTAGGGAACAAGTGGAAATCGATAAATCCATTAATTGGAGTAATGATTGGCTCGTCTCCTTTAATAACTTGTTTACGTTCAGTAATTGAAACATCAGCTTCAGGAATATTAATTTTAATCAAGTTCATTCACGTCCTCTTTTATTATAAAGATAAATAATAGCATACATAAGTAAGAAAAGCTATGTTCAGAGGCATATTTCATTTTATAATTCAAATATTATAGGTGTATCATGTAAACTTTTCTTCCAAATCATATGATCACTGGATTCTCCCCAGTAATCTTTCAATACATAGCTAGGTTTTCCAAACTTTTTTATCCATATACTTTGCGCATTTTTATATCCACTATCTAAACAATATTCTGTTATCCCTCTGCTAAGTAATGTAAGAAACATTGTATGTAGTAATAAACTCCCTATTCCCTTTCTCTGATACTCCGGAAGTATGAATACAGTTCCTATTTCATACAAATTTTTAAGTACACCACCTGTACAACTATTAATCAATGTACTTGCTGGACCGATTTCGATTGTTCCAATGATTTTATCGTTACTTGTATCAATTGCTAATAAAAAGTAACGACTTTCTCCGTTACTATCAAAATCACTTTTCAAATACTGCTTTTTTGAGTTAATTTCATTTTCTATGTCATCCAATAATTGTGACAATCCTTCATTTTTGTATGTATTCGTAATAACTATACGGAAAAATAAATATAGTTCATCTACATCATTCAAATTCGGTCTTCTAACTGCAACGTTAGTCATAAATTCAATCTCCAATCCTCATTATGCCATTATCAATACAACACTTTATATAATCTATTCATCATTATTCTGCAAAAACCTGCATAAATCCAACAGTATAGAAAGCTCATTATAAATATTGATAAAATAATTTTTATATTCATAGTTGTATGAACAGCAGGACCAAGTACCGGAAAGTGGAAAACATCGAGAACAATCATAATACCTATAAGTAGACAAGTTGCTGAAAAGGATACAATCCAAATTCTCCTCTTTAATATTAAAAAAGATACTCCTAAGGCTAGACCTAATAAGCCTGTAGTAAAAGGAAAGACAATTAGTTCACTGGGCTCAATAATAAATAATAGAAAAATAGTAAGAACATAAGAAAGTATTCCCTCACGAATAGAATAGAAAATAGCAAAAAAAATCGGTAATGTCGAAAATGGACTAATGAGCAAACCTATACCAGGAACTAAGTTCCCAGCTGCTTGAAACATGGTGGCCAATGCACTCATCAAAGCTGTAAGTACTAACTTATTCGCAAGGGACAATTTTCTTTTATGAACAAAGCTCGTATCATGTTCTATCATCAGTTGATACCAATAACGTACAAACCAATTCATTAAAATACCCCCTAAAGATACCACATTCATTACTTTCTATATTATTCATACACTTATGGTTTATGAGTTGCTTTCTACTAGTTATAAATCACTATATAATAGATACTTATAGATTGAAGATTTTTAGGGGGACAAGTCAAGTTGTGCGTTTTGGAAGCAGAATAAACTCTTTATGTTTTTAAACTGAGAATTTATATCGTATCAAGGAATAATTTCAAAAATGGTACCTTTGTTAAAATCAGTTACTTTCATAGAACTGTAAACTCCTAAATATAATTTAGTTTGATCCGAATTTGTTCCTAAACTCATATAATAAGCTGGTTGCGTACCAAAATCATAATTGGTTTCAATAGCATGAAAGTCAGCGTGTTTACCGTCTGTACCTGCTCTAGTATAGGCTAAAACACCCTTAATTGGAGACTGAGATTCTCCTTTCTTGGCAAGGTCAGTAAAAACAACGCTACCTGTTAAATTTGGAATTGCATTTCCCATATATGGCTGAACTCCTGTAAGTGAAGTTCCTCCAAACTTATCTGTTCTAGAATCTTTATGAAAATAACTAAGTAGAGGCAGAATACGCTTCACTGAAGTTTGTATTGTTTCATCATAATAAACCATTGTTCTCTCATCCAAAGCCTGATTTTCGGAACAATGTCGTATAAAAGAAGTAGGTAAATCCCCTTCCCATCCTCGCCACCCAAAATTGATAAAACCATCTTGATTGGGAGTTAACCTCATAAAATGCATTTGAACAAGTTCTGTAACTGGTATAGGTTTATATTGAACAAATGAAAAAACAGACTCTACAATATCCTGTCCGACATTTCCGGCGTATTTGATATATTGATTATAAAACCTTTGAAATGAAATGCCGGTTATATTACGTACTCCTTTTGCAACTACTGTAAGTGTTTCTTGTATAGATAAAGGAAGTTCATTAAAACGTGTAACTACAGGAGGGTTATTTATAAATGTATTTTTATTTACATCGATTTCAATTATTTTTCCTGCTATTTCCAAATCATCTTGACTTAAATTAAATGGATCATAACCTGATCCGCCATCTCCATTTGTAAAAACAAGTTTTCCAGTCTCAGGTGAAAAGTTTAAGCTATTGACTCCGTTATGATTAAAAAACGGGCGTTTTATATTAAGTAATGTTCTACGTTTTTGAGGTTGACCGTTTGATTGAAAAATCCATTCTTCAATTGTATCAATATGATCATATTGAGTATCTCTATTTACCCACTTTAAATTTAAAGTTTTAGGGTCACAAGGATTCGGTTTAAATTGTTTAGAAAGTGCACCTGGACCTTGAGTTCCAGCTACTGAATAATGAAGATAAAATAACCCATTTTGAAAAAAGTGTGGATGGAACGCAAGTCCAAGCAATCCTCGTTCATCATAACCGCTACTAGAAACACCTTCTTCAAATGTACCTAATTTAATAATTAGGTGACGAATATCTAAAAATGTCTTTATAACTCCGTCCCCTATGTAAAAAATCTCCCCTAATTGAGTTGCGATAAATAGTCTTTCGGTCGATTCACCTGGAAGTATCGTTGTTTTCAATACAGTTGGTAAATTTACGTTATGAACAATGGGTCGTAAACTAACTTTAACTTTTGTCAATTAACTGTACACCCCTTTTTCTTCTTTTTTATAGAAGAATATGATTAGAGTAGTTCTGTTAGTATCAAATAAGTTATATTCCTTTTTATTACAATTTTGTATATAATATAATTATAAATAATCTGGGGGACGAACTATGATAATCGTACTACAAATCATCTTACCACTAATTTTCGCAGTCTATTTATTTACCCTCTATCGTAAAGGGACGTATGGATCAGCTTCATTCATTTTAGCAGTCATGATAGGAATTTTCGGCTTAGAGAATTTCTTTCAATATGCTAGTCTAACAGATCATGCTATTTATCCATATTGGGGCAGTTTGAAGGCCGTTGTTATCGTTTTATCAGTCGTATTTCTATTTAAAAAAGGTGGTTTAACAGGAAAATATTGATTTTTAATGCGGTACCTATTTTCTTGTTAAATTGCTTTTATTTTATAAAAGAAGAAATATTTATGTAAAAACAAGAAGGGATGTGTTACATATGTCTATAAATATTATTTCAATAGTCTCTATCATAATATGGATTGTGTTAATTACAGAACTTATAAAACCTTCAAAAGAACAGAATGGACGAAAGATAGTAACTTTAGTAACTGCTGGTTCCGCATCAACACTTATTTTGACGGTTTCATTTATTCAAAATGTCCCATTTTGGAATTGATAGTGATATAACTAACAAAAATATGTATAAATAAAAAGATTAGGATTCATTCCTAATCTTTTTATATTTTGAGGTAGCACCATATCCCTAGCAAGCTAAGGTCTTGAAGTATCCCCTCAACAAAATTTAAAGTTTTTCTAAAGTTATTTATGTGAATTCAAATCGTTTTCAGGAACATATGTGGTTCTTTTATAATTTAAATTTCTTTTTAAACTTCTTATATTTTCTGTACGAACGTCTAACAATGTTTAACATAAAATACGGTATTTTAACAGTGAAAGGCAATTTATAAATGAAAGGAAAATAAAAAGTGAAATATGCCTTTTCTAGATCCCTCCACTTACTATCTTCTTTTGTTTTTAAGAAATCAGATACATCTACTACATATCCCCTTCCTTTTTCCATCATCACATTTTTCCCGTGAACATCACAAGGAGTTAATCCTTGTTCCCTCGCATACTCTAAAGCCTCATTGATATCAAGTATTACCTGCTTAGGAATTTTAATTCCCTTATGAATAGCATCGTATAAGGTAATTTCTTTTAAACGTTTCAATACTATGAAATTTTCTCCTTTATATATAAGCTTTGAATAAGAAGGATGATCTCCAATTCTTCGGTATACTTCTGACTCTTTTTCAATTCCTTCTCCTTCTCGCACGTAAACTTTCACTACCCAATCTTTGTATTCTCTGTGCATGAATACTGCGGCATAATTACCTGTTCCTAAACACTTCCAAAGTCTAGGAATATCTTTAACTACTACAGGCTCGAATTCATCCTCACTTCTTATTCTTACCTCTTTTAATAATTCGTCCTTTATCAATCCCACAAAACTATTTATACTCATCATTCCCACTCCGGTTTTGCTAAAAGGGGGCCCACCCACATTTTAACGAAAATATTACACTAAGCGAATTTTAGCATAAAACGAGTCATCTTTCTTCTTAAAATAAAAAGCTGAATCGTTCTATTTGAACTGTTGAATACTTAATATTTATTCTGTTATTCATAGCCAAAAACCGTACGACATAAAAATGTTTTTAACTATTTTCATTTTTTCAAAGTCAACTGTATAGGTTTTTTCTTAGTGCAAGTTCTCTTAGTTCATTAACCATGCCAAATCTATATTACTCTATTTTATAATCTAAAACATTGTTTAGAAGTGTAGCAAGGTTTTTTTAATTGTTCAATTCTTGTTCCACTAATATCTTTGTTAGCAAAAACTTTTATTGTTTTAATAGTCTTTTGTTTAATTCCCACAATGCTGTTTTGTTGCTATCCCATTTCAAAAGCGTTACTGCTTCCTCGAAGCATAACCATTTATAATTGAAGTGTTCTTTAGATAATGATATGTTTTTTGTAGGGACTTTAACTGCAAAAGAAAATTCTTTTATTACATAAACCTCTTCGCCCCAAAGGAATCCTCCAACTACATCCTCTACTGGTAGTGAAGACACAGAATCTAATTGTATATATGGACATTCTCTTGTAATACCAGCCTCTTCAAACGCTTCCCGTTTTGCTGATTCAATAGGAATCTCACCGTCTTCTCCGCCACCAGCTATTCCTTGCCAATAACCATAATCACTTCGTTTGAAAATAGCATATTGAATGGAATTGGCAGTTTTTATATAAGGAAATATCAATACTTGATATGGTGCTCTCATTGCTTAAGCTCCTCTCGAAAATAAGTTTTAAATAAATATAAATAAAGAGCCGACATCACAATTCTACATTATTAATGCAGGTTTATAATGTCAGCCCTCTATTTTTAAAGAATTTTATTTTTCATAAACAGGCTTACTCTTAACAGAGGAAAAACTGCTTATTCCCTGTCGAATATGTTTGGCATGGTTTTTTCTAAATGTTAGCAGTACCCTATATTATTCAATTGCGCCAGCAACATCATAATCATTTAAATCTAATTCAATCGTTTGTCCGAGCGCTAGTTTAGCAAGTTCCGCTCCTAGGTATGGACCAGCTGTTAAACCCGAAGCGCCTAATCCATTCGCAACGAGAATTCCTTCAAAGTTAGGTAGTGGTCCGATAACAGGTAAGAATCCTGGTGTGAATGGTCTGAATCCAACTCTCGTTTCAAGCATTGTAGCATTTTCTAAGCCAGGTGCAACTGCTAATGCCTTATGGAATACTTCATGTAAACCACCTGCTGTTACACGATGATCGAAACCAGTATCATTCTCATGTGTTGCACCAATTACGACATGCCCATTGTCAAACGTTAAAATATATTGATCGTTCGGTGGCATAACAACTGGCATATTTTCTGTTGCTGTATTTTCGATTTGCAGATGAACAATTTGTCCTTTTTGGAATGTAACTAAGAAATTAATTCCTAATGGGTTCAAGATTTCGTTCGCCCATGCGCCTGCAGTTACAATAACCTTTTCTGCTAAAAGTGTTTCATCGTTTACTGTAACTCCAGTAATATGATTTCCTTCACGGACTAATACTGCATCGCCTTTTATAAAAGTTGCACCATGTTTTTTCGCAGCACTTATTAATGCATTGCGTAATAATCTTCCATTTACTCGTGCAGCACCACTAATATGAACAGAACTATATTCTTCTGATAATGCCGGGAATAATTTTTTTGTTTCTTCAGCTGATAAGCGAGTGATTTCACCAATCTCTGGGGCATCTTCACGTCGTTTATAAGCTCGCTCTTCCATTTGATCTAACTTTTTCTCGTCAGTATGTAAACTAATTGCACCTACACGATTATATCCTGTGTCAGTTTCACCGTCTTCTTCTAATTGCTGAATTAACGAAGAATAGTAACGTGCACCGCCTTTAACAATTTTATACCATGCTTTATTACGACGCTGTGATAGCCATGGACATACAATACCTGCTCCTGCATCAGTTGCTTGCCCTAATTGTTGGCGATCCACGATAGTAACATTCGCACCTGCCTTAGCAAGATGATAAGCAGTAGACGCTCCTAAAATTCCAGATCCAACTACAATATACGATTTCATTTCAAACACCTTTTCTCTTTTTGCTAATTATATAAATATAAGAACATTCCTTAGTATAATGGAAGGAATACTTTTTTCAATGTACTCATCACAATTAATTGTTGCAGCATTGTGACTTTCTTAGTCATTATTTTTTCTTTTTACGGAATAATTCAATTGTTTTATAGCCTTGTGAAAGGATTTCTATCATTTTCTCTAGACGTTTTTCACGTGTTTTTTCTTGTTTCACAGAAAAAAGATTACGTGCCCAATCTTTTTGGTATCCAGGCGTTAAACTTTGATAAAACTTAAGTTCATTCGGATGATTAGCTAATAATGCTTCAACATCTTTAATTCGATCTGCATAATCGGCAACACATTGACTCATAGCAGATGTTTTCGTTGTTTTTTTCTTCTCGCGTTTTAAACCTACAACAGTAAAGACTTCATCCATACTTACCATTCGTGCAAATTTAATATCGCTTTCTCCCACATAACCATCTTCTCCAACGTTTAATGCCGGAAACATCTCATCACGGTGAATAAACGTACTATAACGAGCATTACCTTTTTTCGGATATGCGAAGAACACGTAACCTTTTTCAATTAGTAATTCTTCATTACTAATAATAAAATTCGTTTGTTTCACCATTTCATCAAGCGTTTCTACAAATATAAAGATAGCATCGTGTTTTTTTGAGAATGCAGTTTCTTTACCTGTAAAAATGTCATAATTACTTGGTTCGTTAATAACGACCATATTTGTATACTTATTAAGTTTCAATTTATCAATAACTGACATATTAATCTTCCTTTACATTCAAAATTCATTGTACATACTTTTTCGTACTGTTCTAGTGTATTATATGTATTAAGAAAATCAAACTTTAAATCATATTATCCTGCTGCAAAAAAGCCAGTTTTTCATACATATGAAGAAGCTACGGAAATATTAAAAACATTAACTATACCGCAGTTTCCGAAACATATTAGACGAAAACCATTTACACCAAAAATAATAAAGATAGCCGCTTCTGAATAAGTACCGGCTATCTTTATTATTCATAACTTAATAGCAAATAAAGTATATAAAAACTCTCTATATTGATCTTCTGTAATTTCACGCTTAGTTTTTTCCCCATGAATCATTTCAGTTAAACTTGTATTCGTTAATGAAATATGGCCGGAGTTCGTCAACTTAACTGCAATTGGTCCTTTATTAAAAATAGACTTCTCATCTTCTATCACTCTTCTTTGAACATCGTTTACTACTATCTCATCAATAATATGTTTATAAAAAGCATGACAAACTTTCCATTCTCCATCAGTATCTATTCTTTCTAAAACATAATTTCCTTTACTCGTATCTTTCCGTCTCACCCGGTACGAACCATTTTTTGAAGAAACAGACTCGCCAGTAAAAGGTACAGGAACTAGAGGTACTAACGAAGCTATACCTACATCAATTAAATACTGTACATTTTCATAAGTTAAAATAATTGTTATATGGCCATCCTCAAGTGCCCATGCACTTATATCATTTTTATAAACCGTACCCAATGCCAGTTGTACATCATAGCCACAGTCTTTTAAGAAATAGTAAAAAAGAGTATTTAATTCGTAGCAAAGTCCACCACGGGAACTAGTTAAAATTTTCTCCCGTAAGTTTTCCAGAGAGATTTGATTCGTATTTCGTGCTATAACATCTAAATTCTCAAATGGTATAGTGTGCGCAAACGAAAAGAGTATAGTAGGTAATTCTTCAAACTTTACTTCATTACGTTTTTTTAGATTTAATCTTGTGAAAATCTGATCTTGTAAACTTGTCATAATTAGCACCCCTTAAAAATTTATAAGTTTAAATAATATATGCTGATTGTAAATTTTAAGGGGCACTGTAACAATGTACATTTCATTTAACTGTACCGGTACAAAAATTACGATTCACGAGTTAAATTAATAGAAGGCGTCATTACAAATATCTTTTCTGTAATTACTTCTTTTCGGGGCAAACCAAAAGCTACGAATATAAATTTAATAGTTTATCTATAGGCAAATTATTACTATCACTTAAATCAACAAAATATTGACGTTGCCACGTTTGGCTCTTTTTAGCTTGATTGCTAACGGTGGTATCCCAAACAGGATAAATTCTCATTGCCATTTTCCCTGTTTGATTTTGTGTTCTCAATATTTTTTCTTTAAGAAGAATCTCTTTAGGAAAAATAAATTGTCCTACTTTATTATCAGCAATACAAGTGATTACTAATAAATCAGGAGCAGCTTCATAAGAGAAAGCTCTATTTCGCATATTTTCATCTTTCTCCCAAAAAGAAACAAATTGCCCAATTTTATTAGGAGTCAATTTTGATTTTCTAAAACGAATGGTTTTGTTATTTAAGTGGAATAAACATCCTGCATATTCTGCGTTTTGCTTTTCTTCTTTTAGATTCGTAATCATTAAATTGTTAGGTTTGTAAACTATATTGTTTAAACTTCGGATCGTATCATTAAAATTGTTCAAAAAAACTCCCCCTTTATTCATCTCTTAGTTTACCACAAACATCAGTTCTTCTATATCGTATATAATCATTAACTAAGTGAAATGGGGGAATTTAGCAGGATATAATTATTACTTTAATGTACTTAGTTTTTCAATTGCTTGTTGTTCAGTTGCTAAGTAAAAAATGTCATTCCCTTTATTACATTCATAAATAAAATCCTTTAAGCTTTTACTAGTATATATAGAGTAATCTCCAACAATAGCAATCTTTACCTTGTAGTTTATAAACTGTTGAAGGATATCGCCCGCAAGCCGTGTTTTTAGATCAAAGAAATCTTCACTTATTAAAGATTTATGGATAATAATATGTTTCGCATCTACCTCATATTGAACTGTTGCCATAGTATCTAATGCAGACTGAACATTCGATATTAATACCAATAACCGCAATATTGATTCCATCGATTACTACTTTCTTTATTTCCATAGTCTCACCCCTTTATAATTTACACAGTATGAGTAAAATTGTTTTACAAAACTTCGTATTAATCATAGATTAAATTAGCCTCAGCTATTAAAATGGCCTCTATTTTTTGTTGTAAATATATATTTTTTTATTACTAATACGGTCAATGAAATTAATGATAGTTCCTCTTTTTTTATATTTTTGAATATATATATGGAATTACTTTTACTTGTTATAAAAATATTGTGGAGTAACATAACTTAACAAACTATCCAAAGTGTTAATCTCGGCATATGGTTGTATTTTGGTAGTATTCTTGATTTTCTGAGGGTTAAACCACACACCTTTTATATTTGCATTTTGAGGACCAGCAATATCCTTTTCTAAGTCATCTCCAACAAATAAAGTATTTTCCGGTTGTAAATTTAGCTTATTTAATGCTAGTTCGAATATACGTTTATCAGGTTTACTAAATCCCACTTCTTCAGAAATAATGATTGTTTCAAAATACCTATTTAAATTCGTGTTAAATATTTTAGCTTTTTGCCTCTGAGTTGAGCCATTTGTTATAATTCCAACTTTAAAGTGCTTCTTTATTTGATTTAAGAAATGAACAGTATTTTGGTCTATTGAAAAACATCTAGGGAAATTATTATTCCAAAAATCTTGGATGTAATTGCGTGGCAATCTATACTTCGGCGGGAATTCATCAAACAACGATTCTAAAACTATTGTTTTATCACACATGCCGTATTCCCTTTTATCGTATTCTTTGAAATTCTGTAACATGTTGCTTTTAGCCGCACCATCTACATTTTCATAACACTTTTCTAAAACAATTAAAAATAATGCCTCTACTGCTTTATCCCTATCAAGTAATGTATCATCTAAATCAAACAGCATCGCTTTATAACCCATCAAATAATTTCACAACCTTTCTCGCATGATTTAAATAATCCTTAGTTCACACCTTAAGCGTTTACTAAATTAGCAAAAAAACTCTAAAGTTTGTGACGTACACTCTATAATTTCGCTAACTTTTTTTATATTGAAATTCATTTCCGTTTCCCCTTCTAGTAAGTAGCGAAAGTATATGTTCACACAGTTTAAGAAATCACATACAGTTCCCAATATTATACATTAGTTTTTTAGAAATATAAATCGTTCAGCTTTTCATACGATAAGTTTTTTCAAGCATACAATTATTTTTTCATAAAAAGGAATATGGCTAATAATATTTTTTTGGAGAATACACATTCTTGAAAATGAAGCTAATACGTTAAACGTCCTATGAGGTTCCTATTGTATCTCCACATAAACTCCAGATAGTGCGGCTATAATGACTACCAGAGGTGATATTATGAAAAACTATCATATTCTCGTGGTAGAGGACGATCAAGAAATTCAGGAATTAATTAAACAATTTTTAATGACACAGCATTATACAGTGGTAGTCGCTTCAGATGGACTAGAGGGTATGACACAATTTAATAAGCAATCGTTTGATTTAATTCTTCTAGATGTCATGATGCCCAATCTTAATGGGTTTGAAGTTTCTAAAATGATTCGAAGTCAGTCAAACGTACCAATTATTATGCTAACTGCGTTGGAAGAAGAGGAAGATCAAATGAAAGGATTCGACCTTGGGATCGATGATTATATTACAAAGCCCTTTTCATTTCATGTTTTGATTAGACGAGTCGAAGCGGTACTTAGAAGAAGTTATGATAAAAATGTAAATAATCATTTGATATTTAAAGAAGTGCGTATTGATGTGGATGCATATAGAGTATATGTAAATGACGTTGAAATTATATTAACGACAAAAGAGTTTGAAATTCTACAACTACTATTTCAAAATGAGAGAAAAGTACTCACAAGAGAAAATATCGTTGAAAAGGTTTGGGGTTACGATTATTTTGGAGAAACACGAATAATTGATACACATATTAAAAACCTACGCAAAAAATTAGCTATCCCTTATATTAAAACAATAAAGGGTATTGGATATAAAATTGATGAATAGTATTGTGAAACTCATGAAAATGAAGCAAATTACTTATAAACTCTTTATGACTACATCTCTCATTTTATTATCCTTTGCAGTATTGATTTATTTAACTTTATACTTCTTTCTCCCTACATTTTATGAGCAATATAAAACAGATCAACTTCAAACAGGGATAAACGAAATCATTGATAAGTCTAAAAATCTTACGTTTCAAGATGCGATACCACTTTTTGATGAATACGCCAAAAAAAATAATGCGATGCTTTATCTTCAAAATAAAGAAGGAGTAATTATTTACTCTCCTTCATTTTCTTTTATTCAAAGTGGTACGCAAAAAACAGTAGTTACTAAAGCAACACGATTCGAGAATACAAGTACCCTTAGCAATTCATATAACGTTACGAAACCAATTCAATTCCAAGATGGTAGTTTAACGCTTATAGTCTTTGCTACATTTCAACCGATTGATGAAGCTTCACAAGTTTTAGTACGCTTTCTCCCCTATATTAGTATCATTGTGCTCGTTATTGGTATAGGAAGTGCTTATTTTTATTCCAGGTTTATTACAAAGCCACTTATTTATATTAATGAAGGTGCACAAAAGATGGCAAATTTAGATTTCTCCGAAAAAATTGAGGTTCGCTCTACAGATGAGTTAGGAGAATTATCTAATAGTTTGAATGACATGTCTATTAACTTGCAACAAGCTATGTTTGATTTAAAAAAAGCAAATGAACAATTAAAAAATGATATTGAAAAAGAAAGAGAAATAGAAACAAAACGAAGAGAGTTTTTTGCGATTGTAGCACATGAATTAAAGTCTCCTCTTACTGTAATGAAAGGATACTTAGAAGGAATGATATACAATATTGGCCCTTATCAAAATCGCGATCAATATTTAAAGAAAAATCATCAAATTATTGAAAGTATGGAACAATTAGTTCGTGAAATTTTAAGCGTATCGAAATTAGAACAACACACCTTCAAACTAAAAGTAGAGGAAGTTAATCCTTCAAAGTTAATAGGTACAATCACAAAAGATCTCGAATTTTTTGCTTCTCAAAAAAGCATCGAAATAATAAAAGAAATTGATTCTGACCTTTCTATTTATACCGATTGTGCTCTTTTAGAAAAAGCATGTAAAAATATTATTCACAATGCGGTTATGTATTCACCACATAATGAAAAAGTCTATATAAAGTTAATTGAGGATTCTAAACAAGGTCAAATCGAAATGAAAATTATAAATACAGGTGTCAATATTAAAGATGAAGAGATACAACAAATTTTCAAACCATTTTATCGAATTGAAAAATCAAGGAATCGAAATACTGGAGGAAATGGTTTAGGGCTATATATTGTTAAACAAATTCTTGAAACGCTAGATATAAAGTATTCAATAAAAAATATGGAACATAGTGTACAATTTTGCATGAGTATTCCATTATCTAAACATAAAAACAAACAAACTCTCCTTTAAATAGGACGAGTTTGTTTGTTTTTGTAGTAAGTATAAATTTATTAACAGGTTTTTCACGTAATGGACAAATGCTGCTTCTTAAATGGCGATTATCATAAGTAGTGACAAACCGTATTCAATTTACATATTTATCTTCTACTATAGCAGCAAAAAAACGACATTCCGCTTAGCAGCAAATTAGATTCTCTTATTTGAGATGCATTTCATCTATGAAACTGAAAAGGAAGATGAAAAATGTATATTTGCCTCCATTTTTCAGATTAATTTGGAATTCTTTTATGGTAAGCTATATGTAAAGATTAAATATAAAACATAAAGGATGATTCGTATGCAAATAAGACCACAAGTAAGTGAATATAACTCCTATTATGCAACGTATACCAACTTGGTATCAGACGGAAATATCATACATATTCTAGAACAACAAATGAAGGAAACGAATCTTTTATTAAAGGGAATTTCTGATAGTGAGGGACTTTTCCGGTATGCTCCTACTAAATGGAGTATAAAAGAAGTAATGGGTCATATAGCAGATACAGAACGGATTATGGCGTATCGATTACTATCAATCGCTCGAGGCGAGACAGCAGAACTTCCAGGCTATAATGATGATATGTATGTTCTTAGAGCTGCTTTTGATAAGCAATCTATGCAAGATCTTCTTGAGAATTTAATAGTTGTTCGCCAATCTACCCTGCATTTACTTAGAAGCTTAGATAAAGAAGCTTGGTCACAAAGAGGAAATGCGAATAATTCTGAAGTTACAGTTCGTGCATTAGCATACATCATTGCTGGTCATGAGCTTCATCATCTTCAAATTATAAAAGAACGTTACCTTGGTTCTAATTTATATCCAGCAACTTAATATTTGAAGAAAAAGAGTCCTATTTATGTAGGGCTCTTTTTCAGTATTTATAACGGATTAGCGCTTAGAACCATGGCAATTAAATGTCTTTATTTATAAAATTCACCACATAATATTTATGCTATCCCCTCTTATTCTGTACATAATTTTCTTTAGGCTGATATACTATAAACACAATAGTTCTGGAAAGGTGATGATATTATGTATGAACAACAAAATAATAGAGATAGAGATCAAAAAATGATGTTTTCTATGCAAGGAGTTCCCACAAATAAAATTAACATGCATCAATTACCTAAATGGATTAGAATTTTTGGCTATTGTGCGTTTGGTTGGATGATAGTATTTAGTTTAATTATGATTGTAGGTTTAATTCTGCAATAACTATACAGAGTAGGTAAACGGGACGATATTTAGGTCATACATCTAGGTAATGTCCCGTTTTTTATGTGTGATTATCCCATGATATAGGTAACCAATTATAATAAAAAGAACCTGTAGAATATCCTACAAGTTCTTTTTATTATATTATTAAAACGGGAACAACAAACTATTTTAACATTCAGTACAGGGAGACCATTTTGATTATGGCTTGATTTTATTATAAATCAAATATAAGCTTTTGAAAGGTCTGAATCTTGAAAATTATGTCAATTAAAAAGCTACGATGTTTATATTAGATTTCATTTACGACCAACTTCTTCTTACTTAAATACACTGCACGATCTGATTTTTTAGCAACCTCCTGTGAGTGCGTCACAACAATAATGCATTTATTCTCTTTATGTGCAAGTTCTTGAAATAGTTCTATTATATCCATTGCGGTTTCCTCGTCGAGGTTTCCTGTCGGCTCATCTGCAATCAGTAAATCAACATTACAAGATAGTGCTCGAGCAATTGCTACACGCTGTTGTTGACCACCACTTAGTTGCAGGACGTTTCGTTTCGCTTCAACTTCTGTGAGTCCTACCCTCTCTAATAATTGTAATGCTCTTGCTGTTTTATTTTGCACTTTAACACCTGTAATTTCCATTGCTGTTAAGACATTTTGAAGAGCTGTCATATAGGTTATCAAATTATAAGATTGGAAAATTACAGATACATTTTGATTACGGTATCGATCCAAACCAATTTTTCTAATATCTTTGCCATTATACAGTACATAACCATTTTTAGGGACATCCAGTCCACAACCTAAGCTCAGGGTTGTGGTTTTGCCAGATCCGGATGGTCCTAAAATCGTGTAGAAATGACCTTTTTGAAAAGAAAAGTTAACATTATCTAGTATCGCTACATTTTTTCCATTACTTTCATAATAATAATCCAAATTTTTAAACTGTAAAATCGTCTCCATATCGAGCCTCCTCATTCATCTTTTAAAAGAATTTGTTTTGGGTTTAAACGTAGAATAGATAATGCTGGAAGAAGTGTTGCTATTATAGCAATAGCTAGTCCAATTCCACCCATTTTCCCTACATCTTCTCCTGTTACACTTACATCAATTTTATCAATTGGATCTTCTTTTTGATTTTGTAGAGTACCACCAGGTCCAGCCATCATTACAGTACCATTTTGCGAGGTATTTGTTTCTTCGCCTGCAGTAGCAATTTCATTCGACAGTAAATTATCCCCGATATATTGAGAAACTTTAGCTCCTGTTGTTATGGATAATCCAAATGCTAAAATAGCGACACACACTACTTCTACTACGAATTGCGCCATTAGTTTCCACTTTTTCTCTCCAATAGACAATAGAATTCCCATTTCTTTACGACGTCCTTTAATTGATAGCATAATGATTAATCCTAAAATAATTGCACCTGCAATCGATACAATATAAATAATCATTTGAGAAGTCGAAGAGATATTTTCGATAGGACCAATCATTTGCTTGTACAATGAATCATGCGCATCTAATTTATAATAATTAAAATCAATATTAGATTTTTTTGCTTCTTTTTTAAATGCATCAATATATTGTGGATCATTCAAGAAATACACGACTTGAACACTACTTATACCTGGGTCTACTTCTAATTTTTTCATAGTTGAATGCGGCATATATAGTTTATTAGCTGGATCCATAATAGGAGGAGCCTGTTGCCCCATTGCTTGCTCATTTGTTTCGTAAATACCGATAATTTCAACCTCAAGGGTTTCCTTCTTATCCCCTGATTGCACTTTAACTTTGTCTCCTGCTTTCAAATTGTTTAATTCCGCTAATCGTTTTTCCATTAAAGCTACATTCTGATCCTTCATTTGCTCTGTAATTGGTTTTCCATCAATGATTTTACTTTTTCCGTTTTTAAAGCTTTCTTGTAATGCAGTCTTGCGAACTCCCTCAATCATAAAAGAAGCATTCATATCTATTTCTGTACCAGAGCTTGAACCGCCTCGCGCAGCCGCCATTCCCACTTTACCTTTTCCTTCTTCTTCTCCTTCTGAAGCTCCTACTAGTTTAAGCCCATCAGAAATACCGAAAGTGTTAGCTATGTAATTATAATCTTTTACATACTTGGACTTCGCTAATTGATCTGTTTCTTTTGCATCGAGCTGCGGCGGATTTGGCATTTCTCCAGTTTCCTTAGCTTTTTGACCTAATTTGTCGAAATCAAGACCTAAAGTAACATCTACACCAAGTTTTTTTCTTGCAGCATCCGCTGCTTTTTTTGATGCATTTTGAATTGTGAAACCTGAAAGAACCAAATTTGTAACAATTAGAAAAACTGCCATCAAAATTAATGATGTTCCTATCCTTTTTTTCATACTGAGAATTGCTCGTTTCATAAAATTCATTTTTTCTTACCTCCTTGATATCTTGTATTCTACATAGGTTATCTAGAGTTTATATGGAGCTAATCGGTAGTTTAACGAGAGATATAAGGAGTTTATGTGTAGTTATTCATTTACCTGTTCAAGAAAAACTAGAACACAAATTCAAAAACGCAGTCGTTGTTGAACATTGGTAAGAAGTAGTCAATTTAAGAGAATTATAGAAAAAGAGAGGCTAAGGCTTGATTTAATGTATGTAACATGAAAGATATATTTATTATATAATTTCTATACAATAAATATATAGAAGCTGATTGTGAATATCTATATGGGAATTGTAAGGTTCCTCATAGAAATTACATCTTTTAATAAGAAAAGAAGCAAGTAAACATTCTTTTATATGGATAAGAATATTAACTTGCTTCTTACATTTTAGTATAAATTATCTATTGTAAGCTTTATAATATAATATACAAATTCATCACCTATTTTTATAATTCAAGCACCTACTAGTAGGAAAAGAAAATATTTCCTACTTAATTTAAAACATAAATTTTGTTTATGTTTTAAACAATATGTATTTTGGAGGAGGTTAATTTGATTTTTTCAAAACTCATTGATCGGTACGCCTTATATGATTTACACAAAAAAAGAAGTGTAGCATTTCAGTTTACTTCCCTTTCTAACACTTCATTAAATATAAAGAACATAGAATCTTTTTATAAAGTAAAACCATCACATTTTCATTTTGACATTAAGCATTCAAAGCAGGAAAATGAATACATGGTTGGGCAATTCAACTATAAAAGTTCGGTTCAATCCGGTGATTCACGCAACGACTCTGTAACTGGGGAATTATTCTTACATAAAAATGAAAATGCACCTCATGTTATCTTTGTTCACGGTTGGAGAATGGATTCTAACGAACGTGTGAAAAACATATTCCACGATCATATGACCAGCCTGAAGTGGAATATGTATTATTTCACTCTACCCTATCATTTTGAAAGAAAACCCGATCAATCCTTATTCAGTGGAGAGTATATGGTAAGTGCAAATATTGAACGAACAGTACAAGCAACTAGACAAGCGGTAGCTGATTTACGAGCTTTGATTAAATGGATTAAAGCAAATAAAAAGGGCCCCCTGATTCTAATAGGAATTAGTTTAGGCGGATTTATTACTAACTTAACCTCTCTTGTTGAAGAAGAAATTGATATGTTAGCATCCATTTTCTATGCAAATCGACTTTCTTATTCTATTTGGAATACAACTCCAGGTAAATTTATTAGAGAAGACTTGGAACATCATGGTGTTACGTATGATGATTTAATAGATTATTGGAAAATCACTGAACCGAGTCAAGCATTGCCAAAAGTAAAAAAAGAAAATATTTTATTAATTTCAGGTAAGCATGATCTATATGTGCATTCTGAGGATACAGACTACTTGTGGGAATCTTGGGAAAGACCTCCACGATATATTTATAAATGTGGGCATGCCGGGATCGTTCTTAAACGTAAAAAAATTGCAACTGATACTATTGATTTTATTCAAAATCGATTGAACTCCCCGCCCTTATCCAATGTCATGCCTTAAATCGCGAGATTACTAAGTGCAAAATCTTATACTTATATTGTTATATTTTTTACTAGTCACCTTTGTAAATCTTCGTCCCCTAGCCTTACACGATTGAAAATGAAATAAAATAAATAACTAAGGAACTAATTTACCATATAGAAAAACAATGCTCAGCATTTTCACCAGTGATCGCTGTATATGCAATATTACATACAAAAATCTTTATTTGTTACGTTATTAATTTAAAAATAAATTATTCATCCATTAATCTATACCCTCCGTATTTACAGTTATGGATACCCTAATTACATATGAAAAGAGAGAAGAAACATTGGTTAGTTCTTCTCTCTTTGTTTATTTTTAAGATAACTATCTATAAAATTTTTCTAATGTACATAATTACAACGACATTAAAACACTTTGCTCTTAAATCCACTACTTGTATTACTGATTGCATGAAACTCCTTCTTGAGAAAGGTTTTAATTTCTGAATGTTCTGTTGACTGTTATAACATATCCAATTTACAATTTAATTGTGGTGTTCTTTCACAATTAAACTACTTAGAATACACTTCATTTATTTGAAAACAATTACAAATAGAGGTGCTAAAATGAAAACTAGAGTAAATCCAGAATTATTACAAGGGTTAGAGATGTTTCCGGATCTCGATTTACGCCCAGAAAATTTGCAATCAATCAGAGAAGGAATAGCTCAAATGAGACCACCTACCGTTGTTGATGACTCTCTTTCTTTAACAGATAAAGTCATTGTTGGGCCTGATGATAATCCGTTACCATTACGAATTTATCGTCCAAAATCAAATCATGAATCTTTACCTGTCTTATTATGGATACATGGTGGAGGTTATATCTTAGGGTCTATAGATGATAACGATGATACTTGTATGAGGTTTGCAAAAGAAGCTAGCTGTGTGGTCGTGTCTGTAGACTACCGCTTAGCGCCTGAATACCCTTACCCAGCACCAATTGAGGATTGTTATTCAGCTTTAAAATGGATTGCTGATAATGCAAAGTCATTAAACATTGATTCGAATCGAATTGGGGTTGCAGGAGTAAGCGCTGGCGGTGGACTAACAGCAGCATTATCATTATTAGCCCGAGATCGAAAATATCCTTCAATTTGTTTACAAATGCCACTATATCCAATGATTGATGACAGAAATGATACACCTTCAGCGAATGAAATTAAAGAGGGATTTGTTTGGAACCAAAAGGCAAATGAAGCTGGCTGGAAAATGTATTTAGGAGAAATGTATGGAACGGATCAAATCCCTGCCTATGCAGCACCTTCTCGAGCTGAGGATTATAGTGACTTACCGTATACTTACACATTTGTTGGTCAATTAGATCCATTCCGCAGCGAAACATTAACCTATGTAAGCAAACTAGCACAAGCTGGTGTTGATGTGGAGTTTCATTTATATCCAAATGCCTATCACTGGTTTGAAGGGTTAAATCCAAATGCCGATGTATCTATTTATGCTGTGAACGAAATAGTACAAGCAATAAAAACTGGTTTCAAACGAGTATCCAAGGTTGAGGCTTAATCCCATTACAAGAGAAACACTTATAAATAGTATATATGTATTTATCATTTAAATATAATAGCCGATTCTAAATAAGAATCGGCTATTATATTTAAAATCCGCCTAATATATCAAGGTTGAGAAACAGATATAAGATGTTTAGGCGATGTGTTTATTTCCTCTGCTAATGCTTTTATGTTCATCATGATTTGAAGTATTTCTTCTTTTGTTGTCCTTGGGTTGATAGAGCAAAGTCGAATTACTACTTTTTCTTTTAATTTAGTCGTACTTAGCATAGCAAATCCTCTTTGATTAATTTCTTCCACCAATTTTTTGTTTATTTCATGAATTGTATCTGTAGATGTTAGCTCACATGGAATATAACGAAAAGTAACAATTCCTAATTGGGCAGGTGTTACTACTTCCCAATCTTTTTCTTTCCTTAAAAACTCTTCAACTTGTTCAGCTAGCATAATGCCATGATCAATTGCCTCACGAAAAGCTGTAACTCCGAATGCTTTAAAAGAAAGCCATACCTTTAATGCTCTAAATCTACGGGAAAGTTCAATTCCACGCTCTCCAAAATTCACTTTTTCTTCTATATTAGTTTCCGTATCCCTAATATACTCTGGGATCATACGAAACGTTTCGCTTAAATATTGACTATTTCGAATGAGTACACAACCAACATCATAAGGCTGAAAAAGCCATTTGTGCGGGTCTAACGTTAAAGAATCAGCACGATGAATTCCACTTAATAACTCCCTTCCTTTTTCACTGAGAATTGCTGCAGCCCCATAAGCCCCATCCACGTGTAGCCATATATCTTCATCACCACATAGATCAGCCAATTCATCGAGGGAGTCCACCGCTCCGCAATTCGTTGTCCCTGCATTAGCAATAACACAGAATGGTTTTTTCCCTTTTAATCGATCTTCTTTTATTTGTTTTCTTAAAGTACTAACTGAAATTTTTAAATCTTCATCTGTCTCAATTCGGCAAATTTGGTGCTGTTTAAAACCTAATACTTTAAGTGCTCGATCTACAGAAAAATGAGTTTGGTTAGAAAAATAAACAATCGCATTTTCTATGTCATTATTCAGCTTGACCTGTCTCGCTACAGTAAGTGCAGTCAAATTAGCCATGGAACCGCCACTGACAAATAGTCCTTCAGCTGAATCAGGGAATCCTAGCATTGATTTTAACCAGTTAATTGTCGTTAATTCAATTTGTTCGGCACCTGCACCTACTATCCAAGCTGTAGGAAATACATTAAACCCACTTGCTAAAAAATCTGCTAATACACCAACATAATTATTAGGACCTGGCACAAAAGCCATAAAATGAGGATGATCCACATGAGTAATTTGATTAAACACATTGTTATTAAGAAAATGAAGTAATTCTTTTGGATTAGATCCGTTTTCCGGAATCGTTTCAATTAGCTTGTCTCTAAAAATATTACTATCAATCGTTTCTGAAACTGGTTTACTTTTTAAATGATTCATATGATCAACAATCAAGTCAACCGCTTGATATCCTAACTGACGCATCTCTTCGGCTGATAACTGCAAGTTTTTTGTCATTTGGTTTACTCCTATTCTATTTAAAAAGGCGAGTTCTTGCTCGCCTTTTCATTTTTTATAATTTGTAATCACCAATTGCTTGTATTGGATTTTGAAGAATCATGTTGATTAATCCATGGATGTGATTTAATATTCCCTGTATTTTCTCTGCTTCATATACGGTTTGATCAAATCCAAACTTTATTGTAAGCTTTTCTTCAGGGAAGCACATAATTCCATACTTTACATGTGGCTCATCAACAACTTCGTAATCCGTGATAGCAAAATTTCTGTTTTCATTTGAAGAAAAGATTGCTGGATTAGTTGGATAGTTTTCAAAAACCCAAAGATGGTCAGTCAACTCAGTTTTTAATTCACTTTGCTTTTGTATATCAACAAATGAATAGTATGCATACTCATTACATTTCAATGTCTCTAGTTGTACCTTTTGCAGGAAGTCCACAAAAGATTGCGTTTCTGTCCATGCTAATCGGATAGGCAAAACATTTGTGAACAGACCGAACATATTTTCAATTCCTTCTACTTCGGGAGGTCTGACTGATACTAGATTAGGCAATACTACTTCTCTCGTTCCGTTGAATTTGCCAAGCAATATTCCCCATACAGCTAGTAATGCCGTATTCATAGTTATATTATTTTTAGTTACAAATGTCTGTAACTGATCAGTCAAATCCTTGTCTAATGTTAAATCCATAAAAGTGAAGTTTAACCCTTCACTTTTAGATGGGACTTTCTTTTTAGGAATACTAATTTTCTGATTGTATCCTGATAAATAATCTTGCCAAAAATGACGTGCTTTCTCATGATCTTGTGCCAAAGTCCAGTCTATGAATGTTTCAAAAGGTTTTACCATAGGTAACTCCGCCATAGTTCCCGCATTTGTAGTTTCGTAGAGCTGGAATAATTCGTCTATCAAAATGCTGACGCTCCACCCATCACATAATAGATGATGGGAACTCCAAATTACCTTATGCTCATTATTACCTAGTTGGAATATACAGAGACGTGTCATAGGTTCATCATTTTTGAATCCTCGACTTAAATTTTCATTCATCCACTGTTTTAGGAATTCTTGCTGTTCTTGTTTCGTCATCTCAATCAAGTTTTTTATTTCTGAATTTATTTGAACATCATATAGAACAGCTTGCCAAGGTTTTGCTTGTTCATCTTGCACAATTATTGTTCTTAAAGAATCATGACGATCAACTAATTGTTTGAAACACTGAATAAAGAGTTTAATATCCAACTCCCCCTCAAGTGCCCAAATTGTTTGTTCAAAATATGCATTTGTATCAGGTTCATTCGTAGCATGTTCATAAATAACTTCTTGGAAAGGTGCTAACGGGTAAATACGTTCTATTTTTATATCCGGCATTTTTTCTTGTATTTTGGTAAGTGTTTGTTGATTAAGTTGTTTATCTTTAATATTTAGTAATGTAGCTTTATTATCGTTCATTATGTTTACATCATTTGTTTGTGAACTTGAAAAATGGTCTAGCTTTTTAACAAATTGAACCATGTCCCTTAATATAGGAAATGAAAATAGATTTTTTGGTTCAAGCTCAAATCCTTGTCGATACAGTCTGACGGACACTTGAATCGCTTTTATCGAATCTCCACCTAAGGCGAAGAAATGATCATTTACTCCAACTTGATCTATTTTGAGTACTTCTTGCCAAATACTAGTTAATATTTTTTCCATTTCAGTTTTTGGAGCAATAAATACTTCATTTGTTTGTTTCTCGGGAGCAGGGAGCGCTTTCCTATCTAATTTACCGTTTGGAGTCAAGGGTAATTGGTCCAAATAAACAAAATAAGAAGGAATCATGTAATCTGGCAAGTGATCTCGCAAATGCTTTCGTAGTTCTGTTGTACTAATATTTTGCTCAGTTACCACATATGCAACTAAAAATTTTATTCCGTTCTCATCTGTTTGATCAATTACGACAGCATGTTCGACTTGTTTATAAGTTAGAAGACAATGAGCGATTTCTTCTAACTCTACTCGATACCCTTGAATTTTTACTTGGTAATCTTGGCGGCCTAAAAATTCAATATATCCCTCAGAATGCATTTTTCCACAATCTCCTGTTTTGTATATAAGACCAAAATCAGGATGTGACACAAACGCTTCATTTGTTTTCTTTTCATCATTTAAATATCCTTTAGCAAGGCCCACTCCCCCGATATATAAATCTCCAATTACACCAACAGGGCACATTTTCTTTTCATAGTTCAACACATAATACGTTTGGTTTGCCAAGGGCATCCCGTATGGAATACTATTCCAATGTGATTCCACCTGTTTGACCGGATAATAAATTGACCAAATCGATGCTTCTGTTGCCCCTCCTAGTGAAACTACTTCTGCAATCGGAAAATGTCGTTTTATTTTTTCTGGTAAAGAAAGCGGAATCCAATCTCCACTATGTAAAACTAAACGTAAAGAAGAATGTTCAAAATGAGAACCTACTTGATCCAATGCCAAATCCATGATTGCAGGCACTGTATTCCAAATTGTAATCCCTCTACGTTCGACAGTGCGGATTAATTCTTGCATGTCTCTCGGATCACGAATCATTACTAACATTGCACCTGTGCTTAAAGCTCCGAAAATATCGTATACAGATAGGTCAAAACACATGGAAGAGATACCAATAATACGATCATCTTCATTTACCTCATATTTTTGATTTATGTCTTGAATAGTATTTGTAACCGCTTGGTGAGTAATAATTACTCCTTTTGGTTTTCCTGTACTTCCTGAAGTGTATATAATATAGGCAATATCTTCTGGACCAGCAATAGAGGGCATATCTTCTGTTGTATAAAATGACAAATCATTTTCTTCATAAAGACTAGGTTCTAATAAAAGCTTGCATGAGCTATTTTTTAAAATATATGTTTGGCGATCTAAAGGATGATCGGGATCAATCGGAACATAAGCAGCACCTGCTTTTAAAATACCTAGCATATTAACAATTGTGTCAACTCGTCTTTTGGCTAAAAGACCCACTTTGTCACCAAGACCAATGCCCTGCTCTTTTAAGAAGTGGGCAATTTGATTGGAGCGTTTATGAAGTTCCGAGTATGTTAACCATTTTTGCTCAAATACCACCGCTACTTCATTCGGTGTACGTTTTACTTGGTCTGTAAATAATTGATACAGAGTAGTTGAAGGTATTTTTTCTGTTGTTTCATTGTATTGTTCAATTAAAGTTTGATCCGATTCTTTCATCTGCAAAGATGTTATATCGCTTTGTTTCACCAATTGTTCCAATAAGTTAACAAATTGGGAAAACATTGCTTCTATCACATCAATATCAAACAACTCTTCAACATAATTCCAGCTAATTAATAACTCTCCATTTTTTTCAATTACTACATTATCCAAATACACTTGTGGAGTCCGAGCATGAATATAGCGAAGAGAACCAAGTTGTTCCCAAGAGAAAGCACCTGCACCTGCTAACATCGAGGTGAAAACGATTGGCATAACTGCTTTTGGCGTCATTTGATGATATCGAGTAAAATCTCGAATAAAGTTAACTCCATCGTAATGACGATGTTCAAGGCCATCTAATAAAGTAGCTTGCGTTTCTTTTACTCTAGTAAAGAAAGTTTGCTCTGGTTTTACATCAACATCCAACAAAATAAGCGATGTGAAATCTCCTACAATCTGTTCTACTTCATCATGAACAGGATAACGGTTAAATACAGTCAAATTAATTGCTAATCGACGTTGATTACTCCAATATGCCAACACATCACCATATATTGTACAAAGTAGAGCGGAAGGCGTTACCTCTTTCTCTTGTGCTAACTTTCGTAGCTTTGTCCATTTTTCATTGTCCAGGATTTTTGTAAGTGATTGGAATTTAGGAGTAGCAATCTCTGCTGGATCCTTTTTTAACAGCAAAGAAGGTGCAAACGGAAAGTCAGGCAGCTTACTTGTCCAATAATCTTTTGCTGTTTTATATTCTTCGCTTTGTTCCATTTCATCATAGATAAACATATAATCTTGAAAATCAAAAGATAAAGATTCTAATTTTTGATTTGGTTTATAATAATAATGCAACAAATCCTGTCCAACAATGTTCATGCTTGCTCCGTCCATTAATAAAGCATCGTATCGAAAACATAATAAATACGTGTCTTCTTTTAAAAGAAAAGCTTTCAATTCAAACAAAGGCCATTTTCCCAAAGGGAATACATGGTTAGTCATTCGAGAACGCTCTTCTTGCAAGCGAGCATTTTGATTCCTATCATCTAAATCTATGAGACTCACTATTTCAATCTCGTAATCAGGAACGCTTTGTAATATTTGCTGTTTTCCCTCTGGTAAAATTACAGCTCGCAACATTGGATGACGATGAATTACCTTTTGAAAACTTTTTGAAAGACGATTGATATCCAATGCTGTTTCATATTCAAAATATGTTTGAGGTGAAATACCACTTAATTCAAACTGTGAATTCCTTCCTAACATATACGCTGTCTGAACTTCTGTTAAGGAAAATGGATTAGATAAATCTTTAACATGAGTTGGTCTACTTTCAAAGTTTTCCTCTTTATGCTCTAACTTTACACAACAACTCAGTTGAGCGATTGTGGGGTGTTTAAAAAAATCTGTTGTACTTATTTTTAAGCCGTCTTTTCTTAATAAATTAATTACCTGAAGTGCTTTAATAGATTCTCCTTTTAATGCAAAAAAATTATCATGAATACCGATTCGCTCGATCTCCATAACTTTTTCCCATGCACGCACTAATTTTTGTTCAATTTCATTGCGCGGAGCAACGTATGGAATTGATACATAATCCGTTTGTGTTATATCCAACAATCTTTTTCTATCCACTTTTCCATTTGGATTCAATGGAATCTCTTCTACCTGAATCATTTTTTCAGGAATCATAAACTCAGGTAATTTATCACTTAAATATTTTCTGATTTCACCAAAAGACACCTTGTTATCCGATACATAGTAGGCAGCTAATAATTTCCTATTTCCATACACTTGATCAACAACGATAGCCTGATTTATTTCTGGATATTCCCTTAATTGAGTTTCGATTTCTCTTAATTCAATCCGATACCCCCGAATTTTCACTTGATGATCCATTCTACCTAAATATTCAAGTTCTCCATTAGGCAACCAACGAACGAGATCACCTGTATGATACATCATTTCCCCTGCCGCAAAAGGACTCGGTACAAACTTTTCATCTGTCAGTTTATTTTTACCAAGATACCCTCGTGCTACCGCTACGCCAGCAATGCAGAGTTCACCAGGAATTCCAAATGGTTTTAATTGGCCATACTTATTCAATATATAGGAATGATAATTCGGATTTGGTTTGCCAATCGTAACTTCTTTGGAAGTGCTCAAGTCTTTTACTGTTGCGCAAATGGTTGTTTCTGTGGGACCATAGATATTTAAAATTGTTGCTTCACTGATACAACGAATTTTTTCAACCAAATCAATGGAAAATGATTCTCCTGCTAATAAAATAGATTTTAAATCTTTTAGAAAATTTGCCCCTTCTGGATCACTCAAAATCACTTCCATTCGCGATGGCGTTGATTCCCATAAATCCACTTTATGTTTTTTGACCAAATGAGCTAATTCTTTTGTTGCAAACTGGTCCTCTGTAGCAATTACTACTTTTGAACCTTGCGTTAAAGGAAGACATATTTCTAACAAGGAAATATCAAAAGATACACTAGCAAGAAACAAGAATGATTGATTAGCTTTTACTTTTTCTCTCATTACATTTAAAAAATGAACTAGCGATTTTTGTTCTATCATTACCCCTTTTGGATTTCCTGTCGATCCTGATGTGTAAATAACATAAGCTAAATCATTAGGATTATGTTCTCGTACTAAATTACTTTCTTCACCTTGAAAAAGATATTCTTTATCAAGATACAGTACTTCACCTGCAAATTGTGGCAATACTTCCTCTGTTCGCTTACTAAGTAAATATTTTGCTTGACTATCTTGTAACATATATTCAATTCGTTCAGTTGGGTAGTTAGGGTCGATTGGTAAATACGCTGCTCCTGCTTTTAAAATCCCCATCATACCAATAATCATTTCTAATGACCGATCTACCATAACGCCAATAATACTTTCTTTTGAAACACCTTTACTTTGAAGAATAGAAGCCAATTGATTCGCTTTCTTATTCAATTCTCTATATGTCAAAGATTGATCATTACAAACAACAGCAATTTGATCTGGAGTTTTTAATACTTGCGCTTCAAACAAATCTTGAAATGATTGAAACAAGTCTATGCCTGTTTGAAAAGTATTCAATCCTTCTAACAACTCTTTTTCTCCTTCTGCAATAATACAAATATCTTTCAATGCCAAATTCGGATTTTGTGAAACTTGCTTTAAAACATAACAATACGAATTGGCAAACTGTTGCAAAGAAGAGAATGAACGGGACTTGCAAGAAATTTGAAATTCAAATTCATTATGTATTTCATTCCATTTTCTTCGTATCCATAGGACTAAATTATTCTCTGCGTATTCTTCTAGTGAATTTTCATTATGTAATCCTTCCATCCCGATTACAATTTGAAAAGGAGTTAAATTGTGTTTAACTAATAATTCAGAGAGCGGATACTCCTGATTTTCATACCCGAATAAAGTCGTTTGTTCAATCTCATTTACTAACTGTTTAAAGGTGTGATGCGGATGGATTTCACTTCCTAAAGGAATCAACTTATTAAGATTCTCACTTTGTTCAAGATTCTTTTCAATTATAGGAATACCAATAGTAATTCTTTCTTGATCTGTATAATGTGCCAAACAAACTCTTAAAGCGGCTTGAAACCAGCTAAATAATAATAAATCTTGAGACTTACTTATTTTTTGTATATTTTTACTAATTTCTACATTCACTATGACTTGAACGTACTCACAAGGTGTTTCTTTATTTAGTTGGTAATCGCTATTAAATACAGAAAAATCGAGAATCTCGGAAGATAATTGCTCCTTCCAAAACGCTTCTACTTCTTTATTTTCATGAATCGAACTTCGATCTTTAATGTGCATTTTTATCTTTATCCCCCTAATATTCATTTCTTCTACTCGTTAATTTTCAAGCCAACTTCAAGCCCATGGAGAAACACTTGATGGTTATCCAAACATAAAAATTGCTGAATCTCTTCAAATTTCATATGACCAACTGAACAAACCCCTAAATTTAATGTCTCAGCAACCATATTTAAGGTAGCAGTGATAATGCCTGACTCAATACAAGCAAATAAATATCCATCTGAACCGTATTTCGGAATGGAAGCGTTCGCATTATAAACCAAATAAACTGAGAATGCAGATTGAGTAAATAAATCTTGATTAATTAACTCATGATCACTTTTGATCACTTGATCAATGTTGTTTACAATCACAAGACTATTTTTTGATGGGTTATAATAATAAAATCCAGCTTTCATACCCTCTATACGTTTTGGTTTTATATAAACAAAGATATCAATGGGATAGAGCCCGCCTGCACTTGCGTAATGATAGTATATTTTTTCTTCCTTAACCTGTTTTAGAGTTGATAAGAATTGGGAAAATTCCGAAAAACCAATGTGTTTTTCCATTTCAAATTGACGACAAGACCTACGTTCCTTGATTATAGTGGGTAGCTCATCTGTTGTTTCAAGTTGAATTTCGGTTGACCGTGCAGCAACGTGCGTGCGATTTAATTGTTCACTCATATACTTATCTAACTCTTCTTTAGAAAAGCGAATCTGGTTGCTATATGGATTTGGAAAAATCTTTTCTTGTGAAGAAAATACTTCTCTTGGGTGTAATATGTTACTTACTAACACACGATTTTTTATCATGAGTTCTATGTTTTTTTGTGTCTCTTCTACATTTCCTAACGAAAAGCGCTCTACTAGTTCACTAATTTTCACACCTTTTTGAGCCATAAAATAAAAATCAGGAAACCACTCAGACAGAATACCTGTAAATCTCATTTCCCCTATCAAAACTTCATTATGCAACTTCTCCCAATGCTTAATCGGAGACCAGTAATAAATTTTCTCGCTCATATAACCCTCCATAAACGTTTAACTTATTTTTGAGATGCAATTTTCTAATTTACAAAAATTTTTTCGGATTCTGCTCCTTGTCTCATAGTGATTATAAATACATGCACTTTAACGAAACTTGAAAATAATGAAATAACTTTTTCTTCATTAAAATTTTTTATTTCATCATAAAAAATGATTTCTTTTTGGATATTTCACATCCTTTCCCATAGTAATCCTATAAGGTATAAACCATTTATAACATTGAGAATATTCATGTATTTCCAATGTGAAATTATTGTAATGGATTGGAGAGCGGTTGAATATAGTTATTAAATCAAATAATGTTGAGAAAGTTTTATTTATTATATCGATAAAATTTTATGATGTAATTTATTACAAATAGATTAAGAAAAGAGTTTTAAATTTTTCTTAATCAGTTAGTGTGAAAATATCACATACTATTACATACAATCGAGTTACTTACATTTCATATTCAAAATAGAGAAAAGACACCTTGAATGGTGTCTTTTCTCTATTTTAATTCCATATACTTTTTACGCCTTTGTTATTTTTAAACGATTTGTAGGAATTAATACAACTCGAACATCTAGTTCGTTATATGTTCGAATATATAATAAACATTATATGAATTACGAATGTATTTCAGGTAATTTTATAAATAAACTCAAAGATATCTTCTCCTCCTACTGTCACAAAAGAAATAATCTATTGCTTATTTCTTTTATTAAATTGTAATATAATTACAGTATGTGAAATTATATTACATTAACTTTAAAAACGAAGTGAGAATAATCTTCACTTCGCTTTTTTTATTTGCAATCCTTGTTAAATTTGCTCAATGCAGTATTTATTTCCACATTCTTCGCTTTTATTTAATCGGTTTCTCTGTTTTTAAGACAAATGAACTTAATGCAGGAACTTTAATTTTATTGTCATGGACAACATAAAGTGGTTTACTTCCCGCCTGCTTGCTGTCTACTAGTACTTTCCAAGGCCCTTTCGATGGAAGTGTTATTTCAACAGCTTCTCTATTTGCATTGTGAGCCACTGTAAAGTATTCATTTTTATTCCCCTCTATTGTATAAGCTACAGTATTTTTCGGAGCATCAATAAATGATACGTGTGTTTTTATTTGCTCTGCAGATGTCATTCGAAAAGCTGAGTACTTTTTGCGTAATTCTATTAAACCCTTCATATAATCTACTTCATTATTAAACGTTGCACGGCGCAGCCAATCCATCTGGTTAATTGAATCTGGAGATTTGTAACTATTATGATCACCGTATTTCGTCCGCATAAACTCTTGCCCTGCATGTAAAAATGGAACTCCTTGTGATGTTAATAAAATTGAAGAAGACAATTTGTGCATTTGTTTTCGCACTTCATCGCTATCATCTGAATTAGTTAACTCAAGTTTATCCCATAATGTATGATTGTCATGTGCTTCCACATAAGTTAATACCTGTTCCGGATCTTGATAGGTAGACGAATTTGTATCGTAGTCAATACCTGCCGTAATACCTTTTTTAATACGATCTTCCATGTTTTCCTTTCCATTTATAAAACCATTTTCCTTTTCCTCAAATACACTACCTTTCAACCCATCACGTATATTATCGTTAAAATGAGCAATCCCTTTCATTTTCTCTGCATTTTTTTGATTTGCTTTCAGCTCAGCTGCAAGAGGTGTATTTAAATCCCATCCTTCTCCGTGTAGTATAATAGAAGGGTTAATTTGATTAACAGCTTTACGTATTTCATTCATCGTTTCATAATCATGAATACCCATTAAATCAAAACGGAATCCATCTAAATTGTATTCTTTTGCCCAATATGTGACGGAATCTATCATAAATTTCCTCATCATTTTTCTTTCTGAAGCAGTATCATTTCCTACTCCAGTTCCATTTGCAAATGTTCCATCTTCATTGTAACGATAATAATAACCTGGAACTAACTTATGAAAATTAGATTCAGCAGCGTTATACATATGGTTATATACGACATCCATCACTACTCGAAGATTATTATCATGTAGTGTTTGAACCATTTGCTTTAATTCAGTTATTCGAACAATTGGCTCATAAGGATTTGTAGAATAGGAGCCTTCTGGAACGTTGAAATTTTTAGGATCATATCCCCAGTTATATTGCGGTTCATTTAAAGTCTCTTCATTTACAGAAGCATAATCAAATATCGGTAAAAACTGAACGTGAGTAACACCAAGATCCTTTATATGATCAACTCCTGTTTTTACACCTTCTGGCCCTTTTGTTCCTTTTTCTGTTACACCTAAATACTTCCCTTTCTGTTTAATACCACTTTCAGGTTGAATGGAAAGATCGCGTACATGTAACTCATAAATAATAGCATCTTCCGGATTTTTAAATTTTGGCTTTTTGTTTGCTTTCCATTTTTTCGGATTTGTTTCTTCTAAATCAACAACTGCACCTTTATCTCCATTTACAGAAGCAGCACGTGCATATGGATCAACTGCTTCAGTCCACTTATCACCAATTTTGACTTTATACGTATAAAAGAGCCCTTTTTGATTCCCCTTTAGTTCTGCAGTCCAAGTTCCTTTTTCACCTTTTTGCATGTTTATTTCAGTACCTATTTTATCACTCCATTTTTTATATGTAACCAACTTCGCTTCACTTGCAGTAGGAGCCCATACACGGAACTTTGTATATTGCGGAGTATATATATTTCCCAAATCATTACCACCATAATAAAATAAATTGTCGAATTCCTCGCTACGAATGACTTTACCGATTTCAGTATTTGTATCATCTAAGTTTTCAATTTTAACTTTGTATGTTTGTTTTAAATCAATTTTCTGTTCCGTAATTATTTTAACCTTATTAGTAACATCTCCACTGTTTATATCATAAGGAGTAATATTCTTAATTTTAATGCCTTCAATTTCAATTTTCTTTTCCTTAATATTAAACGGGACATTAGTCGTTACAGTAATTTCATGGAAACTATCAATAGTTGCTTTTTGAATTGAGAGATCCGATGAAGGCTTAGAGTTATATACTTTTTCATCACCCGAAAGAATCCATACTTCAGCACGACCGTCCTTTATATTTTCAATCCAACGATCTCCACCATCTTTTTCCCATTCATTTGTTCGAACTATAAATCCTACACGATTATAGTCACCTTCTATTTTTATCTTAGCGTATTTTCCAAATTCATCTTCACCAGTAAATTCATAAGATGTACCATTCGCATTTTCTCCCCATAACCAAAGATTCCAGTCTTTTGTATTTCCAAGCTTTTCTTTGTAATGAATGATAATTTCAGTTGTTTTTGAATTTGAAATTGCCTTCACACTCTGAAAGGAGAAAACAGATGATAACATAACGATTAAAGTAAGTAATAAAACTGTTTTGTTAATTAATCTTTTTATAATTTGCACCACATACACCCTTTCTTCAAATATTACTCTCGATTTAATATGTTTACACTACATAACACTGCTTAAATTAATCTAGAAATCTCTTTTACTTCACCTCCATATTGGCTATTTTCACGTATGTATTTCAATGACCTTTTAATACGAAAGCGTTTGCATTAATGGTTAAAAAAATAGATTTGTTTATACCTTCATATATTTGTAAATACTAAAAGATCAGGGAAATCATTTTAAAGCAATCGTTTGTTATCGCTTTCATTTTATAGACTTTCTATCAAGAGGTCAATATATTATTAATTTTCTGTTTTTATACACTTTAAACCTTATTTATATGTCGCTACTTCTTAAAGGTAAAGCGCCTCATTATTGCTTAGTCAGTTTATTTTCAACAATACATTGCTACGTAAAAAACAGCTAATATCCTTAAAATGATATTAGCTGTTTTTCATAATGTTTTAATATACGAATGAGAACTATATTTCTAAATTATTTAATTTTTGCTGCATCAAATGCTTTTTGAACTGCTTGAACTTCAGCTGTATTTGCACCATATTTATTAGTTGCCACTCGAATACATGCTGATCTCAATTCTTTGAAATTAGAAGTCATGTTTAACTCATCTGTATTTGCATAATAGAAAATATCAAACATTTTATCTTCACCAATTCCTTTAACAGTTACTCCGTTATGAGTTCCGCCTTTTGCAATGAGATACGCAACTTTATTAATAATACTTGAATTAAAATGAACACCGCCTTGATCCCATCCATTAAAATCGTTAAATTCACTGTAATCATCTGGATAAGGTACTCCTAGTGAAGATGGAACAGAAGCTGGGTTTTCCATATCACGGAAAATAGATCCCGTTTGTTCTCCCATTGTCCAGTTAAAGTTTCCATTATTTACGTATTTCTCAATAGATGTTCCCATAATATCAGATAGCGCCTCATTAATCGCACCAGATTCCCCGAAATATTCAAGATTAGATTCGCTAGAAGTAACAGCATGTGTAAATTCATGTCCAGCTACGTCATATGCTTTAACAATAGGATCGCCATATACAAGCATACTTCCATTATTAGCACTTAATGCATTCTGCCAATTTTTCGGATCATTCGTCTCTTCAGAATCCCAAGCGTGTACAACTGAAACTACTTTTTGTCCTTTATTATCAAAGCTATTACGCTTGTATTTATCTTTATAAAAATCAAATACTTTTGTTGCTAAGTAATGAGCACTTACTGCTTTTGGATCGTTAAATGTTGCCGAAGTACTAGTCGCTAATGTACCAGGATAATAGCTTTCTTCTTTAGTAATATCTCTGTAATTCACATCATATGTTTCAATGCCTTGCCCTCTTGTATAATCAGCAAGAGCATATTTGCCATTACTTTGTTTAGAGATACCAAATGAACGAGAAATACCTAAATCATCTTTTCCTGTTCCAGTTAATGATGTAAGACTGCTTTGTTTACTTTTCTTTAAAGCGCCAACTAGTTTATCACTGGCTTTTAAGTTAGATTCTTGTACCATATTTTTTAACATATCACCATTTTGTGCATTTACTAAATAAGTACCAGAAATATAGTTTGGTGTTGCAGCTTCAAACGTAACTTGGTATGCATTTTTAGCTTGTCCATTATTTTCATCAACAAAAATAACCTCTTTAACTTCTGGCTCAGAAATAAACTTGATATCGTTCCCGTACTTCGTATAAATAAATTGTTTTGCTTCATCTTTTGATAGATTAATAGGTTTTTTCAATTCTTCTTGTTTTAGATTTTGCGCGCTATCACCTGAAACACTTTTAATAACACCCTTATTATCTACGTGCGCAGTTAATTGATGGCCATATACTTCTTTTCCTTCGTATGTTTGCTGCATACGCACAAGTGTAGTTCCATCATACGAACCACGTTTTTGAAGGACTTTATAATCTACTCCAGTTTCTCCATTGACTTGTTTTTGGGACAGAGCTTGTTCTGTTTTCTCCTTAAGTGCATCCTTTACTACATTTTCTGGTGCCTTTTGTGACGGCTGTGTAAGTTCACCCGAACGGAACGATTCCTCCTGAATTTGAACTTGTAGTTGATCTGTTTCCTCTGCATGACCTACCCCATATGGTGCCACAGCTGTTAAAGCCAATCCTGTTGTTAATGCTACCTTAGTTAATGTCTTTTTGTTTTTCATTATTTCACCTCGTATAATTTTTGAAATAGAAAGCTTGTACAAAGTATACTGTCTATTTCTGTCGGAAAAAAGAGAAAATACACAATTTATGTAACATTATGCAAAATTACATAAATTGTGGTCAATATTATAAATAATGAATGGAACACATATGAACATTAATTTGAATAAAAGAGAGTCCTTATAGGCGCTCATCCAATTGGTTAGTTATTAATTATCTATATTCATTCTAATAAAAGTATACTTAAATCTAAATAACAACATAAAAACCCACTCTTTACTACTGTAAGAGTGGGTTTCATGCTATTAAAATAACAATTACTATAAGAAACCTTTTAATTTATATTTTTTTAGTAATCCTACTAAGTTTTTTGTAAAATTCACCTTTTGTCTTTGCATGAATAAACTCATTTGGACTAATATTTACTTTTTGTGAGAGTGCTACAATCTCTTCTTTTGAAATTGAGTCTTTCGTATTTATAGATGCTATATTTGTGTATTTTCCGTCTTCTGTTTTTGGAATTTCTAAAATCCCTTTATTCACGAGATCAACTACAGCCTTATGCTCTGAAGAATGTAAATCTACACCAGTAATTTTCCAATTACGCATAACTTCTGGCGTGTATACACCATTCTTTACCTCTTTTAAATATGTAATAGCAAGGTTACGAATGGTTCCACCTGTTTCTCCAAATGCATTCTCTTGTTTAGATGACCAAATTTGTTCAAACTTACGCCCCTCTAAAGCTCCTCCTTTTGCCTGAAGAGCCTCCATTCTATATGCATTCATTCCCAGCGTCATAACATCGCTCATTTTGATTGGTTTGTTTGTACGAATAGAGCGTAAATTTGTAATTCTGCTTCCGTATGGTTTTGTTAAGTCAATTTCGTATTTTACTCCTCCAAAGAAATCGTTCGTACTGTATTTAGATGCACGGCGGGTTTTATCAAAACTAACGGTTACATCTCCGACACGAGATGAGTTAAAATATCCTGCTGCCCATTCCATATAGTCTTTTAAATCTTTTCCAGAAATCTTATATACTGTAATTTCTCCCAAGGCATATTGGTAATTGTACGCAATATCCTTTTTCTTAATAGGACCTGTATCTAAACGGGCATAATCATTATCAATTTGATGGGCTACTACATCTGCTTTACTGTAGTAGAGCATGACTTCATGAAAGAAATCTGATAAAGGTGTTTCTTGAATCTGAACACTTGGAATACCCTTTATTTCATTTTCAGGAACAAGATTTCTACCCTTTAATTGAGCGACTACGACATTTGCATCTCCTCTCGCATATTCGTGAAAAGGTGTTAATGTTTCTTCAAGTGTAGGATCAGATAATATCGTTGTTCCATCAGCATTTTTTACAGGTATAGCGGTAGCGGTTTTATCTTTTAAAACCAATTTCCCAT
This sequence comes from Bacillus sp. M13(2017), assembly GCF_002218325.1. Classification (NCBI taxonomy): domain Bacteria; kingdom Bacillati; phylum Bacillota; class Bacilli; order Caryophanales; family Bacillaceae; genus Bacillus; species Bacillus sp. M13(2017). The sequence goes on along the minus strand of NZ_KZ268503.1, from coordinate 187,317 downwards.
CTTGCTTTGTAAAAGTAAGGTCAATACGTGAAATATGTGTTCCATATTTATCTGGTTCCGTAATAATTACGCCATTTACAACTTCTTTTTTTACAAGTTTATGCATATGAGCTGCAAAAATGGCGCTTAATTCCGGACAAGCATTTGCAATATCTTGAACACCAGTACCAGGGATACCATTCTCATTTTCTAATCCCATATGCATAACTCCTACCATTACATCTACTTTACCTTCTAATTCCTTAATTGCCTTTTTCGTCTCTTCTACCGGATTTTTCACCACTAAACCATCTAAGTGATCTGTCCCTTTTTCAAAATCACTAATCATTGGTGTATTCATACCAATAATCCCAACTTTAATTCCACCTTTTTCTACAATTGTATATGCAGGAAGAAAGCGCTCTCCATTTTCCTTATAAATATTTCCCGCTAACGTTTTTCCCTTATATTGCTCACTAACTTTTTTCAATGTATCTAATCCAAAATTGAATTCATGATTTCCAAATGCCCAGGCGTCATATCCCATTGTATTCATCGCTACCATCATTGGCGATTGTGGTTTATCGTTGAATAATTCTACTGAGTTTCCTTGAATTGTATCCCCAGCATCTACTAATATGGTATTTGGATTTTCTTGACGGACCTTCTTTATAACCGTATAAAGCTGCGTCAAACTTCCACTCATATTTGCTCCATCAAGCGCATAATCCCAAGGCATAAATCTACCATGAATATCTGCAGTACCTAACAATGTAATATTAACTTCAGATTCCTCAGCCTTAGAGATAGGTGGTTTGACTATTACTGCTGTTCCAAGCAGTAATAGAATTACAAAGTAACATACATAGTTCTTCCATTTCATTTTTTGCATAATAATAATATTTCTCCCCTTTTTGTACTTTCATAAAGTTGCTTGAACTTTAAAAATGTAACTTATTATTCAGGAAACTTCAACTACAAAAGATAATTTTGAAGGGGGTTCTGTTGCAAAAATAAAGAGAATAAATTGCATACATCCCCTGACAGAATTGTATTTTATCGTTTCCTGACAGAATACCCCTTCCTTAAGCGTGTGAAGAGTACTTTCAAAATAAGGACATATCATTCATCATCATAAAATCATTATTTCAATTTACTAAAATTCGCATATAAAATATGTTATGATGATTATTTTTTGAATTTCATTGTCGAAGTATTTCCTTCTCAATGAAAATACTTCCAAAAAAATAACCCCGCTCTTCATTTAAGACAGGGTTACACTTATACAGAAAATCGGATAGTTTCATATTTTCTTAAGCTTATTGGTTACTTTCAACTAATTTCATTCTATTTTTGTTTTCTTCTGAATCAATATGAATCAACCGTTTTCCCTGTTTATAATACGCATCAATAAATAGGGAATGATTTTTACTTTTCAATTTCACAAAGCAATTTTATCTCTTTTATTTGTGAAATATGACGCTGTTCATGTAAATAAATCAGTTCTATCCACTGATCAAGGGATAATTCTCCAAGAGCTGGATGCATCACTGCTTTTTTTGCTAATATAGACTCATCTTCTATTGTACTCAGGAAACGCATCAATTCTTTTCTCGATTCGTTTAGCATATTGAGCATTTGCTCCACTTCAAATGGTTCTATACTTGGTTCAATCATTTCTGGAGCTATAAACTTTTTCGTTCTATCTAATAAAATAGTGTGAATTTCTTTACGCTCATTTTGGGTACTATCTAACTTTTTTAATCCTGATGAAATAACTGTTATAACTCTCTCATCTAATAAAACTAAATGATGACAAACTTGTGCAATACTCCATTTATCCTTATCTGGTTTCCTATTAAATTGAGCATCACTCAACAAATTAATTTCCTCAACTAATTGATCTCTCGTTTCATAAAACTTGTCATTTACAAATGTATCCATGTGGATTCTCCTTCATTGCAACCTACATACTTAAATTCCTACGCTAGAAATATTATCTTCAAAAAAAGTTTTTCTTTCACTACTATTCCAATTTCATTTTAAAGCTACAAATGAAATTATTTGTTTTTTATATCTTTTTAATTGGCACAAATAAATTAACCTTTAACTTTCCGTCTAGATCTTCAGCAACATTATTTAAGCAAAACTCTAAATTATCTCTATCATAATCTGCATCATACTCACTATTTGGTAGCCACTCTGCATACATGTATTGATACGCTTCACTTAATTTATGAGGTTCATCATAGAACTGGTATAGACCATATGTACCTCCATCTAATCTTTTAAATTGCACATCATGATGCTTTTCTTTATCGAAGTTTTCAGGAATCGTAACACATGCATCATGCCGGCACTTATGACTTGCAACAAGTTCAGGATTATCCAATGATATTCCGATAAATGATTGCTCTGGTGGATACAGTTTATTTTCAATTGACCAATTCAGTAACTTTCCCCAGTGATCTTGCGGTTCAAAGTAGCTACCAGTTCGTCTTATATACGCTACTTCTAATGGTGGTAATTTTTTTATAACAACTTTCATTTATATCTTCTCCCCTATAAATATGTACACTGTTTAATTAGCTTTCTTTAACATTTATTCCTTCTTAAATAAAAAGAATTCTCTAATCATATAAAGTGAAACTTTAATCAGCGGGAGATGAATTTGAATTGAAATATAATTGATTACTATTACTACTAAAGTAGTATGTACTTTCATACTTTTATTTGATTTTACATTCTTTTTAAATCGATATATTAATTGTAAGAAAATAAAAAGGTGGAGGATTTTAATTGATTAAAGGAATATACGAAGCGCATTTACCAGTATAATGTCCTATCAATTTATCATTAAATAAATGTAAAAAATGACCCTATTTATTCATTTTTAATGCGTATGTATGTACATTTGTTAATTTATTCGATATATTATGGGTATTGAATGATTACGTGAAGTGTATAGGTCGCTTATATAACACCTTATATTTTTATATCCGTGAAAACTACAAAGTGTATGAAAATCCATTTGTCAAATGAATTTAGTGCGGAAGGAGGTTTGTGGTTACTTCATAGGGTATAATAATCAGTTTTTTACTGATAAAAATATAGGAGGCGACATAATGTTTCGTACGATTTCAAATTTCATGAGAGTAGCTGAGATAAGAAGGAAAATCCTTTTTACACTAGCGATGTTAATCGTTTTTCGAATTGGCACGTTTATTCCAGTTCCTCATACTAACGCAGAGGTATTAAAAGTACAAGATCAAGCTAACGTTCTAGGTATGTTAAACGTATTTGGCGGAGGAGCATTGCAACACTTCTCAATCTTTGCTGTAGGTATTACACCATATATTACAGCTTCCATCATAGTACAGTTACTACAAATGGATGTTATACCTAAATTTTCGGAATGGGCAAAGCAAGGAGAAATGGGCCGTAAGAAATCAGCTCAATTCACTCGATACTTTACAATCATTCTCGCATTCATACAGGCCATCGGAATGTCTTATGGCTTTAATAATATAGCAGGTGGACAATTAATAACAGATCAAAGCTGGACTACATACTTATTTATTGCGACAGTTTTAACTGCAGGTACTGCATTTTTACTTTGGTTAGGCGAACAAATTACCGCTAACGGAGTTGGTAATGGTATTTCGATGATTATCTTCGCAGGTCTCGTTGCCGCCATTCCAAATGTTGCAAATCAAATTTATTTACAACAATTCCAAAATGCTGGCGATCAGCTATTTATGCACATAATAAAAATTGTTTTAATTGGACTCGTAATTTTAGCGATAGTTGTTGGTGTTATTTACATTCAACAAGCTGTACGTAAAATACCGATCCAATATGCAAAAGCTGTTTCAGGAAACAATCAATATCAAGGAGCAAAAAACACTCATTTACCGCTTAAAGTAAATAGTGCTGGTGTTATACCAGTTATCTTTGCTTCTGCATTTTTAATGACGCCGCGTACAATTGCGCAGCTCTTCCCTGATTCAAGCGTATCAAAATGGTTAGTTGCAAATCTTGATTTCGCACATCCAATTGGAATGACACTTTATGTCGGTCTTATTGTTGCTTTCACATACTTCTACGCATTTATTCAAGTAAATCCTGAACAAATGGCTGAGAATTTGAAAAAGCAAAATGGATATGTTCCTGGTATTCGTCCTGGTAAAGCAACTGAACAATATGTAACTAAAATTCTATACCGTTTAACATTTATCGGTGCAATTTTCTTAGGTGCTATTTCTATATTACCGCTCGTATTTACGAAAATTGCTACGTTACCACCTTCTGCTCAAATTGGTGGTACAAGCTTACTTATCATTGTCGGTGTAGCACTAGAAACTATGAAGACGTTAGAAAGCCAGCTTGTAAAACGTCATTATAAAGGCTTTATTAAAAAAGTGAATTAATTATAAAAAACACAGTTGGTTATTTTTCCAACTGTGTTTTTTATTTTATCAGTTCTGTAATTAATATACAGGGCTGTTGCTTTATTAAACTACATCTCCTTCTCTAATAACCGCCCTTTTTTGAAATAAGTCCGTAGTGTTGAACGATTGGCCAAAAATACACCAATCAATATAAGACAAGCCCCCATTCCCATTGTAGGATTTAAAGGTTCTCCTAAAATGATATATCCCACAATTATTGCAATCAATGGTGATACATATAACCACGTCGATGGAAATACTGGATTTGTTTTTGATAAGAGCCAGTAATATAATCCGTGGCCACCAATCGATCCGATAAATATGAGATATAAAATAGGCCATTGCACACTCCATGAAGTTAATACGGTTACATTGGGTTGTTCTACAATAATAGATGCGATTAGTAGTAAAATCCCTCCATAAAACATTTGAATACCGTTAATAAGAAATGGTGATACATTTGATAAATCTGAAAGTATTTCTTTCGAACGAATAGAGCCTATTCCGTAAAATAACTCCCCTATAACTAAAACAATACAAGCAATACTCCATATGAAACTTACTTGTTGATGCATTCCTGGTAAAGAAACAAATATAACACCTATTAGTGCAATAACTAAAGCAACGAGTTGTTCCTTTTGTAGCTTCTCCCTATTCCTCTTTGCTTGTATTAACAAGATCATCATTGGTCCCGTAGCAGAAAGAACAGCAGCTAATCCTGAAGAAATATACTGTTCTGACCAATATAAACTTGCGAATGTCATGAATGTTAAACAAAATCCAGCATACATAATGCGTTTTGAAAATATATGTGGCATAATTTCTTTTCGCTTGAATTTAAAAATAATCATAAGGATTATGCCTGCTAAAAAGAAGCGAATTCCTGCTGAAAACAACGGTGGCGCCCCTGCTTCAATTCCAATTTTTATCGTTAAAAATGTTGTCCCGAAAATAATACATACTAAAATGTAATTAAAAATGACCATTTTGCTTCCTCCTTTTTACTCTTAAAATGAGTATAGAGGGTATGGTGTATAACAGTGTATCGGTACATATAACAGTTACTTCAAGTTGTAGTTGATTCCCTATATATTTTTCGCTTTAATTAAGTTAAAAAGAAAAATAGGTGAACCTATGAAAATTGTATTGCGTAAAGAAACAAACATACCGTATTACAAGCAAATATATATGCAAATTGTTGACAGAATACAAAGTGGTATGCTTTCACATGGTGAATCTCTTCCTTCTTTACGTTGTATGGCCACAGATTTACAAATCAATGTATTAACAGTTCGCAAAGCGTATAAACAATTAGAAACCAAAGGGTATATACGCATCGAACAAGGAAAAGGTGCTTACATATATAAACGGGTAAAGAAAGATTTCAAACCAATTCCGTATAAATGGCAACAAACGAAAACGATTAATGTTATGCGTTCTCAATATGCAATGAATAAACACCGTAAATATTATGATTTTTCACAAGCAATTCTGTATCCTCGTCTATTACCAAATCCATTTTTGGCAGACGAAATGCATAAATTGCTGGATAAAAATCCAATGTTGTTAGCAACTTACGGGCCAGTTCAAGGCGATTATGAACTGCGAGTTGAAATAGCAAATTACTTACATGAACACCAGAAATTAGTGACAGACCCATCCCAATTATTAATTACAAGCGGAGCACAACAAGGAATTGATTTAATTGCTCAAACATTATTAAAACCTGGAGATATTGTATTAGTAGAAAGTCCGTGTTACAGTGCTGCGCTTGATGTTTTCATCAATAAAAGTGTTCAAATCATTCCCGTTTCTCTTGATAATCATGGAGTTCGCGCCGACTTAATTGATGATATTTGTCAAAGTAAAAATCCCGTTTTATTGTATACGAATCCAACCTTCCAAAACCCGACAGGTACAGTAATGAGTAAAGAACGAAGAGTGGAACTTATTGAACTAGCGGAGTTATATCAATTTTTTATCATTGAAGATGATTCTTTCGGGGAAATATATTTTGAGGATGCTATAGTCCCGCCTCCAATCAAAAGTTTTGATAAAGATGGCCACGTAATATATATAAAAGGATTTAGTAAAACGTTAGCACCAGGACTGCGTATCGCAGCACTTATTGCCGATGGTCCTATTTTTGAATGGCTATATGCAGTGAAAGGTTCAATGGATATCGGTAGTCCCTTATTAACACAAAAGGCACTTCTGCCGTTTTTACGTGCGGAACGTATGAAAAACCATTTAGAAAAATTACGTACAGCTTTACAAATGAGACGTGATTTAACAATTAATATATTATCGCCATTAAAAGAACTAAACTTTGAAATACCAAATGGAAGTTTTAATTTATGGGTGACACTGCCTGATTCGATAGATCCCTTTACCTTATTACAAAAAGCAAATGAAGTAGATGTCTCTTTTTTACCAGGAACAGCTTGTCTATTAAATTACGAAACAAATGATAACCAATTAAGAATTAGCTATTCAATGTTAAACGAGAAAGATATGGAAATTGGATTAGAGAAATTACATGATACAATACGAAAAAGTATTTGTTAGAAGCAATCTCACATTAGCCAACAATAAATAATACCCGAAAATGAAATTGTATAGTATGGGATATTATTTATTGTTGAGCTTTTTCGTTATTCTTAACAATCGGTTTTAAAACTTGTCTTTCTTTTAATTCTTCAACACTGCCATATTGATCAATAACAATTGCTTTCATTTCCTCTCCTCTCCTCCTTGCTGTTTATTTTAATAACATACAATTATTTCTCAAAATTTTTTGTCTTGAATTAACATATAATTATTTTTGGGGGTAATTATGTAAGAAGCATTATAAAGTGAAACTTTAATCAACCCTCGTCAATCGGTCTTTTTCAGGAAGTTGGTCCCCTCCCAACTTCTTTACTTTCCCTGAATTTTGAGATGAGACTCTTACCGCCCGGCAAATGGCAAATAGCGGGATGAATTACAATACGAATCTTACACACATCTTAGAATCATCCAAAACTGTTTTATTAATTAAATTCAAAAGAAATGGGGCTAACTATATGAGTGAAAAGATATTTAAAATAAATGGAATTGATATATGTACAGAAAGCTTTGGAAACCCTAAGAACCCTGCTATTTTATTAATTATGGGCGCTACATGTTCCATGGTTTATTGGGACGAAGAGTTTTGTGAGCTGTTGGCTAGTACGGGGAAGTTTGTTATTCGCTTTGATAACCGTGATGTTGGACGCTCTGTTGCCTATGAACCTAGAACTTCCAATTATACAGTAACAGATATGGCTGAAGATGCAATTGGAGTACTAGATGCTTATCATATTGATAAAGCTCACCTATTTGGTATGTCATTAGGTGGTATGATTGCTCAAATTGCCGCTGTAAAACATCCCGAAAGAATTTTGACGCTAACTTTACTAGCGACTAGTGTAATAGGATCTGATGACAATACTCGCGATTTACCTCCAATGGATGAAAGAATTTTAACACATCATGTAAATGGCACAAGTATAGATTGGGCAAATAAAAATGATGTGGCAGAGTATTTAGTTTCAGGATCTCGTCTATTATGTGGATCAGAACGAATATTTGATGAAAATAGAGTTTATAAACAAGTAAAACAAGAAATAGAACGCGCAAACAATTTATTAAGTATGTTTAATCACGCTTTACTTCAAGGTGATGATGCATATGAAGGTGTACTTCAATCCATACAAGCACCTACATTAGTTATTCACGGAACAGACGATACAGCACTCCCATTTGAACATGGCCTCGCACTAATTGGTGAAATTCCAAACTCAGTACTATTAACTCTTAAAGGAGCAGGCCATGAAAACCATCCAGATGACTGGGAAAGCATAATTAATGCTATTTCTAAACATACATCTAAAATTTAGATAAATAACTAATGGAAGGGGCACAAATTGTATTGTGCCTCCTTCTAGTTACAAACAAAAACCCATCACTGTATTCGTATGTATAGTGATGGGGACTTTTTATACTTTTCTATGTTTAAAAAAATGGACAATCTAATTGATCAACAGATTCCCATAATTTTTTTTTTGCATTTTCGGTGGATGTATTTGTGTCTAGTGTCATGTTTTTAAAAGGGTTTACTTCGACTTTTAATAAGGATGAAGGCTCCACATATAATGAGAAAACATGGCTGCTTGGTAAAGCTTTTGAAACGTCAATATCTCCTACTTGTTTAAATAGTTGCTGTGCAGCAAAAAAGAAGAAATTAGTTGGATTTGATTGTTTATTCAGCCACGCAAGCATTTCAGGTGATACCGATTTATGAATATTGATTTTTACTCGATCACCACGTTTATATCGCCTAGATCGCATACTTCCACCAACTAACTTATCGTTAAGTTTGTAAATCCTAACTCTTTTTGCTTATGCTCTCTATATTTTGGTGAACAAGTATATACTAATAATCCTCGTGCATTTGTAAATAACGGATTATCTACAAAGATTACATTTTTGAGTCGTCCTTTTTGCTTTAAAATCATTTTTAAACTGTTTTTAATAATTACTGCACCCCCGCCATAAATAAACACGTATGGATCGTCTTTCATATCATCAATTTTGTTTATAATATCCGTTGCAACGCGCGCTGCTAAACCTAATAATGCTGGTTGTGATTCCTCAACTAATAATGCATTTCTAGGGTGTTTATCATTTAAATAAATTTGATTGAACTCTGTAATACTATCAATTGTCTTTGTTGGATACTTCCGGTTCCATCTCGTAATAATTTGTAGTAACGTTTCTTTCACACCATACGATAAACCCTTACTTAGTTGTGGTCTAAAGTTTACGCCTAGTGATACTACTTCTTCTGTCGTCCCTGCGCCAATATCAAAAGATAATAGTGTTTTATCAACAAAATCAATTTCTGACACTTTATTTTGTTCACATTCTATTTTATGTTTCACAACATTTCCTTCTTCATCGTATACAATGCCCCACGTCCCAGAAGCACCCTCAGGCAGGCATTTACAATACTCAATTGAAACATTAATTGTCACATCACGTCCGTTCGGATAATGGAAAATAACCTTATGATTTCCCATATAACGTTTTGCATTTTCAGCAGCTATTTCTTGTGTAATAAGCTGCATAGGAAGAGCGACAGATAAATCATAACGAATATTAATATGACTAGAAGTTGGACTTTGACGCATAGCGCTTACAGCTAAACCTGATAGAATTGTAATAACCATTAACTCATCAGTCGACTTATTCGATTTCTTCTCTACCTCAGTACCTTTTAATTGATCTTGAATAACTTTTTCTCCAACGATGTATCGTACATTATTTAACATTAACGATGGCGAACTTATAGTCACATCAATGTGGTTTTCTAATTCAGATAATGAGACATCTACCTCATCTAAGAGTCCTGTAGGCTCACCTATATATAAAGAATAAATACTCGGAATAAAAATAGGGTCTTGCCCTTTCACCATTAACTTCAAACCGTTGTTTCCTGCATCTGCACCAGCCTTTAAAAGTATAGACATAACTACCCCCTAAATTAATCTGACATCCCTTCCAAATATATGCGAGCCCATTCTTTTACATTCAAATGTATTGTAATTTTTTACTCATTACAAAAACAAGATATTACATAATTACGCATTGCGTGTAAAAAATATTTGACACAAAACTTTCCAAATTTTATACTATAGTTGTAAATAGTTTTTTACAATAGTGGAGGTGTTGTTCTAATATGAATCGTAATAAATTCATTTTAATAACAATCGTTTTATCATTAGTCGCAGTCCTTATACATGGTACCTATAAATACATCAATGAAGGTGTAATTTTAGGTGGAACCATTTTCTCAAGCGCTTTAATACTTAGCTACCTCCTTAATCATATTACATGGGGAGATCCCCGCGGTGTGTCAGAAGAAAGTCAAGATGAGATGGGACAACAAATTACATATAAAAGCTTTAAAATTGCGTATTTTGTGCTTGTAGTTGTAATGTTCCTTTTATTAATCTTCTCCGAAGGATTTTCTATGGGGGCTAATTTAGATGGAGTAAAAAACCTCCCCCTGTTCATCGCAATTTGCTCTTCATTCTTTATTTATCCTATTGTCGAACTCATAGTTGCAAAACAATATAAGTAAAAAGATGAGGTTTTCTACATGTAGAAAACCTCATCTTTTTATATTTACATACTCTCTACAATTGCTTTTAATTTATTCACAGTCCGCCAATTCCTAACTGTAGCTGGTGTATGTAACTTCTGAAACTGGTTCATTAATTTAGAATTTCGAATGCTATTTTTGAAAAATAAATAAACGACCTTCTCATCTATATAGCAATCTTCAAGTTCACTTTTAAATGTAAGCAATTGACTACTCTCTTCTTCAGAAAGTACATTAGCTAAAAAAGCAATATGAACACTTTCTCCTTCTAACAATGAATGAACTTCATATGGACATTGTTTAATAATATTTATAAATTCATCATGTGTTCTTAGCATGACTGGAACATCGAAATCAAATTCTTTTTTTATTTCAGATTGTATTCGGTCCTTTAGAAAGTTTATACCTTCCTCAGATTCGAACACAATATTACCACTTTGTATATATGTTTTCACTTGTTTTAACCCTATTGATTCAAACACTCGTTTTAAATCAGCCATTTTGATTACTTTATGGCCACCGACATTGATTCCTCTTAGTAATGCAATATAAAGTGTCATATTATCCCCCCCACAGTAAAATGAACTTATCAATTGAATCGGTTTTCCCACACATATTTCTCGGATATTTGTTTTAATTCTTCTAACATATCATGAATAGATAATACCTCAAATAAAATAATAGATTCACTTGAAAAATGGTGATGATAATGATTTGGTTTATAATCTTTTAAATCATTTTTATAACTCCAAAATTGCTTGTCTAATTCAGCAATAAGTTTAAAATGTTCCTCATTAATTTCATTACAACGGTTTCTCAATATAGCAATTATAGAATGAATTGTTCGTTGTAATATTTCCTTTTCACTTTGTGACCAGTCACAAGTCTCAATTGACACTCGAGCTAAATTATCTATATGGTAAATGATTTGTTGTAATATATGAAGTTGCTTCTGCATAGTTAAAAAGCTTCGCATTTCCTTCTTTGTATGTTGATGATATTTCCAATCTTTCTGCTCATATTGAACAAATTGTATCGCCTTATGCAATAATAAAGTCAATTTAGATAAATCCTGAGCAGTCTCATTTTTCATACCTTTTCCTGCAACTAATGCAGCAATCCATTCTTCCATAATATTTGCTGTTTTAGCAAATAGATCCTCTGTGCATCCAAAAATCGTTTTCGTATAGTGGGGTGGAAAAATGAAAAAATTCACTAAAGTAGATACTATAATACCAGTAGATGTAGTAGCTAAACGAATTAAAAATGCAGTAAAATAATGATCTGCCGTAATTGGAATCATAGCTACAGCAGTTAAAGTTCCCGCGTGTAACCTTAGTTTTTGACATGTAACGATCGTAAACATTGCAGCTAATGCATAAGAAATTGCTTGGTGGTCTAGGAAAAATGTGAAAGTCATGGCATATGCCGATCCAATTGTTGAGGCCGGAAAGCGAATAAGTCCTTTTTTTATTGAGTCTGTTGCAGTTGGTTCAATTGTAACAATTGCTGTTATTACAGCAAAAATAGTTGGGATGTTAAAAAATTCACAAACTAACACTGTAAGAAAAACTGCAATCCCAGTTTTAATCACTCTTCCCCCAACAATATACCATTTTCTATCTTGATTCATTTTTTATATCCTTCATTTCTGTTTCATTTTATATACATATATTATATATTGTTAAAATAAAAAAACCTACTACATGAATATTCAAGAGTAAGTTTTTTATCTCGTTATTCCATTATAGGTAAATGCATTATTATTTGTTGGCCAATTGGCCCCATTCTCCTAAAACCTTTATCTTGGAAGCCGACTTTTGCATATAAATTTTGTGCAGGAATATTTCTTTCATTCACAGCAAGTACAACTTCATTTTTTATTGGAAAATAACGTTTTACAAACTCTTCTAATAATAACAATGAATTTTTAGCGTATCCTTTTCTTTGTCTATTGTGATTAATAGAAAATGATGTTAAAAGTAAAGCATCCTCATTATCAGTGAACTTCTTTACTCTATCTCCTGTTTGCAATGCGAAAAGACCAACAGGTAACCCGTTGTAATCTAAAATAACAATCACGTTTTTTGTACGATCACTTTTTGCTTTCTCCAGTAATGCGCTTGGATCTGATGTAAACTGGACTTGTTCACTTGGTAAAGTAAATGTTTGTATAACTTCTTTATATTTCTCCTTATACGGAACTAATTGAATTTCCCCTGTGTGTATGTTCATGCTAAACTCTCCCATTTTTTAGCTTATTAACTTATACCTTGCTGTGCTTTTGAATGCACTCTTCCATCTAAAAAGGTAATTTCAACAAATGAATTTGGATCGTTTCCTTTCCAAGCAAAAATTTGTTTAATTTGTGTAGAATGTTCTACCCCTTCTTCTATAAGTAAATCCCCTTCAAAACCAATTAAATCTTTCACTTCTGTATAAGTCATTCCTTCATTTATGTTCGAGAAATGATTTATATTAATAGAATCTTTCTGTTGCCTTTCCATCACAGTAGAAGAAGTTGCTGTTTGATTTTTCACTTCTTTTCTCTGTTCACACGCTGTCATACTGAAACCTAAGCATAAACTAAACAATATACATGCGCTTTTTTTCATCATAACAGTTGTCCCTCCCATCATAATTAAACCATATATTCCCTTGAAAATAAACTGAATATTTAATATTACATTCAAAAACCTCGTACAATTAAGTACGAGGTTAATTTCATTTATTCAAATGATTATTTGATTGATCATCCTGTTCTTTTCTTAACTCTTGTTCTTCATCTTTTGGTAATTGTTTATCATTATCTTTAATTGGATTCGTTTCTCTATTTTCAATCATATCATTTGGAACTTGTGGCATTACTCGGCCCACAATAGCCGCTAATTCATCTAGTATACCTTCACCTGTTTTTCCTTTTTTAATTTGCTTTCCAATTTGTTTTAGGCGTTCATACGTATCAACATCTGCTACAACGACTGCATTAGCACCGTCAGGGTCATTTTTTAAACTTTCTGCAACAGAGTATTTAATTGATTCAACACGAGTTCGATCAAGTTTTGCTTTTACGTCTATACCTACAATAGCATATTTTCCAAAAACGACCGCTGTTGCATCATTCACACCTGGCAAACTTGCTGCTAAAGATGCTAAATGATCTGCTGCTTTTTCATTTGGCTTATTTGATTTATTCGTATAATTAACATTTTTCATTGAAACATTTTTTTGTTCCGACTTTTCGTTTGGATTGTCTTTTTTTCCAATACTGCATCCAGTTATAACGAAGCAAAGCATCAATATATATATTAGAGTTTTCATTATTTTCACCACTTCACTATTAAGGTTTAATCATAAATTTTTTCAACAGCTTGCATTTTCTTTACCTTTTCCTCGGCCCCGCTATTAGCATTAATGAATATTTGATACGTATCTTTTCCTAAAGTACCTATAAATTCATAGCAAAGTACTTCATTATGCAAATCATTGACTACTAAAGCTTTACGTTCTTCCATAACTTTTACATCCGGATTGATTTTCTTTCTTGCTTCTGCTGCAGTTAGCTTTGCCGATGGAACTGTTCGCTTTTGATGTGACGCTAAGTATTCTTTTGCGGAGAACCCAACGATAGAACCATCATCTAAAGCAATTTTCATTTGGATTGCTTCTGGATAAATTCGTACTCCATTTTCATTTACTACATACGTAAATACACCAACATTATCATATTGAGAGCTATCATAAAGCTCCATATTATTAAACTTATGGTCCTTTAAAAATTTCAAACCTTTACTACCTGCATCGTTTAAACTAACTTTCTGTTCTTTAATTTCGCGGTTATTCATAACCCAAATTGGATATCCGCCTTTTCCGGTAATATCCATATAGAACTCATTGTTCGTTGCTTCATCTTTAATTTTCACACTATAGAAGGATTCTTTCGCACCTTTTCCGCTTTTCTCAACATCTACTTTTTCATTTCCTTTTAAATTCAAAAACGATTTGGCAATTTTCGCCGCTTCATCTTTAGAAATTGCCTTTCCTTCCGCTTCAAATCCACCTTTTTTATTTTTTTGCGCACTTGTAAAGGTCGGTCCGAAGTTTGTAGAAGAATATGATGTTACGTTTTTCTCTACAGTTTTCAATCCATCAATAATTGTGTTATCTGCTGGATCGCGATTTGATGCAAGTGCCATTTCTACATCCATCCAGCGTAAATTATTTTTCAAAACAAGATGTTGTACTTTTCTTAGTTCATCTTGTATATTTCCTGCATTTGAATATAAAGTTTGCAACGTTTTATATTCTTGCTCATTTAACGGTTCTTTTTCTAAATCACGAATGGCTGCACGGTAACTAAAATCACCGATATTCGCTAAAAATTCTTCCGTTTTATTAAATGGCATTAATGTTAAAGGAAGTTGCCCTACATCCGAGCGAGCTTCAGATGTTAAACGCCATACATCCGCTAGTGCAGGTGATAAAGATGATCGTGAATTCATCGCAAGTGTTGTACCAATTTTATCGTGCAATAAATCGACTTCGTATGCTAAATCATGGAATGCACGTTGATAACTATTTTCCGCTCGAATTAAAACCGCATTTTTCTCTTGGTGCTCTTTATAGCCCCAGTATCCTGTTCCTACTACACCGACTGTTAATAATACAATGATAATACCTCTTAACATTGTCCCACCTCCACTCTATTTACAGAAAATATGTTTACCGATTTTTTTAATTTGTGGACGAGTCCAAATCCATTTACTAGTCGCAGTATCTGGATTGAAATAATATAAAGCATTTCCTGTTGGATCCCATCCGTTAATCGCATCTAAAACTGCTTTTTTTGCTGTTTCATTTGGCGTTAAATATATTTGTCCATCGGCTACCGCTGTAAATGCTCTAGGCTCAAAGATTACACCTGAAACAGTATTTGGGAACGACGCACTTGTAACACGATTTAAAATAACAGCAGCTACTGCAACTTGTCCTAAATACGGTTCACCACGTGATTCCCCGTATACTGCGTTTGCCATAAGCTGAATATCATTTTGAGAATAACCGTTCGGAACATTTGTCCCTTTATTTTGAGGTGGTTTATTCTCCTGTGCAGTGCCACCACTATTTCCTTTATTCGTTGTCGTCCCTTTATTAGCAGTTGACTTGTCATACTTCGTTGCCTTCACGAGCATTTGCTTCGTTTTAGCTCCAGCTAAACCATCAACGGGTAATCCGAATTTCTCTTGAAAATTCCGAAGTGCCCAGTATGTACCCCATCCGAAAACACCATCCACTTTTCCCGTATAAAATCCGTTATATTTCAAACGAGATTGCAGTTCAATGACATCTTCGCCAGATGCCCCTCTTTGAATGACTTGATTAGAAAAAGCTTCTACATTCTTTAGTTGTATACTACTGACCATTAAAGACAGCCCTATGAACGCAAGTAAAACTGCTATTTTAAAAATAGCCTTTTGACGCATAATTTTTCCTCCTTAATTACGGAAATGATTTCTTGGTTATGTTTTGTAAAAGCCTCGCTTTTATGTAAAGAAGACAAAAAAATCCAAACTAATATCGTTGAAAAAATATGTAAACAATATACAAAAAAGATAAAAGGAGTTCATCATGAAGAAATTGTTAAAGCGTGTCGCACTTGTCATTCTGTTCCTAACAACATGTTCAAATATATATACAGGCTCATCAATTGTTCATGCGCAGCCACCGTATGCCAAATGGGGTAAGCTAGCCGTAGAAAAGACGAAAGAACAATACCCAAAAGCAGAAATTATTGACTATCTTCATATAGGTAGAAAACCCAAAACAGTTCAAATAACTGTTGAAAAATTTAAATTGTGGTTACGTGAAGATGGAAAAGAATATGGTGTTTTTGTTGATGTAGAATTTGAAACAAAGACGGAGAAATTTATAAAGATGTCGTTTCAGAAGACGAGTAGATAAAGTGAAACCCCCACTGTTAAAAACAGACACAGTGGGGGTTCTTGCATTTCTAAAATTCTTTTCTAAAGTTTCGATTCCCTAAAAATCTTACCAATATACAAATAGCGCCAATTACAACTGCTATCCCTATACTGTATAAAAGTACTTTACCATACCCACCTATTCTTGGATCTAAAAACGGATATGGATACCAATTCACGATTGGACCACGTACTAAGCTATATACCACATAAAAAAACGGGAATAAGAGCCAACTTGCAGATTGTTTCCAAGTGATTTTCTTAATAGGTGGATTTAAAATCCAATCTAAAAGCATTGTAATCGGCATGATATAATGTAGCACAGTATTTACCCATGGTATTGCCGTTTGAAGTGATTCTTCTAACCCTCTTAATAATAAAAAATAAATGAGTCCAGTCGTAAGTATGTATACCGTTGCTGCACCACGAAGTATACCAAACTGCTCTGAGCGACCAAATGTAGCTGTTACGATACTACTTAAAAGGAGAATACATGCAACTAAAATGTTACTTTCGATAGTGAAGAAACTAAAAAAGTTAACTGGATTAAACGGCTTCACTTGTGCCCTAATTATGAATTGCGTAATAATGGCGCTACATACTAGAAGACTTAAACAGAATCTAAATAAAGATAAAGTTTTTTCATCCCTCATACATTCCCTCCTTTTCTTATATATAATTGGAGTTTCCCTGTACATGCTCAATAAATAGTTTTAATGGAACGAGCCCACGTTTTGGCATATGACTACTTATAATAGCTACTACTTCTAATTGAGGAATGATAACAATGTATTGTCCGCCATATCCCATAGCAAAATATATACAATACGGTATGTGAAATCTTTCGTTATGTAATACCCACCAGTGATAGCCATATGCGCCGACATGTTCATATGTTTCAAATTGCGCCCTGCTTGACTCTTCTAACCATTGCGCTGATACAATTTCTTTCCCATTCCAATATCCATTTTGTAAACATAATTTTCCTAATTTTAATAAATCGGTAGATTTCATTTTCATACCGAAGCCACCTACATATATACCCTGCGGATCTTGTTGCCACTCGTATTCGTTAATTTTTAATGGATCAAATAAATATTTCTTTGCAAACCGCTCTGTCGAAATTCCAGTAGCTTCTTGAATAATATAGCTCAGTAAATGAGAAGAACCTGAATTATAATTCATTTTTGTAGCAGGTTCTTCAATTATTGGCTTTTCTAATATGTACTGTACCCAGTTCTCTGATTCTACAAAGTCATTTGGGAATACTACTCCATTCCCAAACTCTTTCCAGTCCTCACCAGTAGTCATTGTTAATAAGTGATATAGCGTTAAATCATGTTTTTCCCCAGGTACATTTTCAATCCACTCTGTAATTGATGTATGTATATCATTTATATAGCCCTTATCAATTGCAATACCAATTAATAAAGATACGATACTTTTTGTAATCGAATTTATTTTATATAAGTTATTTGCACATTCGGGTGTTTTATAATACTCAGTTGTTAATTCCCCTTTTTGATAAACAAGAA
Organism: Bacillus sp. M13(2017); assembly: GCF_002218325.1. Lineage (NCBI taxonomy): Bacteria > Bacillati > Bacillota > Bacilli > Caryophanales > Bacillaceae > Bacillus > Bacillus sp. M13(2017). The sequence continues at coordinate 169,184 of NZ_KZ268503.1, read as the reverse complement.
ATGTATTCACTTTTTTCTTTTCGAATTTATTTTCTAGTTGCTTGAAATCCAAAAACTTTACCTCCATTTAAATAGTTACTCCATTTATTATATCTTGTTCCTTCATTTTAAACATAATTGTGCTCAAATAAAAATAAACCTGTCAGCCATAATGAACTGACAGGTTTATTTTTATAATTTCGTACGAACATTCCAAAGCTCTGGGAAGAATTGTTGATCAAGTACTCGCTTTAAATAAGAAACACCGGAGGATCCACCTGTACCCATTTTATGCCCAATAATTCTTTCTACTGTTTTCATATGACGGAAACGCCATTGTTGTAGCCAGTCTTCAATATCAATCAATTTTTCAGCAAGCTGATATAAATTCCAATATTTTTTCACATCCGCATACACTTCCAACCATGCTGCTTCTACTGTTGCATCTTCTTCATAAGGCTGCGTAATATCACGGTTTAACACATCTTTATGAATAGGGAATCCTTCTTTTACTAATGCTTGAATCGCGACATCATATAGACTTGGTTCATGTAGCGCTTTATGAAGTCGTGCATGTAATTCTGGATCCTTTTCATAAATTTTTAATGCGTGTGGCGTTTTATAGCCAAGTGCATACTCAATCATACGATATTGATACGATTGAAAACCTGAAGCTTGACCGAGTGAATCACGAAACTCAATATATTCTGATGGTGTTAATGTCGCAAGAATATCCCAAGATTGAATAATTTGAGACTGAATTTTTGATACACGTGCTAACATTTTAAAAGCTGGTTGTAATTTATCTTGTTTAATAGATTCAACCGCCGCATTTAGCTCATGTAAAATGAGCTTCATCCAAAGCTCACTTGCTTGGTGAATAACGATAAATAACATTTCATCATGATGGTCCGATAATCTTTTTTGAGAAGATAGTAAACTATCTAATTGTAAATACTCCCCATACGTCATATTCTCTTTAAAATCCGTATGAATCCCTTTTTCCATAATTACTTTTTCATTTTCTTTCATATTAGCCAAACGCCCCTTTTATATGATTCTACTTATATTGGTCTAATAACGGCTCGAACTGGACTTCCATCTGCATCAGTTAATGCAAGTGGTAATGCAATAAGTTCATAATCACCGTCTGCTACATGATCTAGTACGACATTTTCTAAAATATGAATTCCATGTTTAAATAATTGATGATGCGCTGCTAATTCTTTATCATCTAGCGGATCAACTGATGGTACATCTACTCCGATTAAACGAATACCTTTCTCTGAAAGAAACGACGCTATGTCTGCACGTAAATGAGGGATCACCTCTGGAAATTCTTCAGCTTTTCCATGTGAAGATGTACGTAATAATAATCGTTCTACACCTTCTAAATGAAAGCTTTCTAATTCCTTTTTCCCGATGCTTTCAAGATTAGAAACGTCAATAATCCGTGCTGGGCCAACATAAACTTGAACATCTAAATCCAATACTTTCTTTCCATCATTATCAAAATGAAATGGTGCATCAATATGAGTGCCTGTATGAATACTCATCGTTAACTTTCCGACATTTACTGAGCCACTTTCTTCTTTTGACCATGAAACTTCATACGAGAACGGTGTGTCTCCTGGCCACGTTGCAATATTATTATTTAGCGGTTGTGAAATATCAATCCACTCTGATGTTTTCATATTTATGCCACAACCTCTCGCTTATTTTCAAACTGCTTATACTCTTCATTTTTCATAATTTTCTTTAATATTTGTACAGATTTCCACACTTCTTCGTATGTGTTATATAAAGCGACCGGCACAAGTCTCACCCCATTTGGCGCTCTAAAATCTGGAATTACTCCATTTGCTTTTAGTGCTTTACATATACGTGCTGCTTCTGCATGCTCTAAATAAATGTGCCCGCCTCGTTTTTCATCCTCTAATGGATTTCCAATTGTAAATTCGAAATCTTTTAATTCATGTCCAATTAAATTCAGCATGTATCTCGTAATATATAAAGATTTCTCACGTAAACGTTCAATACCAGCATCTTTGAAAATTTCAAGTGAACCAATTAATGGTGCTGTACTTAATACGTGCGGTGTACCAATTTGATAAGCACCTGCATGATCAGCAGCTGTTAATGTATGCTCCATATCAAACTGTTTATCTTTTCTAGAACTAAACCATCCAGACAATCCTGGCAGTCTATTAAAATGTTTACTATTTACATAAAGGCCTGCAACACTACCCGGTCCTGCATTTAAATATTTATAATTGCACCAAACAGCAAAATCGACATCCCAATCTTTGAAATGATGCGGAATAGATCCTATTGAATGGCATAAATCAAATCCAATGTGAATGCCGCATTTATGAGCTTCCGTTGTTAAACGTTTCATATCAAGAATTTGACCACTTCTATATAAAACAGAAGGTAATAAAATTAAAGCGATATCATCTTCCATCGCATGGATAATATCTTCTTCAGAAAGTGTTCTACCATCTCTGCTTTTCACTCTTACTAAATGCTCATCTGGATCTAATCCTTTTAAACGAATTTGACTTTGAAGTGCATATATATCTGATGGGAATGTTAATTCATCCGCAAGAATTTTTGTACGTATTCCTTTCGGCTCATAAAATGTGGCAATCACTTGGTGTATATTCGTCGTCGTAGAACCGGTTACAATGGTTTCTTCTGGTAAAGCTCCAATAAGAGGTGCAGTCAACTCACCTAATTTCTCCGAGAGAAAAAACCACGGATGCTCACCCTCTGTCCAGCCGTCAATGCCATACTCTTTCCATGAATCTAGCAAAATAAGTAACGATTTCTCTGCTCTTTTTGAAAGTAGTCCTAATGAGTTTCCATCTAAATATATCGTTCCTTCTTTTTTATAGAATTCAGTTTGAAAATCTTTCAGTTCATCATGTTTATCACATTCAAGCGCATATTCATAATTCGGTTGAAATGGTTCTTTATACATGGTGTCACCTTCTCTTAATTTTCTTTTTATTCTAACTAATTGAAATATATCACCTCAATTGATACGACGTCAATGATATTATGTCAGTTGACTTTATATATGAATTTCTTTTACAATACAGTTATATTTTCAGATATTTCAGTATAAAGAGGTGATTCTTTGAAAAACAGTACCCTTTCATCAAGAAAACACCGCTCCTTAGAAACGAAGAAGAAACTATTACACTCTGGTTACACTATTTTTATACGTAACGGATTTCAAAAAACGACAATTACACAAATTATTAAACATGCAGAAACCGGATATGGTACAGCATATGTATACTTCAAAAACAAAGATGATTTCCTAATTAGTTTAATGGAAGATGTTATGAATCGTTTTTATAATATCGCTGAACGCTCTTTTTCTCCACAAACAAAAGAAGAAGCACGTATAATGATCCAAAATCAAGTTAGAGCATTCCTGCAATTAGCAAATGAAGAACGCGCTATTTTGCAAGTTGTAGAGGAAGCGATAGGATTATCAAGAGAAATACGGCAAAAATGGGATGAGATTCGGGAACGTTTTATAAAAAGCATTAAACAGGATATTACATACTCTCAAGAAAGTGGATTGGCACAACCTAATTTAAATAAAGAGATTGTAGCACGCGGTTGGTTCGCGATGAATGAATCGTTTCTTTGGACTATTATGCAAAACGACAAAAAGATTAACTTAGAGGAAATTGTGTATTCGTTGACGGAGATGTATACGACGGGGTTATATAAATAGCACACCTGCAATAAATACGGTGTGCTATTTTACAACTATAAAAATATTTTATCTGGGTAAGGCAATGCTAAAAGGGGCTTTTCAGATAAAGAGAAATATTTTAGTTTTAACGATTCACCATCTATCGATTTCAACTCGCCACTAGTAACTTCACACTCAAACACAACAACAATATATTCTACTTCATCACCATTCGGATATATATGGCGGTACTTTTCTCCTCCAAATACTCCTTTTTGTTTTTTTACTTGTACTTCCAATCCTGTTTCTTCCCAAACTTCCCGAATTACTGCTTCTTCTGGAGTTTCCCCAAGTTCAATTGCTCCAGCTGGCAAACTCCAGTATTCCCCGCCAGGATATTGAAACAAAATATCTCCCTGCCCATTTTTTATAACAGCAGCTACACTTGGCATGAATATTAGTTCATGTCCTAATTGCTCACGGATTTTTTTATAATATAGCGACATAGACATAAAATTCTCCCCCACTTCATTAGTAAATACCTTTATTTCCTGACATCTATTGTATAATAATACCAATAACAATTCCTATATAGAAAGGACAAGAAAATGTCTCAAGAACAACTAATAAATAGTTTTCTATCATTTTTAGGTGCTACAAAACAGCATACTAGCTTAAGGTTTTTAAATGAACTTATTAAAGCTCATCAAGAAAAAGTAAAGTGGGAAACTCTTACTAAAATAATTGACTGGGAAAAAGGTAATAAAACAGGTCATTTTTTTCCTTCCATTGAGACATACATATACCGTATTACAACAAAAGGTCTCGGGGGTACTTGTTGGACGCACTCAATTGGATTTCATTGGTTATTATCAAATCTTGGTTTTAATGTTCATTATATGTATATGGATCCCGGACATTTATGCTTACGGGTTAACTTAGACCAACCTTATTATGTTGATGTTGGTTATTGTGCACCTTTATTCCAATCTTACCCACTTTATGAATCATTTCAAGTAAGTAATGTAAGAGAAACTTTCACTTATGAAGTCTCAAATAATAAGATTGAAATTACTAGAAATCCAGGTCCCACAAAAACCTTACACATAGAACCAATACACTTATCAAATATGAAAGAACTTATTTCAAGGTCTAACGATTGGCGTACATCTCCTGTATTAAAGAAAATTCAGATTTTCGGTTATATCGATGGTATTCCAACTTCTATTAATGATAATGTTTTAAAACGATATTTCCAAGGTAAGAAAAGAGAACAAATCATTACATCTTCTGAACTTAATTATTGGATAACAGAAAGATTTTGTGTTTATAAAGAAATATATGAAAGAGCTATTGAGATTTTCAATGAAAAAATTTTCAAACAGTAAAAGCGTTACTCATGAGATTGAGTAACGCTTTTACCTTAATATATTTTTAATATTAATCTTCTTTATGATAAGCAGCTTCTACACATTCTGCTAGACGTTCCATTTGTTCTATAGTTAAACCTCGTGAAATCCAGCCTGTTAACTTATACATCATTTTATAATAAAAATTACTAGGTTCATATTCTGAAATTAATGTTAGTGCTGTACCTTCCTCATCTTCTTCTAACATATAAGTCATTGCTGAATATCCTTGCTTCATTTCACTACCTAGTGAAATAATATGGGGTGTATCGTATTCAAGAATTTCTACTTCTGCCTCAAATGTTTTCTTACCTACTTTTTGAACAGAAATATATTTATCTCCTACACGTGGATTCTCTTTATCCATATTTGAAGGATAGCGATTTTCTATTATAAACGTATTCCATTCTTTTATTTTTTCATCTTCTATTATATAGTCACATACAATATCCATTGGTGCTTTTATTACTATTTCAATTGCAAAACTCATTATACTGCCCCTCTCAAATACCCTATCCATTTCTATTTAACTAAATCATTATGCCATATTTTATATAGTGAAATACAAGTGGAATTTTAACTTTTATTGCGAGAATATTTTTCGTAATAAGAAAATCATGAATAAATAATTTAAATACTTATTCATGCAAAATGTTTTACTAACAATACAACAATTAAATATAACGCAACGAGTAGTCAAGCGATGCCCATACTTTTATTTTCTTTATTTTTAAAATTTTGCACGCCTAAGCTAACTAACATAAACCCTAAAAGCGTTTGTAAAATTAGCATACTCAGTTCCGAAGTATCATTCCAACTATAAATGGAATACCCCATTATAATAATTGCAAGTAAAACAGTTACGATCCTATTCATACGCAAACCCTCCCTTTTTAAAAAGAAACCGCTAAGTTTTCTTAGCGGTTTTATTAACAATTTATATTTAGTAAATGTGCTTTTCATGAATTTGATATAAGTCAAAAGAATTTCCTGTCCAATATAACTACGCATGTTAGCCCACTTTTTCTTTATTCAGTCTACTTACAATTCCAACAATAAATTTATATTCAACCCTTCTCTTCTTATCTTTCTTAAAACCCTCTTTCGTATCAAAAATAAAACAAGTTTTCCGAAACCAAATACGTACGTATAAAGACTCAAAATAAATAGGTTTTATAATACCTCGTTCTTCAAATTCAGTCCCATCTTTATTTTCAGTTTCCGTTCGAACAAACCACCTATTCCCGATGCCAATTTCAATATACTTCACATAAGTCCCCCTTCCGGAAATTAATTTCTAACAATTCTATTATTTCCCCGGTAAGCGCACATTCCGACAGAACATGAGCCCACAAAGAAAAAGTAGATTGCAAAAATCTACTTTATAACTTATATTTTTGCATTCGTTTATAAAATGTACTACGGGGTACATTTAATAGTTTTGCAGCTAACGAAACATTTCCATTTGTCTTTTGTAATGCTTCAATCATGCTATCACGCTGTATTTTTTCGCGAAAATGTAATGTATCTTCTGTTTTATTTTCAACTTGTAACTCAAGTTGTTGTTGATTTCCCCTCATTGTTTGTAACAAAAAAGCTACTTGTTTTTCGCATATTTCCCGTCCTTGCGACAAAATGTAAATGCGTTCTAATACATTTACTAGTTCCCGAATATTTCCGGGCCATGTATGTTGTAAAAATTGATTGTATATACTCTTTGGAAATACAACATTCCAATTCTTCTGTTCGCAAAAGTGTTGTATAAAATATGGGATATCCTCTTTTCTTTCTATTAACGATGGAACATATAACGGATAAACGTGCAAACGATAATATAAATCTTGACGGAATTTCCCTTCTTCTACTAACCGTAGTAAATCTTTATGTGTGGCAGTAATAATACGAATATTTACTGGTACCAATTTTGAACTCCCAATTGGAGTTATTGTGCGTTCTTGTAAAACACGCAATAATGCTACTTGCATCTCTGGTGGTACTTCACCAATTTCATCTAAAAATAATGTTCCTCCGTTTGCTTGTTCAAATTTCCCTTTATATCCTTGACGTCGCGCACCTGTAAATGCACCTTCAGCATAACCGAACAATTCACTTTCCATTAATTCTTTAGGCAAAGAACCGCAGTTAACAGCTATAAAGGGCCCGTCTTTTCTTGGACTATTTTCATGAATCGCTCTCGCAACATATTCCTTTCCTACTCCTGTCTCACCACATACATACACACTAGCATCAGTCGGTGAAACAAGCTTAATTTCTTCTAGTGTGTGTTGAAATGCTCTGCTTGTCCCGGTAACTCCTGAAAAAGTAATCCCTTTTATAAATGTGAGAGCAGAATATGTATTCATTTGTTTATTTTCCTTTAAATACATACATTTCCCGATCATTCTTTCATTACTATATACTGGTATCTCTAATTTAGTTTCCAATCCATGGTACATTAACTCTTCAAGTTTCATTCTTGACCAATTATTTATTCGTTCACGAACGCTCTTACTCGCAGAAACGATAACATCTCGATGATTACAAATAACTACTTGTTCATCACTATCAATGACATCTAAAAAACGATGGATTAAGTGTAATTCATTTTGATGAACTCTTATGCTACATTCACGTTCTATTGCATGTGCCATTGAAGTTACCATACCGAGCATATATGGATGCGAAAATTCAATTGGACATGAGAAATTTAGAACACCAATTAATTTCCCGTCATCGTTATGAATGGGAGCGGCCGCACAACTCCAGCTATGAGATACCACGGAGTAATGTTCAGTACCACTTATCATAATAGCTTCTTCAATTTCTAGCGCTGTTCCAATTGCATTTGTGCCAACAGCTGCTTCCGTCCATTTTACACCTTCAATAAAATTAATATGTTTCGCTCGCTTTAACGTTTGTTTATTTCCACTTAACGATAGAACATAACCATCTGGATCGATTAATAATGCCATCATTTGTAGTTCATCAATGGTTTTTCTCATATTTTGTATTTGAGGTAATGCTATATCAAGGAAAATTTCACTCTTTTTCTTTTGTTCTTGAAAAAAAACAGAAGACAAAATTTTCTGACCTTTACTCATATGAGGATTCACATTTGCTTGTTTACATCGGTACCATGATTCTGAAATTCTTTCGTTTATACGGTTCGAATCAAGGACTCCTTCATCAATAAACTTTTTCCATGTATGTAAGTAAAACGGTGAAGCTAACATTGTATCATCTCCCTTTTAATTGTTTTGGAGATTTATAAAACATACTTTTATTATAAAACTGAATAAAAGCGTTTTCAATAAAACTAGAAAGACGACACAAATATGTTAATAATTTGAATATCCTAATGCATTTCTTTATTCTTTTTTAGTAGCACTATATTTTGTATAATGGACGCAAAGAAAATACATAACCAAAACCACTTTTGTGGATTACCATTTATAAAGAAAACAATCACGGCTATTGCAAATAAAATAGTGGATGCTAAACTAAAATATAATTTTGTTTTCATTCCTATTATCCCTCACCCCTCTATTACTTTACAGTACATACTAACTCTTCATTTTTCATCTCTACTATGTACTCCTGTAAAACATATTCTTTCCCACCATGTTTTTCATACCGTTCATGTATTCTTTTAATATGCCTCTCGTCACTTCTAATTTTCGATTCTATTTCTTTATACTGTTCATAACTATCATATTCCCATATGGCAAATACTTCATACGTACCATTCTTATTATCTTTCATCCAGCGTCCTATTAGCCTAGAACCATGCTTTAACTGATTAGGTAAGTTTGTGTGATTGAAATGATCATTAAATACTTCTATGAATTCATTTTTCACTACATAGTACTTCCTTCTGTAAAACATACTTCTTCACCTCTTTCATGAAAAGTATTAGTAAATCTTCCCATCACTACCGTATTATAATACTTTCCATCCGATAGTCTTTTGTCATTTTTCAAAATGCCTTCTACTTCAAAACCTAATTTTTTATAAAGATGAATAGCTTTCTCGTTTGTCTCTAATACTTGTAAAGATATTTTATTCACTGCATTTTCGTCAGCCCATTTAATAGATTGTTGTAATAGGCTCTTCCCCATTCTATATCCCCAAAACTCTTTTAAAATGCAAACGCCAAACTCCACTTTATGAGATAATCTCTTAAAATTTGATCCTTCACATCTTGAAAATCCAACGATTCGATTGTGCACTTCTGCAACTAAAAAGAGATTCTTAGTCTCTTCACTATCTGTTTTTATTATTTTTTGAAATCCTAGATTATCTATAAATCCCTCTCCAGCATCTCTATCCATATTTTCAGTTTCTCCATCAATCTGAACTCTAATTTTCGATAACTGCTCAGCATCTTTCTCAGCTGCAGAACGAATTGTATAAGTTAATCCATTTATATAAAACTCTTGCTCTTTTACAATCATGTCAAACTCCTTTCAAATCAATATAATGGCGCTATTACAACTTGTTTACCTTGTTTCTCAAAGTCCTGAACAGTTTCTTTACTAGCCTCTTCGTCAGTTATAATAATGTCAATTTCTTTTAGAGACTCTCCTCTTATAAAACAATCTATTCCAAGTTTATTATGTGGAACTAAACAAATATTTCTTCTAGCAATTTCACTTACTCTTTTACTAAAATAAGCAACTTCAGGTGTTGCAGTACTAATACCTTGTAATGAAATGCCTCCACCTGTAGAGAAATAAAGATCAATAGAAAATCTACTTATCAATTCAGAGGCAAGTGTATCAGTAATATTCCCTGAAGGTTTTACTTTTCCGCCAATTAAATACGTATCAATATTCTTATATTCTCGTAGATAACCAGCTATTTCTATAGAATTCGTAATAACCGTAAATGATACTTCTGGTAAATATTTCAGCATCGCATTATGAACGGAAGCCCCACCAATAAAAATTGAATCACCTTCTTGTATATAAGATACCGCAACTCTTGCAATTGTGTCCTCATACATTGAGCTATCACTATAACGTTTAGCTGGTTCCGCAGCTAAGTTTCTCACTCGCGTAAGTTCAATTGCACCTCCGTGCGTTCTTTTTAATAAACCATCCTTTTCCATAATAGACAAATCTCTTCTTATAGAATCAATAGACATATCAAATCTTTCCGCAAGATCCTTTGCGATTACTCTTCCATCTGTATTAAGTAGCTCTAAAATTTTCTCTCGACGCTCTTCAGTAAACATGTCATCACCACCGTTATTGAAGATTCAGAAACTTAAACTTTATTTTAATTATATGCATGCCTCTTCCATTTTACAATATTTTCAATTCTTATTTATTCCGTTTTATACAGTCTTCTCCCTCTTTCTATCCTGTTAACTTGACAACCAAATAAATATATATCTGTATATTACGCAAAAACACTTCCATTCACCTTCCTATTGATGTAAAATTATTCCTATGTTTTACTTTTTAATACAGAAAGGGATTACTATGAAACCATTAATCAAAACGACATGTACAGCATTATTATTTACTGGAATATTAACAGGATGTAATAGCAATACTACATCAAAACAAGAAAAGAGCGCTCTCGAAAAGAATGCAATGCACTATGGGGAAATATTTAAAAACGAATACTATAGAGCAACTGTTGAAAATGCTAAATTCGAAAAAATAGACAAAGAGTGGCGTCTCACAGCTCGCGTTACTATAAATAACGCTCGTGTTGACGGACAAACGATAGATCTTTCAGAAATAAAATATTTCATAAAAGATGACAAAACGGGTGAAAAATACGAAGGTAAAGTTATACAAAATGAAAATGCTAAAAAAGTTCCATCTGAATTTTCTTTAACTACTGACATTGAATTTAATATGAAAACTTCACCAAAAGATTTAAATAATATGTATTTATACATAGATAGCAAAGCAGCGCCGTTAACAGATACATATTGGAAGCTTGATAATTTAGTATCTAAATAGAAAGACCAGTCTTACATGACTGGTCTTTTACATTCATACATTTAACTTTCATTAACACTTATAATAATTTTCTAATAACAACTTGAATAACATCAGCTAAACCAGTGTGCCCTTTCCCTTCAATTCGCTCTTGTTCGCCATTAAAGAAATGAATTACCTTATGTTCTTCACACCAAGTAAGGATATCAATTGGATCATACAGCATATCAACATCTTTTGGTCCACCAGTACCATAGTTTATTTGTTTTTTTGAGTAAACTTCAAACATAATTAAACCACCAGGCTTTATCGTTTGTATCATTTTACCTAATATCATTTTTTTATAATCATCATGAAAATGTCCAAATACCATAATTGCTGCATCATATTCATTTTCTGGCAAACTATCAGCTAATAAATCTACTTTTTTTGTATGCACGTTTACGTTATGCTTCTCTGCCAATTTTTTTGTCTTCTCTAATCCATCTTCCGAATAATCAATAGCTGTTACTTCGTTCCCTTGTCTTGCTAGAAATACAGCATTTCTACCTTCTCCCTCCGCGAAAGCTATTACTTTATTGTGATTTGCTAAACGAAATGCTTGTTCTTTAATAAATGTATTAGGTTCTTCCCCGTAAAAATATTCATCTGATTTATATCGATCATTCCAAAATTTAGTCATCATCTTCTCTCCTTCTTCATATCATTTTCTAACTACAATTAAAGATATCAAAGAGTCTTTTTATCCTTAATTAATTTAAAAATAAAAGCAGATTAAAAATCCACTTTTATTTTTTTCGCAAGATCTACGATTTTTTGATTTCGTAACTCTTCTTCCATTTTCTCTTCTGCTGCAAGCATTACTTCATTAATTAAACATCCAGGTTTGTCATGTAAACAACATTCAAACAATGATGTTTTACCTTCAATTGCATGTATAATATCTAAAAATGAAATATCTTCCCAATTCTTACTAAGCGAGTAACCGCCCTTTGGACCAGATGATGAATGTATCATCCCTTCCTTCGTCAACTTAGTTAGTATTTTAGACAAGTACGTTGGTGAAACATTTTGCATTTCTGCTAATTGGTGAACACTAACTAACTTATTTGGTGTAGCCTTTGCCAGAAAAAGCATTGTATGAAGAGCATAATTTGTAGCTTTAGAATATTTCATAATACAGCTCCTATTGTAGACTTCATGTATCTACAATAACTTTATTTTTTTATTATGTCAAACGTTTGTAATACTCCATACAACATTATTTCTTCACAAGTAATACATCTGCCGCGCAAATCGTCACTTCTCTAAATGGAGAGTCAAATAAAACACCTAGTTCAAAACCATCTTCAGTAAGAGCTATTTCATGATATAACCACCAAGCATTTTCAAAGTTTTCCGGCATAGAACACTTTGTTACTCCTATAAAGTGAAACTTTAATCAGTGGGGGTTTTGTTCATCTCCCACTGATTATTAGCTCTAACCAATCGGGCTTTTACGGGCAGTTAATTCCCACCTAACTTCTTTGCTTTCGCTGCATTTTGAGGTGGGTGTCTTACTGCCCGTTAATGCGGGATAAAAGTTATTTCAAGTTTATCAAATTCACTAAAAGTACCAATGCAATCTAATATGATAGACAAAATATCTTCTGACTTTCTCTTTACTACTTTAATTACACTATCTTGTAGTGATGTCTTGTGTAACTGAGCAACATTTGACGGAAGTTTTTTCTCAATGGAATTAAAATATTCTACGTATGATTGATCTAATTATTCCACTCTTTTCTCATAATCTGTTGACCACTCTCGCATACGTTTTTTCAATTCACCTGATGGGCACTCTGAATTAATTGTGATGTTTTGTATAATTGAGTATATCGATTCAGGAAGGAATTTTAATAAATCTATTTTCCTTTCCTCTATTTCTTCCTTTAAACTTTGTATATCCATTTCCGACCATTCTTTTATAGACTCTATAAAACTTAAAAATTCTAAAAATTTATTTTTTTATACCAATCTCTTGTAAAATATTTCAATGACACCTCTCCTAAAACATCTTTACATCCAGTAAAAACAATATATCCACTTATTATATCATTCCAATAACTATTTTTTCTAAAGAAAAAATGTAAAACTGTAAATATTCCGCCTATTATTTCTAAAACTTCAGAATATTTACAAAAGTATAAAATTATAATACATTTTAGCTGTACAAGATTCACCTGTACAAAAATCCAAACAAAAAGGGATGGTTATATGTTGAAGAAATTAGTAGCAGGTACATTAGTAGCGGGATTTGCATTAACTGGAGGACTAGGAGTAGCAAGTGCTGAAGAAAAAAGTAACACAATTAAGTCTTTTGATTATTTAAAAGTGGATGAACAGAACGTTAATTCACTTACAAAATTAAGTGATCAAGATAAAAAAGACATCCAAATTACTATGGTATTACCAGAGCAAAATGAAAATGGAGATTGGTTAGCTTACGGTTTTACTAGTAGAGAAACATTGGATGCTTATATTGAAAAGGATAAAAAAGCACTTAAAAATAAAATTAATCCTTTAGGTAGCGGCGCTGGTAGTACTGATTTTTATGAACATATAAATAAAGGTGGACAATACATTTACTGGAGCAGTGGCTTTAAAAACTTACCTTCTAGCTGGAACGACAGAATTTCTTCTGTAAGTACGGCTTCACCTTCTGCAAGTTATTCAACGACACTTTGGGAGCATACTTCTACACAAGGATATGGAAAAGGTGTTGTATTTAAACACGCTGATTGGTATGGTAAAACTGCTAATTTAGCTCCTGAATGGAACGATAAAACTTCAGCTATTGACGTAAAAAAATAATAGGATATTCAATTTCTTCCGTAAAAATTCAAACCACTATTCTCTTATTCATTTAGAGAATAGTGGTTTATTATAATTCCATTTAAGCATGTACAGCATGCCCTACTGCTTGCGATAGCGCTTCATGAATCGCTTCAGATAAAGTCGGATGCGCTGCAATATAATCTCTCATAATATCGGCAGTAACTTCCGTATGAATCATTACAGTTCCTTGACCAATTAGTTCGGTTGCACGTGGACCGATAATAGAAATCCCAACAATTTCTTGATATTTAGGTTCCACAATAACTTTTACTTTCCCCGTTTGTTCTCCAATAATAAGCGCTTTTCCGTTCGCTGTAAAAGGAAATTCTCCAATTTGTATGTCACCGTACTGCTCTTTTGCATCTTTTTCTGTTAGACCAACGCTAGCAATTTCTGGAGCGGTATACATACAACGAGGTACAGCATGATAGTTAACTTTTACATCTTCTCCGCTCGCGTGTAATGCTGCCGTCGTTCCTTCATGGAAGGCAACGTGAGCAAGCTGGATGCCACCAATTACATCACCAGCTGCGTAAATATGTGATACATTGGTTTGCATATGTTCATTTACAGAAATTCATTTATTTGAATATTGAATGCCTGCTTTTTCTAAATCTAATTGTTGTATACGTGGTTTTCGGCCGACTGAAACGAGAACAAATTCTGGATTAACTTCTTGGATACTTCCTTCATATTCAAATAATGCCTGCTTCTTATAACTATTTAATCCTTTTAAAGCTGCCCCTGTACATATTTTTACGCCATCAGTTTCTAGTTTTCCTCTTAAAATATGTGCGATATCTTCATCTTCACCAGGTAATAATTGTGGTGCCATTTCAATAATTGTAACTTTTGTTCCAAGACGACTATAAATACTTGCAAACTCGCACCCTATTACACCACCGCCAACGATTAATAATGATTTCGGTATATGATCTATGGACATTGCATGGCTACTATTTAAAACCCACTTTCCATCAAATGGAGCAAAGGGTAATTCAGTCGGTTCTGAACCTGCCGCTATAATGAACTGTTCTCCATCTACTACATCTTCTTTATCACCGTATGTAACTCGCACACGATGATCCGTTTCGAATTTCGCTTTTCCTTTTACAACTTTAATTTTATTTTTCTTCATTAAATATTGTATTCCTTGGACGAGTTGCATTACGATTTGTGATTTCCTTGCCTGTATTTGATCCCAATCAATTGATATACTTCCTGTATTAAGCGTAACCCCATAATCATTCGCTTTTCTCACAATGTCATGCACTTCTGCACTTTCTAACAATGATTTCGTCGGCATACACCCAACATTCAAACACGTTCCGCCAAGGTCAGCTTCATCAATAAGAGTGACCTCTTTTCCATTTTGAGCCGCGGTAATTGCCGCTACATATCCAGCTGGTCCGCCTCCAATTACAACTAATTTACTCATTCTCTCACCTTCTCTTTATAAAAGAATTGTTATAGGTTCTTCTAAATAATATTTAATTGTGCGTAAAAATGCAGCTGCTGGTGCACCGTCTAGTACACGATGATCGAATGTTAAACTTAAAGGTAACATACTACCTTTTTTTAATTTTTTCCCTTTATATACAGGAACATGTTCAATTGCGCCAATACCTAAAATACCAGTCTCAGGTGTATTTAATACAGGTGTGAAATATTCAATACCAAAGCTACCTAAATTACTAATTGTAAATGTCGTTCCGTGCATATCATCACTACTTAAGCTACCTGCTCGCGCCTTTTGTGCCATATCCTTAATCTCTTTAGACAACTCTACTAAAGATAAATTATTTGCAAAGCGAATAGCTGGAACGACTAATCCTTTTTCTAATGCGACTGCTATGCCTAAATTCACATGTTCAAATTGATGAATTGCATCATCTATATAAGCGCTGTTCATTTCTTTATGCTCTCCAAGTGCTAATACAACAGCACGCGAGACGAAATCCGTAATGGTTAATTTATTATCGTATCTTTTTTGTACAACTTCCGCTATTTCTTTATGTAAAGCAGCTAAATCTGTTACATCTACTTTCATCGTTAACGTTAATTGTGCGCTATTTTGTAAGCTTGCGTGCATACGATTTGCGATTGCTTTACGCATACCAGTAACAGGAATGGCTTTACTTTCTTCTTTTTCAGATATTTCCGGGACGATTCCTCTTACCTCAAGTGTTTTTAATACATCTGCCTTTGTAATCCTTCTGCCAGGACCTGTACCAACTAATGCCTTGATATCCAGATTTTCAGACTTTGCAATTTTTTTCGCTACAGGTGAAATTTTAATTCTTTGCTTCGATACTTCTTTCCCATTTGGTTCTTGATTTTGTACATTTTGTACTTCTATATTAGATGTTTTTTCTTCTACAACATGTGTGCTTTCCTGCATTTCTACTTTTTCATTCGGTTTACCGATGTAGCAAATTACAGTACCAGGCGGCACTCCTTCATCTTCACTTACAGCTATATCAAGTACCGTACCATCAACTGGCGCTTCAATTTCCGTTTCAATTTTTTCTGAATTAATACTAGCAATCAGTTCTCCTTTTGCTACATTATCGCCTGCTTTAATATTCCAGCTCGTAATAATACCTTCTTTCATCGCCATACCTAACTTCGGCATTACAACTTCTACAGCCATGTTTCTCTCTCCCTTCACATCGTTTTATTACACATGTAATAAAGATTGGTCTCCAATCATTTCTGATACAGTTTCAATTACTTTTTCTGGCGTTGGCAAATACAATTTTTCAAGTGGTGGTGAAAACGGAACCGGCGTATGTGGTGCTGTAATTCGTTTAATGGGTGCATCTAACAAATCAAAACCTTTATCCGCTACAATTGCCGCAATATCTGTTGCGATACTACATCTTGGATTCGCTTCGTCAATAACGATAAGACGATTTGTTTTTTCAACAGATGATAAAATCGTATCTTCATCAAGCGGTGATAAAGATCGTGGATCGATTACTTCTACTTCAAGCCCCTTTTTCGATAATTGCTTTGCAGCTGCAAGCGCTGTATGAACTTGCTTTCCGATTGCGACAATTGTTACATCAGAACCTTCCCGTTTAATATCTGCTTTTCCTAATGGAATTGTATAGTATCCTTCTGGCACTTCACCTTTCATATTGTAAAGTGTTTTATCCTCAAAGAAGATTACTGGATCATCATCTTCAATTGCTGCTAATAATAAGCCTTTTGCATCATACGGCGTGGAAGGAACAACAACTTTAATACCTGGTATGCTCGTAAATAATGCGTACAAACTTTGTGAATGCTGAGCTGCTGCACTAAAACCAGCGCCATGCATCGTACGTACTGTAACGGGTACTTTTGCTTTACCTCCAAACATATAACGGAATTTCGCACCTTGGTTTAATACTTGGTCAAGACAACTACCGATAAAATCATTAAACATTAACTCAGCTATCGGACGTAACCCAGTTGCAGCAGCTGCCATCGCAGCTCCCATATAACCTGCTTCAGAAATTGGTGTATCTAAAATACGATTCCGGCCAAATTCTTGTACTAGCCCTTTTGTAACACCAAGAACACCACCCCAAGCTTCATCATCTTGCAGATGATCAACTTGTGCACCGCCTGCAACGTCTTCACCTATTAAAATTACATTTTCATCACGACGCATTGAGATTTTCATTGCTTCATTAATTGCAGTTGACATACTTACTGTTCTAGTCATATTTTTTCACCCTCCTCTTATTTGTAAGAAACGTATACATCTTTTAATAATTCTTCATCGTCTGGGTATGGACTATTTTCACTAAATTCAATGGATCTTTGTACTGCATCATCTACTGCTTTTTCCATATCAACAAGTTCAGATTCCGTTAATAAACCCTCATGAATTAAATGCTTACGGAAATTCACAATCGCATCTTTTTCATTTAAATGTTCTTCTTTTTCTTCTGATGTTTTATATGTTTGCGCTTCACCTTCAAAATGACCGTAATTACGATATGTCATACATTCAATAATTGTTGGACCATCACCATTACGCGCACGTTCCACTGCTTCTGCAGCAGCTTTATATACAGCTAGAAGATCTTTTCCATCTACTTGAACGCCTGGAATATTATAAGCTTTTGCACGATCCGCAATAGAATCACAACTTGAAGCATATTCAAAGGTAGTTGCTTCACCGTAACCGTTATTTTCTGCAATAAAAATAACTGGTAACTTCCAAATCGCCGCTAAATTAACCCCTTCATGGAATGTTCCTTCATTATTTGCTCCGTCACCGAAGAAGCAAACACTTACATCTTTCGTTCCTTTATATTTAGCTGTCAATGCTGAACCGCAAGCAAGTGGGAAACCCCCGCCTACAATGCCGTTAGCACCAAGCATTCCTTTATCTAAATCCGCAATATGCATGGAACCGCCTTTACCTTTACATAATCCTGTCGCTTTCCCGAAAAGTTCAGCCATCATACCATTTAAATCACAACCTTTTGCGATACAATGTCCATGACCTCTATGTGTACTTGTAATACTGTCACTATCCGTTAAGTGGGCACATACACCAACTGCTACCGCTTCTTCACCTGCGTATAAATGAACGAAACCTGGCAAAACGCCTTGCGCGAACAATTCATGCACCTTATCTTCAAACTTACGAATCTCTAACATTTTTTCGTACATCCAACGAGCTTGTTCTTTCGTAATTTCATTCCCTTTACTTTCAGTTGTTTTTAACATGTCCAGCCCTCCTATTTTCTTGTTCGTCTTTTATATTGCAAGTACCGTGCCAAATTCTAATCCTTGCTTTAATAGGTTTTCTCTTTTCTTTCATAATAAAAAAGTGGACAAAATGAGACATTTGTCTCGTTTTGTCCACTTTTGTTCACCTAATTTGAGAACTATTATCTTATTCATTATCAAAGCTCTGCTGTAATTTTCGGATGTAAATAATTTGCCCAATATGATATGCATTATGAGTTGTTACATTCGCTAACACTTCCCACCACTTTGCAGAAACAGGAAGTCCTACTACATCACTTTCAACCTTTTCTTCATTTATAAGATTTTGCCATTGTAACAGTTTTTCTAGTAGTTTTTCCCGTAATTCATCGAAAGTTTGATTATTTGAAAGCATAAAACTTTTGTTATTATCACCAATAGCGGGCACAGCATTCACATTCGATTCTTTATATCTAGTTTGCCACGTAGAATTCCAATACAATAAATGTTGTACAATTTCAGCTATACTGTTACTCTCTTCATTCGGTTTCCAGAAAGCTTCCCTCTCAGATAGATCTTTCACTGCATCTGAAAATGGGATATACCAACTAGGATCGTTTGCATTCGCCAACAATTGATCTGCTAATACATCCTTCACATGGACCATTTTTCTTCCCTCATTTCATTATCATATTAATATACACTACTCTATATACGCTCATTCCCTATAATCCCCTTTTTTACATACAAATTGATTTCATACTGAATGTAAGAATAATAGATTTTCTTATCATAACTCGTTATGATAAAAGAAAAAGAAAGCTGGCGGAAAATGAATAAAAAAATCGCAATAATTACAGGAGCCTCAAGTGGATTTGGACTATTAACTACACTCGAACTCGCAAAAAAAGATTATTTAGTTATCGCTACAATGCGGAACCTTGAAAAACAAGTGAACTTACTATCTCAAGCTACTCAACTCAACTTACAACAAAACATAAAAATTCAACAATTAGATGTAACCGATCAAAACTCTATACATAACTTCCAATTATTTTTAAAAGAAATACAAAAAGTAGACCTACTTGTTAATAATGCAGGATATGCAAATGGCGGCTTTGTAGAAGAAATTCCAGTAGAGGAATACCGTAAACAATTTGAAACGAACCTATTTGGAGCTATATCAATTACCCAGCTTGTCTTACCGTATATGAGAAAACAAAGAAGTGGAAAAATCATTAATATAAGCAGCATTAGCGGCCAAGTTGGATTCCCTGGTTTATCTCCTTATGTATCTTCAAAATATGCATTAGAAGGCTGGAGTGAATCGCTTCGCTTAGAAGTAAAACCTTTCGGAATAGATGTTGCTTTAATTGAACCAGGTTCTTATAACACAAACATATGGGAGGTTGGGAAACAACTAGCTGAAAACCAATCTGATACAACATCTCCTTACAAAGAGTATATGGATAAAATACAAAAACATATTAATAGCGGTAGTGATACATTTGGTAATCCGATAGATGTTGCTAATAAAATTGTAGAAATTGCTGAATCTAAGCGTACAAATTTACGATATCCAATCGGTAAAGGTGTGAAATTTATGATCTTTGCGAAGAAGATTCTTCCTTGGAGATTGTGGGAATATCTTGTTTTGAGGAGCTTTAGGAAGTTATAAATAAAAAGAGTAACTATCAAGATAAATAATGGTAGCTACTCTTTTTAAATATTCATCATAAAAAAACAAAACGATATTAATATGTAGAAAGAGGATCAAAATAAAGTAACATTGAAACCATAAAAACAAATGCAAAGAATCCAATTATAGAAAGAATATATTCCTTTGTTTCTCTGTTATACTTCCATTCCATCCATACGCGTAATAAGGAAATTGCTCCAAAATAAGTAAGTGCAGCAATTCCTATATTAGCATTTTCTACTTTGAACAGATAAATAAAACTTACTATAAGATATATGATAAAAAGACCTATTTCTAATTTTACATGTAAACCATTTACATGTTTATATATCCAAACATTTCCCTTTGTCATATTTAATTTTTTCCTTAAAAACTTTTCTAAAAAATATCCTCCAATTATCATACTAATAACTATAATCCAAATAGTAGAGTTGCCCATTGCATTCCCTCCTATTAAATTAATTATGTTTTCGTAACAAAGTGGACTATATAATTTTTTAATGTTTCGATAATATCTTCATTTTCTTTATGCTTACTTCTTTAGTAGTAGTTTTATCAAGACATGTTTTATGTATTGTACAACAACAATCTATTTCCCATCCTTTTCTTCGGGATGTATAACCTTTTTCTTGCTATTTTTTCAAAATGAATGTAGATAGTACTCATAAAATTAATAGAGTTATTTTTCTAATTGACAAAAAAACCTATCCTTTTATTTTCTTACTTTCATTTTCTCCGGCTGATCACTCGGATACGTAACATTCTCTTTATTTTCAACGTCCCAACTAATTATAGTCGCACTATCACGTCCCAACTGATGATGCACGTGTTCTAAAACATTGTGAATATTTTCTTTAAGTGTTTTATCATTTCTGTTAATAGTATTATACAAATTTACAGGTATTTCATATCGGCGTTCCCCGCATTCTAATACTCCATCTGTCACCATTACAATTCGGTTCTTTCCAGTACGTAATTCACGAATACCTGATGAATAGCAAGGAACAGGTAAATCAAATGTGTTTACATTTCCAATCCATTCGTAAAAATGACGTTGATTTAATGCATATTGTCCTAACTTATGTAACTCTTCATGAAATACATACACTAAACAATCACCGATAGAAAGCCACCATATATAATTTTCTTTCCTTACACATAGTAAGCAAGCTGTTTCACCTTTAATTTTTTTGCACTTTTCCTTAAATGAAGATGCCTGAAAAATTGTCAGTATATGATTTTCAACAGATTGAAACACTGTATTAATTGGTTCATTCAAAATTACTTTTATATTTTCATATTCTTTTTCGATTGTATTTACTACTAAATCAACACTTTCCGCACTATTATGTCCATCTAATATAGCTGCAAATTCCCAATCACCATTTGACCAAACTAACGCGCCATCTTCGTTCTTTTTTGCTCCGGCGCTTATATTCCCGCCGTATTTACCAAGTACAATATCACCATATTGCTTAACTGAAATTTCTCCTAAGCACATTTCTGTATTTCCAACCCATGAATATTGTCTATTATTTGTTATATGCATATTCACTCACCATATACTTTCGTATTCTTTCGCATAGTTTTTGGATTTTCTCTGCGTCACCATATGGCGCACCATTCCATTTCGCTACTTCAGTCGGTGATCAAAACTCTTTGGGTGTATTTGGATAACGCGGTATGATGTGCATATGCATATGTGGTACACCATTCCCTGAAACAAAAGCATAAATATGTTCTGCTCCCTCACTTTCTTTTAACGCTTTACTTACCCTACTTGTTATAAGTCCGAACGCTTTTGCTTCTTCATCCGTTAATTCAGCAAGGCCAAGTACATGTCTTTTTATATCTATCATGACATAACCAAGGTATGTTTCTTCATTATCCCAATGGACATGTCCAACATAAACGAGTTCATCTTCGTAAATAGCTCCACCTGGAACTATAATATTTCCTTTATGTTTTTTGCAAATGAAGCAGTTTTGTTCTACTTGATTATTTGTTGACATATCCATCACCTTCCTTTTCATATATAATATCACAAAAAAAGGAAAAACAGGTTTCGCATTCCGAATTTTCATTCTTTTTATACAATAATTTTTGAAATGAATTTACATCTCATTATTTCTTCAAAAACGCAATCCCAATTATAATCCCAATCACAATTCCGATTACTAAATTATTTGTAAAGTGCCCTTGAAATACACCAATTACAACCCCTATACCGACACCTATTGCCAAAGCATCATTTCTTTTTTTATTTTTAGCCAAAATTACATCTCCTCCCATCATTTCTCCCTAAATAACATACATTTACTTGAATGTATTAATATACGCACTATCTCGCTTAAATATTCCCCAAAAATGTACTGTAACTTCACATATAATATTTTCCATTTTCTGTACATACTCCTTTTATATTGGAAAATTTTCAAGTAACTATTAATTATACATAGGCATTTACTATAAGAAAGCTTCGTAATTTATTGAAGGAGGAACGATTCAAATGTATCCTCATTGGAATCCAAATATAAATCAACAGTATGTTTATTCCCCTCATCCCGCAAGGAATACATTGCATCATGATTCACAATATATGATGCAGCGTATCGCAAGTCTTGAAAATCAATTAACTAAATTAATCTCATTAATCGAGGAAAATAATCAATTAATTAAATCAATGAAACAACAAAAAAACCAAGTTTGTGCACCAGCTGGAGGTTCTGTTATCGTTCGTATGTGATCTGGATGCAATAAAAAACACACTTTGTATTATAAAAGTGTGTTTTTTATTCATTATTTTCTTTTCGTATGGAACCCTTGTGTAATTCGATCTAATATAATTGCGATTACTACGATAGCTAATCCAGCTTCAAATCCCATTCCGATATTAACTTGTGTTACAGAGCGATATACATCAACTCCAAGTCCTGGAGCTCCTACAAGTGATGCTGTTACAACCATCGATAACGAAAGCATAATGCTTTGGTTCACACCAGCCATAATCGTTCCGGTTGCAAGTGGTAATTGTACTTTAAATAGTTTTTGTGATGCCGTGGATCCAAACGCATTCGCTGCTTCAATTAAATCTTCTGGAACTTGTCTAATTCCTAAGTCAGTAAAACGAATTGTCGGTGGCATTGCAAAGATTACTGATGCAATAATTCCAGGTACTACACCTACTCCGAAAAATGTAATCGCTGGAATAAGGTATACGAATGCAGGCATTGTTTGCATAAAATCTAATGTTGGTTTTAAAAATTTTGAGAAACGTTCATTTTGAGATGCTAATATACCAATTGGAATTCCGACAATAATTGAAATAATAACAGACGTAAGTACGAGTGCTAATGTTTGCATCGTCTGTGCCCAGTAGTTAATATTTAAAATAAATAATAAACCGATCAGTGTAAAAATAATTAAAGATACCTTTCTCGTTGTGTACCAAATGAGGAAACAAAGGATGATAATCATCAATATGGCCGGTATTATTGTTAAAAAATTAGTGAGTAAATCAACGAATCCGCCGATAATATAAGAGAATCCTCGGAATAAGCCTTCAAGGTGCTCATATAAACTTGCAACAAATGAGTCGACCCATTCCCCTAATGGAATCCGCGGTATACTATTCATCGTCTTTCACCTCTTCCTCAATGTTTCCTGCAAGAGCTTGAATGACACTTTCACGTTTAATAATTCCTCTTAGCCTTTTCTTCTCATCGATTACTGGTAACGGATATTTCATCTCTGCCATTTTTGCATATGTCTCTTCCAGTAAAGTATCCAAATACACATGCGGAATATCATTAAGTAATAAATCAGCAATCGGCCACTGTTTTTGTACTGCTTTACTCGCATCATCCGCAGTTAATATACCTAAAAACTCATACTTTTTGTTTACAACATATACAGTTGAGACACCTGCATTCCTCATAATTTGAAGGGCTACACGAGGTCCACGATCAATTAATAAAGTTTCTGGTCGTTTTAAAATAGACTCAGCCGTAATTACTTTTCCTAAATTCACGTCCGCAACAAACTTTTCTACAAATTCATTAGCGGGGCTCATCATAATTTCTTCTGGTGTTCCAATTTGGACAATTTCTCCATCTTTCATTAATGCGATACGATCTCCAATTCGAAGCGCTTCATCTAAATCATGCGTAATAAATATAATCGTTTTTTCCATTTTATCTTGTAACTCTAACAATTCATCTTGCATTTCTTTTCGAATAAGTGGATCTAATGCACTGAATGACTCGTCCATTAGTAATACATCTGGATTATTCGTTAGTGCCCTTGCGATTCCAACGCGCTGCTGCATACCACCACTAAGTTGACTTGGGTAATTATCTTTATGATGATCGAGTCCTACTAACTGTAGCGATTCTAACGCTTTTTTCTCTCGCTCTTCAACCGGAACTCCTTGAATTTCTAAACCATATGCAACATTTTGTATAACTGTACGATGCGGAAATAGAGCGAATTTCTGAAATACCATACTCATTTTCGTTCTTCTTACTCTCCGTAACTCTTCTTTTCCCATCGTTGCGATGTCTTCACCATCTATGTATATATGACCTGCAGTTGGTTTAATCAATTGATTTAACATACGAACTAGCGTAGATTTCCCGCTACCAGACAAACCCATAATAACGAAAATCTCTCCAGAGTAAACTTCAAACGTTGCTTTTTTCACCCCAACGTTCATTCCTGTCTCTTTTAAAATTTCCGATTTACTTTTTCCTTCTTTTAATAAGGAAAGGGCTCTTTGCGGATGTTTCCCGAATACTTTTGTTACGTTTTCAACACGCACCTTTGTATTATCCATGTCACTACTCCTTTTCTACCCATCTATTCACATAGTGTTGCGATTTTACAAAGAAATATTACATAAAAATGACATTCATAAGATTTCTTTAAAATTCTCGTTTCCGTTCATAATAAGAATGCTTACTTATACATTTATTTTATAAGGCAAACGTTACTTAGGAGGTTTTCGATGCGAAAGAAAATTTGGTTTATATGCCTTGCATTATTTATTACTATGATTTTCACTTCATGTAATGCAACAAATGCAAATTCGAAAGGAAAAATTAAACTTGGTGTAACAAGTTGGAAAGAAAATATTGCAACCGCAAACATGTGGAAAGTTTTATTAGAAGAAAAAGGCTACAAAGTTGAACTTATGTATTTAGAAAAAGCCGCAATTTGGACTGGTGTCGCTCGCGGTGATGTTGATGCTAATTTAGAAGTGTGGCTACCCGTTACGGATAAACCGCTAAACGATCGTTATAAAGATGATATTGTTTTAAAATCAAAATGGTATGAAGGTACTGGTCTTGGCCTAGTCGTCCCTTCTTATATGAAAAACATTAACAGTATCGAAGATGTAAATGCACATAAAGGTGAGCTAGATAACAAAATTGTCGGAATCGAACCCGGTAGTAGTCTTATGAATTTAACGAACAAAGCAATGAAGGAATATGATATTAAACTAAAACTTGTCCAATCTTCTGAGGCTGCGATGATGAGTGAATTAAAGAAAGCATATACGAAAAAGAAACCAATCGCTGTTACGCTTTGGAATCCACATTGGGGCTTTTCGGAATTTGACTTGAAATATTTAAAAGACCCTAAGAAAGTATATGGTGAAAAAGATGACATTTATTACTCTGTTCGTAAAGGTTTCGAAAAAGATCATCCGGATATCATAAAATACTTTGACAAATGGAAAATGAACGATGAACAGCTTGGTACATTAATGGTCGAGTTAAATAAAACGAAAGATCCTGAAGACGCGGCGCGAAAATGGATTAAGAAGAATCAAGCGCTAGTTGATGAATGGGTAAAAGATTAATAAAATAGGCTAGAGGGTTAGCATATCCTCTAGCCTGTTTTTAACTTATTTTTTCGTAACAACGTCATCTACTATCCCATATGCCTTCGCTTCTTCTGCAGTCATAAAATAATCTCTTTCTGTATCATGTGCTACTCTTTCAATCGGTTGCCCCGTTTTTTCTGCAATCATTTTATTAATATCATGCTTTAACTTTAATATTCTTTTCGCAGTTATTTCAATTTCTGTTGCTTGCCCTTGTGCACCACCAAGCGGCTGATGAATCATAATTTCACTGTTAGGGAGCGCAAACCGTTTTCCTTTTGCTCCTGATAATAATAACAATGCACCGAATGATGCCGCAAAGCCCATGCATAGCGTTTGCACATCTGGTTTAATTAAATTCATCGTATCTAATATTGCAAAACCTGCTGTCGTTGAGCCGCCTGGGCTATTGATGTATAAAAATATATCTTTCTCGGCATCTTCCGCTTCTAAAAATAATAATTGGGCTACGACACTACTCGCTACTTGATCATTAATTTCTGAGCCGATAATAATAATGCGATCTTTTAATAACCTTGAATATATATCATAGGAACGTTCTCCTAATTTTGTTTGTTCTACTACATATGGAATTGCATTCATTTTAAATCCCTCCAATACTTGTTATGCTGCGTAAAGCATATAACTGTAGGAAGAAGGGTTTTTCACATTAAATAATAAGACTGGCTGTTTAGATGGTAACTTAGTAAAATCTATTGTCGGAAGAAGCTTCGTTAATAATTCCGGTCTTTCCTCACGAATAGATGTTACAACAACTTCAATATCCTCTGTGAATTCGACTATCTCAATCCCTTCTTCACTTACAGTTTTCAGCCTATTTCTACTCCGAAATAAAGAAGCTTTCACTGCACCTTCTGATACAGAACACACTTTAGCAATATCAGCGATACTATATTGAAAAACATCTTTTAATAATAAAATTGCGGATTGCTGTACATTTAATGAAGACAATACTTTCCCTACCATTTCATGCAAATCTGCAATGTTCTCATGTGGTTCTTCAAAAGTAATTTGTTCCTTTATTTTTTCATGAACTGATTTTGATTTCATCTGGTCTATCCAACGATTTCGAGCTATTTTATATACAAGCGTCATACAAATATCTTTATTACTATATTTTTGAAGAACTTTACAAATTGTTTCTTGGGCAAGATCTTCGCCGTCCCATTTGTTTTTCGTTAAAAATGTACAATACCTTTTCAACTCTCCATATTGCTCAATTAAAAAGTCTATATTTGAATGATTCATATCGATATGATTCTTTAAAACATGAGTTACTTTTGTGCACAAAATAACCACTCCTTTTCAGCGCTTACTTAATAAACGATTCAACATAAAAAAAAGTTACGGGGATATAAAAAAATAATGTTTATGTTCAATAATTCGCGGTCATAAATATGTTATGTACAATTTTACGTGAGGAGGAACAAATTTGCCAAAATTAACAATTGAAGGTGCGGGAACTTTTGATGTGAAAGAAGGAACAAAGTTAGTATTAGCAATTGAAGATAGCGGTGTCAACATTCTTCATCGTTGCGGCGGGAATGCACGTTGCACAACTTGTAGAGTAGAAATACTAGCAGGTGATTTCTGTGAAGCAAGTGCGAATGAGAAACATGCAATGACGGAAAAAGGGATTGAAGATCATTTACGATTATCTTGTCAAATGCGCGTACATAAAGATATAGTCGTTCGTCCGGTACTTACAGTTGAAAATTCAGGTCTTGATGCCGGGCCGCGTCCGGCGGAATAAAGAGATGAATTTAAAACAGCTCGCTGGCGAATATGCCGCTAACTTTGTAAATGATGGCATGAAGATTGGGCTTGGTACAGGTTCTACTGTATATTGGACAATACAAAAATTAGGTGAGCGTGTAAAAGAAGGATTATCATTTCAAGCTGTACCAACATCAAAGGAAACTAAAGCATTAGCACATCAACTAAATATCCCCCTACTTTCGTTAAACGACGTACAAAGTCTTGATCTTACAATTGATGGAGCGGATGAAATTGATTCAAATTTACAACTTATAAAAGGCGGTGGCGGTGCATTACTTCGTGAAAAAATCGTTGCCTCTTCCTCTAAAGAACTAATTATCATTGCTGATGAATCGAAACTTGTAACACATTTAGGTAATTTTCCATTACCTGTTGAAATCATCCCTTTTTCATGGAAACAAACCGAAAATAAAATTCAGTCTTTAGGGTGTCAAACAACGTTACGTTTAAAAAATAATGAAACCTATATAACCGATAACAATAACATGATTATCGATTGTATATTCCCTAATCATATTTCTAATCCTGCCCATTTACACACCCAATTAAAAATGATTACTGGTGTAGTTGAAACAGGGTTGTTTATAAGTATGACGAGTACAGCAATTATTGGCACTAAAAATGGGATAAAGAAATTGTAATAAAAGCTAACTTTTTAAAGTTGGCTTTTTAGTATGTTCTTCTTCTCTTAATAGTGCTTTATTATGATATACTAGGAAAACGCAAACTGATTACATTAGAAAGGACTGAACATTTTGCAATCCAAACTTATAACAGAACTTACTGATTTAGAAACTGCCTTTCATATTCGAAAAGAAGTATTTGTAAAAGAACAAGGTGTTCCTCTTACAGATGAATTCGATACATTCGATGAAATCGGAGAGCAATGTAAACATATTTTAGTTTATTATCATGATCTTCCTGTAGGCACAGGGCGTATACGATTTGTTGATGGTGTCGGAAAATTAGAACGTATTTGTATTTTAAAAGATTATCGTACATACGGATTAGGTAAAGTCATCATTCAAACGTTAGAAGAAATTGCTCGTAACGAACAAGCTACAAAAGTGAAGCTACACGGTCAAACACAAGCTGAAGGATTTTATAAAAAATTAGACTATCAAACTTCTTCTGATATATTTATGGAAGATGGCATTCCGCACATACTTATGACGAAAGTGTTATCATAATAAAAAGGGTAGTATATGAATCTTATGTATTCATACACTACCCTTTTTTATTAATAGAAAAGCGAATTCTCAAGATTCCCTTTTGCATCAAAGCCCATCATCTCTTAGTTCATGCCTAGGTAAAGCTTACACTGTTTTCCATAATGATAATGCATAAATCCAGTTTGGATCACCATTTCCTTGATAACTCTGGACTGCTTCATATACTTTTCCTTCGTGTAGAACTCTATCTCCCTTTTTATATGCTTTTTTTGCATCCCACGCTTCATATGAAGCGCTTTCAGCTTTTGTAGTAATTGTGAATATATCACTCTGTACGGGTTCATTTCCAGCTACATCAACAGCTTTCACTACATATTTATAAGTAGTATTAGCAAGCAGATTTTTATCCATATAAGAAGTTGTATTGGATGTTGCAATCTTTTTCATTAATCCTTCTATTTCTCTATAAATATCATAATGGTCTACACCAATGTTATCGTCAGATGGACTCCACATTAAATCCACACTTGACGCTGTCGTTCCCATACTATGTAATCCTTTTGGTTGTGTTGGTGCTTCTGTATCAGGAGTCTCAACTGTCGTTTTTACTGTAAGCGCTGTACTTTCTTTTGATACATTGCCAGCTGCGTCAATTGCTTTTACAGTATAAGAGTAATCTGTACTTGGTTGTAACTTCTTATCAATAAAATGAGTCCCTGGTACTGTATCAATCATCTCTCCGTTACGGAAGATTTGATATCCTTTTACCCCTACATTATCCGTAGAAGCGTTCCATGTTAGTTCTACACTATTCGCTGTTACTTTTTGCGTCTGAAGTCCGTTTGGACTACTTGGCGCTTCTATGTCTGGTTTCACATCATTAATAAGATTAACATCAATTACATTATAGAATGCATTTGCTGTATCAGCTACATCCCATACTGCTAAAATTACATGATATCCACTACGATCAGTAGGTACATTGATTTTATGAGTTAAATTATTTGAAGCTGCAGAACCATCATGTTGTACAGTTCCAATTGGTTCGAAATCTGCTCTTGTTAGCGCTTTATTTGGATTCCATCCTTTTTTAGTAATACAGTAATGCCACTTACTCGTTAAGTGAGGCGCAGTATACTTCCAAGTAAATGTATTTTCCCCACCAGTGATTGTATTTTTAAACCAACGATTTGCTGTTTGTTGATCTAAAATACCACCAAATTTTCCGCCTGCTGAAGCAATTTGTCCATCTACTGGACCACCTTGTGGGAACCCTTTTGGAGCTTCTAAACTTTGTGGTTCATACATAACACTTCCACAGTTTACATTTAGCGCACCATAAGTTGGACTACATAAAGCGGATCGGCTACCGGGCTTTTCAACAAAACCGTGCGCATAAGCATTTTGAGGAATAAGTGTCGTACTAATAATTCCAGCTGTTAATGCTACAGCTCCTAAACTTTTTTTGTTCATTTTCATGTTTTGTAGTTGTTTTAAAAATCGATTATTCATGTTCATGTCTCCTTCTTGTTATACTTTGTAGTGGAATGTGGGCTTTGATGTAAAAGAATAACAAGAGACAAACTTGTACCGATGTATGTATTAATTATGCATACATCGCAGTGAAAATATATTTTTTCCTTGTGAAACATTTCACTTTATGAATATATCATGACATAGAACTGGCCTAAGCATGTGCAGAAGTTGTGCAGAAACAGTGAAATTATTACTAACATATAAAACCACATCCTGAAATCATAAAGTAAAACTTTAATTAGTTGGGGTTTTACGGTCGGTTAATACGGGATAAAATAAAAGTGTACAGCAGAAATTGTAGACTTAGTTCTCAAAATTCACATTTAGTATTTTCATTTTTTCCATTTAAACAATTCTTCTCTTCTTACAACAGAAAAGTGTCTATATCATTTAATATAGACACTTTTTTCATGTATAACTTTATATTTATTACTGACCTACAAATGTAAAAAATAGAATAATATTCTTTTAATCCCGCTTTTTTTTGAAAGTACATTACAAAACGCAATGGCATCGTTCCATGAAATATTGACAACTGGTTTATGATTTTTATCAAAATTATTTAATGGACTATTTGTAATAGCATCATATAGTTTGATTGTTACAGCATACTTCGCAAGAAGAAATGGTTGAATTTGCACTAGCCATTCTTTTTTTATTCGATCATTTCTTAATACTACCTCTCCAGCTGGAATATTTACCATTAATGAATCGATTGTTTGAATTAAATCATTAGTCATTTTCTATTCCTCCAAACGTTCATTTTATATGAATTTATAGTCATATACTCATTACAAAATACAATTTTCAAAAAGCGTTAAATTTTTCATAATAAAAAACGATTAGTTTAATTAAACTAATCGGTAAGATCCAAAAAGAATTGTTGTGTCACATTCTATTATTATATGTGCTCTAAAAATTTCCGAACCTCATTTGGAGATTTTAAAACAATAACCTTTTTCTCTTCGGACAATTGCTCTAACCCTTTTAAAATTGTAGGTCGTTTAGCATTAGGATATTTCCATATCCATTTAAAAAATTGCAAATCAAATCTTTCTTCACATCTCGCGCCCATATCTGGTCTTGTTTTATTCCGGTATTTTACAATTCTTTTAAACGCACGATAAATACAAATTGTTCTATGAATATCAAGGAAGATAATTGTATCAGCTGCATTCAGTCTGATATCCATCGTCCCGCCATAATTCCCATCAATAATCCACTTCTCATCTTTAATTAAGTTATTTTGAACTGCTATTTGTTCTTCTCTCGGAATACCTTCCCAATTCGGTTTCCAAAATAATGCATCAAGATGATGCACCTTAATATTTAATTTATTTCCTAACTGCCTTGCTAATGTAGATTTTCCTGAACCACCAGAACCAATTAATATTATTTTTTTCATACCTTTACGATACCTTCTATAACTTCTTCAATAGCTTCCTTATTAGCAAAAATCCAGAAGAACATTTCTTCATTTAACTTTAATAAATCTGGTAACTGGACAAAATAAGCAATAAAGATAATTTGAATTGAAAGCATAACATACCAAATGGCTTTTCGTTCTTCTTTCGTTAAATCATTTTGTTTATAATAACCTTCAAAGACTTTGCTAACGATATGTAACCATTTCCCTCTTAATCTTTCATCACTAAATAGCTCGCTTAATATACTTGTACAGCAATAACATAAATCAAATATTTTTACATTATTTTCTAAAATCTCAAAATCTATAAACCCTTCCAGTTTATCATCTTTAAAGATGACATTTGATAGATGCATATCACGATGAATAATTTGTCTCGGTAATGAATGGACCGTTTCCTTGAAAGCTGCGTGCATTCGCTCCATCTTTTGAATTACCTCTCGATGAACATACTCATTCTTTTCTAAAATCGGTATAGCCCATTCAAATACCATCTTATATAAATCTCTTTTTATTAACTCATGGTCACTATTCACCGAATGTAATGCTTTGTGCAGATTAGCTATTTCTTCTCCAATTGTACTTGCTAGCCTTTCCAGCTTATCCGTATCTTTAATTTCTAAAACACTTCCGGCAACATACTCATATAAGCAATAACATTTTTCTTTATATAATACATATTGTTCATCATTTTCTGTCTTTACTACTCTCTGTACTTTAATTCCCTTTTCATACAGTTGCTTCAAAACATCGAATTCAACTAGAAGTTGCTTTATCGATCCCGTTCTCTTTAAAATGTACTCTTTATTCTTGCATAAAACCTTCGCTACTTTTGGTTGCATTACAGTAGCTGTGACATGTTCATTTCGAAACCAAAGCTTTGCAATTTCCAGTGCTTGTTCCATTTACAAATACCCCTTTTACAATTCTTATTTCTTCCGAAAAATAACCTCACACAGTATTCCCACTCCAACACCAATTGTATAAGCCACTACATCACTCCACAAAAAACCGTATCCCAACACGAGTCCGCCCAAAGTCGTTGCACGAATGCTATCTATCCATTCCGCGTGATACAATTGGCTCGCTTCAATCCCGTAGCAAAACATTAAACTAATAAAAGCCAACTTCTTCGTCTCTGTTTTAGGAAACAAAAATCCAAAGCCAGTGAAAATCATTAATGCCCATAATGCATCACCTAAATAATCATTTAATAGATGTGGTAGTGCAAAAGCAAACTTTCTTGAGCTAAGACCTAAAATAATAACAACTATAGTAAATAGTGCATATACTACTCTATTTCGTTTCGTATTCATTTTAAAGTCTCCTAATATGTAATGTAAAACTGTAAATAGCTAGTAAAACAAAGTTATTTTACTAGCTATTTATTGATTGCTTTTATGATAAGAAAATGTGGATTCATATTTAAATAATAATATGATTTTTCGCTTACTTCTTTCATTTTTTCAATTGCCTTCGGTTCCACTATCTCTTCTAATACAAAATAATTTGTAGTTTCATTTAGTATGTCTTGTAATGATCTTCTAAAAAACTTGACTTCAATAGTAATATTCGGTTTAACCCAAGTATCTATTAATAACTGTTTTTCAAAATAATTTTCACATGGAAACTTTGTGAAATCCATAAAAGGATGATGAATAGAATAAATAAGTTCTCCACCTGGCTTCAATACACGACGAAATTCTTGAAATACTTGATTCCAATTTTCTATATAATGAAGAGTTAATGAACTTACAATCACATCATACGTATTATCTTCAGATGGCAATGTTTCTTGCAGATCATGACAAAGGAACGTCGCTTCTTCTCCTATATTTTCTTTTGCTGCTTTTACCATTTCAGGACTTACATCAATTGCTGTAACATTTGCTCCTCTTCCTATGAATTGAGAAGTATACCATCCAGCTGCACATCCAGCATCTAATATCTTTTTTCCTTCTAGTTCCTTTGGAATAAGCTCCATCATCGCCGGTCTTTCATAATAACTGTTATATGGATTTGCGAAATCTAGATTTTCTTTATATGTACTCGCTAATTTATCATACGTATCTTTAATCGAATCTTTCATTACACACACTCCTAATACATATTAATCCATTAACTCCTGCTGCTTTTTCTTTGAAAATGATTGTAGTACTAAATCATACGACCAATCAATCATTTTATTAATTTGCTCCTGCTCTATATCCTTATGAATATAAACGGTATTCCAATGTTTTTTATTCATATGATACCCTGGAATAATTGTTTCTGGATAATCTTCTCTTATTCTTAATGCGACTTCTGGATCACACTTCAATGTAATCGCAGCTTTTTCGCCTTCTTCATGATTTACTATCGCAAATATTTTATTATTAAGCCTCATACATGTTGCACTCCAGCCACCTGGAGAATCTTCTGTCGCTTTTCTTTTCGATAAACAGTACGCTCTTGTTGCATTCATTTTAATTGGCACCTCTTATTCTTTCCCTGTTTGATTACGATGCATCACAATTTGCTTCGTTGCTTGAAATTGCTGCTCACCGTAAAACTTTATTAGCTTCTCTCCGCAAAATAGACTAACAATATCAATATGAGATATTTCTGGAAGTAATATTGTAAGCATTTTCTCTCCAATACCTTTATTTCTTACATTCTCATGTACGACAACATCTTCAATGTATGCTCGAAAAACACCATCAGAAACGACTCTAGCAAATCCAACTAATTCATTTTCTTCCCATACTCCAATGGCTATACTATTCTTTAACATTTTTTCAATATCGACTTCTTTTCTTTCTGGCCACCAACCGACAGAATCATAAAGCTTCTTTATTTTTTCTGCACAGATTGGTTGTTCTTGTTGCAATTTATACGTGTACATATGCTTTCTCCCATCAATCAGTATACATAATATTATTATAATCTCTTTTCAAAAAAGTGCTGACTATGACCTTTCGGATGATCTTCAACGATACCATACTCTCGGTAACCGTGCTTTTTATAAAATTCTGGCGCTTGAAAACTAAATGAATCTAGCAATATTAATCTGCACCCTTTTTCCTTCGCAATTTCTTCAATTTTATGTAACAGTTGACTACCATAACCGTCATGACGAACTGATTTATCAACCCATAAAAAGTCGATATGAAGATGATAAAAATACATCGTACCTGTTACACCACCAAATATTTTTCCTTCTTCATTTTTTACTACGAGACTTACTTCTTCCATCGGCTGTTTTACTTCATCTGTTAAGATGGACATATTATATTGAATGACTTTATTTTTAATGTATTCTCCTTCAATACGTGTACCGTTCTCTATATGTTTCATATACATTGCTTCCTTTCAACTTAGTAAGCTACATTTTATTTTTCCCCTTTAAAATACTAATCAAAACGAATCCACCATATGTAACAAAGCATGAAAAGCCAATTATCCCTGGTACAGAGACATAGCCTACCCTTATGTAACTTATAACTGCAAAACAAGCGATAGACAATAAAATAGATGGCCAAAATATAACAGCTATTTTTCTTCGCCCTCGTTTCGATGTACTTTCTTTCTCTTCAGAAACACGTGTGCCAAAAAGCAATACAATACAAATAAGGATCGCTGCAAAGTAAATTGTATCTAATGACAAATTGTGATCATATAGGGCGATTCCAACTTCAAGAGCAATAATCGTTAAAATTAAAATAATGATTGTTAAAGTCTTTAAGTTTCTTTTCAATCGCTCACTCCTAGCATGCTTTCACTATATTCTTTGTATATGTATTTCAACGATACTGCAAAAACTTCATCTATTTCTTTATTTTCACTTCGATTAGGTAAATCTTTCCCCCCAATAACGTAAAGAACCGGGAATTCGTTAAACACCCCTATTATACCAATATTTATTATTGCTGTAGGCAATCCACCTGTCATATGAGCTATATGATAATACGGTATCCCTTCATATTCTCCTTGCTGCCTTACCATTCCATTTATTATTGGTTCCCATAATTCCGGCTC
This sequence comes from Bacillus sp. M13(2017), assembly GCF_002218325.1. Classification (NCBI taxonomy): domain Bacteria; kingdom Bacillati; phylum Bacillota; class Bacilli; order Caryophanales; family Bacillaceae; genus Bacillus; species Bacillus sp. M13(2017). The sequence goes on along the minus strand of NZ_KZ268503.1, from coordinate 132,997 downwards.
AGTTTTATACCCTCGAAAAATTTGCACTAAAAGTGAATGTATTTCATTTAACTCTCCAACATTTTGTTCATCTCTAGGGTTTTCTTGAACATGTATGTTAGGGAAGTACGTTGAAACATGCTTTCTAATAGTATCCCATCCTCCGCAGTGCAATACAATCGCCTTTGCAATATAACTGTCATGACACGCTATCATCACTTCAACAGCTTTACTGAGTGATATTGTATCTCTTCCTTGCAAATGTGGATATAATTGTGCACTATCTTCTTTTGGATTAAATTTAATTTGGTGAAGCAAATCATTCCAACTAATTTGTTTGTTTTTTACCATGTTTGCTACTGCAAATCCAATTGCCACTTTTGCTGCTGATGCTAAAGGAACATATAGTTCATTATTATAGGAGGCAATTATATCTTCAAATTTTGTAGAAGACACAATCACTCCAACTTGACCAGATTGTATTTCTTTCATTCCTTCAATGACAGTTTGCATATTCGCACCTCTTTTTATATTGTTTTATTACATTCTTTAATTTCGATATAGAATGTATAAAACCTTTTTTGTTACTTGATATGTATGCATACAATAAAAAAGATAGCATGAAATTTTCCCATGCTACCTTTCTAAAATACATACTAAGCAAAACGCAAATATCTATTCTTCCGTAGGCCTTTTAGGACCATTAAGCTCCAATTGATAAAAAGCTAAATCTAACCACCTATTAAACTTATAACCAGCCTTCTTAATTGTCCCCGCATGAACAAATCCATAGTTTTGATGCAAGGCAATACTTTTCTCATTCTCTGCATCAATTCCAGCAATTAAGGTCATATACTCTCTTTCCTTTGCAATTTTGATTAATTCTTTCATTAATGAAGACCCAATGCCACTTTTTCTATATGCCTTATCTACATACACAGAATGTTCAACTGAATATTTATAAGCAGGCCACGCTCTAAATGGACCGAATGTCGCAAATCCTACTACTTTATTATCTAATTCATATACGAAAATTGGATACCCTTCAGCCTTTTTTTGTTCATACCAATCTATTCTATTTTCAAGGGTTACAGGTTTATACGCATATACAGCTGTTGTATAAAGTATCGCATCGTTATAAATATCTAAAATGTATGCTAAATCTTTTTTCGTTGCTTCCCTTATCATTATTTTCTTCCTTTCATCATGTTCACCTTATTTTACTATCTTTTTAATAGTTTTATTTTATCGAAATTTCCGATTTTTATCTACATACGAATACTAGCTTTTCGGAAACCATCAAATATATTTATTGCAGCAGATAACATGTAGAAGAAAATTCCTCCCCCAATGAGCCACGTTTTAAACTCCTCTGAGGAAATAGTAAATGCATTTGCCAAATACGTAATAAACCCTGCGTTAAATACATGTGGATTTACTACAATTACAATGAATACTATCGTCCCAGCTATTTGAAGAATAGCATTCCCAATCGCCAATCTTTGCGTCCATTGTCCCTGCACTAATTTATAAAGGGATATACATATTTCAAAAACGATCATAATTACAACGATTGGCCAGTACTGCAATAAAACATCTTGATTAAAAGTTGGCGAGACAAACTTCAGTCCATTTGCCGTACCGTTATATACGCCAACAAGATAATTCGCATAAAAGTAAAGTGTAGCCCAAACTGCTGTCCACATTAAACCTCCAAAAACTTCAAACTTCGAGATTGCTTTTTTCTTTGGGATATACGAGATGTTTTTCAAATCATCTGGTGTCCATTTTTTTAAACTTGTTGTCAATGGTTGTAGGTCTTTTTCTTTATCTGTTCTTTCTAAAACAGCGAAAACAAGTGTTATCCAAAAAAATACTTGGAGACCTACTTCAAATGTTTTTGCAATTCCTTCACCCATCAATTTTAAAATAACGTTTACTACTGCCTGCTCACCACTATAACTAATAAAACTTTCTGCAGCCATTGAAATAAGTGCAATAACAACTGCAATTGGTATAATCATTTTTAATAATGTCATATATACATCAAAATAACGTGGTCCAATTAAATGCATCGGTCTATCCATGTATCCATTAGCCAATGAAACTGGACTTCCCAATTTTTCAAGAACGCTCTTTACATCATCTTCATTATAATTATCAGGTAACATATCCTCTATTGTTGACCGTATTTCAAGTGTAATATCTTCACGATTTTTTTCAGGTAATCTTTTTGCAACTTCATGGACGTAGATATCAATTAGACTCATTATCGTCCTCCTCCTTTAATAAGTTATACAGTTCTTTTGAATCCTTTATCCATTCTTTTTTCAACTGCAAAAATATTTCTAATCCATATTCACTTAAAACATAATACTTACGAGGTCTACTCTCCGTTTTATCCCAACTACTCGTCACTAATTCCTGCTTTTCTAATCGGCGAAGTAGCGGATATAAAGTACTTTGATCAATTGTAATTCCTGATTGCTCCAATAACTGGACAAGTGAATATCCGTACTGCGGCGTTGTTAATTGACTTAAAACGGCTAACGTTAATGTCCCTCTTCTTAACTCAGTAATTAACGAGTTTAATAAAGTATCCATTCACTCACCTCATTTCCATTACTATATGTCATACAGTATGTGTTTTATACTATGTATCGTACAGTATTAGTGTGACAAAAACTATAATTTTTCACCAAAAAACGGATAATGAAAAGCGCAAATTATATGATTTGTGCTTTTTTAGCTAAGTTATATATATCACTCTAAAAGGTAGCAACCTTAACTACTAATTTTGCAGTTCCAGTAATACTATATTAAGCTACAAATATCGTATACATATGATGTGAACATAACACCTCACTATAGGAAGCTAATAAAACGGAAAATTACCATAGTTGAATGATTCCTGTTTTATTCTTTAGGCACTGTTAATTTCACACTGTTTTCAGCACCTAATCAACGTTATTTCCTTCATAAACTTCATCTTGTTCAAAATCTTTATTTTTGTTTGGTTTATTAGAGAAAAATAAAAAAACAATTAAATTAGGTTAATTGTTTTTCAAATACAAAATCTTTATTTTTTTAAATAACCTATGATATTCGAAAAGACAAATTCTCCAAATGCAAGTGGTATATAAATAAACCATAACTTTAATATTGCCTTTGTTTCTTTGTGATCAGAATCCCCCATTAAAACCAACCCTATCCTTTATTTTCAAATATTTTGATTTTAATTCCAATAACAAGGAAATTATACCATTTACCAATGTTGTAGTCTATGTTTTCTAAAAAATTAAATAAATAAAACTCTTGTATTCCTTCAATATTCAGATAAAAACAATAACTTTTTTACGTTTCATCTTCAAAGTCTATAATGAGTCCTGTTAGAACCGCTGCATTACCTATCGATCGGATCCCGTGACCATCTTAAATTCTTCCCACTCTAACTGCTCTTTTGTGATTCATCGTCACATTATGATGAATCACTCATACATTATCTAGAAGTAAAAAACCCTAATTCACTTTTCTCTTAAAGAGCACAATTCAAATGTGCTCTTTTTAAGTCCGTTCGAATAAAATTCAAAATCCTACTGATAAACAAAAAAACCTCGTTTATCAATAGGATTCATTAGCTATATATAGCGATTATAGCGAACTCCATCACCTATTACTAAAGTCGAACTGATTTAAGTAATATAAATTCCCCTTTTTCTTTAGAAAATTGAACAACCTCTACAATCGCCTCAACATTAATTACTCCGTAAACATGCGGATATTCTTGACCGTTAGAAGCAAGTTCATATTTTACTTCTGCTTTTAATAGAGCTGGATCAATTGTAAGTAATAAAACATCTTCTTCATGCTTGAAATATTTTTCTGCAACTTTTAAAGCTTGATCTAATAATGAACAATGGATAAATCCCTCTTCTATAAGTGATTCTTCATTAATTTCTCCAGTTGTTTTTGCGATTTCCCAATTACTTTTCGTAATTACTTTTGTAATCATAGTGACTCTCCCTTTTTAATTTATGTAATGATATAATAACACTAAATTTTCAACACGTGCTTAATAGATTGGGGACTTATAATGGATAAACCTCTCACTGCATTACAAACTATTATTATACATATGAATAAAAATGAGCATTGGCATGATTTTATTTGTTACTGTCAGCATCGCGAAGCGGGACTTCGAAAATTAGCTTTTAAACATTTAGAGACATTTATTTCAAATGCAAAGAAATGGGAATCAAAAGATCAAGAAGAGTTTGCCATTTCGCTGTTTACTATTTTAGATGCATTAAACGAAAAAGATGGGATCTTAACTTTCTCACTAAATAGTTTTCTAATTGACATTCTATATAAATGGACAGAAAACAATCCATTTGATTCAAGACCTTTTAGATGGATAGGAATTTATATGGACTCTAGCAATAAAGAAGACGATTTAGAAAAATTCCTTCGAAAAGCGATTGAATTAGGTGGTGATACCGAACAAAAAGCCATGATATACCTAGTTTCTAATTACATCAATACTTTAGAATTTGGTACAAATGAATTCCCTTCAGGTTATTGCGGAGATTTAAGCGAATGTATAGAAAAACTTCCCTATATGCTGCAATTAATTAATAGAATTCAGAATAAGAACATAAAGGAGCAAAACATTGGGCAAATACAAGAACAACTACACCTTATTCTAGATTGGTTAGAACATACACAAACTCCAGTAGATGCCGTTCGTGTACGGGAAAAAGGACAAACTAAGGAATTAGAAAAGGTCATTGTATATTATTTACACAACAGCTCAAGTCGTTAATTCATCGTGTACAGAGATAATAAAGTTGTTTAAAAAACGCCAGTCATGTTATTCAACAATCGGGCTATATAACGGAATAAATCCTTGTGAAAATTAAAAACATTTGAAATAATCGTCATTAAGTTGAAGCAGAGCGATTGCAGCAAAAGGTGATACGACTTTTTCTTACTTAATAATCGTACGATAGTTAAAAAATTCAACTAATTATATTCCGAAAGGGTGTGTGTAGTATCTTATCAACTAATGTTTTTACTTATAAATCTAAGGATGGAAAAACAGTAATAATTAGAGAAGCTAAAGAACAGGATGCAGAAAGAATACTAGATTCTGCTTCAAAAGCTTTAATAAACGCTCCATACATGCTAAGTACGGTTGAGGATGTAAAAAAGGTGCGTATCGATGCTATTCAAAAAACGTTAAAAGCTTATCTTGAAAATCCAAATTATGTACAGTTTATTGCTGAAGTTGATGGTAAGTTAGTCGGTGCAATAGATTTTAAGAACGGAAACAAAGAAAAAATTAGTCATCAAGGGGCTTTTGCGATGACCATACTACCTGAATATCGAAATTATGGTATTGGAAGAGCTCTTCTAGAAACGTTAATCAATTGGGCTAAAAATAACAGTAAGATTGAAAAAGTTTGTCTTGAGGTAATGGAAGATAATCTAGGTGCAATCCAGTTATATAAGAATCTAGGCTTCTTTGAAGAGGGTAGAAAAGCAAAGGGTGTAAAATTGGATGATAGCTATCAAAATTTAATATTAATGGCTTTATTCGTTTAAAATCGAACACTAATTTCAATATAAAAAGAGGATCTTCATAGTCATCTCCCTGTTAAGTAGACAGTAATAGAAATCCTCTTTTTATATTTATCTCACATTAGCTTGCAGTAAAAATCCCCACTGATTATAGTTTCACTTTATTTTAATCCTTTAATTAAAGGTGACGCTTCTCCACTATAGAAAATCCATAAGTCATGAAGTGATCTCGTACATCCGACATATAGTAATTTTGCATCATGCTTTGTGTTTTTGTAATGTTCCTCATCCACATCAATTAAAAGCACCGCATCAAATTCTAAACCTTTCGCTAAATAGACAGGTACTACTGATATACCACCTTCATATTTACTTTGGTTTGCTTCAATTACGTTTACCGTTAATCCTGCATTTGTTAATTTCACATATATATCACGGCATTCATCTTCTGTTCTTCCGATTACCGCAATTGTTTTCACATCTGCATTTTGCAAATGTTTTACCGTCTTCACAATTTCAGTAAATTGATTTTCTGTATGAATTACTTTCACATCTTCTCCACTGCGGAAGACTGGTGTTGCGAGTCCTACTGGGATTTCTGCATTTTTAATTATTTCATTTGCAAATTCAATAATTTCTTTTGTAGAACGATAACTTCTTGTCAATTCATAATAACCGGTTTCTTGGAATACTTCCTTAAAAGCATTCCAATCTTCAATTCCTTGGTAATCATAAATCGCTTGCGATAAATCACCTAATATAGTGAAAGAATTACCTAATGTAATTTCTTTTAATACATAAACTTGGAAAGGCGAAAAATCTTGCGCTTCATCAATAACAACGTGATGAAACTTCTGCCCGATTTCAATCCCTGTTATACGATGATGTATGTATATTAAAGCTGGTAAATCTTCTACATACACTTCTTTTTTACGACAACTCTTTTCTGTTTCTTTAACAAGTTCTTCAGGTAATACCTCGAGTATTTCTTTACTTTTTACTATTGAACTATACAGTGAAAGAGCACTCATTTTCGGCCAAAACTTCATATATGCGTTCAGTCTCTTAGTCGCTTCTTTTTTAAGTAATTTTTTCTCGTTTGTTTCCCCGAATTTTTTAAGTTCAATTTCAATCCAGCGCTTCATTCGTCCTACTAATCGTTCTCTTCTTTTCTGTAAAGGATAATGTTTATATTCAACTTGCATCCATTTTTTAATATCTTCTACTGGAATAATCGCTCTATCCCACGCCTCAAAATCTTTTGTCGGAACTAACTCATTTTCAAATTGGATCATTCTCTCTTCAATAAACTTCTTAAATTCCAACGTACCCTTTAATTTACCTAGCATTACCTTCTTTTGATCACGATTAATTGAAAATGCTTCTTTCAATTTTTCTTCTGTCTGCTTTAGTTTCACTGAATCATCTAACGTACGTAATGCCCAATCCAGAAACGTTGTTTGACTAATATTCCCTACACCTAATTCAGGAAGTACACTCGAAATGTAGTCTAAAAACAGACTATTCGGCGCAAATACGATCATTCTTTCTGCTTCTAGTTGTTCACGATATTCATAAATTAAAAAAGCAAGGCGATGTAAAGCAATTGTTGTCTTTCCGCTCCCTGCAACCCCTTGAATAAGTAATGGTAAATTTCTTTCCGCTCGAATAATATCATTTTGTTCCGATTGAATCGTTGAAACAATATCCTTTAGCTTATTATCTTTATTCTCACCTAATCGATATAGAAGAAAATCATCGGCATGCGATACATCTTCATTTCCTTTTACATATGTATCAACAACACGTTCAAGTTCTCTTTTTCGAATGGAAATGTTTCGTTTTAAATACACATCACCTTCTACTAACCCATCTGGTGATTGATAAAATGCTAATTCTTCTCCACCGGTAAATGAATAAAACATACTTGCGACAGGCGCCCGCCAATCAATAATGATTGGCTTCATCGTGTCCATATCCGAAACCCCTACTTTTCCGATATAAATCGGCATAACTTCTTCTTTTCCATCTTCCTGAAAATCTAACCTTCCAAAGTACGGCTCTTGCACACCAATACGTAAGTTTTGTCTATTAGACTCCCTCATACTTTCAAGAATTTGCTCTTTAAAATCTTCTCCATAATAAACCGGGGTTTTTTCAAGCTTATCCAATTGCTCATCCATCGTATGTAAAGTATCCTTCATTTTTTGTAACTCACCTTCAAATATGTTGCTCATTTCGACGATTCCCTCCTGTCCGTTCTAATTTTTCAGTCGAAGTATCATTGTATTAAAAACCCAATCATAAAGTCAATAGTTTCCGTTTAAATTTTCCGAAAAAACTTATTTTTCATCTTTCTAATTTAAAAAGAATATGCAACATCTAAATCACACAAATACACATATAGTATAGTGATGCATACAAAAGATACTACTTTCTATTTGTCTCCTATTTAATTTATCTATTAACAAATATTGTAAAAATTAAAGACTTTAATCAATGGGCGTTTTACTGCCCACAAATAGTAGGATAAATAAAAGTAAAGGAGGCTCTTCAAATGAATATTTTGAATCTATCTCAAGATTAAATATGCTTCTATCTGGCTGTATCCTTATGGTTTGTTGGTCAATTATGTATGTTGAAATATATAGACTTACAAAATCCGTCTGGCCATGTGTTATCATGCATGCAATCGAGGATGCTGTTCCTACTGTTTTAGTTACAATAACAGGGATTATTACTCTTACAAACAGTAGTGATTTTTGGTTAAATCCTACTAGCGGGGTCGCTGCTACTGTTTTATTTCTCGGAATTGGAATCGTACTAAGAACTATAAGAATAAAAAGAGAACGACAATTATTCACACAATAAAAAGCAGATAATGAATTCGTCATTATCTGCTTTCCAATTTTTAAAACTACCTTATTATATTTTTTGATACATAAGCCAGTCTCCAGAGTCTATCACTTTCTTTAACATCTTTTTATCCTGAGCGATATACACATATGCCTCAATTTCCCTATAAGCAACATATACTGTTTGCGTGATTCGATTATATAAATCAGTCTCCGCATTACCTTTATATTCTTCTAGTTCATCTAACTTACACAATATCTCATCATTTACTACATAAATTTCTCCATACACCTGTTCTTCAATCGAATAAGTCATGGCCGGATATCCTTCGTTCGTATCAAATAATTTTCCATATGTCCAAGCTCTGTCTGCGATGCATGTTGCACCTAGCATATAATGAGCATTCGTTTGTCCTCTTCTTAACGTTCCATAAACGAAAACATGATACATAAATTCTTATCCCCTTTATATGCCTCTACTTTCTTATTTGTAAATAAGCACGAATCATAAAGTAACTCACTTCATTCGGAAGCTGTTCTTTAATAGATTTCAGACCACCATCTGCATTTTGAACGGCAGTTTCAATAAGAGATTCATACTCTGCTGGAACAAAGCTTTGCCAATCTACTTCCATTCCATCCTCATAGCAGCGAATTAAATGGTTTTCGATTGTTTGTCTTGATAAGTTACGTTCTTTTGCAATCTCATTCAAATCAATACCTTGTTTATACATTTCATACGTTTCTAAATGAGAATTTGCGGACGCTTTTCCTGACTTTTTACGCTCTGAAACTACTTCTGTCTTAATCGTTTCAGCATAATTTGGATTTTCCTTAATAAAATGCTGAACTGCTTGTAAGAAGTGCGAGCCATATTTCACAAGTTTGTGTTCTCCGATACCTTTTACCGTCAACAATTCGGAATCACTTTGCGGCATTTTCACACACATATCTTTTAATGTTTGGTCAGAGAAAATAACGAATGGCGGTACACCTTCTCCTTGTGCAATTTCTTTACGTACTTCACGAAGCACTTCAAATAAAGGATGGTCTTGAACAATTTGTCTTGTCTCTACTCGTTCTTTTCGTAAAACATTCTCTTTACCAAGTAATACTTCTTTCCCTTTTTCAGTTACTTTTAACGTCGGATAAGTGCCATGTTCAACTGCAATTAACTCGTCTGAAATTAAAAACTCAATAAACTCACTGACCTCTTTTACACTACGGTTCGATAAAAGCCCATACGTTGGTAAAGTATGAAAATTAAATTCAATAACTTTCTTATTCTTCGACCCAGTTAATACTTGCGCTATCATTTGCTTTCCAAAGCGTTGGTTCGTTCTAATCATGCATGATAAAACCATTTGTGATTCTCTTGTCACATCGATGCTCTCGCGATTGTCTGTACAATTACCACAGCGTCCACAATCTTCTTTCGGTTCTTCTCCAAAGTATTGCAAAATGAATGATTGTAAACATTGTTCTGTATGACAGTAATCGGTCATATTTTGCAATTTTTCAAGTTCATTTGAAAAACGTGATTCTCCAGTTGATTGATCAATTAAAAAACGCTGTACTTGTACATCTTGAGAAGAATATAACAATATACATGTACTATCTAATCCGTCACGACCAGCACGTCCTGCTTCTTGATAGTAACTTTCCATATTTTTTGGAAGTTGATAATGAATTACGTAACGAATATTCGATTTATCAATACCCATCCCGAATGCAGATGTTGCTACCATTACACTTACTTCATCTCGTAAAAAGAGTTCTTGTTGCTCATTTCGATCAATATCACTCATACCAGCGTGATATTTTGATACAGAAACTCCTGCCTTCATTAAATCTTCATATAACTGATCGACTACTTTTCTAGTAGCTGCATATATAATCCCAGATTCCTTTTGATTTTGACGAATATAATCCGCCAAATATGCATTTCGATCTTGCCCTTTAATAACAGAAAACGATAAGTTTTCACGCTCAAACGTTGTCATAATTGTATTTTCTTGATTAATTTCAAGTGTATTACAAATATCATCACGTACTTGCGGTGTTGCTGTTGCTGTTAATGCTAATACGAGCGGCTTTTCTGGAAGATAATCTAATATGCGATGTATATGTAAATAACTTGGACGGAAATCATGTCCCCACTGTGAAATACAGTGTGCTTCATCAATCGCAATCATAGGGATTTTCATATCGATAAGTTGGTCAACAAACTCCATCGAATCAAGACGCTCAGGCGCCACATAAAGTAACTTGTAATGTCCTTGTTTCGCTAATTGAATTCGCTGATTTGCTTCTGCAATAGATATAGAACTATTAATATATGTAGCTGAAATGCCATTCTGTACCAATGTATCTACTTGATCCTTCATAAGTGATATTAGAGGCGATATAACCAACGTCGTTCCTTCAAATACTAATGCCGGAATTTGATAACAAATCGACTTACCGCCACCGGTTGGCATAATACAAACCGTATCTTTCCCATCTAGTACATTTTTAATTGTTTCATCTTGTCCTCTTCGAAACGAAGAATAACCAAAGTAGGACGCTAAAAGTTCTTGTGCTTTAGTAAACAAAAAAGAGTCACCTGCTTTTCTTTATCTTTCATCTACTTCTATTATATCAATCACTTATGCGACTTGAAAGGGATGATTAGATGCTTATTGTTTTTTCATTATTCTATGTTTCTTCACTTATTTAATATGAATTAGCATCATTATTTTATATGTTTTACAGCATTTATAACGTAAATCCAGTACACAAGAAGAAAGATTTTCAATTTAAATGTTCATTTTATTTCCCTTTCTTGAATACTACTAATCGTATACATATAAATTCAGGAGGTTACTATATGAATCATCGTAATATGAGTTCCATCAAGGCAAAAACGAAAACACAAAAGCCCCAATTCTCTAATAATGATGCGTGGAAATATGAATCATACTATAAGTATCAGGCATTATTCTCTTATAAAAAGCTTTTTAATTTTCTTTCTCAACTTTTTAGACGTTAATATATGCACAAAAAATATATTATTCACAGAAGTTTTCTCAATATTAAACGTATAGACTTACTACAATTGAATTGTTAACATATATAATAATCTGTTGGATAAACCCCTTAAGTTGACCTGCTTATATTAGCAGGTCTTTTTCATGATTACATACTTCTGTGCACCTCAATCTCACTTCCACTTCTTTTCTCCATTTTATAACCATATTTAAATCCCAACAATTAATGATAATCATAAATTGTTGGGATTTAAATTGTTCACATATAATTATGCAATTCTTCTTTCTCAATACACAAAAGTCATTTTACTTGTTACTATAAAAGTACTCCAGATGAGTTTTTGCTCATCGACATTATCTAGTTATTGGGACCTGCCGCGGGAAGCAGGTCCCTTTGACTGTATTAAGGTACCAATTTCATTTGGACACATTTACCAGGTTTTTTCAAAAGAATTTTATGATAACATTACGTAGTCGAGTCCGACATCTCGGCAATACCCTTTTGAGGGTCTGCAACTTCCCTTGCAGACCCTATTTTACTTTATATTCACTTTATTCATATATACCACAACATCATTCACCTAATTTCTCCATTTCAAATTCCCTAAAAATAATCTAGGACACGTAACTAAAAATAAATGCTTATCATACTTTGAGTTATACATGTTCAAAGGAGTGTTACTATTTATGTATTCTTATTGGCAATCGTATTACTCCCCCTACCATAACCCTTATGTAAACTATGATTTATCCGTACGGAACTACCGAATTAGTAAAAATGAGAATTTTTTAAAAGGGTATATGCGTTCTTTATGGGAACAACACGTCGCTTGGACGAGATTGGCTATTGTAAGTATAGTATTTAATTTACCAGATGTTAACGTTACTGTTGGGCGACTTCTACAAAACGCAACACATATGGGACTATCACTTGAACCATTTTACGGTGAAGATGCAGTGAAAAAATATAGTGCATTAATTAAAGATCACTTAGTAATTGCAGCGGATCTTGTTAAAGCCGCAAAACCTGGTAATCAAAATGCAGCGGCCGCTATAGAGAAAAAATGGTACGCTAATGGTGACGCAATTATTGAATTTCTTAACAGTATCAACCCATATATAGATAAAGAAGAATTTAGAAAAATGTTTTATGAACATTTAGCACTAACGAAAGCAGAAGCACTTGCCTTCCTAAATAAAGATTATGAAGCAGGAGTAGAACTTTACGATAAAATTGAAAAAGAAGCATTAGAAATGGCCGACATGATAACAAACGCAATCGTAAAACAATTCCCGCAAGTATTTCAATAAAGTGAAACTTTAATCAGAGTAGGTATTACTACTAAGTAATACTTGATAAAAATAAGTCGATTTCCCAACATAAATCGGCTTATTTAGTTTTCTCTCCATGATATTTCACCTCTCCTCTTTACATTTAGCTTATATCGATATATTTTATTAATATCCGTTTTTTATAGGAGGAAATAGTTTGATTAACGCGATTGGTCTAGTTTTTATACTTACAAATAAACACGAGAAAAAAAAGAAAGTTTACTTAAATGAAAAATTTGCACTAATAGATATTATTGATTCTAAAGAAGTATTTGATGATGAAGGGAATCCTTTAGTAGAACTAACATGTAAATACAGTATATATTTAGATGAAAAATATTACTGTAAATCTCTCGATGATTATACTGGACAAGTATTTCCTTTCTTAAGTGCAAAAATAGGAAAAGGCCTTCTAAGAAACTTAAACTACTACTTTTCTTACGTTGATGCCTATGATAAGAAACCACCAGTTAAAGAAATAAGACCACTTATGAAACAAGTAACTAACAGATAGCCAAAAATACAAAAAAGAAAGCATCTAACTCTGGATGTTTTCTTTTTTATTGAAAATTCATTAACTTTCATACTCTTCTAAAAGTCTGTATCCAAGCATATTTTAAATTAAAAACATTGGAGGATTAGAGTGAATGAAATACTCAGAAACAATTATAAGCAAACGACTTCGAATACTTAAAATGACGGGTATGTTTTTCATGCTAGTGTTAATAGCATGGATTGGCTATACAAAATTACTTTATGAAAACGGCTTTCTTCAAGAAAAAAAGAATTCAGTAGAAGTAATGAACACTAGCATTACAGGAGAAATAGAGCAGCTTTTTCATATAAACTTGCAAGGTTATCGAAAAACAAGCCTTGATGCTGTTATAGAAGCCAGTAAAACCGATCCAAGTGAACTATCCTTAATTGAACTAGTCAACAAATCCTGTTCGCGAGATTGCATAGGTGAACCAGTTACATATGTAAACTCAAACAATGGATATATCTTTTATAAGGAATCTAATGGAACTAATGTAGCTATAACGGTTAAAAAGAAAGACACATGGGTAATTGTAAAGAAATCTGTTCAAGATGGAATATAATCACCCCAAAAAAGAGTACGCATCGTACTCTTTTTTATTATTAATACCCTTCCTCTTCATGCCTACAATGGCATTTCGCTTTTGTTTTACAATGACATTTTTCACACTCACACTTCGGTTTCTCTTTGCAACAACACTCGTGAAAATCATTGCGCTTACATCTACATCTCCCAAACATTAAATCATCCCAAAATTTATTACAATCTTGAAAATGTCCACAATGACAAGTATTTCTCATAAATATGCTTCCTCCTTGATAGAATTCATCATATTCTATGTTTGAAAGTATACAAAGGCTTGTTTATTAGTCTATTTTCTCCATATTATAAGTAGAGTTAAAAGATTAAATAAAAATAAAAACCGTCACATGACGGCTCTTATTTTTATTTAGCAAACTACTCTTTTGTATAAAAATATTTAATTCCTTTCATATCTAACCAAGCAGTTGCTTTGTCCAGTTCGTTCCCTTGACGATAATCTGTTTCGAAATACACAAGCCCTTGGTTATCTCCACGAGATATTATTTTAGAAGTATATCCAAGCTTATCCATCATTTGAATCAAGTCAGAAATTAAATTTACACCAAATTCATAAGTAACTACTTTGTTATATTTATTCACTATAATTCCAACCCCTTCTTGTTTTTTTATCGGCTCAACAATTTGATTTGTAAACCAAGCTAACGGCTTATTTCCAATCAGCTTATTTAAATCACACTTGCCGATACCAGCCACATTGCCTGTCTCTGTGTATTGCCAAATATCACATGGATACGCCGGTTTGTTACCACCATAACGAGGAATCCATACAAAATCACAATTGACATTTGCCATTCCAAATGGAGCATACATATGATGAGCAATATATAAACCGACTTTCTTAGCTCCTAATCTGCGTAATTCATCAATAAAAGCTTGTGCACCCGCTCTCATATCGTTCATTGTTCTTACTTCTACGTCAGCTACCCAAACTGTTGCATTTTTATCACCACGGTTCCAAAAGTCTCTTGCTTCTATCCGTGCATCCTCTACTGAAACGAAACGACAGAACGCATAATTACCAAACGGAATATTCCTTGCTTTCATTGCTTGTACATAATTTTTATATAAAGGATCTACATAGTTTGAACCATCTTGCACACGTACAATTACGAAATCTAATTGTGGTGCTGCGATATCCCAGTTAATGTCGCCATTCCATTTCGAAATATCTACAATATAACCCATTATTTAACATCTCCTTTTTCATTATTATATTCAAAGCTTGTTTTTTTGTTATTATCAACTAATAAATAGTATGAGAGGTATTATATTATTGGGTAATAATTTAAAATTCGGCTTATGTATTGAGAAAACAAAATATTATTACGGGTTTAATAAGTAAAGATTTACAAAACTCTAAACTATATAAAGTGAAACGATAATTAGTAGGAGGCTACGAGCAGTGTAATTCCCACCTAATTTCTTAGCTTCATCCGAATTTTGAGGTGAGAATTTTACCGCCCACAAATAGCTTGATAAATAAAACCACCTTTCTGACAGGTGGTTTTGTGTACTAATTTACATATAAATTGTCCATATTTTTATAGTTACTTAATATACTTGTTAACTAAAAATAAGACAATTTTTAGTTTTTAATCAAACCAATTTTCGTTTTATCTCACGTACTCATAGTACCATTTACGTGCATCTAACCAAGCTGTAAATTTATCGATATTCCCGGACGGATAGCCATTCGTTATAGCATAACCAATGCCATCTTTTTGAACGACAATTTGTCCATCAATACCCGCATCAACCATAGCTTGAGCCAAAGCTTGTAAATTACTAAATGCTACACCACCAGTTTTTACTTTGAGCAAATTCGCTGCACCTCCTCCAGTTTGTCCTGTAAGAGCAAATACAATAGAATTAGCGATTTTATCAACATTCCATTTTGCCATGTCGGATTCATTATCAATAAACCCTAATTCAATAAGAATAGCCGGTGCCTTCGTTCCATTTAATACTGCTAAATCTGTACGTTGTTTCGCACCTCGATCACGCCATCCAATATCTTTTGCTAGTTGAGCTGAGATTTTAGCCGCCAAATCTTTCTGATCATAATATAAAACCTCAACACCCTGTCCATTTCCATCACTTGCATTAAGATGAAAAGAAATAACTAAATCCACAGCATGGGAATTGCTATTCCGAATGATATTATTTAAATTTTGTGATTGAGTTGCCCCTACCTCGTCCGTATCGTCATAAACCGTGTGTCCTAGGGCTCTTAACTTAGCCGCCACGGCATCTTTAACTTGCCTATCTAGAACGTGTTCTTTCCGATTCCCGAAATTAGCACCTTGAACAATACTATTGTGTCCTCCGTGCAAACTATATCTAGCCATTATTCATCAACATCTCCTTTCTTAATATCTTATTCAAAACTTGTCTTATTGCTATTCCCACTTACAATCTTAACTGTGCCCATACGTCCTATATTTTCTAAAAGTGACGCAATTTGTTTTCGATATAAAAAAGCTATCGCTTCATAAATCGAATGATTTATTCTCTAAATTACTTTTACATGAATGACGACACGAACAAAAAAGCATCACCCTTTCGGCGATGCCTAAAAACTCTATTTTACTTTTCAGCTCCCTAAATAAATAGAGTTTAAAATCACTGAAACTACACCTATATTTCCTCCCCTTCCTTCACAGCTTCTTTCAACCTCTGCAACATATACCCAATTCCTTTACACCCCTCTAGCGGATATGTAATCATTTCTTCTGGATATAACTTTGTCACTACTTTTTTATGCTTCTTCCCTGCTAGTAAGACGATTTCGTCAAACTGTAGTAAACTTTTATCTACCATCTGTTTTTGTAATTGCTCTATACTTATTACCTCATCGCTTTTTGAATCAAATGCAAGATCATAGTTTTCTAATACAATATCACTTGGTCTTAAAAATCCATGTTTCGCTGATAATATAACCCAGTTTTCGAAAAACATAGTTGCGTACGCCTGACATGCTTTTCCGAACGGACTAATATATACATCTTTTGCTTCCATCGGTCCGTAGTCTGAATGTTTATCCCAAATTTTCTTTTTTCCGCATGGAATTATACATAGCCTTTTCATATATATTTCTACTCCCTTTACTTTGGTAAATAAAATTCGTTATTTTGTACATTTTTTCTCGAAATACTATATAATAATTCTGAAAGTTAAAATTACACATTTTACCATATGCGTACTATAGATTACTCTCATTGCAAATATTATAATACCATAAAAAATTTTTCATTTTTTCTTCAAAATAATGAAACTAAATTATAATACAAGTATGTATTAATAAAACAATAAGGGAGGTTCATAAAAATGAAAAATATTATCCCTGCACTATTAGTCTATTTTATCGTTTGCGTTATTTCCGTTATCATCCCAGCATCTGAAGGCTATAATTATGTCGGCTGGAAGTTATTTGTTGGGCAAGTGTATGCGATACCTATTTTCTTCATTACTACGATAATCACATTTTATATAAACAAGAAAAAATCTTACGAATAAACGATTATAAGGATAGCTAACGCTATCCTTATTTTAATTCGTTAATCAAAACTTTATATCCTTTCTTCTAAAAAGTTAAACGCAACATCTGTATTTCAGCGTTTAAACGCAGTTCCTCCGAAATCCAGCTCTCTAATTTTGAAACAGATGCAATATTTTTTCAAAAAGCCCCTGTAATTTACTTTTCAATACTTCCATATCATTAAGCATACACAATGCGACTGTTTAAAAGTTAAAAATTTCTGCTTATTATAAATAAAAAAGGACAAGTAGCCAATCTGACTACTTGTCCTTACTGTTCATCTGTACGCAATACGATTAAGCTTGGAATGCTTCTGTTAATACTGGTACGATTTGTTTTTTACGAGATACAACACCTTTTAAAGTAGCTGTATTGTTTTCTAGTGATACGTTGTATGCTTTCTCAACAACGTTTGCTGCTTTACCGATCGCAAGACCGACAGAATCGTTAGTTAAGATATCAGTTACAACGAATAAGAATAGGTCTAAACCTTTTTCTTCTACTACTGCAGAAATTACTTTTTCAAGTTCCGCTTGGTGTACAAGAACGTCGTTTGTATCAACAGCGTTTACTTGTGCGATTTCAACTTTCGCATTACCCATTTGGAATTCTTTAGCATCAAGAGAGATTAATTGCTCCATTGTTTTTCCGCTTAAGTCAGCACCAGCTTTTAACATTTCTAAGCCGTAGTTATCTGCATCTACACCAGCGATTTCCGCTAATTCACGAGCAGCTGCTACATCTTGTTCTGTGCAAGTTGGAGATTTGAATAGTAAAGAATCTGAAATGATTGCAGATAACATTAAACCTGCAACTTCTTTACGAATTGTTACGCCATTTTCTTTGTACATTTTGTTTAAGATTGTAGCTGTACAGCCAACTGGCTCACAACGATAGTATATAGGATCGCTTGTTTCAAAGTTAGCAATACGGTGATGGTCAATAACTTCTAACACATGAACTGATTCGATATCGTTAGCACTTTGTTGACGCTCGTTATGGTCAACTAAAATAACGTTGTCCACTTCGCTTGCTACTGTCTCAACAAAACGCGGTCCTTCTACTTTAAAATAGTCTAACGCAAATTGAGTTTCACCGCTGATTTCGCCTAAACGTACAGGCTCAGCATTCATTCCTAATTCTTTTTTCAATTCTGCATAAGCAATTGCAGAACAAATTGCATCTGTATCTGGGTTTTTATGCCCGAAAACTAGTACTTTTTCCATGTTTTCCACCTCTTCATGAAAAGGATATCTTAAAGAAGCAAATATGACAATATTTAAAGCATATTTTTTTATAAATAATTGCACTTTCTTCTCTATTTTTCATCATTTTCATAAAAAAAATCATCTAAAATGAATTAGATGATCGAAATGTATGTTTCAATTAAAATAATGTAGGAGCTTGCACTACATTGTTAAAAGCGAAATTTGAGGATAAGCCATTATTCAAAAGGTTTACATCTATAACTTGATAAAACGCATTTCCAGTGTCTGCAATTTCCCAAACAGCTAAAATAAGATGGTATCCACTACGGTCAGTTGGTACATTCGCTTCGTGCGTTACTGTTGTCCCTGGTCTAGCTCCACCGTCATTTTTCACATAGAATGGCACTAAATCTAAATCTGATCGCGTCAAAGGTTTATTGGGATTCCAACCTTTTTTCGTAATATAGTATTTCCACTCTTTCGTACTATGAGGAGCCGTTAGTTTCCACTTGAATGTATTCGTCCCGCCATTTAACGTAACTTTCTTCCACCTATCTACAGTTTGAACATCTAAAGCGGGAAAATGACCAGCCCCTGCAATTTGTCCATCAGAAGGTCCTAGTTGCGGAAATCCACCTATTCCTTCTACGCTTTGAGGTTCATATTGAATCGGTCCACAATTTACATTTACCCCTTGCTTACATAAATAAGATCGGCTCGCTGGTGATTCTACATATCCATGAGCTGAAGCCTTTTCTGAAAATCCAAATGTTAATAATCCCGTAAGTAATACGCCACCACTTAAAATAACTTTCTTCATCTTTTGTAAACTATTCTTTTTCATTCTTTCATCCCCTTCCCATAATAAAGCGAAAATAACTATAGTTGGCTAGTCATCTTCTCTACATTTATTATAAGACGAGAATCATTACTAAAAGAACCCTCTAAAAACTTTCTCAAATTCATTTAGTGCGTTAATTAGATTATAATTAACTATTTTAACACCGCCAGAAAAATATAGACGGTGTTAAAAATAGTCGTTTATTATTCACTTACTAATAATTAAGCACTCTCCCCGTTTGATTATAACTTAAATGTTTTTATAATAAAGAACCGTAGCATCTAACTTTCCATTCGTAGAAATTGCATACCCTGGTATTGTTCCAACTTCTTGGTAGTCTAGTGATTTGTACAATTTATTGGAAGGATCTCCTTCTCTTGTATCTAATACTAAAAGAGACCTATTTTCTTGCTTTGCTCGTTCCTCTGCTTTTTGCATAAGCGATCGTCCAATACCGTTTCGTCTAAAGTTTGGATGAGTCATTAATTTGCAAATCTCGGCTCTATGAATTCCGTTAGGCTTAGTAACTAATTGTAATTGAATACTCCCTGCTACTTCGTTGTTTATTTTAGCCACATACAATATCACTTCTGGCGCTAATACTGTTTGCCAATACTTTGTTGCATCTTTTTGTTCCAGTGGAGGCAAAAAACCAATTGATGCCCCATCATTTACAACCATTTTCAAAAGTTTCGAAAGTTCTTCTATATCATTTTCTAGTTTCTTAATTTCTTCAATTACTAAATTCCGCATTACTTTTCCCCCTTTTGTTTCATTGTAACAATTTTTAAAGAAGGAATAATGAAATAATAAGAGGAATTTATAGTTAAGATATGATTTTTTGTGAAAGGATAACGATATGAAATATATATTAGATAGAACGTACGCAAAAGAATTACTCGAATGGGCATATGAACAAAACCCGGGCCCTTGGTTTGAACATTCACTACATGTTGCTCATGCAACTGAAAACATAATTATAGAACTTATAAAAAAAGGGTACAAGCTAGATGCTGACATAGCATATAACGCTGCCCTTTTGCATGATATCGGAAGATACAAAGGTTTTACCAAATCGGTCATTCATTCCTATGATGGTTATATGTATATGAATGATTTAGGGTATACAGGAAACGCTGTTATTTGTGTGACACACTCATTCCCATGCAAAAATGAACATATAGATATCGCAGCGGAATGGAGTCTCGTTCCTGACCATATGAGAAGCCGGTTAGTTGAAATATTAAATGAACATTGTAACTACGACTTATACAATAAAGTAATTACTCTTTGTGACGCTCTTGCTGATGCGGATGGCTTTACTACGCTGGAAAGAAGATTAATTTCTGTTGGTTTGCGTCATGGTACAACATCTCATACATCTTTACATTGGAAAGGGTTTTATGCGATTAAGAAAGAATTAGAAGCTTTAATCGGTAAGAGTATATACACAGTTCTTCCTGATGTAGAAAAATCTATTTATGAAGATATAGAATATTAAAGTAAATACAAATTGAAAACGATAAACTTTGTATGTATGTTTCTAAAAGACTCTTTCAAAAATGGAGGGATTTCTTATTAGTAAAATAGGATTTGACTTGATAAACCTTGAGGGGAATTTTGAATTTGGATATGAAGATATAAAAAAGATTTCTATAAGATGTAAATTTTCTAACTGTTCACATACAAACGAACCAAACTGCGCGGTTAAAAGAGCTATCTCTGACGGTGCTCTTTCTGAAGAAGTAGTTAACAGTTACTATAGAGATTTTAATGAGGCACATTATGTTTCTAAACAGAAAAATAAAACAAAAGCCATTGATTATATGAAGCAATTGAAGCTTTTTACAAAACCTTAAAATTAAATAAATAGTTGTTATTTCTCATTCCTACTAAATTTAAAATTCTCCCATTATTGTATAACCATAAATTGAACCCATCCTAGATAATTTTTATACTCAAATTTAATTTCACATAAAAAACGTTTTAAACATAAAGTTTAAAACGTTTTTTTATTCAATGCTTTTGATTTTTCAATTCTGTTAAACACTCTTGCACTAAAGTTACCGCTTGACTCATCGCAGCTCCGCCAGCAAATGCTGCTGAAACACCACATGCTTCTAGAATCTCTTTATCCGAACATCCTTGATCAAGACAACCTTTTGTATGATAAATTGTACAATACTCATCTTGCGTTGCTAAACTAATTCCTAATGCAATAAGTTGTTTTTCTCTTTTTGTTAAAGAACCCTCTTGAAAACAAGCTTGCGTGAACGCATTATATGTCTCAGCGATTTCAGGAATTTGATTTGTAAAACTACCTATACCTTCTTTATAATGATGTAGAATATCATTTATCGAACTATGTTGCTCATGTTCCATCTTATTCCCTCCAGTCATATTATCCATACTTATTGTAGTATGTGATGAAATGGAGGCAATATACCTTCTTTTAAATTAAGAATTTTCAATTAATTTTAGTTATAATTTTAAATTATCATCGACAATAACTTTTTCTCTAGAACTTTTTCTTTCAACCTCTTTACTTCTTTCTTCCCAAAATGTTAATCCTTCAATCCCCACATTTTTAGGATTAAATACTGGATCTTTCCCTTCTTTTTTCTGCGTTTCATAATCTTTTAACACTTTTAATGCGGTTTTACTTAAAAGTAAGATTGCGATTAAGTTTAACCATGCCATACTACCGATTCCTAAATCTCCAAGATTCCATAAAAGCGACGCTGATTCAACGCTACCGATGTAAACCATAATTAAAAATCCAAATTTTAAAACTGGTTTTAACCAGCCATACTTCAGTTGACGATCTAAATAAGTAAGTGTCGTTTCAGCGATATAGTAATAAGCGAGTAACGTTGTAAATGCAAAAAAGAAAATCGCAATTGAAATAAATATTGGACCAAACCCTGTTATCACAGTTTCAACTGCTTGTTGTGTATAAATTGGACCAGCTTCCACATTTCCTATGTTTTGTACAATGGCGGTTTTCCCTTCAGGTATAACATTATACATACCTGTTATTAAAATCATAAGAGCTGTCGCTGTACATACGACAATTGTATCGATATATACGGAAAACGCTTGAACTAATCCTTGTTTTGCGGGATGCGATACTTCAGCAGCCGCCGAACTATACGTCGCTTCTCCGACACCAGCAACGTTTGAAAATACAGCGCGTTTTACGCCCCATGCAATAGCTGCACCAACAATTCCACCAAACATTTCATTTACACCAAATGCGCTAGAGAAAATTAAAGCAAACATACTTGGAATCTCCGTTACATTCGCAATTAATATGATACATGTAACAATTACATAACCAATTGCCATAAATGGAACAAGCATTTGAGAAACGCCAGCAATTCTCTTTACACCACCAAAAATAATTGCTGC
This sequence comes from Bacillus sp. M13(2017), assembly GCF_002218325.1. Taxonomy (NCBI): domain Bacteria; kingdom Bacillati; phylum Bacillota; class Bacilli; order Caryophanales; family Bacillaceae; genus Bacillus; species Bacillus sp. M13(2017). The sequence goes on along the minus strand of NZ_KZ268503.1, from coordinate 110,083 downwards.
TAGTAACACGACTAAAAATATACCAGTTATATATTTGCTAATACCATTAGAGTTTTCAAATCCAACTGCGATACTACTAGATTGAATACCTGGTAATAACACGCCATATGAAAGTGTTACAACTACTGCTACAATGACTGCAAACCATTTCATTTTCAAACCTTTCTCAATGAAATATGGAGTACCGCCGCGATATTCATTCCCTACTTTACTTTTGTATACTTGAGATAATGTTGATTCTACAAACGCGCTCGCTGCCCCTAACAAAGCCATTACCCACATCCAAAATACAGCTCCAGGACCGCCGAAAGCAATTGCTGTCGCTACCCCTGCAATATTACCAATTCCAACTCTTCCTGATAAGGCTAAACAAAATGCCTGAAAAGATGATATTCCCGTCTCTGAACTCTTTCCTTCAAATAATAGTTTAATCATCTCTTTAAAATAACGGATTTGCAAAAAGCGTGTTGCAATCGTGAAATATACGCCTGCCCCTAATGCAAAAACAACTAAACCGATACCCCACACTTGCCCTACTAACCATTCTACTAAATTCTCCATCCAAATCCCCCTTATCATTCTTTGGAAAAGCAATTTTGTATATAAAAAAAACGGACAACTATTATCAAACTTTCTAGTTGTCCGCATCTTTCATTATTTCATCCCTCAATTTTTATCAGTAAAACGCCCTATTACTTTATATTTACCCAAACACTTTTCACTTCTGTATAATTATCAAGCGCATATGAACCTAATTCGCGGCCGATACCAGATTGTTTATATCCACCAAATGGTGTAGCTGCATTTTCTAAGTTATAATCATTAATCCACACTGTTCCTGCTTTTAATTTATTTGCTACTTGATGACCCGTTTTGATATTTTGCGTCCATACACCCGCAGCAAGGCCATAGGATGAGTTGTTGGCTCGTTCAATTACTTCTTCTGTCGAATCAAATGGAAGTACGACAACAACTGGTCCAAATATTTCTTCCTTAACGATTGTCATATTGTCTGTAACATCTGTGAATATAGTTGGCTTAACGAAATAACCTTTTTCAAGCGCACGTTCGCCACCAGCCGCAACTGTAGCACCTTCTTTCTTCCCTTGCTCAATATAATTTAACACACGCTCTTGTTGTTTCTTAGATACGAGTGGACCCATTTCCGTTCCTTTCTCCATACCTGCTCCAAGTTTTACGTTGTTCGCCATTTTCACAAGTGCATCTACTACAGTTTCATAATGTTTACAATGAACAAATACACGTGATCCTGCGCTACAATTTTGACCGTGGTTATACATAATACCTTGGAATGCACCATTTATCGCTTCTTCCAAGTCCGCATCTTCTAAAATGATATTTGGTGATTTTCCGCCAAGCTCTAACGTTACATGCTTAATCATTTCTGCAGATTGACGCATAATATACTTTCCTGTAACAGTAGATCCTGTAAAAGCAACTTTATCAATGTCATGATGATTTACAATTGCAGCCCCTGCTTCAGGACCAAAGCCTGATACAAAGTTTACAACGCCGTTTGGAAATCCAGCCTCTTTAAAGAGTTTCGCTGTATATAGTAAAGATAAAGGCGTTTGCTCTGCTGGCTTTAATACAATCGTACAACCTGTCGCCAGTGCAGCTCCCATTTTCCAAGAAGACATAACAAGCGGAAAATTCCACGGAATAATTTGTCCTACAACACCAACAGGTTCATGTCTCGTATAATTCAAGTAATCTTTTGAAATCGGGATTGTTTGCCCAATAATTTTTGTAGCCCATCCTGCGTAATAACGATAATTTTCTACAGTCGCTGAAATATCATCATCAAGTGCTACTTGATATGGCTTTCCATTATCTAAAGCTTCTAGTTGCGCTAATTCTTCTCTATGTTCTTCAATTAAATCTGCTAATTTATAAATAAGATGCGCTCTTTCAGCAGTAGTCATTTCTGCCCACGGGCCAGATTCAAATGCAGATCTTGCCGCTTTTACTGCAGCATCAATATCCTCTTCTTGCGCTTCACATACGACTGCTAGAACCTCTTCTGTTGCTGGATTGTACGTTTCAAACGTCTTTCCGCCAATAGCAGAAACAAATTCGCCATTAATAAACATTTTAATTTCTTCATTTAAAAACGCTTCCACTTTTGGTTTCAGCTCAATATTTGTCTTTAACATTATGTTCTCCTCCTTATTTAAACAGCTGCATGAGCTGCAATATTTGATAAAATCGTTTGAAGCTTTTGATCTTCTTCTACAGTTAACCCTAGTCTTGGATAGCGAGAAGGTCCTCCCGCTTGCCCATGTAATTCCATAGAACGTTTAACGATTTGAACATATTTCCCTGATCCTTCAAGAAACTCGCAAAGTGGTAAAATAGCATCGTTTATTTCCCACGCCTTTTCTAATTCACCATTTTGAAAATGCTCATACATTTTTGTAACGAGACCGGGAACGATATTTCCTGCTACTGAAACCCATCCCGAGGCACCAACTAAATATGATTCCATAACTAAATCTTCAGAACCACAGAAGACTTGGAAAGCCCCTTCACTTTGTCTTACTAAATCTCTCGCTTTTCGAATATCTCCGCTAGATTCTTTAATATGTGTAACATTTTCACACTCTTTTCCAATACGGAGCATTAGCTCTGTACTCATATCAACACCAGAAGTAAATGGATTATTGTATAACATAATTGGTATATTTACAGAGTTTGAGATTTCTTTAAAATGAAAATAAATCTCCTCTTCCTTCGGTTTACAATAGTAAGAGTTTATAATTAATACACAATCCGCTCCGTGCGCTTCTGCATGTTTCGTATATTCAATTGTTTCTTTCGTCGTCTCTGCTGCAGTTCCAACAATAACTGGAATACGGCCATCAATTTCTTTCAACACGGTTGCTACCATTTTAAATCGTTCTTCTTTTGATAAACTTACAAATTCTCCTGTACTTCCATTAATGATGATACCTGCAACGTTTTGTTCGATAAAGTAATTTACATTTTGCTTTACCCCATCCCAATTAATTTCCTGAAATTCATCCATCGGGGTTATTAATACTGGAAATGCCCCTTTAATTTTTTGCATATTTATCTCTCCCTATCACATTTTATTTTAATAAGAAACCTGCCGGAAACGGATCCGTAGGGTCTAATAGAAACGTCTGCATCCCTGTAATAAACCCTCTACTTTCAAAACGGAAAATGTATCCTAGTTCCTCCTTCTTCACTTTCTCCACAGTTATAAAACTATTAAATATACTTTCATTTTTAAAAGGTTTATCCGCCATATAATCATTTTTAAATAACGCATGAACATAGGAAACAATAGTAGAAACAAAACCTGGCGAACGTACGATAAAGTTATCTTCATGAAATGTAATCGATTTTATATGGTTCTTTTCTTTTTGCGAAGGATCTACTAAAATAAGCCTTTTTATTAGCGACTGTTTTTGTATAGCCTGCAGTGTAGCTTCTCCCCATCTTTTCAATTCAGAAATGTTTTCCATGCGAATTTCTGGCGAATACGCACCTTTTTCTACAACTGCATATACTTTATCTGCTTGTATAAGAGAATAACTTACATTACCAACCTGTAAATTTTTCTCAATCATATAGCATAGTTTGCTTTCAAACGAAACCGATATAACTTCATCATTCTCTACATACGCATGAACTAAAAATATTCCACATAACGTTTCAATTTTGTATTGATTGGACTCTCTCTTTTTTAAATACCCACTTTCGAGTAACATCGTTATTACTGCAACAATGCCTCCATAATGAAGCGGAATCGAACCTTCATGATTAAAAAATAATACAGCTGCATCCACTTCATTATAGATAGATGGAACGACAATACACCCATTCAAACCGATAAAACCACGTGGTTCATTTAATAAAAGCTTCATCTCTTCTGCTAATTCACCTGAAAATTGTTCATTTAATTGCTCCAAACTGTAGTAGTATTTGCATGGTACGTCTTTCATTACACGAAATGCCTCGCCATTTACATGTACGTCTACTGCTGTATACATTTTTTGAATGTTCATTTTATATCCTCCGTTTCATGTTCCATCGGCGGAATTAGCAAAAATCCTTCTTTAAGTGGATCCATTTCATTGTAAAAAAATCTATGCATACCCATAAGCCAAGCTGATCCCGTAATTTTCGTTATGACAGCTTCAATATTTTCAACATGTGTCGTATTCATGACATATCCTTTAAATAAAGAACCAACGATACTCTCATGAATGAACTCTTCACCAATTTCGATTTCTTTCTGAGCGTATAATACAGCTAGCTTCGCAGATGTTCCTGTACCGCATGGAGATCGATCTATTCCGCCTGGTGGTACAACAACTGTATTTTTCACATGCGCACATTCATGAGTAGGATCTGTATAAAATTCAACATGTGTTAATCCTCTTATAAACGAATACTCTGGATGAGTGATTTCAAACTTCTCATTAATTGTGTTCCTTATATGAATCGCCTTATCGATGATTGTAGATGCATTTTCTGGTACTAATTCTAGATCTACTGATTTCGCATCAATAATGGCATAAAAATTCCCTCCATACGCAATATTAGCCTCTATAGTTCCAATGTCTTTCACTTGTACAGTAATATTTTTCAATAAAAAAGCTGGTATGTTACAGAAAGATACTTCTTTTGCTTTTCCATCTTGAACAGCAATATCTACTTCAACTAAGCCAGCCGGTGTATCTAGTTTTAAAGAAGTAATCGGTTCAACTACCGGAATTAAACCTGATTCAACTAACGCTGTACATACACCGATTGTATCGTGACCACACATCGGTAAATATCCACCTGTCTCTATGTATATAACACCTATATCAGCCTCAGGATGACACGGGTCTGTTAATAATGCTCCTGACATTACATCATGACCACGCGGTTCATTCATTAACAATTTTCGAATCCAATCATACTCCTTTTTCATATGTAACATCTTCTCTACCATCGTCTCTCCAATCAACTTTGGAAGTCCACTAATTAATGTCCTCGTTGGATTCCCACCTGTGTGTGTATCAATCGTCGTAAAGGCTCTTTGTGACCTCATCCGTTTAACACCCTTTCTGTAAAACGACTCAAACGAAGTGGTTCAATAGGAATAATTGTCTCTTTTTCATTTAATAACTCTTCAATTACTTTTCCAGTAACTGCTGCAAGACTAATCCCATCACCTTCATGTCCAGCGGCAATGAAATAATTCGGAATATGTTCCACTCGTGAAATAATCGGTAAATGATCTTCCGTCCACGGACGTAAACCAGCGTAAGAACGAATTACCATCATATCTGCCATTTTCGGATAAAAACGAATTGCTCTATTTGCGATACATTTAATGACTTCATTATTTATCCTCGTATGAAATCCTACAAATTCACGACTACTACCAATTAAGAAATTTTGACTTTCAGTAGGCTCAAATACGAGCGCAACCCCGTATTTTTCAGTTAAAGCATCCACTTTTCGTTTTCCGCCAAATTTAGAAATTAAATAACCGAATTCCATTACTTTACGGCATCCTACGTGTTGTTGCCTTGAAGCTACAATAATATGCCCTTTTCTCGGTTCAATTGGCATATTTATATTTAACATCTGACCAATCTTAGGAGCCCACACACCGGCTGCATTTACAACTTGTTGTGCTGTAAAAGTTCCATTCGTAGTTTCTACAACAAATGAACCATCCGTCTCTATTTCCATACTCTTTACTTCCGTCTGCTTAAAAGCTTTTGCGCCAAACTTTTGTGCCTCTGACACAAGCGAGAAAGCAAGGAGATATGGATTCACAGTTGAATCCGTCGCACATTCTAAACCACCTAATAAATCATCAGCAAAAAAAGGCGACTCTTCCCTTATATCTTGCCTATCAAGCATTCGAAACGGTAATCCAGCTTCTTTTTGCCGATTTACCCATTGCTGCGCAGCTTCCATCTCTTCGTCTGACTCACATACGAGAATACTTCCTGGTGCCCTATATTCAAATGAATGCTCTAATTCTTCACTTAAATCAGTTACTAATTTTTGACTTACTAAAGACATTTGACTATCAAATCCCGGGTCTTTATCAATGGCCAAAATATTCCCATCACACCGTGAAGACGTCCCGCTGACAAATTCCCCTTTTTCAATGATTGTTACGTCTCTTCCGTATTTTGAAGTGTAATAAGCGATAGAACACCCTATTATTCCACCACCTATAATTAAAACGTCGCAGTGCCTCACAATATACTCCTCCTTTCCTAGCCCTCTCACTTTCTTTTCATGCAATTGACGTGCCAATTCTGTACATATACAATTTTTATAAATAATATTTTTATTTGTAAAAATATTTTAAATTTATAGTAAATAGGTGTATTATTTTTTTATCACTGTCAAAATTTTTATACATAACAGGAGGACATTATGGAATTTTCATTTCCGACTATACAAGAATTTTTGGAAAGCGTTTTAATCAATCATACATGTTGCCTTGATCGCATTAAGAAAATAAACGAAAGGTTTTATTATCTCCCTTCTACTACAGAAGAATATAATTGCGCAATTATTTATGTAGATGACTCATTCACTGCATTAATTGACGCTTTTTCTTATGAATTAGCTGTTATCATCCTTAACGAAAACGATGAGCCGATATGCTGTATAACTTCTCAGCAAATGATTCCATTTCTTTATAAGTCCTACAATGAACTACAGTCATTTTATGACACTGTAATACAAACAACTGACTCTTCTGTTACAGTAATTGATAGTAAAGAATGCGTTCGAACTTGGACAGATGGTGCTGAAAAAATATTTTCAGTCAACCATAATGAGATTATTGGGCAACCGATTACTCGTTTTTTTGATTATAAAGACTTGGAAATTTTACAATCTTTACATGATGGAAAAAGCATAGTCGCTCAGTTCCATCAGCCTCGCCCCGATTTATTCGTATTAATTAATTCAAATCCAGTTTATTGTAATGATGAAATTATAGGAGCAGTCGTTTCAGAAACAGATGTTACAAATCAAGTCGCTTTAAATGAAAAACTATTTAATATGTCACATGAAATGCACCGTTTAGAACAAGAAGTGGCAAAGTATAAAGATGAATCCGATCCATTCCTTGCGATGAATGGAAAAAGTCCTGTTATACAAAGAACGATACAATTAGCTAGAAAAGTTTGTTCGGTGAAATCAACTGTTTTAATACTTGGGGAAAGCGGAGTTGGAAAAGAAGTATTTGCGAAAGCAATTCATGAAGCAAGTGAAGCAGCGAAGGCGCCTTTCATTTCGATTAACTGCGGGGCAATTCCAGAAGCATTATTTGAAAGTGAATTATTCGGTTACGAGCGTGGGGCGTTTTCTGGAGCAAATAGTAAAGGAAAAAAAGGTAAAATTGAACTCGCGCAAGGCGGTACTTTATTTCTTGATGAAATAGGTGAAATGCCACTTGATATGCAAGTAAAACTGTTACGTGTACTGCAAGAGCGAAAGTATTACCGAGTTGGTGGTGAAAAAGAAATTAATATTGATTTCCGTATTATCGCTGCTACAAATCGTGATTTACAAGAAGAAATGATAAAAGGAACTTTCCGAGAAGATTTATATTACCGCTTAAATGTAGTTAGCTTGCAGATTCCACCGCTGCGCGAAAGACGCGAGGATATTATTGAATTAACCTATTCTTTCTTAAACGATTTTTCAATCAACTATAACAGACCAATTCGTGACTTACCTTCAAGCATTATGCATGAACTGCTTCATTACAATTGGCCAGGTAATATTCGCGAACTTCGAAACGTTGTTGAGCGGCTTGTGGTATTCGCAACAGACGGAATTATAAAACAAGAATATTTACCATTTCATACGACTGAAACTTTAGACAACCATACAGCCCATTCCCTATTACTCAGCAACAATAATACAATCCTTTCTTTACAAGAAGAGATGGATGAGCATGAGAAAAAAGTTATTGAAAGGGCTTTACGAATTTTAAATGGGAATAAATTAGAATGCGCAAAACAACTTGGTGTAACAAGGGCTACTTTATATAACCGTTTAAAGAAACTTGGACTTCAATAAAGAATCAGTATGCACCGATCAGGCGTTTACAGGTAGCCCTCTCTCCCTCCTCTATATTGGCATGATTTTTGCATATATAATTTATGAAAACCGAACTAGAGGAGGAATACATATGACAAATAAAAACAACTTAATCGTTTGTCGTTGTGAAGAGGTTACATATGGGCAACTTCAATCGACAATTGCTGAATATAACTGCTCGGCAAGAGAATTAAAACTAAGAACACGTGCTGGCATGGGATTTTGCGGTGGTCGCACATGCAGAATAATGATAGATCGAATGATTGAAAATGCGAATCCTGACATAACTCTTAATGAACTACCGTTAAAATATCAACCACCAATACGTGCAGTTACTTTTGGATCGGTAGGTGAAAGTAAATGAGTAGAATTACACATCACCCTATTTTAGGTACTTTACAAAGTAGTGAGCGTATTACCTTTCAATTTAACGGTCATCAATACGGAGCATATGAACATGAAACGATAGCTGCTGCCCTGTTAGCAAATGGAATAAGGACATTAAGAGTTCATGAAGATAGCGGAACACCGCGAGGTATTTATTGTAATATCGGGCACTGTTCCGAATGCCGCATGACAGTAAATAATCAAACAAATGTACGCGCATGCTTAACTGTTGTAGAAGAAAACATGGTTGTTGAAAGCGGGAAACAGCATCCGAATATCGTGAGAGAGATGGTGAAAAAACGATGAGTGATGTAATTATTATTGGTGCAGGGCCAGCGGGATTATCTGCTTCTATTTCTTGTGCTCGTTTCGGACTAAAAGTGCTCGTTATTGATGAATTTATGAAGCCGGGCGGGAGATTGTTAGGACAGTTGCATCAAGAGCCTACTGGAGAATGGTGGAACGGAATAAAAGAATCGAAGCGACTTCATGAAGAAGCAGAATCACTTTCAGTACATATCAGGTGCGGTGTTTCGGTCTATAATTTAGATAGAGATGAAAACAATTGGTTTGTACATACTAATATCGGTACGTTAGAAGCACCTTTCGTACTACTTGCTACTGGAGCTGCGGAATATTCTATTCCCCTTCCTGGCTGGACACTTCCAGGAGTGATGTCAATTGGAGCAGCTCAAGTTATGACAAATGTTCATCGCGTGCAAGTTGGAAAAAAAGGAATTATTATTGGTGCTAACATTTTGTCTTTCGCCATTTTAAGTGAATTGCAATTAGCGGGAATTACAGTAGATCATATTGTACTCCCTGAGAAAAGCGAGTTAAGTCAAAAAGCTGGTGAACCTGAAGAAGTTTTAAACTCTCTTTTAAATGTAGCTCACCTCGCTCCTTCTGCTTTCTTACGAATAGGTAGTCACTTTATGAAATTTGATTGGATTCGAAAAGCTGGATTAACATTCTATCCAAACAACGGAATGAAAATAAACGGAACGCCACTTCACCTTCGGAAAGCAGCTCTTGAAATTATCGGAACAGATCAAGTTGAAGGTGTACGTATTGCTAATATTGACTCTAAAGGAAAGGTTATCAATGGAACAGAGAAAATATATGAAGCAGATTTTGTATGTATTGCCGGGGGATTATACCCACTTGCCGAACTTGCAGCTGTAGCTGGTTGTCCCTTCCATTACATTTCAGAATTAGGCGGACACGTTCCTCTCCATTCCGAAACAATGGAAACCCCTCTTCCCGGTTTATTAGTAGCCGGCAATATTACAGGCATTGAAAGCGGAAAAATTGCGATGGCGCAAGGAACAGTTGCAGGTCTATCTATTGCTAAATATGCAAGCAAAAAACGTGATATAGTCGACCAACAATTATCTCACGCCATTCAAAACGTTCACTTTGTTCGTCAGAAATCTGCAATTCAGTTTAATCCGATGGTAGATATCGGTAGACGAAAAATGAATGAAATTTGGCGTGATTACTCATCTACATATGCACATACTAAAAAGAGCTGCTGAGATTATTCTCAACAGCTCTCTTCTCTACTCATCTGAGTTATTAAATTTCGCTAATGCGTAAATACCTTCTTCGTCATCTAATTCAAGTTGTAATCTCGCTGCAAATGAATTGACATTATATTCTCTGTCAAGCAATAAGCGTAAAGCTTCGATTAAGTTTGCTTGAATTAAAATTTGCTGGCGACCATTTACCTCTACTTCCGCAGAGAAACCGTAGTCGTCATCATACATGAGTTCAACTAATACTTCTTCTGGACCCACTTGTCTTTTTTCAGCGATATATATACAAAGCGCATTTATAAGCTCTTGTTCAGAAATTTTTATTGTTTCCATGCTACTTCATCTGCCTTCTTCTTACGTTGGTCTTTGAAGTATTTAAATGCACGAACTGCTAACATTACGATACCAGCCATTACTAACATATTTACCATAAACGCTAATACAGAACCAAGAGCTCCCATATTTGCAAATAAGCTACCCATTAGTAAACCACCAAGACCACCTAGTAATAAACCTTTCATAAAGCTTCCTTTATTACTTTTTGGTGCCGTGTTTGTTGCTTTCGTTTTTGAATCTGGAGTCGTTTTTTGGGAATTTACATTTGAGTCTTTTTTGTTTAAATCAACTTTTGACTTTTGACCTGAACTTGGTGTAAATGATTTTTTACCAGATTTGTAACTTTTCGCTGCTGCATGATCTACGAACATAAAGCTGCTAGCCCCAAAGATAACCATGAATGCTGTCATTACTGCTACAAGTTTTTTCAACATATTATATCCATTCTCCTTTTATATAGATATATGTGAAATCTATCTTTCTAGTAAATTCAGAATAATAGATTTGTTTTTAAGAACATTTTAAAGGTTCTTATGAACTTATTATATGAACTTTTGTCGAAATATGCAAGTATTATTTACTTTCAACAGTTTGGTCACAAAGGAAAAATTAAGCAAAACAGAATTGACTTTAAATGAAACAAAACATATTATAAGTTCATAAGAACTTTTTATTATTTTGGAGGTGAAAAGATGGAAACATTTCATCTCACACGAAACGAAATGGCTACCCTTCTTCTATCACTAAGAGGATGGAATACGAAAAAGCCTCTCGGTATTTTACAAGAAGCTTGGGCAAAGTCACATAAAAAAGATATTGAAAGCGGACAAAGCGTTACAGCTTTTATTACTACCGCACTTTCACCTATTTTTGAAAAGCTGATTAAAATTGACGATACTGATGTCGGTTTTTCTTTAAATGAAATAGTTGCGCTTGGCAATCAGATTGAAAACACAAGTTTCTCTGTAACTGCTATGCAAAACTGGGTGAAACGAGATATAAAAGAAATGATTGGCTCTCCTCAAAAAGGGAAAAAATATTCAATTGAACAAGCAGCCTTACTATTTATTGTCGAAGATTTAAAAACAGCACTTGATTTTGAATCCATTCGTAAGCTATTACGCCTTATTGTAAATGATCCAGCTGATCGAAGTGATGATTTAATCAATCCTGTTCATTTATATGTAGCATACTCTTCTTTATTTGAAGAACTCAATCAAGGGAATTGCTTACAATTAAATGCAACAGATACCGTTCATACAATTGAAAACATCGTAAAAGAAAAAGCTGATAAAATCGCAAGTAAGTTCGATCAAATTAATAACGAACAACGCGAAGCAATTCGTAACGCTATTATTATTGCGACCCTTTCTGTACATACCGCTTATGTACAAATGTTAGCAAAGCGTTACGTAACAGCAACTTTATTTTTACAGAACTTAGATGTGAAGCCTTAAAAAATAGGAGCAGAAATGCTTCTATTTTTTTACAACGAAAACAAGCAACCATCTGTTCCAAATATACAACAAATGCTTGCTTGATTTATTTAAATTTAAGTTTCATATAAAACCGTAGTATTACGCATATCTATAAGTAGTGTCATTTAAGGTTCCATATATCCCCCTAACCCTCATTACATTCAGAATTAACTGTTTTTTACCGTGCTATTTTCTCATTCTTAATTCTATGCATATCATACACTTTCACTTCATTCTCTATATATGATTTTACTTTTTTAAATCCAGCTTTCTCATAACAACGAATTGCCCTTTTGTTGTCTTCTCTTACCTGTAATACAACTGCTTGTATATCGGAATCTAAAAACGATTTACTTATGAAATACTTTGTAATTTCTGTTCCAAGTCCTTTTGAATATAAATTCGAAACGCCAATAAGAATAGAGTATTCCATCACATAGGTATCATCATATTTCGTCTTTTTTAATCCGACTCTTCCTATTACTTCATCTCTCACTATTATTACATGATAACTTGCATAAGACCGCGCTAATTTTTCAGTCCAATACTCCCGAAGTTCTTCTATTGTATATCGCTTAAATGGTTTCACATCTGCTATGTTATGTAATTCTTCATCGTTATACCATTCTAATATAATTGATAAATCATCTAATTCTAGAAGACGTTCTTTCCAGTTCACATTTCCACCCCATCTATTTTATGTTTTCAAACCACTTTAAAAAGAATAGGCATATTCTTTTTTAGGCAATTTTACTATCTTTTGAATGAAATTTGATTTCTCTAAAATATCCTCTAACTGCCCCTCACTATAAACGTAAATACTCCCTACATATGAACTGTACGCCTTTTTCTCAGTTATTATCGTTAAATTGTTATTTTCCTTTTTAAAATCACCCTCCACTCCTTTTTGAAATGATAAACTTTTGGTTGCTGAAACATACAGTTGAATTAAAGATCCTATTTCAACATCACCTGATTTTGCAAAGCACTGTATTTCATTTAAAATCATTTCATCTTGTAACGGAAGAAAGTCTTCTACTTCTAACTTCTCTCCTTTATGAAAGAAGTTTTGAAGTTCAGGAGTATAGAACGAAAGATTTTTCTCCTCTATCATTTTAAAAATTGTTTGCAGCAATATGTCTTTTCCTATCACAAACGGGTGGCCAAATCCATTATTGTAAAGCCCTTCTTTCATTTTCATTAATTGTTCGATGAAGGGGATTCCCGATTCTTCAATAACAAGTTTACCGTCAATTAAACGCATGTTAGCAATCAATTCTTCTATCTGTAAACCTTCTAATTCAAGCGACGAGTAATATAAATCTCTATTCCAAAAATCTAATTGATCCATTCCTAATGAATTAAATAAGAGCTCATCTATAATTGGAAAAACTCCATCTTCTGTTAAAGCTTTCGTTACATCATCTAATAATCTAGGTGTTTGATTTAAAATCGTACGTATTTCTTCGTCCTCTTGAATGATTCGTACCGTCCACTCACTATGATCTTCACCCGATATTTGCTGAAAACAATGTGAATATGGCCCATGTCCAACATCATGTAGAAGGGCTACAGTAGATACTAGCTTTCGTTCATATTTCGATAAATGTATGTCACCAATCTCAGTAAGATGTTCTATCACTTTATTTACTAGCACATATACACCTATCGAATGTTCTTTCCTCGTATGTATTGCGTTCTCATGTAAAAAATAAGTATGTCCTTGTTGTTTAATATTCGCCAACCTTTGAAATGCTTTTGTATCTATCAATCGAAGGATATCTCTATCACGAATAGAGATTGGTCCATAAATCGGATCTGTAATATACATACGTTCTCCTCCTATTTTTGTAAATGAAAGACCTATATCATTATACTTAATTTTCAGTCTATTATCATTGATATATGAGAAATTTTTAATAATCTTTTCATTAACCCTTCATGAAAACGTAGCTTATATACTTTACTATAATACTTATGAGAGACATAAAAGAATTGAAATAGCAATCCCCTATGTAAATAAGGTATAATCTACATATAGTGAACCTTTTACGTAATTAAATAAAAGGTTCTTATACTCAAAAATTCATAAACTAGAAGGTGCAACAATGTTAAGTAGTTTTATTCATTCAGTATTAACGTTTTTTGAAGGATTAGGTTATTGGGGCATTATGCTTGGACTTATGATTGAAATTATCCCAAGTGAAATTGTCCTTGCTTATGCAGGATACTTAGTATTCAATGGAAGTATCTCATTTATAGGCGCAGTTGTATTCGGTACAATTGGCGGTGTTATTGCCCAAATCTTTATTTATTGGCTTGGACGATACGGCGGACGCCCTATATTAGAACGTTATGGAAAATATATTTTCATACATAAAAAACAAATAGATGCTGCAGAAGATTGGTTTAATCGTTACGGAACTGGCGTCATTTTTACAGCACGCTTCATTCCAGTAGTGCGTCATGCGATTTCAATTCCTGCTGGTATTACAAAAATGCCTTTACTACGTTTCACTACATTAACAGCACTTGCGATTATCCCTTGGTCTATTATTTTCATTTATTTAGGTGAAAAACTAGGTGAAAATTGGGAAAATATTAACGATATTGCTGGTCCTTATGTGAAATCATTCGCAATTGGTGGCGTCGTACTTATACTTTTATACTTCGTTATAAAAAAATGGACAAAAAAGCGTAAAAATCTTGCTTAAGAATATAACAAAAACCGCTATAAATTCATTCGGAGTTATAGCGGTTTTTTATTTATTTATATATGAATTAATCTTCAAGAATTATATAACACCTTTCCATCTACATTTACATGGATAAGCAACCGTTTGATCATTTCTTTCGTATATTATCTCAAAAAGGAGTGATTCCCCTATGCATTGGCAGCAAAAAATACTATACTTAATCGGACGCCCTATCGGTATTTCCTTCATAAATGGGCAAGGAACTTCTGGTGTATTATGTTCAGCTCATGATGGTCAATTGTATGTGTATGAATACCTTTATCAAGCCCAGTTCGCAATGAAACATTATGATTATAGACAGATTCAAGATATACATGCATTCCCAAATTGTCCTCACCAAAATCCTCTATACTAAAAAAATCGGAACGGCTCATAGCCATTCCGATTTCTATACTTTATTTCTCAGAATTAAATTTCTGCACTGCTTCATCAAAATAAATCCAACCTTTCCAGCCCAAATGAATCGTATCTTTTAAGAAATACTTATCATATTCATGACCAGAGAAATCAACTACTGGATATCCTGCTTTCTCAACCTGTTCTCGAACTTTTTTATAATACACTTCACGGCGTTCTTTCGGGAATCCAGTATAATCATACCAAGGCCCATTGACAGGTACAGAAATAAAGAGTGGTTTGACATTTTTCTCTTTAAATAAATCTAAAATAATTTGTAAATCATCGTATTCTGGTGATTCATCATATGTTTCATTTGCTCTAAAGTTTTTTAAACCTTTTAGTTTTTTCTTCAGATTATTCTTATGATAATACGGATTTTCAATTCCGAATGTATTTGTAGTAGACTCTGCTTTCCCTTCTTGTTCTGCGTGTTTACGTGCGTCTTCCCAAGAAATTGAACGAAGTCCGATATTTGTTTTCTCTTTCATCGGTTCGATTTTAAATAAAGAGTTAAATAAATCTCTATGATCTAAAATATTTCGATGCATATAAGCAAGTGGTTTAACTAAACCTGCTTTTATGTTATGTTTCGTATCATTATATACAATACCTTCTAATGAATTTTTTAATATATCATCTTCTTGAACAACTTTATAATCTAATAGCCGTTTCGCGATTTGCTTCTTCATTTCTGGATTTATCTCATCATTAAAAATAAAATGATATGCTTGTTGTTTGGAGAAATTATTAGTGAAATCCCCTTGTGATACACCAGTCTTTGTAAACCATTGTGGTGAAAGAACAAAGACTACTTTTTTACCTTCTAATTCATCCATAGTAGATGTCATATTTAAAATATGAGCTAAACTTTGTGTACCACCAGTTCCAATTAAAAACGGTGTAAAACCAGCTGGATTTACTTTGAAATAATTAGACGGATGATATGCATCCATTCGTAAAAATTCTGATGAACCGTACATCGGTAAATACTGTGAATTCTCTAACATTTTTTGCTGTAAGAAAACACTTTGTAATTTCTCTTTTTGTAAAGAAGTTGCCGCATCTTCTACCTTCTTATCACTAATAAGCGATACTAAACTTTTCGATGGGATTAGAATGATAATGAAAAAAAGCACACACGCTAAAATTATAGGACCAAAAGCATGCTTCATTTTCATCTTCTATCCCTCTTTCTATCGTTATTAAATTGTAACCCTTGTTTTTGACACGTCATCTTTTCTCTCCTTTTTCTCTATACATGTTCCATTCTATTTATCTATTATATACATGTATGTATTTCCTTCCTTGTTCTATTAAGCCCTATATAAATAGCGCAAGAAAATGTTTCCATAGAAACACGTTAATTATACAAGATTCTACATAAATTTCACACTGGAATTTTAGTAATAATTTTATTTTTAAGTCGTAAAAAAACATATGAAATGTCTATATTTCATTCGGAACTGTACAAAAAAACAGACTATCACATACGTGAAGTCTGTTTCCCCATTCTTTTATTTTTGTACATCTGCCCATTTTAAACTTGTAGCTGGACCAAATTGATGTACATATAAATCTTTCACATATGGTTTTTGTAAGTAAGATAATCCGCGCTGGAATACCGGTGCAATTACTGCATCATCAAGTAGCATTTTTTCAGCATCTTGCATTGCTTTCCAGCGAGCCTTTTCATCATTACCTAATTCTGTTTTAATCTTCTTAATTAACGCATCATATTCTGGGTTTGCATATTCTGTATTATTAACACTGCTTCCAGAAAGAAATACTTCTAAATAAGTCATTGGATCTGGATAATCCGGTAACCAGCGTGATAACGACATTTCATATTCTTTCTTCTTCTCAAGTGCTAATTTTTGCGTATGTGGCTGTAATTTCACATTCACTTTTAAGCCTGGTAAGTTTTTCTCAAGCTGCTCTTTAATGTACTCTCCAACTTTTTTAAAGTTTTCTAAGTCATAATTTAATAGTTCTAACGTCACTTCATTTGTACCTGTCTCTTGTTTTGCTTTCTCCCAATATTCTTTCGCTTTTTTTACATCAGTTTTATTAAACTCACCTGCCGTACTTCTAAAATCTTTCTTATCTGGGCCCTTTAAGAATCCTTTTGGTACGTAATAGTTTGCTGCAACCGACCCATCATTTAAAAATGAATCTGCGAGTCCCTTCTTATCAAAAACTGTACTTAGCGCAAGACGTGCATTTTTATTTTTAAGAATCGGTACATTTTCATTAAATCGGAAGAAGTACATAACTGGATCTGTATATTGTTTTAGCTCTTTATTATTTTTATATTTATCTACGAATTCTGTAGAAATAACAGCTCTATCAACTTTATCTGTTTCATATAAATTTACCGCAGTTGAAATTTCTTTTACAATTTGATAGTTTACTTCATCTAACTTCACTTCTTTTTTATCCCAATACTTATCGTTTTTCTTCATTGTAAAGCTAGCTTCATGCTTCCACTCTGATAATGTAAACGGTCCATTATATACCGCTTTATTTGCTTCTAATCCATATTTATCACCTTGCTCTTTCGCATATTTTTCGTTAATTGGATAGAAGGATGGTAAAATTAATAATTTCGTAAAATACGGTACAGGATGTTCTAGCTCTACGACGAATGTTTTATCATCCTTCGCTTTTACTCCTAATTCATCTAGACCTAGTTGTTTTTTATTTATCTTCTCAGCATTTTTTACATCGTACGCAATGTATGCATATTGAGAAGCTGTATCTGGATTAATCAATTGCTTCCAAGCGTATACGTAATCATGGGCGGTTACTGGATCTCCGTTAGACCATTTCGCATCACGCAATTGGAATGTATATGTCTTTCCATCTTTACTCACTTCATATTTTTGTGCGCCTGCCTCAATTACTTCATCATTTTTCGATAGACGGAATAGTCCTTCCATTACGTTATTCAAAACGTTAAACGAGATTGCATCTGTGACTTTCACTGAGTTTAACGACGGAATTTCACCCGTTTCTAGTAACTGTAATACTTTCTTGTCATCTTTCGGCTTTGTCGTTGTTTTTTCTTTTTCGCAACCAACTAAAAATGAAGAAACGAATAGAATACTAACTAATGAGTAACGAACAACTTTTTTCATTTAAAAACCCCCTCTATTTTTAAGGTAAGTAACGACGAGCACCAGCGTATTCTTCTATATATCCTGGTGTATTTAGCGGTATAATCTCTACCGATCTTTCAGCTCTTGGTGAGTGAATCATATTGCCATCACCAATATACATTGCGACGTGATGGACACTACCTTTCCCTTGATCATGTGCAAAGAAAATTAAATCTCCTTTTTGTAGATTTTCTTTATCAACTGCAACTCCTGCTCTTGATTGTGGTCCAGAATCTCGCGGAATTGTAATGCCGTGCGATTTATAGATCGTATGCGTGAAGCCAGAGCAATCAAATCCAAAACCACTTGTACCAGCCCATATATACGGTAAACCTAAAAACATTTTCCCTGTGTTTATTAAATCATCGGCCGCCGGGGTTGGAATATCATTTTGAGAACGGTAAACCGTTCCATCATTTTTTCGTAGCCAAGCTTTCTGACCATTTGGCAACAATACACGGTATGAAATTGTGTCTTCACTTAATAGCGGCAGTCTTGTATTATAACTGACTTCAAGTGATTTATGTTTTTCAGAAGGATTTATATATAAAATCGCTGTTGGCTTTGTTATTAACACAAAAGGTTCATTTGTTTTATCTGCAAATTCTTGATTATATGTTAATTGCTTTTCAGGCATCCAGCCCGGATAACCTTCTTCATTTCGTGGCGTTGGCTGTCCATGCACTAATACCTTCACCCATTCACCTTTCTTATCAATAACAGTTACTTCTTGACCGAGTAACGCTTGTGTTTCTAATTTATTTGCATTTGTTAACCATAGTTTCTCGTCAAGTGTCATTGATTTCGTCCATTTCCATAGATCCACTGGATTTGTTGCACTCGGTGTATCGATTGGCCTTAATGAATCAGGTACTGTCCATAACGTTGCAGCAGATACATCTATAAATGCTTTATTATCCTTCTTTTCTTCAGCATTTGCCGATGTAAACGATGAAAATATAAATAAAGTTGTTAAAAATGCAGTTCCTACTTTTTTCATATTTATCCCCCTTAAAAGATAGTTTACTAGTCTCTTCTCCTAAAACTTACTATTCACTGTCGATTGAAGGTTTATCTTTGATCCAGAATAAGTCATTCCTTCTGGCTCTTCCATTAACCAAAGCGGTGCATCAAGATCAAAATAATGAATATTAGGATGCGCTGCCGCTAAATGCGCAACAGCACTAACGGAAAGTGAAGACTCCATCATGCTGCCCACCATACACTTCACACCAGCTGTTTCTGCGATATCTGCAATACGCCATGCTTCACGTATGCCACCACATTTCATTAATGTAATATTAATGAAGTCTGCATATCTTCCTTGAACGAGCTTTAATGCGTCACTTGCTGAAAATATACTTTCATCGGCCATAATTGGCGTTTGCACACGATCTTTGACGTACTTTAACCCATCCCAATCTTTCGCGTGTACTGGTTGTTCAATAAATTCTATATTTAAATTACGATTTTCCATCTCTTGAATGATAGAGACCGCTTCTTTTGGACTCCAACCTTGATTCGCATCTAAACGTAATGTCGTATTTCTTGGTACCACATTTCGAATTGCCTCAATACGTTCCAAATCTAAATGCGCCTCTTTACCCACTTTAATCTTCAATGTTTGAAATCCTTTTTCTATATGTTTCTTCGCTTCTTTTGCCATTAATACAGGTTCATCTACACTCACTGTAATATCGGTATGAATTTCTTTCTTCCCGCCTAACAATGCATATAACGGCACATTTTGATATTGGCAATATACATCATATAAAGCGATATCTACCGCTGCTTTCGAACTTGAATTTCCAATACAACTCATTTGAATGCCCTGTAGTAACTGCTGAAACTGAATGATATTTTGACCAATTAAACATGAACGCATCGGTCCTAAAATCGCTTCTTCCATTCCGCTGGTGAAATCCCCCGTAATAACTGGCGTTGCGGCTGCAGCCCCCTTACCAATCACTCCTTCGTCTGTATGAATATAAACATCTATACTTTCAATTTCTGTTACAGTACGAAGCGCGGTTTTAAACGGTGTATGCAGTTTTACACGTCTACGATTTACTTTTACATCTGTAATTTTCATTTTGTTCATCCTTTCGTTCTCCAATGAAGTGAAATTTTAATCCACCGGAGATTTATACCCACGGATTATTAGGTAAACCCATTGGGCATTTACTCTCCTATCTCTCTACTTTATTTTCGTTTGCTTTTGATGTAGGACGATAATTTGAAATAAAAAAATCCAGCCATAAGAATGATTCTTACGGCTGGATTTTGTCTATGATTGAGTAGACAAAGCAGCAATCTGATTATATTTTTTCTGTGCATCTTTTAGCGCTACAAGTAATGCTTTTTGAGAAGAACCGAAATATCGGTTCTTTACTTCCATTACTAACGCCGGGTCATTTATATTTTTATGTAGAAATAAATATTTAACAAATTGAGATGTTAATGCAATTGTCGCTGAGCAGTCTGCATCTACAATTTCCCCTGTATCCTTAACAAGTACAAATGCTACGAAATAGCTTTTAAACTTTTCAGTAATGGGATTATTTTGAGGTGCTTTCGCATCCCCTACGATATAAATTGTATTTGAAGCGTACACAGCTATCTTCCTTTCGTATACGAGGATAACGGGTTTCTTAATAGTCGTATGAGCGAGGAACTCAACGTTGATTAAAAAATGTATCCGCTTACCTTGTATTATAATATAATTGACAGAATTTTAACAACATTTTTAGTGCATATTCCATATCTATGAAAATAGCTTAAACTCTTCATTTTTACAATATGTGATTGTTCCTTGTACCATGACATTCATACATAAAAAAACAGTTAGCGATGGCTAGCTATTTTTTTATTACTTGGGTATCACAAATATAGTTTCATTTGACTTAGAAAATTGATACTCTTTTCTCGCAAACTTCAAAATTTCTTCTTCATCATCTGTTAAATTTTCTATGTTAGTCTTTAAAGAATCTTTATCTTTCTTTAAAGATACTAAGTGTTTCTTTTGATTCGTAATCGTATCTTTCTTTTGATCAATTACTTCTTGTTGCTTCGTTAAAATATATTGAACGTACAGAGTAGTTGCTGCAATAAAAAAGACCATTAAAATAAGTCGCCTTAACTTTTTTTTATTTATCCTACGCTTGTCACTAGGTTGTGATAATTGCTCTGGTATATTAGGAACATTTACTCGTTTGAGTTTCCTCATTCAAATCCCCCTAACCCATATTTTTCACTACCATCGGCACGTTTTCTTACTAAACTAAATTCTATTCTTATAAAATAAACTCCTTCACAAAAATATCCCATAAATTAACCAATTAAAGATAGCATTCGACGACATTTCTACATTTACACCGATTTTTTTTATACATGCTGCTATAAAATAGTAGTTTCTGTAATTCTTTTTCTACTATTGTAGAAGAGTTTTTTCACACACAAAATTCCTTCCCCACATATCCATGTTATAACATGCTTACAAGGAGGGGGAATATGCATTACCGCACATTAGGTAAAACTGGAATAACTGTTTCTGAAATAGGTTTTGGCGCATGGGCAATCGGTGGTGATGAATGGGGACCTGTTAACGATAAACAATCTATAACCGCTATAAAAAAAGCAATTGAGTGTGATGTGAATTTTATTGATACTGCGGATGTGTATGGTTTAGGACATAGTGAAAAGTTGGTAGCTACCGCGATTAAAGGACATCGTAATGATATTATCCTATCAACGAAAGGTGGTTTAATCGGACATCACTACGACCCTAATGGAGTTCCTGTATATGATACTCCCGAAAAAATCATCGCCGTATTCGAAACAAGTTTACAACGTCTTCAAACAGATTATATTGATCTTTATTTTTGTCATATTTGGTGGCATAATCGTAGAGAAACAGAAGCATTTCTACGTGCATTTGACATATTAAAACGTGATGGCAAAGTAAGAGCAGTCGGTGTTTCGACTCATGATTTACAATACATTCATCATTTCAATAACAACAACGAAATTGATATCGTACAACTTGATTACAATATATTAAATCGAAAACCGGAAAAAGATATATTACCATTCTTACAAGAGAAAAATCTAGGAGCTGTTATTCGTGGTCCATTAAAAATGGGCATTTTAACTGGAAAATTCACAAATAAAACAATTTTTCCAGATGGAGATTTACGCAAAGATTGGCCAAATGAAACTTGGTTTCAAGAAGACTTACAAACCGTAGAGAAACTTCGGTTGCTCTCAAATAAAAATCAGACCCTAGGGCAACTTGCACTTCGCTATGTACTCTCTCATCCGGCAGTAAGTGTTGTAATTCCTGGTGCAAAAACAGGAACACAAGCACAAGAAAATGCAAATGCATCTGTTCGCCCTATTTTGAGTGATGAAGAGCTTAACTATATTCATTCAATATAAAAAGCCCAATCCGGGCTTTTTAATTTGGCAAACTAATATCATACTCCATTCGCTTCGCTGTGTCCTCCGCAACATGCACACCTAACAAGTTTTTCACAATATGAAATGCCATATTAATTCCAGCTGAAATTCCGGCAGATGTTATAATATGTCCTTCATCTACAAACTTTACATTTTCTATAACTTCAACATTTTGAAACTCATTTTTAAACTTTTCAATACTAGCCCAATGTGTTGTTGCTTTTAAACCTTCCAGTAAACCTGCTTTCGCCAGTAATAGCGCTCCTGTACAAACTGAAGTCATCAGCTTTACTTCTTTCATTTGTTGGCGAATCCATTTTATTACTATTTCATTTTTTATTTCATATTTTCTAGCACCTAGCCCACCCGGAATTATTAAAATATCCACTGGTGGTAAATTTTCAATACTATAATCTGGCTGTACCTTCAATCCATTCCTTGCTGTAATCATTTCCCCATTCTCGCTAACTGTATAAACAGTAAATGTTTTTTCTTCATTCACCTCAGTTACAGAAAAAACTTCAAATGGCCCTGCAAAGTCTAACACTTCTACTTCATTAAATAAAAATATACCAACACTCCATTTATTCATCATAAGTTCACTTCCTGTTTCAAATGATGTAAAAGGTGATTATATCCTTTTTCTAATGCAATATCATACGCTGTTTTCCCATCATTTTTCTTAATCATCTTATTAGCTCCATTTTTAAGGAGCAACATAATTATTTCTTCATTTCCTAATAATGCTGCTTCGTGGAGTCCTGTCCAGCCACCACTTTGCATAATATTTACATCTGATCCTTTTTCAATTAAGAAAGCGACAAGTTCACTTTGCTTGTTCGCAATTGCCGCTTGCAAAGGTGTATTTTCATTTTCGTTTTTCGCTCTACTATGTATATCTGCACCGCTTTCTACAAGAAAACTCGTTATTTCTTTCTGTCCAAAATAAGCTGCTAAATGAAGTGGTGTCCAGCCATCTTCACTACATTCGTTAACAATACTTGGACTCGCCTTTATAAACTTCACTACTTTTTCCTTATTACCACTTATAACAGCTTGTGCTATTGATTGTAAATGCTCCATAATAATCTCCCATCCTTCAAAATATTTAAGCATCTCCTTCTACATGTTCTATTAATTATTATATTTTCCTTTTAAAACCTTAAGTTTACATAATAATATTATATATCACCTTTTGTGCTTAATGCTGAATAGCAATAATGTTAAAAATACTGCCTTTAAACAATGAAGACCATGATTTCATTAGAGTTACTGAAAAAGCAAGCAAAAAACTATACACATAGTTTTCATCATATTTGTTCAGTTGCATGAACTAAAACAGGTAATGTTTATTCTGCTATTTATGCTTTCAACATATCAAATAATATTATTCCAATAAAAAAACAATCCATTTTTAAAATGGATTGTTTTTTTATTTCTGTTTTATGCGGTTTATTTTATTTTTGTATTTTCAATGATGGAATAATTACATTTACAAAAATGAAACGCTACTATCTTAGCCCCTCTTATAGTAAGTTTTTCGTTTGAAAACAAAAATACAATTTCACCTTACAATTGAAAAAACATGCGTAAAAGTTTCTAAAACAGCTGCCTTATCATACTAATCTATAGCAATTCTGTCTTCTTCCCTTACCTGTTTCCTTTAACACATACGATTTTAAAACTAGCGCCGTTAATGAATCTGTTAATGTTTTATATGATAAATTTGATAATGCCAATAGATCGTTTGTATATAACATTCTATGCTTCTCTAATAATAATAGTACTAATCGTTCAGACGGTTTTAATGCCTCGTCACTTTCTAGTATAAAGTCTATATTTTTCATTTCTCTAATTACTACTCCTTATAAAAAAATACTTTAGGTGCTAATTTAATATAAAAATAATACATAACAAAACTATAGATATATTAAAATAGCACCATCTAAAAACACTATTATACTATAACATAGAAGTAGTGTTTCCCCAAATAGGAAATGCTTTTTTATATCGCTGTAAGATTCTTGCAAACGTACATAATATTTTGTACCATTACCCGCCAAGTTTTCTTCTAATTTCGCTGCTCATCCTGATGTATTTGTAATCAATGAAGTTCTTCTAAATTTATAAACAAATAAAAAACGGTTCGTCTATCATGCCCTAAACATGAATGACAACCGTTTTCCAGCTTCTTCTTAATTAACATGTTCTATCTTAAATATTTCTTGCAATATGCGGCTTACTGTAATGACTTGTTCCACCGCCACCAACTACTACTTTACCACCTTTTTCGAAAATTAATAATTTACTTGAACCATCTGCAAGAAGCACTATTACTTCAGCATTATTACTTGTTGCTACATAAATTACATAACCACTCTTTGATATACAAGTTTCCCAATTCGAATCAAATTCTGATCTTACTACACGATTTGAATACACTTGATTTTCAATTCTATCTTGTTCTACGTTTTCCAAATTGATTCCTCCCACTTCACTAAAATAGCATTTATAGGAAAATAACAGCCCTATATTAAATAGTAGCCGACTTTAACATAAATAGTATATGTAATTAGTAGGAGAATGCTTGGACAACGAAAACGAAATAGACTTCAAAAATTTCACAATTGAAACTTCTCTTTAATCATTTCCGCCACTTCTTTTGCACTCAAATACGTGTTATTAATTTTTATATACTCTTCTTTTTCAATTTCACCATGAAGAGAGTTTAATCTATGCTTTTTCATCGTTTCTTTCAAATTATTTTCAGACCACTCAATATCTCTTTTTTTCGGTTTATGTTCTAATCTATTCGGGCTTTTATTTCGTTCTAATCTTTCATCTAATTCCGCTTCCAGCTCTACAAAATACACTGTCCCACCTTTTGATTCAAAAATACTTTCTACATTATGTATATAATCCCAATCCGCTTGGAGGTCAAATGCCCATATATACGTAAAAATCATTCCAGATAAATCACTTTTAGATACTTCTTCAAATATTTCATTACGAAATAAACTTACTAGTCTTTTTGCTTCTTTCGTACTGTAATCAAAAATTGGACTTACTAAATCAATTGTCATGTGGTTATGAAAAAGTTTTAAACCGGTTAATGTTGCTAATTATTGCCCCACTGTCATTTTTCCAACTGCTTGTGGGCCAAATATTAATATAAGTTTCATTTATTTCCCTCCAATCTTTCTCTATAAACCATTACATAAAATTAAAAATAAGGCAGCCGATTTTAAATCGATTGCCTTATTTTTTATTCATATTTTTAGTTCTATTCTTTTCGCATAGCTTCAAAAGTAATCATTTGATTTGCATTTGACGGTTCTTTTTCATAATCATATTCAGCAGAGCAAGTAATGTTAGAGAAACCTATACTTTCTAACAGAAGTTTAAACTCTTCTATTCCATACCAACGCAGTGCAAAGCGTTGTAGTTCTGTTTGTACTAACTGTCCTTTACTCCACTTTTCATATTTCAAATATGATACAGTAACTTGGTTCAGCCAATCTATTTCAATTGATTTATTTTCTAATGTGATTCCGTCTCCACTCGGCAAAGAGAAAGTCGATGTATGAATTTCCCCAGTCTTCCAGTCATGCGGAAGCATAATATCTACGATTAATCGTCCATCTGGATTAAGATGTTCATAAAAACATTTCAATGCATTTATAGAATCCACACGATTTTCAATTAAACAAAAAGATCCAGTAGGAATGATAATTGCGTCATATTTATACGGAAGTGAAAATTGTTGCAAGCTTCCTTCATATAAATTAGGATGTAAGCCTCTCTCTTTACAGCGCTTACGACAAGAATCTAGCATTTCAGGTGAATAATCTATCCCATCCACTTTAAAACCAGCCTCTAGAAGCGGAATGATGACACGCCCTGAACCTACTGCGGCTTCGAGGATTCTTCCTCTACAATCTTTTAAACGTTCTTTGTAATACTCAATATCACCATTTAAAGAATAACCGACTGGTTTTGTGTAATCATATAGTTCCGTACAAAGTGTACTATAAAAGCTAAACATTTATTTTCTCCTCCGTTTTTACGTACGGAAGATTTCAATTCAACTAATCTTCCTGTACCTCTAATTTTAATGAGATTTCGAAAGAGCTGACTGTCATAATATATCACTCACTTTCCATAGAATATAATGATATTGTATTACATAACCTTCCAATTTGAAATATAAAAATTAAAAATTCAGACTACAAATTAAAGAGCTTACTTTAGTAGGCTCTTCAGAAAAAGTATTTATTTCACAATCGGCAATGTCACTTCACTTAATTTCACTGTAAGTTTCGTGCCAGCTTTCGGTCTAATTGTATAATCATAATCACTTGCAATTAAAACAACTCCGATTTGATGCCCCGCTTTAAATACATAATCATCTGGCTGCATGTCCCATGTAAATGTATAATCTTTGCCCGGTTGAATCGCTGTTGAATTTTCTATACTCTTTAAGTTTTGTGGATCCATCCAGCCTCTCGTTACGATTTCCGGCTTCGCTCCTCCATAGTCAACAAGTAATGCTGTTAAATTTGATACAGATCGATCAATATTTCCTGTAATTGAAATCTTTGGTGTACCACTTATACGCGTATCTTTTTGCAGTACAGGCATTGTATATACTAATCGATTTGCTACTTCTAATTCTGGATTTGCTACTAATTGGTTTGATTTCATTTGTGCATCATCTAAGAATGAGAAAACTTTATTAGCCGATCCCATACTTAATGGTAAATTGACTGATTTATTACTTAAATACATACGGATTTTTGAAGGTACAGCTGATGGATCTGGCCAATTTTTTATCTTTTGCCACGTTTTATTTTCTCTTTGCACATCAACCATTGGTTCATCCATAATTCCATTTTCAATTCCGTACAACCAATAATCTAACCATTTATTTTGTGTTTGCTGCCAGTTATTACTTGATGTCCCACCATGACCACCTTGGTGTAGCCACATTTTACGAGGAACATTATTTTCTCCAAGTGCTTCCCACCATTGCGCGAACTGTTTTGTTTTAACATTCCAATCGTTTAAACCATGAACAACAAATACACTCGCTTTTACATTTTTAGCATCTTTTACATAGTTACGTTTATCCCAAAAATCATTATAATTACCTGTTTTTCGGTCTTGTCCAGCCGTTAACTCTTTTATAACTTGTCCGCAAACTTCAGGGTTTTCCCTTGTCAGTACTGCTTCTGCCATATTATCTGTATCTTCCCCTTGATATCCGCCTGGAGCAATGACTGCACCATTTGCACGATAATAATCATACCAACTACTAATTGCTGCGATTGGAATAATTGTTTTTAAACCTTCAACTCCAGTAGTCGCAACAGCATTTGGTAATGTACCATTATAGGAAACTCCAGTCATACCTACATTTCCTGTAGACCAATTTGCCTGAACTTCCTCACCCTGTTCTGTAAATGCTTTCGCGCGACCGTTTACCCAATCAATAACAGATTTTGTCCCGAGTATCTCTTGTTCATCTCCAGTTGTAGGGCATCCATCTGATTTTCCAGTACCAATACTTTCGCCTAGAATAACTGCATAACCTCTTGGCACGTAATAGTTCCCATACGAACCAAGATTAACCGCTCCATACGGTTTTCCTTCATACGCATACAATTCTTCATCTACATTATATACAGGAACATCTTTTAATCCAGATCGATATGGACTCATTTCATAAATAACAGGAACTTTCACATTCGGATCTGTCTTTGGACGCATAACTTTTATCGATACTCTGTCTTTCTTACCGTCTCGATCACTATCAACTTCTGTCTCTACATATAAATTTTCGATAATAGCTTCATCGAGAGAATAAATCGGTTTTGTCATCCCATTTTCTAATTCAATTTTCGTACTTTTAGTCTCTTCCTTCTTCTCTGCATGCACATCCATAGTAAAGCTAGGTATAATTGTTGCAGATAGCATTGCTGACAGTGTAATTGCCATTTTCTTTTTACTCAAAATGTTCCCTCCCCTTATTCGTTCTCTTTTACTATATAACAAAATAACTGAAAATTCAGTTTTATTTTATATAAAAGTTGAGAAACTCAAAGATTTCTTATTAAGTAAAATTTAATGCAGGTATGAAAGTATTTTCCCACTTCCTCCTTCTTTATAAAGTGAAACTTTAATCAGCCCTCACCAATTGGGCGTTTACGATCAGCAGGGCCACTTCTTTGCTTTCGCTGAATTTTGAGGTGGGGTCTTACTGCCCGGCAAATAGCGGGATAAATAGAGAAAAAGACAACCGATATTTCTATCGCTTGCCTTACATTCCATTTATTATTTTTCTAACTCTTTAAAGGTATCTTTCAAGTCTTTATCAGATACCTTTATATCTGCATTTTTAAGCAGTTCTCTAGTAACTTGTTGATGGAATTGAGGATCTTGTATACGTTGCTGTTCTAATTCTTTACGAATATTCTCTTTCTCTTCCTCATACGGTTTAAGCTCTTTTTTATCCGTTAGCTTAATAATATGATATCCGAAAGAAGATTTAACAGGTTCACTCAATTGACCAACTTCTAACTTATACGCAGCATCCTCAAATTCTTTCACCATCATACCAGGTCCAAATTCAGATAGTTCCCCACCTTTTTCTTTAGAACCTGGATCCTCTGAATATTGTTTAGCCAATGCCGCGAAATCTTCGCCACTATTTAATTTTTCTTTAATTTCTTTTGCTGTCTTTTCATCTTTTACTAAAATATGGCTAACTTGAAGCTTTGGCTTATAATGATCTTTAATATCTTTTTCCGTTACGGTTGCTTTAATAGCTTTTTCAAAAGCAAAAGTAAGCTTTAATTTCTCTTTCAACTGATCTTCATTTTTCACACCATTGGATTCCATATATGTATTAAAATTATCGCCCATCTTGTCTTTTAATTCTTTTACTTGTTTCGTTACCTCTTCATCCGTAACTTTATATTTATCATTTAATACTTTTTCTACTACCATTTCAGATAAATTCTGTTTACCGTAGTTTTCTTTTAATTTTTTGTTAAAATCACTTTCTGAAATGCTTCCTGATTTTGTCGTTACAATATTATCTGATGAACCACATGCAGATAAAGATAACGTCATACCCATTAAAATGCTACCAATTACTAATTTCTTTCTTTTCAAATCTGAATACCTCACTTCATTAAATTCAAATATAACCATTTAAATATAACGTTTTCCTGTGAACTTCACGTGAATTTAATGAAAGTAGAACATTTGCTAATTCTCCATTTAATACATCAATTTTGAACATTATGGTGATTCATCCTGTATCGCTAATCTCTAAAGCTGCAAAAAGGACTAATATTTTCATTAGTCCTTTTTCACATTTATATAAAATTGAATTTCTCCATCTATAGAGGAAACTCCATATTCAAAACCATGCCTTTCTAAAATACTTTTCACTATCGCTAAACCTAATCCTGTACCTGATTTTTCTTTACTACGAGAAGATTCTAGTACATAAAAAGGCTCCCAAATTTTCTCGATATCCTTAATTTTATCCGTAGGAATGCCATTTTTTATTTGGAAATATATACTTTTATTTCTATCTTCTAATGTAATTATTATGTTTTGATTTGCTGTATATTTTATCGCATTAGAAATTAAATTTTGAAACACCATTCTCATTTTATTTAAATCTGCATAAACGATTGTATCGCCCGCATTACAATTTACTTGCAAGTTAATTTCTTTCGAATCCAGTTCAATCTGATGCTTATCTAATATACTCTGGACCAGTGGTTCAATGGGGAATTCTTCTTTTTGTAAAATATCTCTTTCTAGTTTAGAAAATCGTAATAGTTCTTCAATTAAGTTTGATATTTGATCTGTTTGTTTAATAATTGTATCTACATAAGTCCCATCATCTAATCCATCTTTAATCCCCATAGAGTATGCTTTTACTAATGCGATCGGTGTCTTTAATTCATGCGTTACATCACCCATAAATCGTTTTAAATGTTCATTACGATCAGTTAAATCTTGATGTGCTTCATGTAGTTTTTCGCTCATGATATTAATACTATTGGCCAACTCTCCTATTTCATCATTCGTTTTCACTTTCGTTCTTTTAAACTGTAAATGTGAAATATCCTGAGCTACATCACTTAGCTCTTTCAGTGGCGTCGTTATTATTTTTGAAAGTATCCACACAAGTAAAATAATAAGAAGCAGCGAGAAACATACGATGTATAAGTAAAATGTATTTAACGTATTTATAATTTCATTTGAATTCGCAATGGAAGTACCAATTAAAATTATCGTATCATCTTTCGCAATATATTTAGCAAAAAAACTCGCTTTTACCTTTCCTTGATCGTACAGTTTATTCGATTGCCCTTCCGTTTTCACTTTCATGACTTCGTCTTTCGTAATCCAAAGCTTATTTAACGTTACTTTCTTTTTCGTAAGTTGCATGCGTAACGCGTCGTTCATAGCATCTTCTGACTGATTAATTGGCGTATACGCAATTGTAACGTTATTTTCACTTTCAATTATATGGATAACATCTTCTAAGTCATTGACTGGCGCATTTTGTATTTGAGTTGTAAATTCATTTAAGTTCTCACGTGTTTTATAAATATTATATTTCGGCAGGAGATAGTTAATTAACAATAAAGAAATTGTAAATATAAGAATAACGGTTAAAGAAATGCTGAGAAATAGCTTTTTCCCAAGTTTATTCATTTTGTTCCTCCAAACTATAACCCAGCCCACGATGCGTCTTAATAATATTTTCTCCAATTTTTTTACGCAGCCTTCTTACATGTGTATCAACCGTTCTCTCTTCTCCAAAATAGTCAAATCCCCATACAATGTCTAACAATTTTTTACGAGTTAAAATAGTTCCTTTATGATTTAAAAAGCATTTTATTAATTCGAGCTCTGTTTTTGTAATTTCTAACTCTATATCATTTTTATATACTTTATTTTTGGCGAAATTTATCTTTACATCTTGTACTTGAATAATATCATCATGCTGAATAAGTTTTTTCGCTCGTGTAATTAGTACTCCTGGATGAAATGGTTTTTTTACGTACTCATCTGCCCCACTTTGAAGCGCTGCTAATTCATCTTCACTTTCACTTTTCGCCGTAAGCATTAATACTTTTACGCTTGAATTCTTTTTTATTTCCTGACAGACAGTAATACCACTATGTTTCGGCATCATCCAATCCAAAATAGCTAAATCAATTTTTTCATCATAAAATATTTGAAGTGCTTCCTCTCCGTCTTTCGCTAATAATACTTCAAAGCCTTCTTTTTCAAAATAAGCTTTTAAAATCCTTAACATATCTTGTTCGTCATCTGCAATTAAAACTTTCATATTTTTTCCTCCATTGCTTTTAAACAAAAACCAATTGTATCATACAACATCTTTGTTACATGAATGTGACAGAAAAATATTTAAAGCTTTTGAGGGGATAGTAATGGTGAGGTGTTGTACTATGATAAAAAAAATCGGGGTCATTTCTCTTCTTCTATTTCTATTATCAACAAATGCGTTCGCAAATACAAATCAACAAATTGAAGTATTTGATTGTCAAAAAGAAATGGTCATTCAAAAACAATCTTTAGATCCAGTAATCCAAAAAGAAGCAGTTCAATACGCTAAATCAATTACTGGTCCATTTAAAAACTTAAATGTCGTTCCAAAAGATGGCTATATGATAAAAATCCCTTTATCTAAGCCGGTTTCTATTACTAATCAATGGTTACACACTACAATAGACGAAGTACTTATACTACTCCCACTAAAAGAAAAGCCTTATATTATGCTTTATGATGATGAAAATAATCCGCATTTTTATTATGTAAAAGGTAAACCAGGATTATTATTGAAACAAATGAAGGTTAAAATGTAATTGAATGAAAAGGAGTCACCTTATAAGCTAAATTTTAAAAGCTAAGGTGCTCTTTTTTATAATAACAATTTGGTAAATGAAATTATAAAAGTTGTTTTTTTATATAAGGGTCGCAACTTCATATATATCAGCGATTTTTAAGATATATCGATTTACCAACAAAAACCCTGTCCGTAGCTATTCTTTGGATAGTAATCTCTATAATAGTTTGTAGTGACTCGATCCCTTATATAATCCCCCTTTTACAAATCCATTTGCAGTATAAAACACATCCCCTTGCTTCGTGTCAGCATGTAAAACAATCACTTCAAAATACTTTTCCGCATGACATAATAGTTGGTTTAATAATAAGTTCCCTAACCCTATACGCCGATAATCCCTTGAAATATAAAATCTCCTTAACCGCACAATCTTATTGTCTTTTGTGTACGGATCCTCATTTAAACCTCCAACTCCAATTAACATATCACCTTGGAAAACACCATATAAACATTCTCCAGTTTTATTGAATACATTTATTTTGTTTTTATATTCATTTATTAGTCTTATAAGGAAATTAAAACCTTCTTCTTCACTGTCTTGAACGAGATGACTGAATTCATACTCCATTAAATTTTCTATTTTTTGAATATGTATATCTTTCAAGTCCATTCCCCCTAAGTATGAAAACACATAAAAATGCTCGAGAATCATTTATTCTGAGCATTTTTATGGTTGTTACTTTATGTAATTCATAGCGTGCGTATTCTTCACTTCAGATAATATCCCCTTCAACTCCATTAAATCATCTATTACTATATCAGCCTGAGCAAGTTCATCTTCTTGCGCAAAATCAAAATTACATCCAATCGCAAGTAAACCGTTGTCTTTCGCTGCATTTATATCAGATAGCCGGTCACCAACTACCGCTGCCTCTTTTATATCATATTTGTTCATAATACTTTTAACTAAGTCACCTTTATTTAGCGATTGTATTTGTTCAATACTAAACGTTTCAGTCACCCACTTGTCTAAAGCATAATAAGTTACGATTGCTCTTAAATATTCTTTCAAACCATTACTAGCAATGTAAATTGAACAATTATTTTCTTTTATATATGTAAATATTTCTTTTACATTTGGATATAAAGCGCCTTTTCCGCTTTTTATGTTTTCAATTAGTCTATCTAAAAAATATGCATCTGTTTGTTCTCTTATTTCAATAGAATGGTCCGGTAATAAAGCTTCCCAAACTTTCGGTAGCGGCACACCCATAATTTCACGGTATTTTTCAATCGGTGTTACCGTATCCCATAATTGAAGTGATCTTAAGTGATCAAAAGTATCATCTAGCGATAATTCTAAAATTTTATCTGTTTGAAATAATGTTCCATCCATATCAAAAATTAATGCTTGTAACATTCCTATCTCTCCTTTTGGACTATAGTTTTACCAGATATATTTTTAAGCATCTCAATAATAATTTCTGAACAATAATTCGCAGCAGTTTTCGCGAAGTCATCATAAGAAACTTGAGCTTCATCATCTGCGCTGTCAGAAATACATCGTATAACAAGAAACGGTATATCATTTATGTAGGCGACATGTCCAATTGCTGCTCCTTCCATTTCTGTACAATGAGGTGCGTATTCGTCTATTAATTTCGCCTTTAACTTTGAATCTTCAACAAAACATTCACCGCTGACGATTCTTCCTTCATGAACCCTAGTACGTAAACTACTACTATTACATGCTTTACGTGCTAACTCTACCAATTCCTTACTTGCGATAAATTCTTCCTTGAACGGAAATAAGTTTTTCATTTGATTTTTACTTACATCATGATGGGTTACGTTAGTTGAAATAACTAAATTGCCAACTTTTACATCTGGATGTAACCCACCAGCAACGCCTGTATTAATGATAGAGTCTACATCAAATTTATGAATTAATGTTTGCGCGCATGCAGCTGCATTTACTTTCCCTACACCAGAACGTGTAATAATTACTTCTATTCCCATGAATTCTCCAATATAAAAAGGCATTCCCGCTATTGTCTGTTCCTCTTGTATAACTAGTTTTTCTAAAAGTAAATCTATTTCAATTTGCATTGCTCCAATAATGCCGATTCTGTTCATGTATGTAGTCTCCTTTATTAATTAATCCCTTTAATCCTCTCAGACATAACCGACAATAAAAATTTCGGAAGTACAAGTTGTCTCTTTAACCTTTTCGGCTGTGAGAGTAACCTATACAGCCATTCAGTTCCGGTATCCCTCATCATTTTCGGTGCTCTTTTTACAGTACCAGATATTATATCAATCATGCCTCCGATACCAATAGATAGCGGAACGTTTAATGTTTGTATGTTTTCATAGATGAACTCTTCTTGTTTTGGTGAACCTAGTCCTACTAGTAGTAAATGCGGCTTGAATTGCTTAATTTTCATTTTTATTTCTTCTATTTCTTCACCATTTACAAATCCATGCTGTCCTTTAAACTGCGCCCCTGGGAACTGCTCATTTAATTTTTCTAATACCTTTTTATTACTTTCTGGAGCGGCTCCAAAAAGAAAGACACGATATTCATTGTCGTTACAATATTTTATTAAATCGTGAGTTAAATCCGCTCCAGTAACACGTTCTTTCAAAGTTCCTTTTAATATTTTCGAGCCAATTATGACACCAATCCCATCCGCTGTTATTAAATCCGCAGATAGTAACATCTTTTTAAACTGCTTTGATTTTTCCGTATTTTCCTTTGCAGACATAACAATTTCAGGATTTGCAGTTACTACAAACCTTGGTTTCTCTTGTTGTTCATGTAGCCAACCTTTTAATAAACTTATAGCTTTTGCATATTCTAAAGTTGAAAAAGGTATACCTTTTATAAACTGCTGATCCACTATACTCTCCCCTTACATAAGCTGCAAATATTCATCAATATCTTTAGAAATTTGAATAAAAGCCTTATTCCAAAATTCATAATTTCTTATATCTATTTCAAAATATTTTTTCATAAGCTCCTCTACTGGAACCTTTCCTGTTTCTCGTAAAAACTCTTTATATTTCGAATGAAAAGTACCTTTACTTTCTTGAGCGATTTCTAATAAACTAAAACTTACTAAATATCCAATTGTGTATGGATAATTGTAAAAAGGAACATCTGCTATATAAAATTGAATATATTTCATCCATACAAACGGTTGGTATTCACTTAAAGCATTTCCATAAGCTTCTTTCTGTGCCATTATAGATAATTTCTCAATTTCATCAGCACTTAAAGGACCCTCTTTACATTTTTCATAAAATGTTTTTTCAAACTGATA
The DNA here is from genome assembly GCF_002218325.1 of Bacillus sp. M13(2017). NCBI lineage: Bacteria > Bacillati > Bacillota > Bacilli > Caryophanales > Bacillaceae > Bacillus > Bacillus sp. M13(2017). Next base: position 74,222 of record NZ_KZ268503.1, on the reverse strand, counting down.
CGATGCTCGTATTGCCATTACATAATTAAAACTATTTCTTATTTTCCAGCTAAGTAATGACTTTTTCATATCTTTACTATCCGTTGTTTCAATTAGATAATTTAAGAGTACCGTTTCAAAGAAAATAGATGCTGATTCAGCCGTACTCATTGGCAAATTATCATCTAAAAAAGATATAGATTGTTCGAAACTCATATTATAAAAATGCCAAGCGTGTCCTAATTCATGAGCGAGCACTCTTACACTATCTATACTCCCATCATAGCGCATTGAAATTCGTGATTCTTTCTCACTGAAAAATGGAGCACAAAACCCACCTGGTGGTTTATTCTCTCTCGGTTCAGCATCTACCCATCCACTTTCTATCGCATTACGTGCAAATTCTGCTAATTCTTCATCAATATTCTTACATGCATCATAAACGTTTTGTACTGCTACTGAAAAAGGAATTATAACCTCATTACTTTCCTTTACTGTCATAAGTTCATGCCATGTAATTGACTCTTTTCCCTTCTTATACACGTTTAAAGCACTTACTAATTTATATCAAGGTTTTCTTCTGTCGCATTCCACATTTGGAATAATACAGCTTCTGAAATGCCATTCGCATGAAAAGATTGTGTTAAAATCTCTCTATCTTCTATTTCATTACTCTTTGCATTACGCAATCTCCCTATTTGATTTAATACAGTAGCAAAGATTTCTTTTTCCTTATGTAAAGTACTTGTAAGTAACTCGAATACTTCTAATCTTTCCTTTTCATTTTCACTATTCATTGCAATATTATTTGCTTGTCCAAAGGATAATTGTTTATTATTGTGCTCTATTTCTATCCTATCCCGTAATTGTATGTACATATCTTCCCACGCACTAAGTTCATTTTTTATAAACTTAATATTAATATTATCGGAAGTTTCTACTTCACTATGTTTTATTATTTGCTGTACTTCACTTTTTAGTTCCTTCACTTTCACATTCAATTTAGTAAGGTCAGATGAAACACTTTCTTCAACCCATTGACAATACAAATAGTATTCTGCTTTTTCAATAGCTTGTATAAGCTTTGAAAGAACCTCTACATCTTTTGTTACAAAATATTGCTCTTTCAACTCTAAAATCGGAAATAGAATATCCTCATTCAAATACAATCGATTTAAATCCCATCTAGCAATTTCTTGCATTTTTATAGCCGCCTCCTATTTTTACAAATAGTTACAGATATTTCTTCCTACACAATTATATATGAAATAAAAAAATTTCGATATCCTTAAATATTCAGATTCCTATAAATGCATTCTTATTTATATCTTTTCTTCTACCATAAAGTATCATTTCACATATAAAAAATAATCCCTCTACAGGATTGCATTTGATATAGGCTAACTTCAAAGGTTTCATCTTCATCCATACCATATCGACCGATTATCACAGATTAAAAAATAAAAAAGGATTGATCAAAAGATCAATCCTTTACTCTACTTCATTTAAGAAAAATAACGTTATAACGCCAGGACCTGTATGTGCACCGATTGCTGCACCAATTGTATTTACGATAAATACTTCACAGCCAAATCTTTCCGTAATTAATGCTTTTAATGCTTCAGCTGTTTCTAAATCGTCACCGTGAGTCATACCGATTGTTTGACCTTTAAGGTCTTTACCACGCTCTTCCATAATATCAACAATTCGGCTTAATACTTTCTTTTTCCCTCTTACCTTTTCAAGTGGTACAAGTTTTCCTTCTTCCACGTTTAAGATAGGCTTAATGTTTAGTAAACCACCGATAAAACCAGCTACTTTACTTAAACGTCCACCTCTAACAAGGTACTGTAAGTCAGCTACAGTGAAGATGTGCTCCATATGGTTCATTAGAAAAGCGACACGGTTTAAAATATCTTCTTTTGATGCGCCGTTTTTTGCCATTTTAGCAGCTTCTAATACGACAAGCCCTTGACCAAGCGAAGCACATTTCGTATCAATAATTTCTAAATCTAAATCTGCATATGTTTCTTTTACTTCCTCTTTAATGACAACTGATGATTGATATGTACCAGACAGTTCAGATGAAAAAGCTAAATATATACAAGGATTACCTTCTTTTGCATAAGAAACAAATTTTTCTTGGAAAGTTTCAAGTGAAGGCAATGACGTTTTATAAACAGCGCCTTCTCTCATTTTTTGCAGTAATGTAACTGACTCTAATGTTACTCCATCTAAATACTCTGTTTCTACTTCATCATATACACGGAGTGGAATTAAATCAATATCATATGCTTGCAGCAATTCTACTGGTAAATCCGCCGCACTATCCGTAATGATTTTAACACCCATTTTTAAACCTCTATTCTGTTATAAATATAAAATAATAAAATAAAAATAGTACTTTTAAATTATATACGTAAAACTTAAATGAAGAAAGGAAAACACTTTATATTGTATGCACTATTCTTCAAAACTTGAACTATTAATGAAAATGGTTCTATTTTAAACACCTTTTTCTTATCATTTTTCAATAACACGAATAATTTTATAAGTATTTTGTATCATCATATTTTAATTCTTTATCTTAATATAATCTTTTCAAATTTATACTGTTTAAAATTTAAAAGCCACATCCAATAAAGGAAATGGCTTTTAAATTTCCATAAAACAACCAAACTTTATTTCCCATCACATTGTTCTCATTATTATTTTGGCGATGTTAATGATTAATATTTATAGCCTGTACTATATTCACCTGTAAGAATCACTATATAAAAAAACAGGTTAAACATTTTATAAAATATTTAATTTTACTAGTAAAGCTAATAAAATTTGGAGAAGAATTTGAACATTTACTGCTATGTCTGTATCCGTAGTCGTAACTGTAACATTTCTAGAATTTCTAATAACAGTTTCTTGTTTATTAATTTGTTTAATAGATGATTTTTGAAACAATTCTTGTGCTACACGATCAGCTTTTTCACTATCTGCTATAGAAATACTTATTATAACCACAATAGCTGCTTGTAAAGCTGCTTGAATAGATAACGCAGCTTTTGTATCAGTAGTAGTAACTTCTACATCTGCTGAATCAACTATTGTAATAGATTCTTCAGAAATTTGATAAGTTTTACTTTCTTGCGCAGCTGCTTCTGAAACGCTAGCATTTTTAAAAGACGGATGAGGATTTGAAGAATCTAATGCACTCCACTTTTTATTTCCATCTGAATGACATGTTTTTTCCATAAGTTCACCCCCTTTCAATCTAAATAATTATTAACCTGTGATTGTATTTCAGAAATAATACTTTTAATTTGCTGCTTTTTTTCTGGCGATAAATTTTTTAGTTTTTCTTCATTTATCCCATGCCTATTAAAAATATCTGAGAGTAAAAGGTCTATAATTATATTCTTTTGATCTTTATCAAACTTAAAGGAAGAAAATTTATTTAAATCATCCATTTACAATGTTCACTCCTATCAGTTTTCTATAAAAATTTCAAATAACTACCAGCATTATATGTATTTAAATAACAATTGCTTGGACAAGTAACTTAATCTTCTATTTTCCCTTCTTTTTACTAATGAAATCAAAAGGCTGTCTTCTAATGCGAAGACAGCCTCCCGTTACTTAACATATATAAGTTTTAATTACTGTTAAATAATAAGTTCACCTTTGCTATTGTATAGTTATCCCCACTTACCTTCCCATCAATCTTGAATTTTAATTTAGTCATAATAAGAAGTCCAAGCTTGTACCACATATTACAACAAAAAAATATTTACTTTGAGTGAACCATTATAGCTAAATATAAATGGGATAGACACTTTATAAAATGTTTAGTTTAACTAGTAACGCTAATAAAATTTGAAGGAGAATTTGAATATTCACTGCAATATCTGTATCAGTAGTTGTTACGGTTACGTTTCTGGAATTTTTAATAAATGTTTTTTGTCTATTAATTTGTTTAATAGATGATTTTTGAAACAATTCTTGTGTTATTTTATCTGCCTTTTCACTATCTGCTATAGAAATACTTACTACAACCACAATAGCTGCTTGTAACGCAGCTTGGATGGATAGCGCAGCTTTTGTATCTGTAGTAGTAACTTGTACATCTGCTGAATCTACTATTTCAATATATTCCTCAGAAACTTGATCGATTTCATCTGTTTGTATAGCTTCTTCTAAAAAATTTGCATTTTTACTATATGAATAAGAATTTACTGATTCGGAATCCTGATTTATTGGCTCAGAAACCTGTTTTTTTGGTTCACAATCCTTTTTTATTGGCTCAGAATCCACTTTTTTTCGTTCAGAATCCCGATTTAATGGATCCCGGTTTTTCTTTCGTCTACAAACTTCACAATCACACATAAAATCACCCCTTTTAAACTAAAAAATTAGCAATATTAAAATATTGGCTAACTACTAGCATTTTATGTATTTTTTAATAATTTGTTTGGACAAGTAACTTGAATTTATATTTTACTTCTAATTCTTTTTTGTAATAACAAAAAATAGCCTTCTAACAAGAAGACAACCATCTTTTATTTCACATTTATATAAAAGACCCATACTTAAATACACTTAACTTCATATAATATTTTTAGAATGAGTAGTCGTTACTGAAGGGCACTTTTCGAAGTGCTCTTATCTTTAATCTCCCTCTTTTTCAGGAAGAGTTTTTTACTAAATCCTAATATGATTTGTATCACTAAGGCTGGCGATTACCACATTTCCTTAATAGCTTCAATGAATACAGTAGCTACTAATTAAAATATCCCTATGATTTTCTCTACACTAAAAAAATCGTGCGTTATCGAACACATGAACTATTTTTTATTTTGACTATGTAACACTAAATTCACAACATTATTATCCTATATTTGGTGAAGCCTACATTTCAATGCCAGCAACCCCACACTTTTAACTAATAACTTAAACAAATGTGCTATCTCAAGGTTCCTTTGATATAGTATCTTATGTTCTATATAATGAAGAGAGCGCTAGTATTCGGAAGGAGGATGTATATGAGTATTCAACTAGCTACATCTAACGATTTAAAATGGATTAATAGTCAATATGAATCAATAGGATTTGTACGAAGTGATTTAAAGAGAGATAAAGTTGCAATTATTACATATAACAACGAGTATGCAGGTGTTGGACGATTAGTCCAAATAGATGCAGATACTATAGAAATGGGCGGGATTTTTATTCTGCCTCAATTTAGAGGGCTACAATTAGCTGGTGAGCTTGTTTCATTTTTAGTAGAAACTGCGAAAAAATTACAAATACAAGATGTATATTGTCTTCCTTTTGAGGAATTAGAAAACTTTTATAAGAAATATGGCTATACTGAAGTCGATACTACGAAAGAAGTAGTCCATCCAATTATTCTAAAAAAATATAATTGGTGTTTGGAGAATTACGATAAACACGTTCTACTCTTCAAATTGTAAATGTAATAAAAAAATATATTCTCAATTGCTTTTCTATCCGTACTCCTAATCGGAGCTAAGGATTAATCAAAGATATTTTATCTCTCCTTTTATAAATGGTTGATTAAAACTCAATGTTCCGTTAATACTATAGGTAACATGATTGTATTTCTCCATTCTCCCTTGGAGAAGAGCAGTTAGCTTTTGCTAGCTGCTCTTTTATTTTTTCAAAAAGTCACATAAATATCTTTAATTCCAAACATTCAAAAGATAAAATGTGATAAGATTGTTATGAAGATATTTACCAACTAATAAATGCGCCCTAGACTTACGTACTAGGGCGCATTTATTTTTTAGTATGAACTTCCTTCACTCATCTATTGTCCACAAAATAAGTATCATATGCCTTATCAAATTCATATCCTAACTTTTCTGCTAGTTTAGCAGATGGAGTATTCGCTGCGTCCCAATTTGGATACTTTCCACTTTCTAAGCAATCCAATATAAGAGCTGCACTTACTACAGTTGCCAAGCCCTCTCTTCTATGATTGTGATCAGTCGCAACTTCAATTTCAATCCCATCATTATAAATACTATAGGAGGATGCACCGCATACAACTTCTCCGTTATATAAAATGCTATAACCTATACCACGGTTTATATAATCTTCTACCGACTGAAATTGACTTATAAAATCTTCAGAGATTTTATGTAATGTAGGGCTATTTGCGATATGCTCATCTATTCTTTTTAACTCATATCCTTTTGGAAGTATTGATATAAAAGACTGTAATTTTGAACGATTAAAACCTTCTGAATTTCGTTTGAACTTATAGCGTAAAAACTTATCTATTTTTCTTTCATGGAATGTTTCTAAGCGTTGTTTCCACTCTTCACTATTTAAGATAACTAAAATTCTTTCAGGAATATTACGTAATAACTCTTCTGTTTGTTGCACATTTGGGTCTCCAGCGTAAAATGTGAAAATTCCTACCGTAACTTGTGCTACTGTTGGATTTTCAAGATCATTTACCCAAGCAGTCCCCATATGCCCTTGTAAATAAGAAAGTAAAACAACGTTATTGAAATCCTCAAACATAGAAACTAGTTTTTTTCTTGTATGTATATTCGCTTCATATATCATTTACATTCCCGCCTTCTTTAAAATCAATCGTATTCTAAATCTTTAAGAATCAACTTATATAATTTTTCACTCAACCGCTTGTTATATAAGCAAGCACTATTAAACTAAAATTTTATATAATTATAAATTATTCACAAATATAAAATTATTATAACATCTAATAAAAAAGAGTATCTCACTTTTTAAACTTTTGAATATACATCGTGTATGTATAAACCCTCAACATAATGTATGAGGATTTATCAAAAAATGCGTTACAACTCCTTCTTAGAAATAAAAGATTCCATTTCACCATTTTTATATACTTTAGTCAATTTAACAACTGACTTGTACGTGTTAACCTCATCCCTTATCATTTTTTTCAACTCTTCTATTTCGATATTACCAGTTCCACTCTCTACTTTTAAACAATTTGAAATGTTTAAGTATCCACTAGATGCGAAAACAATAATGAATGTAATATCAGGAAAATTAATGAACAGTATTCCAAACTTTAAAGGGTTCGCAGCAGTATCGGATAAAACTAATCGAAAATCTAACAGTTCAGGTACTTGAACAAAGTCCTTAGAAACAATCGCTTTACCTACAATTGCAACTTGCTTTACTACATTCCCAAGTTCATCTGTAAATTCAGTACATATAGGTGTATCTATTGTTTTAGCTTGTAAAGATACATTTAATTCTACATTATGAAAATCGAAAAAGATTGTACTACCCTCTGTTAAACATTGCGGGCACACATTTCCTAGCAAGCTAAAGTCCTCTTCAATATATTTAACTTTTGTTTTGCAACTACATACTTTCCCTATTCGAATCGCATCAATCTTTGAACAATCGACAAATATAACCTCATTGTCTTCTTGTACGAATGATACGATACCTGTTTTCTTATTAAATGAAAGAAAATAAGATACAACAATTTCCTTTCTTGCTATTATGATATTTTCAACTTTAGTATACGCTTCTAGACTTTGTAAAAACTCACATATACTATTTTGGCAACACCCACAATCACGTTTCGGTTCACAACCCACTTACACTCCATCCCTTCTCTATATAGAATTGCTACTACATATATATGAGTAGCAAATAAGAAAAGCTTGGACAATATAACTTTAACGTAACATTATCGTTACCTACTCGTACATTTATATGGAAATTACACCAATTTTGAGTAAGGACACATAATTTTTACTATAAATACATATAACAATTTCATCTTTCATAAAAAAAACGTTATAATAAGGTGTAGCCTCTACGATTACGTTATAAAGGAGATTAAAACTATGGCTAAAATTAAAGTGTACCAAGCAAAAGAAGAAAATATGGATGCAGTAAAAAATATCATTGATGTTGAGGAACAAAACCCAACTGCTGAAAATTTACAAAATCTATATGCGTGTGTATTAGATACTGAAGATATGGCATTGCCTGAATCATATATTGAAGAAGATATCTTAATTGATTCTATTGAAGTTATGGTTAACGCTTCTCAAAGCAAAGTAAGAGACTTAGGCGCATACGATGTAATCGAAGTTCAAAACAAAGGCAAGAAAACGCAAATTTTATTACTTGCAGACGAAGAATACGAAATTATCGAAGGCTAATCTAACACCGTACATACGAAAAAGCTCCTTTCCAATTGGAAAGGAGCTTTTTCATTACGCTTTTGATGTTTCACTCTTTTTATTCATTTGTTCTTTCTTAATTACCATACGCTCATTTCCCATAAAGAAAATGAATATGAATGCTAATCCAGCTGGTACCAATGCCCACATGAATGTTTGAACAATTGAACTAGAAAGAGCGTCAATAATCTTATCTAATATTTGCGGAGGGATTTGAGATCTTGCCGATTCTGATAAAATGGCTCTTGAATCCCCTAATTTTGTATTCATTCCCCCGCTCATACCTTTAAACGCTTCTTCTAATTGATCTTGGAAACCTGTTCTTTGGATCATTCCGAAGATTGTAATGCCTAGTGTCATTCCTAATGAACGAATGAAGTTACTCGTTGAAGTCGCAGACCCGCGCTGTTCCATACCGAAGTTGTGAATAGCTGCCATACTTAGTACAGAGAATGAGAAACCGACTCCAAATCCGATAATAATCATATAAACTGTTAATAATGCACGACTTGTTTCTGGTGTTAACGTGCTTAATAAGAATAATCCAATTAGCATAATAACCGCAGAAATAATCATAATGTTTCGGTAGCTAAGCTTAGTTGTTAAAAATCCGCCTAACTGCGCTGTTACGACTGACCCTAACATCATCGGTAAAAGTAATAATCCTGAGTTTGTTGCAGTCCCGCCGTATACACCTTGAATGAATAACGGAATGTATACAGTTGCTGACATAAATGCAGCCCCGTAACATAATGCAATAATTGTACTCATTCCGAATAAGCGCTGTTTAAACATCTCAAATGAAATAATTGGTTCTTCTACTTTTCGTTCAATAAAAATGAATGCGATGATTAAAATAGCGAATCCACCAAATAAACTTAAAATAAAGCTAGAATCCCAATCATATTTTTGTCCGCCTAGTTCAAGCGCAAACATTAAAGAAACTACTGCACCAACTAAAGTAATTGCGCCAAACCAATCAATTTTTTGCTTTCTATGAACGCGTGATTCTTTATAAAAGAATGTAATAAAAATAAGTGCTAAAATGCCAAGTGGTAAGTTAATATAAAATACCCAGTGCCAGCTAATGTAATCGGTAATATATGCGCCAAGTAATGGCCCGAAAATACTAGATAATCCAAATACAGCTCCAAATAAACCACCCATTTTCCCGCGTTTTTCAGGTGGGAAAATATCAAAAACGATAGTAAACGCGATCGGCACTAATGCCCCGCCGCCAATACCTTGAATAGCACGATAAATACCTAACTGTGTAATATTTTCAGCAGTACCACAAAGTGCCGAACCAATCATAAAGACGATTAAACCGAAAATAAAGAATCTCTTTCTACCATACATATCTGATAGCTTACCGAAAATCGGCATGCCTGCCATTTCTGCGACCATATAGGCGGAAACGACCCATACAAAGTTTTCGAGGCCTCCTAAGTCACCAACGATTGTTCCCATCGCCGTTACGACAATGGTATTATCCATCGATGCCATTAAAATACCTAGCAATAAGCCCGCCACAACAAAGCCGAGCTTACTATTCTTCTCAACCATATCTCTTGCTCTCCCTCATACTACTTATATTTGTTTATGTTCTTTTACGACTGCATTACCTTTTTGATTAAAACTAGTATGATATTCTACAACACTAATTTCACATCCAGGACCAATTGTGACGTTGTTGCCTCTTACAACTTCAGCAATCGTATGTTCTAAATAGATATCATCTCCTTCAACAATCGAAGTTTGGAGGTTCCCAGCATGACTAGTAAAAGGAATAAATCTCGCTTTTTTACGAACGGTAATTTTTTTACCACCAATTTCTCTTACCTTACTGCCTTCATAACGAAGTGAGATTTGAATATTTTCAGCATTAAGTAATCCATCACTTTCAAGACCACCAGTTAATGATAAATCTTCTACTTCAATATCTCCCTTTACATTTAAAGCACCTTTTACATCTACGAAATCACCTGAAAACTTTCCTTCAATATCTATCATACCTCTAACTTTTGTTTTTTCAATATGAGCATCACCATGAATTTGTGTATTACCATATACTTTTACATATTCCGCATCTACATTTCCTTGTACTTCGTTATCTCCATACACGACATAGTTTTTCACTTTTACATTACCACGTACATCACTCGTTCCGTACGTTTTAAACTCATTGCAACTCATATCATTCGTAATTGTTCCTTCACCGCGAATCTTCACTTTATTATAATCTCCGCCTGCTGAATTACCAGAACCATTTACTGTGAGACTATGTGGATGTTCCATACTGATTTCTCCCTTCCGTTAAACCTGCTTAATTTCTTTTACATTTGCATTTTTATCAACAGTAAGAACACCAGTATATTCAATCAGTTCAATCTCACAGTTTGCTCCTACTGTAACATTGTTTCCTCTTACCGTTCTTATGTGAGCATAATCAATATCGATATTGTCACCTTCTAATAGTTCAGCTTCTAACTGCAAGCCAAACACTGTTTTAAATAGTCTACTAAATGTACCTGATCTATGTCTTACTTTAATCGTTTGACCACCAATTTCTTTCGCTCGACATGTACCGTGAATATTTATATTAATTTCATCTGCGCTTAATAAACCACCGATTGTAAATTGTCCTTCTGAAGAAAAAGTATCCACTTCACAATTACCGTCAATTGTAGCTTGACCATTGACTTTAAATTCTTCACCAGTGACATTTCCACCTATTGTACCTTTTCCTGCAATTTTCAAACTGTTTGCTTTTACATTTTGCGTAATTGTTGCTTTTCCATCAATTCGCATCGTTTCAGCTTGAACTGTGCCATCAACTTTACCAGATCCGCTAATTCGTGCACTGCTACTTTTCAAATCGCCAGTAACTGCACCGTAACCGTTACATTCAAATTGCTCACATTCAACATTTCCATTCACAGTTCCTTTTCCGTTTAATTGCACTTTATGAAACTCGCCACCATTCGATGAACCGTAACCATTTATAATCAAATTATCTGTACGCATACTTTCTCCTCCACTACAACAATTTAGTTTTTAATGCTTCGGTATATTTCATAATCGCTTCGCGTAAAACGATTTTGGTGCCTTTTTCAAAAATTAAATCGTCCACGTTTGAAACTAATAAACATGTAGAAATCCCTAACTTTCGGACAATGATTAAATCACAAGTTTTATGTTTAATTGCTTCATAATTTTCACGTAAAACTTGCAAGACCATTTTTCCTTCTTCTAAACTAATCTCTCCTGATTGTAGTAATTCTTCTAACATGTACACATAAAGAATGTCTACAAATTGAAACTCTGCTGTTTTATTCGTTTGTTCTATGAAAAATTGTAAAACTGGTTCTGATGCAATCCCCTTGCATAAAATGTCTTCCTTTGTTAAAAGAATTTCTCTCACACTCGGCGAAAACATGTTCGCTAGTTCATCAAGTGATAAATCCTCTTTCATCGTTTGGATTTTATCGATACGCTCTAATATCTTTTCTTTCGGAAAAAATGTCTCTTGACCTGTAAACGTTGATTTTCGTACAAACCAATCTTCCGGAATTAAATTTTTTCTTTTCCACCTATATAACTGTCCGTATGAAATACCAGTTAGTTCTAATAAATCTTTTTTTGAAATTAAATCTGTACTCAACTGTACAACACTCCTTCCTGATAACAATGTAACATAACACTGTTACGTTGTAAATAAACTTTTATCACAAGTAGCGTAACAATGTGTAAAACAAACCTATTCCTACATACAAAAAAGGCTCTTACACACCTTATGAAAATGTGCAAAAGCCCTTATATATCAAGACTTAAACCAAATATTATAAAAATCAATCCAACCTTGTGAATTAATCATTATATTTTGAACTTTTTCATGTGTACTTACCTCTTGTTTATTACGATATAAAGGAATAATATGAATTTGACGTAACAAAGTATCCTCGATATCGCGTAACAGTGTAACTCTTTTCTCTAATTCTTCTTGTCTAAAATAAGGAGACAACTTTTCATGAAAGTCCATGCTGCTTTGTCCATGAATAAAACTATTTTTTGTAAGAAACATATATAATAGACTATCTTCTATTCGTTCACTAATTGTGGCACTATCATGCATCATATCGGCCTTTTGTATCGTACTTACTTCCAATAGCTCTTCTATATCAAGAAAATTATTTTCTACACGAACCCCGTATTTCGCACACTCTTTTTGTATCCACTGTGCATCTTCAACATGATCTCGTCCTGTAAATGTGTAGAGTTGTAGCACTTCATTATGATAAGTACTCCTTTTAATTAAACTTTCTACATCTTCCTCAATCTCTACAATGCTTTCACCTGCTAATATTAGTTTTTTTGCCACTTCTCCACGTTCTCCGCCGAGTTCTTGAACGATTGTATAACCATGAATGATGTTGTATAACGCTTTCCGAAAGAACGCATCTTGCATTGGTCCTTCTTTCGTAAGATTACATGTTATATATGTCACGTTCGACTCAAGCCGAGACAATTCTTTATTATGTTTTTCTTTATCTTTATACTGCGCCTTTACTAAAACATCGTATGTACTTACACCTTGTTCTATATTCCACAACTCAACACGATCTAAAAAAGGTCTTTCACGAAAATATAAAGGATGTCCTTCTAAAATGAACAGATTTTCATTACTTTTATATAATTGAAAAGGCCCTGTTCCAATTAGCCCTCCTGCTTCATCTTCATTCACGATAGAACACTGTTCTGCACTTAGCATATGTAAAAACATTCGATTTTCTGTATGTAATTGAATTTCGAAAACGTAGTCATCCACTGAACGGATACTTTCAACGTGTTGTAACATCCATGCGTGTGCATTATTTTCCAGCTTCATAAATCGATTCAACGAGTATATAACATCATGTGCAGTAAGTTGTTTTCCATTATGAAAGTGAACTCCTTTTCGTAAGTAAAACGTCCATATTTTTTTAGCGTCATTATATTCCCAGTGAAATGCAAGTCTTGGCTCTATAATGTTTGTATTACCGTCTACATACACGAGTGTGTCGAATATATGTTTTACCATATGGCATTCTGAGCGCATTGTAGCGTATACAGGATCTAATGTGATATCTAAATTCATTTGTACTTGCAACCGGAGTACATCTCTTCTCCCTTCAGATGTCATTTCAACCTTATGACCAAATATTGAATCCACCCAGCAGTGATATTCTCCCTTTACCGATGGAAAATGCGAGCTATAGCGTTCCACAAATATGCTTCCGCTTTTCACATCCCCTTTTTTCGTTATTTCTTTTCCTCTATCTAAAATTAAAGAAATCGGGTGCTTTTGAAATATTAACTTAGAACGATTTCCTCTACCGCGACCTGGAAACCACTTAATCCAATTTAAATCATCTAATTTTTTTATAATTAATTTACTATTACGCTCTGTACAAAATAAAGTTTCAGATATATTTTGCACTGTTACTTCCAAACGTTCTCCCTCTTTTTTTCCTTTTCCATAAGCAATCCATAGTTCAATGTATTGATCTAAAATAAACATCAAAATCCCCCTAAAAGGTGAAAAATACTCCCTATTCTTTCTACCCTTTTTCCAACTCTCCTTTCATCTTATCATTTCAATATAGAAAGGAGGAATTAATATTGAATTATCTCTTACTTCGTTACAATAAACCTATTTTTATTAGACTGTGCGGTGAATTATTAACCCGAACGACTGAATCTATGTTAGCTCTCATTATGATTATTTACGTCAATAAAATGTTAAACGGCAATGTAATAATAACTATGCTGATTTTCGGCTTACAGCCACTTTCAGACATTTTATTTACACTTATTGCTGGAGGAATTACTGATAAATATGGTCGAAAAAAGATTATGTTACTCGGATTATTACTACAAGGTGTTGCAATCGGTAGTTTTGTTTTCGCTCAATCCGTTTTTATATTTGCACTGTTATATGTCATTAATGGTATTGGCCGTTCCTTATACATTCCAGCTCAGCGTGCACAAATTGCTGATTTAACAAAACAAGAGCAGCAAGCAGAGATTTTTGCTCTCCTACAAACGATGGGAGCAATTGGATCCGTAGTCGGTCCTTTAATCGGTGCAATTTTTTATAATACTCACCCAGAATATTTATTTATCGTGCAAAGTGTAACCCTTACGATATATGCCGTTGTTGTTTGGACCCAGCTCCCAGAAACCGTTCCACCTATAAGTAAGTCGAAACAAACAGTTGAGGCAAGTTCACCAAAACAATTTGTTTTTAAACATTATGCCATATTCGGTCTTATGGTTTCTACACTTCCTATTAGCTTTTTTTATGCCCAAACTGAGACGAATTATCGTATTTTTGCAGAACATGTATTTACTAATCTCGTATTCATACTCGCATTTATTTCAATATGCAAAGCCATTTTGGAAATCATTCTACAAATCTTCCTCGTAAAATGGTCTGAACGATTTTCTATGGCGAAAATCATCCTTATTTCTTACGCCTGCTATACAATAGCTGCAGTTGGCTTTAGTTATTCAACGACGATATTGTCGTTGTTCTTCACCTTACTCTTTTTAGTCATTGGAGAAAGTATTGCTCTAAACCATTTATTACGATTCGTTTCAGAAATTGCACCTCATGATAAACGTGGTTTATATTTTTCAATTTACGGTATACACTGGGATATATCTCGAACGTGTGGACCAGTTATTGGTGCAGTTTTATTAAGTAAGTTAAATGGAAGTATGCTGTTTTATATTTGTGCTAGTTTCTTATTAATTGGAGGTATTGTTCAAGCGCTATTTGTTCAAAATTTGGAACGTAAAAAAATCGTGAACCATCCTACACATAATTTATAGGTTACTACTTTTTCAGTAGATCAACATTTCTTATTGGATGAATGCTAAAAGTATTTCGCATATGACAGGAGACGTTCCTTATTTACAACTAAAAACACCTCACTTAAAGAAAGTGAGGTGTTTTTGAAATCACTTAATTTCTTATCCTGCCATTTTATTAATACTATCCTCTGGTGAAAATACGGAAATATGATCTACCTTACCAGTCGATTTTGGAATGACAAATTTCAATTCATACTGGTTATTTACTTTGTATACATATATTTTGTCTTCACCATTCTCTTTAACTGAAGATGGTTTTCCTAATGCTTTTACAATTTCTTGTAATGTAATCGATTTTAGTTCTGCATGATATGAGCGTACATCAAAAACTTGTGATCCTTTATTAAATCCGAAAACAACATTTTTATTTGTAAAAGTTGCGTACATTCCGTTCCCTGCTTGTTCGGTTTTATTTGCTTTCCCCCACGCTTTTTCAATTTCTTCAATATCCCCTGTATTGGCTCCAAATGGTACATTAGGTACTTTTCCTTCTTTTGCGAGTTCAAACAAATCTTTAACGTGGTTAATTGATTTTTGATTAAGTGTTCTATTTTCCGAATCTGACTCAGGTGATGGGTTTGTTGTTTTTTCATTACTTGGTTTTGCTTCAGGATTTTTCTGTTCTTCTGAAGAATTGCTTTGTTCATTTTTATTATTTTCCGAGGTTAGATTTGTTTCCTTTCTTTCGTCTGTCCCTTTACATGCTGCTAATGCAAATGTGCATGTAAAAGTGAGGAATATCATACCTATTTTCCAATATACCTTCATCACTTTTACCCCCTATTGTATTTTATTCATTTCGATAACCAACCGGATGCGAAGTATAATATCGATTAAGGACTTCTAATTCTAAATCGTCACTTTCCCATAATTTAAAAAACTTGGATTTATATTGTTAATCATCGTATTCATCTCCTTATTTAAACCTTCTCTTCTCAATGATAATATCCTCTATCTATATACTTAAAACATGCTGTTACAACAGCTCCTTGAAACAGAAAAAAACCAGTAGGAAATAATTATTCTTTTCCTACTGGTTGAAATGAAATTAAACGGTAAATCTTAGCTTCTTAAAAAATATAACGATAGTGTTTTTTACAGTTTCAAAATTATAAGCAAACGTATTGTCTCCACTTAATGATGAAATACATGTTAAACCTGCAGCTTTAATAAAAGCTTTTACATCTACAAGCATAGAATTAGCCTCCATGAATTTAATTACAATCATTATAACAAGTGTTTTACGATGCTAACATGAAAGTAATAAATACATTTCTATTATTAATTTATCCCGCTATTTGCCGGGCAGTAAGATCCCCACCTCAAAATTCAGCGGAAACAAAGAAGTTAGGTGGGGGCCCTGTTGTCCGTAAAAGCCCGATTGGTGAGGGCTGATAATCAGTGGGGATGAACAAAACCCCCACTGATTAAAGTTTCACTTATTTAGCTCACAGTACACCATTCCAATGTCATATAAAAAAGCTGCCCAAAAAGGGCAGCTTCAAATATGTATATTACACTTCCACCGTTTTACCATCTTCAACAATATGATAAAGTAAATGCGCTAAATGATGAATTGGACCGTATTCTTCCTCTTCCTCATCTGTTTCACCTTGGAACTCAAGATCGTTTAAGTACAGTGCTAAAAATTGATAGTATAGTTTTAAATCAAATCCGTAGCACGCAGTTGGCTCTTCATGATCACCTTCGTACTGTAACATTAAGTATTGATCGTTTCCTTCTGCATCTTCTGCGTCAAAGAATACGAAGAATCCAACGTTTGTATCTAAATCAAATAGATGACGAGTGCCTTTTTCTGTTGCTTTGTTAAAGTCCTCTTCACTTAATTTATGTACTGTTGTCGCTTTAGCATTATCTTCTTGATGGAAATTTACTGTAAATGTTTTCAATGCTGACACCTCCTGATTGTATAATACTAGCATAACATATAAAAAGGACTGCTTACAAATGTAAACAGTCCTTACATTCATTTTCGCATTGCTCGTAATAAGAAGCTTACGATAAAAATTAAAATAATCGCACCGATTAAAGCTGGAATAATTGCATATCCGCCAATGACTGGACCAAAACTACCAAGTAATTTCGAACCAACCCAAGAACCGATAATACCAGCAATAATATTACCTATTACACCACCAGGTACGTCCTTTCCAGTAATTAAGCTCGCAAGCCATCCTAATATACCACCGACGATTAAAGACCAAATCATATAATAACCTCCTTTACATTTCACCAATCAAAATATAATTAGAAACAATTGCTTACCATTAGTTATGTGACATTTTTCATAAGTTATTCATGTTGTTCAACTTTAAGATTTTTGAGAATAATACACACAGATTAAACCTTTTTTTGAACTAACGATTTATCCGACTTATTATTACACACATTAAGGACAATCTGGCTTCAATATTGTTCGCATAAACTCTTCTTTAAAAGCTGCATAGTTAAAACCAACAGCAATTCTTTGAATCGGCCGATCATCAAACCTTGTTGGCTCAGCTATTTTTCTAAAGTCTGCTACACTTTGGCCCCTAGTCACATCATTTGTCGTACTAATCCACACTGCCGATTTTTTATATTCGAAAATACTGTCATTTATAAACGAGATAAACGGTAGTAAATCGTGTATAGGACTTCCACCAATACCCGGATATTCTTTTTTATAGAAATTCTCATAATAAAAATCAATCATTGGTTTAATGAGTTTCGCCTGTCCAGTTCCTTGTTTATCTATTATATTGGCCATTTCAGGTGTAATAAGCGCGCCCTGTGTTACATTTAACGGGTATATGCTAGCGTTTTTCGCATATTTCATAACAATATTTGCTGCAATTGGATCACCATAAAAATTCGCTTCAGATACTGGTGTAACATTACCTGGAAATAGGAAAGCGCCGCCCATTATATAATACGAACAAATACGATCCATTATATTTGGATACAATAAAAATAACGTAGCAAGCGTCGTTAGTCTCCCTGTCGCCACAATTATAATATCTTCTGGACAAGGTTCGATTAATTTGATTAATTCACAAAAATTTTCTCGTTTACAAATTCTCATCTCAGGTGGAATAATAGGACCTAAACCGTGGTCCCCGTGGATTTCAGGGAAAAACAAAGGCTCTTCAGCTGTCATCGGTCTACTCGCACCTTCAATAATTTTCACTTGTGTAGCATAGTACCTTTCCAAAAAATAAACATTTTCCGTAACGATATCTCGTGATACATTCCCGTACTCAGCAACAATACCTAGAATATCTAATTTACATGTTTTATTTGCATAAATTAACGCTACGGCGTCATCAATACCAAAGTCTCCAAAAAAGATAATTTTCTTATTAACTATTCTCACCCCTCTTGAGCATACTCTACTATTATTATTATGTGAAAAAGACAAGGCGGTGAAACAGCGCAAACTAAAAAAGCCGCCTATTTATTGGCGACTTCAATCTTTTTATAAGACAAATATGCAAGTACATTTTTACTTGAATCGTATTTCGGGTTATTTCCTTTTCTCGGCTCTCTCATATGTGTCTTTTCAAATCCAGGAATGTCTGGCATTTTCCCCATAAATTCAAGCATTTCTTCCTCAGTACCTTCAATGCGTACACGAATCATTATAACTATTCCTCAATTCTCAGTTTCTCTGTACTAAGTATATCGTACTTCAGAAAGACTGCAACACATTTATCTTTTTAACGTTGTACTTTTTTTACATATAAACATAGCCATTTCAGTATAGAACGATTCTACTTTATTATTTTTAAATTGAATATTAAAATATCCCTTCATTTCGTTTGGTGCTTTCATCATACATTCTGTTAACTTTTCACGCTTTTGTACAGGGACATCCATCATATTACACCACCAGTCAAAATCAAACTTCTTATCAAAAGTCAGACATGACTGCATTTGCAAACCGTTTTTTTCTAATAAAGTAAGCCATTCTGTCTTTTTTAGAGCTCGTTCATGACTTGGGTCACGCTTTTTTTCTATAAAATTATAAAATGTATCATATTCATTATTTTCTGGCGAAACATTATCTATTAAGATGAATAATCCATTATCCTCCAACGTACGATTTACTTCATAAATAAATTGAGCCGGACTCGTAAAATGATGGGCTGCAATCCGGCATGTAATTGTATCAAAAAAATGGTCTGAAAATGGTAAATTCTCTGCATTTCCTGCTACAAATGATACATTTTCATGACCATTCTGCTTTATAAAAACTTTTGCTTTTTCTAACATCTGTTCTGTTAAATCAAGTGCAACTACTTCTTCAAACATAGGTGCTAACATATTTGCCACATGCCCGCCACCAGTAGCAACATCAAGAAGACGATTATTATGACGAGACTCAACTTGTTGAACTACATATTGTAAATCCAGTCCTTTAGCATGTATTTTACTATTTACATATTTATCTGCATTACTGCCAAACTGTTTTTTCACAAGCTCTTCTTTACTCATATTATCATCTTCTTTCTATTGTTATTTACATATACGACTCATATAATTATTACAATTCTCTTCATGTATTTTCAAATCCTCTTTTCATCTCACTTCTCATCATGTTCCCTTATAATCAAAATAATATGATTACACGTTCTTCCATTAAACAAAAAAAGGCTACGGGAACTTGCCCCCTAACCTGACTAAATATTTACTACATTTTTATTTCTTCGTATATATCTATATAATATAAATCCTCTTTCAACTTCATAATAACATCTACTTCGTTATAAGTAGCCTCACGAGCATGTAAACCGAATTGATCCATACCAATCCATATCCACCCAGGTGTAAGATATAAAACATCTATATTAAAATAATCTAACTTAGTAAGCTCCGATGTAATAAATTTATCTTTATTAGCGATTTGTTTATCTATTAAACCGTATTCTTTTCCATTTTCAAATAGCGAAATAAATTTCCCTACAATCGGATGTTCACGAACAATAAAATGATATTCTTTTTCCTCTATATTTACCACAATCAAACGAGAAACAGATAAATCAGGCCCTGAATTCGACATATTTGTTTATTCACCTCCTTATATAGGCTTCTTAAATATGATAACAAATGAATATTCAAATTAAGTTAATATAATGTAAAAAATAAAAAAGCTGAATTCCCTTTAGAAATCAGCCTTTATAATTTGATTAACTTTATTCTTTTACAAATTATTATAATGTTTCTTTTTCCTCATCATTTCCGGAAACTAAACTTCCTATAGCATCTGCTGTTACTTCCACTACAAATTCACAAATACCAGCTACAACTTCTCCAATTATTTCATCCATCTTTTTACCCCCTTATTTTATGTAACCTATTTGCATTATAGAAGAAATTGGTAAATACAAACTATCGAAAAAGGTGACATAAACCTTACAGAATTGTAAGCTCTTTTATCCCTTTACTTATCCCCTTTGAAACTCCAAGTATTTTTAGCAGACATATAGGCCATCATAATATGAAGCAAGTAATAATCTAGTGTCAGGAGGCGTTTAATATGTATTACGTAAAATTAATTAAAGGTCAATCTTTCTACGCTTTTGATCATCGTTTCTTAGTGTCTGAAGAAGAAGAGGTTTCAGAGAAAATTTATAATTACTTACGACGTAATGAATTTTTTGAAGTACGTAAAGAAGAATATTCTGCTTAATTACAAAAAGCATTAAGAAAAATATCATTTAGTTGGGATATATTCTTGATGCTTTTATGTGAATTGCTTCTTTCCAACACTTGTTTTCGACTTTATTAAAATATTCTAGTATTTGTCCAAACTACTCATCCTGTAAGTAAAACTGATGAAACAACTTTTGCAGTCCCATTTTCTCCAAATAAAGCAATTGTACGTACAAACATTTCAAGCTATAGATCAAAACGTTGGCAGTGGAACACACGAATATTCATTAACTGTAGAAAACCTTACTAGTGGTGCAAGCGCAGAAGTTGTTGGCCCACTATCTTTTAGCGTTTTAGCTATTGGACAAGAGCGTAAATGTTGCTAAGTGAATCTAATATTTAATTTTGTACTTGAGAAAAGCGAGGCGTAGTTATACGTTCTTGCTTTTTTATATGTACCTTTACTTTCTATTAGCTTTAATCATAAATTTTTTACGTTTTGATTCACTTATTTCATCAATTAACACATCAAACTTTTGACAAATCAAAAAGATTGAAATCCAATTATGAAACACGTAATATAGACTCTGACTCTAAAAAAGTTCGTATGAAAATAATACATAAATAAGGAGGTTTTATATACGAGTTTTTCATTTTAAAAGACGGAGAGGTTTTATGTTATGTGGCGTAATAAAAACGTTTGGATTGTTCTAATTGGGGAGTTTATTGCAGGTCTAGGATTATGGCTTGGTATTCTTGGCAACCTTGAATTTATGCAAAAATATGTCCCTTCTGATTTCATGAAATCAGTTATATTATTTATCGGACTATTAGCCGGTGTTCTAGTTGGACCTATGGCTGGCCGTGTCATCGATCAGTATGAAAAGAAAAAAGTTCTTCTTTACGCTGGATTTGGTCGAGTTTTAAGTGTTATTTTCATGTTTTTTGCTATTCAATTTGAAAGTATCGCATTTATGATTGCATTTATGGTTGCTCTTCAAATTTCAGCAGCATTTTATTTCCCTGCATTACAATCTGTAATCCCACTCATCGTACGTGAGCATGAGTTATTACAAATGAACGGTGTACATATGAATGTTGGTACAATTGCTCGTATTGCAGGTACTTCACTAGGTGGAATTCTTTTAGTTGTGATGAGTTTACAGTACATGTATGCCTTCTCAATGGCAGCATACGCCTTATTATTCCTCTCGACTTTCTTCCTACAATTCGAAGACAAGAAATCAACAACACCAAGTAAACAAGCTGCAAAAGATAATAGCTTTATGGAAGTATTTCGTATTTTAAAAGGAATTCCTATTGCTTTTACAGCACTTATATTAAGTATCATCCCTCTATTATTTATAGCTGGGTTTAATTTAATGGTTATTAACATTAGCGAAATGCAACATGATCCTACGATTAAAGGGTTCATATATACAATTGAAGGTGTCGCATTTATGTTAGGTGCCTTCGTAATTAAACGTCTATCTGATCATTTCAAACCTGAAAAATTACTATATTTCTTCGCAGTTTGTACTGCTTTTGCACATCTGTCATTGTTCTTTAGCGATATAAAATGGATGGCTCTTACATCATTTGGTTTATTTGGGTTTAGTGTTGGCTGCTTCTTCCCTATTATGTCGACGATTTTCCAAACGAAAGTGGAAAAAAGTTATCACGGTCGCCTCTTCTCATTCCGTAATATGTTTGAGAGGGTTATGTTCCAAATCGTCTTACTTGGCACAGGCTTCTTCTTAGATACAATTGGGTTACAATATATGGTTCTCATCTTCGGAGTCGTTTCATTATTGATTATTTCTATTTCCCTTTCTAAGCAGAAACATTATGAAAAACAGCATTCGCAATCTGCGAATTTATAAAATAAACAAAGAAGTATGGATCTAATATTGAATCCATACTTCTTTGTTTTATAATACGCCTATTTATTACGTTTATTGAAATTACCTAAAGGAGTATCCCCCTTTTATTTCGAATAGATTATAAAAAGTACTCTTTATAAAAGGAGTGGTAAAATGTCTGATGGCATCGAAGTATTTATTATCCTGCTCTTTGCAATTGTTCTGTTTAGCATCCTAAACTTTTTAGCCATTTCCTTATCTGGACATAGTTTAAAAAAAAGAATCGTGGCAGGTTTCATATTTTTACTACTGACTCCCATTATCTTTTTGACTATCGCAACATTTGCTTCTATATTCGATAAAGCAGGATTTGGCGCAGGTACGTTAGCCTTTATGATCGCAAGCGTATATATATTAAATGGAATAGTAATTCTGCTTTCCTCTTTATTTATCCTCAAAAAAGACATAACATAGGCTATAGTACTAGCATGAATCTGACTTTACACTAGATTCATGCTTATTTAATTTCTCCTAAATTTTTATATGAAATTAAATAATTCTTTAAAAAAATTTAAACTTTATTTATTATAATATCCCTATCGCATTCGCACGTTTATTCAAATTTAAAAGAAAGGAGCACAAAATGAAAAAGGTTCTACTTACAATTCCTATACTAATTATCCTACTTAGTGGATGCAGCAATAACGATATATACGGTTCTTGGGAAGTCGTTGACAATAAAAAAGGTGAATGTCCTGTATATTATAAATTTGAAACAGTTGTCAAAAAAGAAAATAAAGAGAAAATTGTGCAAAATTTAGTAGAAATGCAAACAACAAAGAATAAAGACGATTTATATAAAGGCTCATTTGTAAAAAATTCTAATGTATATCACATTGATTATGGTAATTCATTTACATCGGACCAAACTTTAAAAGTTGCCGACGGTACATTAAATGTATACTTTTTGACAGCCGAAAAATTATGCACATATAAAAAGAAATGATTACATTTCAGAGGAGACGCAGAAAATATTTTCTGCGTTATTTCACTTTAGAAATCGTCCACAAAAATAGCCCTTGTTTTCGTATTCTTTTTCATTCAAAACATGAGAAATATGCTTAATAAAAACTAGAAAATACCTTAAGTTATATAAAATGAATCATATAATACACATTTCAATTAACACATCTACGCTATTTACATCGATACTTTTCAAAATAGGCTGATCCTTCCTCTAAATTTGTCAATCGTTTTAATTTTCATAAAAAAATGATAAAATATAAACATGTGTTTTCAGAATAATTAAAAATGCAGAATGAAAGCACTGTTTTAGGAGGGGTTTTGATGACTTACACGTTAGCAACTAGAATGAAAGCATTCCAATCTTCTATATTTAGTGAATTAGGAGCCTATAAAAAAGAAAAAATTGCAGCAGGTCATAACATGATTGATTTGAGCATCGGAAATCCTGATATGCCGCCCGCTGATTTTGTAAGAGAAACAATGGTACATACAGCGAGTGAAAAAGAGAGCTACGGGTATACATTATCCGGTATTCAAGAATTTCACGAAGCTGTAACTGAATATTACAACAACACTCATAACGTTTTATTAAATGCGGATAAAGAAGTTTTATTATTAATGGGTTCACAAGACGGGCTCGTTCATTTACCTATGGTTTATGCAAATCCAGGTGATATTATATTAGTTCCTGATCCAGGATATACAGCTTATGAAACAGGTATTCAAATGGCTGGTGCAACATCTTACTACATGCCTTTAACGAAAGAGAATGATTTCTTACCAGACTTAGAAGTTATCCCTGAAGAAATTGCCGATCAAGCGAAGATGATGATTTTAAACTTCCCAGGGAATCCCGTTCCAGCAATAGCTCATGAAGATTTCTTTAAAGAAGTAATCGCATTCGCGAAAAAGCATAATATTATCGTTGTCCATGATTTTGCTTATGCTGAATTTTATTTCGATGGTAATAAGCCAATTAGCTTCCTCTCTGTACCTGGTGCTAAAGAAGTTGGTGTAGAAATCAATTCTTTGTCAAAAAGTTATAGTTTAGCAGGTAGCCGTATTGGATATATGATTGGAAACGAAGAAATTGTTCGTGCACTTACTCAATTTAAATCTAATACCGATTACGGTGTATTTTTACCAATTCAAAAAGCGGCATGTGCTGCACTAAGAAACGGTGCTACGTTTTGTGAGAAAAACCGTGAAATTTATCAAGAACGTAGAGATACACTAATCGATGGATTCCGAACATTTGGCTGGAATGTCGATAAGCCAGCTGGTAGTATGTTTGTCTGGGCTGAAATTCCACAAGGATGGACTTCTCTAGACTTCGCTTATGCATTAATGGATCGTGCGAATGTCGTTGTTACACCTGGTCATGCATTTGGACCTCACGGAGAAGGCTTCGTACGTATTGCACTCGTTCAAAATAAAGAAGTGTTGCAACAAGTTGTTGAAAACATTAGAAATAGCGGCATTTTCGTCCTTGAAAAAGTAAATGAATTAGTTAAAAATTAGTTCCCACTCCCCTGCTTAACTTTAGCAGGGGTATTATTAATTGGAGGTACTTTCATATGCATATTAAAGACACACTTCCCCATCTTTATCCATTTTTAATGATTGATAAAGTAACAAATGCAAAACAAGATGAATTCGTTACAGGATATAAACTCATTACAAATAACGAATGGTTTATAAATGATAGTCAAAAACATATGCCTCATATGTTAATTGTAGAAGCACTTGCTCAGCTTAGTGCATTTGTACATACCAGTGATTCTGAAGGACTAGGATTCCTCTCCTCTTTAGATGGAGTTGAATTCCACGGAAAAGCATATCCCGGTGATAAACTTGATTTACATTATGAGCTAACGCGCAATCGCCGAGGTTTTGTTCTTGGTAAAGGTATTGCAACTGTCAACGACCAGCCTATTGTAACTATAGAAAAACTATTAATATATCAAGCAGATTAAAGTGTTCCTTATATCAGTTGGAAATATCTATTCTCAACCAATTAAGTAAATAGGAAAACATATTACGTAGTTAGGAGCAGGAAAATGGAACATACTATCGGTATCGATGCTGGAGGCACATTAACGAAAATAGCTTATTTTAACGAAAAAAAGCTATTAACTTTTAAAAAATTTTATTCTCATGAACAACATAAAATAATAGATTGGATTAAAAACAACAATGGCATAAAACAAATATGTATTACGGGTGGTAAATCGAAATTATTACAGCAACTGCTTACAGGTTCATATAAAATAATAGAGCTAAACGAATTTGAATCTACTCTTGCAGGTGTCCAATACATATTAAAAGAAGAAAAACACACTATAAACAATTTTATTTTAACCAATATCGGTACAGGTACTTCTATCCATTATGTTTATAATGAACAATATATTCGCGCTGGTGGAACCGGAGTTGGCGGTGGGACTATTATGGGACTTTCAAAATTGTTAACAAATATAGATCATTTTGAAGATATAATACCTCTAACAAAAGTAGGATCTAGAAAAGAACTAGATATTACGGTTGGAGATATTTATGGTGGTATTCTTTCCCCTATCGATAATAACTTAACTGCTAGCAACTTCGGAAAAGCAGCCATTACAGAATCAAATAATAGTAGCTCCGATATACTAGCTACTGTGCAAGGACTTGTCGGTGAAGTCGTTACTGCATTAAGCCTTCAATTCGCTGAAACAAAAAACATTGAACATATTATTTATATTGGTTCGACTTTATGTAATAACGTACAACTTCAACATATTATTAGTAGCTACACCGAATATCAAAATAAAACACCAATCTTTTTACAAGATGGTGGTAATAGCGGTGCAATTGGTGCATTACTTCATGCTACGAAATAAAAAGCTGACTTTTGTCAGCTTTTTAGAAATGGCACTTCAAATTCAATAATTGATTCCCCGTTCTCTCCAATCCGCTCCACGCTTATTCTATCAATCACACAATTTAACTCCCCATGAAAACTAGGAATCTCCTTCACTACTTCAGCAGCTAATTCGGCACTTTCTTTTCTTCCGACTGTTACATGCGGGATGTACGGAATGTCTTCTTTCAAAAATTGTAATAAAGGTCCTGTATACAGCCTATCATGTAGTTCTTCTATTTGTTTTCTTCCTCCATCAACTTCTAAAAACAAATAGTTTCCTACACTAGTGATACGATTTGCAAACTCAATTTCAATTTTGCCTCCCCCTATTGATACATTAAAAATATGAGATTTTAATTCATCATTTGAAATATTACTCTTAAATGGGAATACGATTGTTATATGCGGTAGAATTAATCCAAATAAAGGATCATGTTTATGTCTAATGTTCTCTATTTTATCGATGGACATGTTGTTTAGAAAAAGTAAAATTGTACGCATTTTTATCCCCTCAACTTTTCCTCATTATAATATGTATCATATTCTATGACAGCCTGCCCTTCAACAACTTGTTTTGCTTACCTATAAAAATAAAAAAACTTCTCAAATGAGAAGTTTTCATATAGCATGATTATTATTTTCCCGCCAAACTTTCCTAAACTTATACTTTGAACTGTTCCACCACCGGGTAAATGATTAACAATTGCAACCACATCTGAATTATTACCAACGTATGTCCCAGTATATTTCTTAAAATCATCTGACCTAACATCATATATATCTTTTATTCTTTCTCCGTCAGAACAAGCCGCAATGAATAAAAAAATTGTTAGCATAACGATCATGTTATGATGCATATATTTCATTTAGCATCCCCCATTTTTATCGATATTCGTTAATTACAATATTTACTTTCAAATCCCTTTTTAAATATACGCATTTTAATCAAAATTAAAAATTTTCATTTTTATGTTTACAATTATCCATTAATTGTATATACTTACTAACGTAAGAAAAAAATTCTAAAAGGAGGTCGAAGGAAATGATGAAATTACAATTACATGCATTAACTTTAGCGTTAACTGCACCTGTGTTTTCTGGACAATTAAATATGAATTCGACCACCCTAATGGAGAATTGAAAATCGTACTTTATTTCATTTAATTCATAAATTCGCCACAGGAGGTCGTATACTTTCCTGTGGCTTTTTCACGCCCAGCCATAGGAGAACTGTATCTTCCTGTGGTTTTTTTGCGCGATTTTTTTAGTCTCTTACATTATTTTTCTAAGAAAGGAGCAACATTCAATGACTATTAGCGTATTGTTTTTAAGTATTACGATTCAAAGAAATACAATTTCCAAAGATGAAATTCTTCATAATCAACAAATTGAAAAAGCTATGAATGATGTTAAGGAGCGCCAAGCACTTTACTGTGATCACCTGTAATTCCTTTTCGAAAGGAGGAATTCATTTATGACTTTTCATATTTTCTTTTTTACGACTGTGCTTCAAAAAAATACTTTATCTGAAACTGAAATCAATCGTAAACAACAGTTAAAACGACTGACTGATAAAATAACTGACATTAAAAGTTCGCACTACACTCAAATGTATTAAAAATATATTTTAAAGGGGTAATATATTCATGAAATTTAAAGCATTCTTTTTAACAATCACCATTCAAAAACGTAAGCTCTCACAGAAAGAGATTTTACGCGAGCAACACATCCAAAACATTATGGACGAAGTAAAAGAGCGCCAATCTTCTTATTACACTCGTCTTTTCTAAATCACTTATAAAGGGGTAATTATCTAATGAAATTTAAAGTATTCTTTTTAACCATTACCATTCAAAAAAATAAATTTTCCGAGTCTGAAATGCTCCATGAGCGACAAATTAATCAGGCTATGGATTCTGTAAAAGAAAGACAAAGTCATTACTGTAGTCACCTTTAATTTCTTATTACACTCGTTTTTTCTAAATCACTTATAAAGGGGCAATTATTTTATGAAATTTAAAGTATTCTTTTTAACCATTACCATTCAAAAAAATAAATTTTCTGAGTCTGAAATGCTTCATGAACGACAAATTAATCAGGCTATGGATTCTGTAAAAGAAAGACAAAGTCATTACTGTAGTCATCTGTAATTCCAATTCGAAAGGAGGAATTCACATATGAAGTTTCACCTTTTCTTTTTAACGATTACGATTCAAAAAGAAACAATATCTCAAAATGAATTAAAACAAGAAAGACAATATAAACAAGTTATTAATGAAATTCGAGATCGTAGAAGCAAATACTACACTCATCTTTAATCGTTTAACTATATAGAATTGAAAGGAGTAGATTATGATGTTAATAGCACGCTGTAAAGAAATGATTTGGATAGTTCAGAGGGATTCCACATAGTTTTATAGAGCTTATATCACACAAGTTCATCACTGAATTTGATATATAAAAAATATATAATAAAATCAAATCAACCCGCTTTTAATTTTTTTTTTATAAACAAAAGATACACCACTTAAAAAGAGGTGTATCTTTCTTAGGTTTTACTATTTCCGATTACTTCTCTTCGTCTTAAACAATCTCACTAAGTTCGAAACAACTGTTTTTGTTACTGCATAAACTGGTACTGCTAAAATCATTCCGATGATTCCAGCAAAGTTACCTACCCCTAAAATTAGGATAATAATTGTTAATGGGTGGATGTTTAATTTTGAGCTCATAATACGTGGTGAAATAATATTACTTTCAAACTGTTGTACAATTGTTACGATAATAATTACGTATAAGGCTTGCATCGGAGATACGAACAGTCCTACAATAACAGCTGGTGCTGCTCCGATAAATGGACCTAAGTTAGGAATGATGTTTGTAAATGCTGCTATAATTCCTAAAACAAAAGCGTACGGTAAATCGATAATTAAATAACCGATAAAAGTAAAAGCACCTACAAATATACAAACGAGCGCTTGCCCTTGAATATATGCAGATAATGTTTCGTTCGTTTCCTTAATGATACGAAGCCCCTCTTCACGGTAAGACTCTGGTAATAAACTTACCGCTTTTCCTGGAAAGGCATGTCCATCTTTAAACATGTAAAATAAAATGAACGGTACAGTAAATACAACTAACGCAACGTTCGTGATAATACCAAATAAAGCCGTTGCACTCGACGTAATTGTATTTGGTATATCTTTTAAGTATTCAATCGCATTTTTTTCAATTGTTTCAATGGAAACGTAGTTTTGTGTAGATAACCATTCAAACAACCTATGATGTGATAATTCTTGTATGTATACTTTTCCCTCTTTTATGTAGCCTGGCATATTTTTTACTAAGTCCATTAGCTGTTGTGAAATCGTAGGAACAACTACTCCAACGCCAACCGCAGTTAATGTTATGATAAAAAGATATAACAGCAATATCGCTAAATTTCTAGGTACTTTTTTATTCTCCAAAAAGATTAATACAGGATTAAATATGAAGTATAAAAAAAGCGCGATTAAGATTGGGAAAAATAATGTTGATATGAAGATACCAATCGGTTGAAATAAAAATGATATTTTTGTGCAAATAAATATGATTCCTACAACCATTAGCACTTCTAATGTCCAAAAGTGCACTTTTGATTTCAAAAAAATGGCCTCCTTTAAACTAGCACTTCTCTTCATTGTACCAAAATAAGTATGAATTTCACATAATATTTTCCTTTACAATATTCCAAAATACCGATAAATACACTACAATGAGATTACATACAAATTTGCAGGTAAAGGTGATAAAAATGACACAATGCATCATTTGCAGAAAAGATACGAAAGAACTTAGTGAACAATATGTCATTCCAGAAATATTATGTGGATATTATTTCACAAACTCAATTTGTGATACTTGCCATGAACAAATGACAACAAATATTGATCGTCCTTTAATTAGGCATAAATTGAGTCAATTTAAGATTGAACAAATGAAAAGACAAATTGATTCCCCACTCTATACGAATGAGCACGGCGAAGAACTTGCGGCTGCTGAGACTGATGTTGTCGAAGTAAGCGACGAAATTCTTTATTCTAATGCATTAATTATGAAACTATGTAAAAAGCACGATATTTCCTTACATAATGAAATTTGGAAAGAGGAACGTGTAACGAAAGTAGCGAGTTCTATTCAACGTGAATTGCTATTAGATAACCGTAAATATAAAATGAGTATATTAAAAATGGCTTATACATTCGCTGTACAAACAGTTGATGGCTACTTTGAAAATCAAGATGCAATTGATATCTCTACCATTCTCTCAAATGCAGATTTCGTGGAACTAAAAGAAAAAAGCATTGTACGTGATTTAAGCAAAAGTTCTTTATGGAATACGCTAAATACAAGTAGTGAAAATCATTACTTTATTTTACTTAGCGATAAAGACGGTCTGTTTTGCTTCATTCGTTTGTTTGACATCTTTGATGTTGTCGTTCATTTATCAGAAAAAAGATTTGACCTTCCATCACCCATTGTCGGTGTAAATAATGTGAATACACAGAAATTTCATGTCCAAAGTTTAAAACAGTATATGGATGGGCTGTTTAAAGAAAAAGCACCTACTATATAACAAGGACCAGAACATACGGTCTCCTTTCTTGATGAAAAGACACTGTGTTATAATGAGTATGAAAAGAACAATACAATCACATAAACCAATTATAAATTGTATATAAATAAAAAAGACTAGTGTGCGGCTACACACTAGTCCACGTAACTTAGCAGATTGGATTGTTCATTTATCCTATTTGTTTCTTACAAACAAAACAACCCACATTCTATAGGCATAGGTGGGTTGTTATTTTTTGAGCTTGTCTATTAAAACGACGACGAACGTTAACAATGCAACGAGAAACAGTCCACCCTGCAGTAGCAACGCTATTTCACTCACGTATTATCACCCCCCTCCTACTCGGAGAAGTGATAATTGAACAACCAACCGCACCTTAAGTTACCCTTTAATTTTACCATATTTTCTAATAATTTACGATGAAAACCCGCAAGCGAATAACTTGCGGATTTTTTATCCCGTATTAACAGGCAATAAACAAAATGAAGCAATAAATAGATGAAACTTTATTTCTGACTATTTTTCTAATGCATATGCATCAGCAATCATTTCACCAACAATTTTATTTGCTTCTTTCTTCTCGTCTTTCAATAATGGGAATAACAATTCTGCCACATCATATGCTTCTTCTAAATGTGGATATCCTGATAAAACAAACGTATCAATTCCTAACGATTCATATTCTTTTATTCTTTCTGCTACTGTATGCGGATCGCCTACAAGTGCAGTACCTGCCCCACCTCTTACAAGTCCGATTCCAGCCCATAAATTAGGGCTTATCTCTAACGACTCTCTCGTACCTTTATTTAAATGTGTCATCCGTTTTTGACCAACCGAATCATATCTTGCAAATGTCTTTTGAGCAAGCTCAATTGTTTCCTTATCCACATATTGAATTAAACGTTCGGCCTCTTCCCATGCTTCTTCTTCTGTCTCTCTTACAATTACGTGTAATCTAATGCCAAATCGTACTGTACGCCCCTTCTCTTCTGCAAGTTTTCTTACTTCTTCTATTTTCTCTTTCACTTGCTCTGGCGGCTCTCCCCACGTTAAGTATACATCACTATGTTGAGCTGCTACTTCTTTTCCAGCAGTTGATGATCCCCCGAAATATATAGGAGGATAGGGCGTTTGAACTGGTGGGAAGACAACTTTACTATCTGTAACTTTAATATGTTTTCCTTCTAAAGAGATCGTTTCACCCTGCAATGTCGATTTCCAAACTTTTAAAAATTCATCCGCTGCTTCATATCTTTCATCATGCTCAAGATATAATCCATCTCCTTGTAGTTCAACTGGATCTCCTCCAGCTACTACATTGATAAGTAGTCTCCCATCTGAAATTCTATCAAATGTAGATGCCATCCTCGCTGCAACTGTAGGTGACATTAGTCCTGGTCTCACTGCTACTAAAAATTTTAGTTTTTCTGTTTCAGCAGCAAGAGCTGAAGCTAACACCCAAGGGTCTTCACATCCTTGACCAGTTGGAAGTAAAACACCCGTATATCCTAAATAATCAGCTGCCGCAGCAACTTGCTTATAATAACCATATTCAGCTGCTCTTCCTCGTTTTGTCGTTCCTAAATATCGACCATCTCCATAAGCCGGAATAAACCATAATAATTCCATACCTTTACACACCCCTTATTTATTTTGAATCGTATACTAACACATTCTATATAAATTACCCCTAATAATTTATATGTTAATCCCCTGTCTCACCTTTAAAGTTATCTCGCCATCTTAAAAACTTCACTTCTAGTAAACGTACTAGAGAGTCAGAAAACTTCCCAACAAATGCAAATATAATTATGCCGACAAATACGATATCTGTATTTGAAAATTGCCTTGCATCCATAATCATATAGCCAATACCTTCTGTAGACCCCATAAGTTCTGCTACTACTAAACTCACCCATGCAACACCTAACGATAACCTTGCTCCTAGTAAAAGGTTAGGCAATGCAGCTGGTAAAATTAGTTTCGTGATTAATTTTCTTTTACTAAACTCTAACACTCTCGCAACATCAAATAACTTTGAATCCACACCTCTAATACCTAAAAATGCGTTTACGTATAAAGGAAAAAATGCACCATCTGCAATTAATAACACTTTCGATGTTTCACCAAAACCGAACCATAATACGAAAAGCGGTGCAACAGCTAAATGAGGTACAGTTCTTAACATTTGCACAGATGGATCTAAATATTGCTCACTTCTCGTTGAAAATCCAACAATCGTTCCTAAAATGATTCCTAAGCCTCCGCCAATAAAGAAACCAGCCGCAGCCCTAAATACACTAATACTTAAATGGCCGAATAACTCTCCTGTTTTAATAAGATCTTGGAAAGCTAGAAAAATATCTAATGGTGTTGGTAAGACTGTTTTAGAAACAAGACCGAATACGCCAGCCAACTGCCAAATTATTAATATAATAACCGGTATAGTAATCGCCCTTACTAAAATTTTTACATTTAACTTTCGCACCTTCTTGACGCTGTTTTTCTCAATCGTTATACTCGCTCGTTTAATAACAGCTTTCGTATTTTCCACTTTACAAAACCTCTTTTCACTTCGCTTTCAATGCTTTTTCTACGAAAGAATTATCTACAACTTTTTCCGTCTTAAGTTCTTTCTTTATAGAACCGAGCTTATATTGAAAATCCGCTGTCTTTTGTTGTTCTGCTATTATTTCCTTCGTTACCGGAACTAAAATTGGTTTGTCGTGATTAAACACTTCTTTTACGATCTCCGCATCTATCTTTTTTACAGAAGTATATACTTTTATTGCTTCATCTAAGTTAGCATCTTGCCATACACGTGCTTTCTCATAAACTTTGAGGAATTTCTCAACTAATTCTGGATGTTCTTTCGCAAATTTTGTTCTCGTAATTAAAAATTCTGGTGAAGAGACATTTAATGTTTCACCGTCTGCAATCACTTTCGCACCTTTATTTAATGTATGTAATGATATGAAAGGGTCCCAAATCGCCCATGCATCTACTGATCCTGATTCAAATGCAGGCTGCGCTTCATCTGGTTGTAATTGAATGACATTTACATCTTTTGCATCGATACCTTCTTTATCGAGTGCTCGATATAATAAATTAAAGGCACTACTTCCTTTTGCTACTGCAATTTTTTTACCTTTTAACTCTTTTACACTCGTAATCTTGCTATCTTTTTGAACGAGAATTCCAGTTCCTTTTCTCGCATAACTTGTATTGGCGATTTCGGTAAATCCAATACCTGCTGCTTGCGCTGAAATGACTGGAGAATTCCCTACTTCACCAAAGTCTAATCGGTTTGATGCAATTGCTTCAAAATAAGGAGGTCCACTTTGGAACTCTGTCCATTTCACTTTAACTCCTTCTTTTTTAAACTCCTCTTCAAACCACCCCTTTTTCTTTGCTAGTAATAGCGGGCTTAATCCTTGCTGTATACCAATTTGTATTGTTACATCTTCTTTCTTACTACTTACTGTACTTTTTTCACATCCTAATAAACATACTGATATAGCTAAAGCAAAAGAAAGAACTTTAAATTTTTTATACATATAAAATCACCCTTTTCCTATATACTTGTTTGAATCAATCCTCCATATTCAAACTGCTGTAATACTTTCGTTCGAAGTTGTTGGAATAATTGAGAAGTTTTATTTCGCGGATAAGGCAAATTATTTTCAATTACTTTATGTATTTTTCCAGGCTTTGTACTCATAATGATGATTCGGTTTGAAAGATATATCGCTTCGTCTATATCATGTGTAACGAATATCATTGTTGTTTTCTTCTGCTCCCAAATATTTAGCAATACTTCTTGTAAATGACTTCGAGTAAAAGCATCCAGCGCTCCAAAAGGTTCATCAAGTAATAATATATTGGGATCTCTTAATAACGCTCTTGCTATCGCAACACGTTGTGACATCCCGCCTGAAATTTCTTTCGGATACGATTTTTCAAAGCCATCTAACCGAACGATTTCAACCCATTCTCTCACCTTATCTTTCACATACTTATCTTTTAACGACAAATCTGCCGCTATATTTTCTTCAACTGTTAACCATGGAAAAAGCCTATGTTCTTGAAAAATAAAACCTTGTTTCTTGCTGGTTTTTAAAATAGGCTCCCCGTCAATAACAACTTCACCTTCAAAATCATTATCTAGACCTGCAACAATTTTTAGTAATGTACTTTTTCCACACCCACTCGGACCGATTACTGTAACAAAATCCCCTTTCTCTAATTGAACATTAATATTCTCTAATACTTGAACAATACCAGTTTGTTTCAAAAAATATTTTGATACCTCATCAATTGAAACAGTCATTTCTTTCCCTCCTTAAAATGATTCATATAAATGAACAGATTCAGTATTTGTGCAATAAAAAAACCAAAGGCATTTTATCAACAGATAAAATGCCTTTGGTTTCTCCAATCAGCAATATGTTATGGAATTAAGTACATATTATACAAATATTTCCGATAAGTCAACTAGGTTTTATTAAAACATACATATGATTTGTTTGAACATTTTACTTTTTTTATTTAAACGGTATCGTTTACTTACTATTTTTTATGATCTTTAATCCACTGTAACCAATAAGAAAACTCACACGCTAAATGCATTTGATGGGATTTAATAACTAAGCGACGAAATTTCTACAAAAAAAGAGTAATTTCAAGAAATATGCTACTAACCTTAGATTTATCAAAAAAGTTAGATCGTATAACTTAAGACTACTCATTCCTATTCAAAATATTTATGTAATTTAATTTTATTTCCTCTGCACCCTGGCTGTCTCCAAAACTATTGATGGAAGCTCTTTTTGAATGATTTCTTTTAATCCATAAAGAGCTTTCTTCACATAACCACCTTCGAAATTTCCTAATGGTTCTGGTACTTCATCCTCATCCAATATGAAGTATTCTCCATTTGGAAGTACCATAATATCGATGATTAAATCTTCAAAGGAAACCACTTCATCTTTTATTTGTGTGTTTTTTACGATATTAAAATATGAACCTAAATACTTTCCTTTTATATCTCTCCATACGTATAAATTGTACGGACGATCTTTCCAGTAATATGCGATTGTATAACTCCCTTTTGGGATTGTTAACTTAGTATCATTTGCAGTCATTGTAAATGAATACTGCACCTCGTGAAACAAAACGATACTTTGTGATTGTTTTTCAAGTAATAAGCAATTGTGATCTACTATTGTTGAGTTATACCGGATTTTTCTTTCTATAATTTCAATTTTCGATGTAAGTAGCTTATTCATTATTTTGTTTCCCCTTATGCTAGTTCTATCCTCAATTATATCCATTTATGTAGTGATAAAGAAGTATATAGTTTTTTATATAATGATTTATACAAGTACATAATAAAAACTCCTTCTTATTTAGAAAGAGTTTTTCACTATCCATGTTTCATATTTTTTCACTTCTAACGGAAGCTCATTTGTTTTTATGCAACTAACAGCACTATTACTCATGTTTTAACTTTTCCTTAACCGCATCATAAAATTTTCGTTCTTCATCAACATTTAAGTAAACACGACTTACTGTTTTAGAAAAGCCGTATAACAACTGCGCTTTCACTGGCTCTTTTAATGTTATTTCAAAAGTAGCAGGTTCTTTTATGAACTCCATAACAGTTGCATCCAATACCTGTTTCCCTTCTTTTGCCGTTAGCAATTCCCCCTTGTAGAACGCAATACTATCTATTTGTGTAAATGGCATAACGATTTTCTTTCCTAATCCGATTTGAATGATTACTTGTTCTTCTGTTACGACAAGGGGATTTTTGCGCATCGCTTGTATTTCAGCTATAAAATAAATCATCGCGTATACATTTAAAATAAGTAAAATCCATGCTATTACTGAATTCCACTGATGTAGTAAATAATGAAAACCAATGCTTTCAATTACTGTTGCGTGAATAATCATGATATACACACCTATAGCACCAGTCTTTTTATGATATGAGTATACAGATTTACCTGTTGGTACTTTTTCACGCCACGATAAAAACGCATAATAGATTAACTTACACTCTGTTAGAATGACATCTACTAACTTACTTCTTTTCATAGTAGCGTCAAACGCTGCATCAATTGCATAAGAAAAGGAATAATTTTCTCTTCTATATTCTTTATATTTTTTTATTATTTTAGGAAGCACTCTAACAATTTTATAGAGAAGGAATAATTCTATACCTACAAATGCAATTTCAGCCGCAACAATAATATAAGAGATGAATGAAAAAGCTTGTAAATAGTCACTTGGAATAATAAATCTTGCAAAAATATAACCAGCTATTACAACAGGAACTATATACGTTAATGAGTATCTTTTTCGAATAATGAAGAAATACGTGATGATTGGAATGACAAACATGCAATCTAATAATGACCCAAGCACAACTTCTTTCGGCGCAACTGGTACAATTGGAAGGGCATACAATAAATAGTTTGATAGCATAATTAAAGAGACGAGTCCAATCCAAATACCTTTTCGCCTTTGTGATAGTGTAGCCTTCATACGTTCACTCCTTTATTTAAAAACCTCATTTAAATGGTCTTTATAAAATGAAATGGCACGTTCAAATTCTTTTACTTCCTCTACTTTCACGACAGTTTCAAGTAATAATTTCATCGCTGATTCGTGATCGTTTACGTTATATTTTGCTAATGATAAAAATACTTTCATCGGAGCGTTCTCTGGGAATTTTTTCACCCCAGCTTCTAATACTGTAATTGCCTTTTCATATTCCCCTATACAACGATATGTACTTCCTAAACCAATATAAGCACCGCAAAGCGATTCGCCATCAAGTCCATTTGCGATTGCCTGCTCATAATACGGAACTGCTTCTGTTTCTAGCCCCATTACATCATGTATCCACGCACACTGATACAGTACTTCTGCATCCTTTGTAAAGTTTGTTAATCCTATAAGCATCTCTTTAGACTGCGCATACTTCTTTTCGTTTCTAAGTTTAATAGCTTGCTTTAATAAATGTTCCATAGAATCCACTCCTCACCAATTATTCTGTGTATAGCTCTTGATTGATATACGCTTCACATTCGTGTAAAAGTAAAATTCCCACCAATTAAAGTTTCGCTTACTTATTACTATGCGGATTCATTCTTATCTAAAAACTTAATTTTAAAAAGCAGTGACACGATTACATAATATCTCTAAGCTTTTGACAATTTCTTTCGCTGTTTCATCTTTCCCATTGCACAACTTCCCTTTACCATTCTGTCCAATTACATAATGCACAGCTCCGCGCGAATATAAAGAATGTGGTGAATTCGCAATCATTACATTCGCCCTTGCTTCTTTCATTCTATTTTTTGCTCTTTCAAACAGTTCTTCTTCACTTAAATCACTTTCAAGTTTAAAACCAACAAGCACTGTTTCTGGGTCCCATTCTTTTATTTGTTTTAATACTTTTGGAGCCTTTTGAAAATGAATAATCGGTGCTATATCACTTGAAATTTTTCCGTTCATATTAAGAACATTACCATCTTGATCACAAATCTTCTCCACAATCCAATCTGATCCAGCCGCTGCCATAATGACTGCATCAACCTTTTCATGTGTGATGATACTTTTCATTTTATCTTGTAAATCAACGATTCCTTCAAACGGATGTAATTC
This sequence comes from Bacillus sp. M13(2017), assembly GCF_002218325.1. Classification (NCBI taxonomy): domain Bacteria; kingdom Bacillati; phylum Bacillota; class Bacilli; order Caryophanales; family Bacillaceae; genus Bacillus; species Bacillus sp. M13(2017). The sequence continues at coordinate 35,369 of NZ_KZ268503.1, read as the reverse complement.
TAACCCTCTATGTACATCACTCGGTTTCTCCGCAAAATAACCGTGTAAATATATAACATGTGCCCCTTTAGCTAGAAGTTCTTCTGCGATTATCCTTCCAATTGTACCTTTGGCCATATTCGTATGCCCGCGTACTTGATCCCATTTTTCTAGACAACCACCGCTCGTAATTAATACCTTTTTCCCCTTCATTGTAACCATCCCTTACTAATTTTTCTTACGAAACCATTCTGTTCCAAAGTCAACTATATCACGCTGTTTCATTAGACGACACGTTGCATTCCCTATCTTCCCATTTTTTACAGTTCCTTTTCGCTCAAACTCCACACCAATTTCTACAAACTTCTCAGATTCGTAATCCATTTCAACAAACTCTTTCCACACTCTTTCACCGTTTTCTATAATAGGTGCTCCTACTTGTATTAACTCACATGCACCAGAACGCACCTCGGATAAATGAACAGACGTATTGGAATCATATCCAACACCAATTAATAATACGTACCCGTCTAAATCATATATTTTTCTTAATGGAGATTCTTCTCCAAAGCTCATTGATAACGAATGGTTCATTGTTATTTCTACTGCATGTTTTCCCCATGCAGCAAAACTTCCTAACGGATGATTACTACGTACTACATTCGGATATGTACGAAAACATTCAACTATTTCACCCATTCCCCTTGTTGGGGTTATACGTGAATCAAATGCTGGGACGTTATCTCGGATAATTTGCCACCAGTCTTCCGGTACAGGTGGTCTTGACCAATGTTTCGGATCGGACAAATCCGAAGATTGCGTTGGCATTATTATCGTTCCTTCTTCCGTAACAACTTTCATTAATGCTTCTACTACAGCAACCGCACCACCAGATATCCACCCGATAGAACTTAGTGATGAATGAACGATAATTGTCATTCCTTTTTCGACTCCTAATGCTTTTAAATCTTTTGTTATTGTTTCGATTGTATTTGGAAATTGTGTACTTGCAACTATTTCATTCATTTTCATATTGGTTCCCCCACTAGCTACGTAAATTTAAACTTTTATATAAATATATTATCATATTTTTCTTAATTTTTAACTTAATCATTTTTCATATCTATAAAAAATGGTAATATTATTACACAAAAATATTTAAATTATAATATTAAGATTTAAATTAAAAAAGAAAGTGAAGATTTTACATCCAACCATAAAAAGCTGTTTTATACATAGACGAAAGAGCTCATCACAAATGATGAGCTCTTTGTTTACTTTATCCTTCAATTGTAACCCCAGTAAACATTGATAAGTTTCCCGTTATTTTCTCACCTACACGTAAAAATAAGCCTGCTGCTCTTCCGCTTATACAGTGAGAGCCAATTAATAGTTTACCAGTATATGGACCATCCCATGTGTCAATGGTATAGTCAGGCATTTCTATGTATTGCTGGTATATCTTCCTTTGTTCAAAGTAATACTCTGTTTTATCTTCAGCTAATAATTCATCATTTTCGTATATAGATACTCCGCCACCTTCACGACCAAATACAGGTTTTGAAACGTATGATTCATGTCTTTCTAGAAATCGCTTATTTGAAAAATATGTTGGTAGAAAGTATTTATAAATAATGTCTTGCTCTTCTTCTGTAAAGAAAACACTTTCTTCATAAAACTTCCAAATTAGTGCGAGTACACTTTTGTTTTGCATAACAAACGCGGCTGGCGGATTAATAATTTTCACTCTTTCTTGCGCAATATGATCTAAAAATTGCAAACCAATCCTTTTCCCATTCTTATCAACGTCCGTTACTAAATACTCTATTGGATACAGTCTATATAAATATTTTATTTTTTCTCCACTTGGCGTATATATACCATCTTCCGCAACGACAATGTCTTGTATTCCTACATAGTCCGTTGACTGATTTAAGCAATACGTTCTTAAAAACTGGACCGTTTGTCTATCTTCATCGTGCCAATCATAACTAGTAAAATATATCGTCTCTTCAGGGCCTATATGATAGTCATGTTTAATTTGTTCCCATGCTTGCACAATATGCTCTTCTATATGGTTTGGGTGATTTACATCATGATAACGGCATAACACTTCATTTGCGACAGACGGTTCTAAATAGCCTGTTGGCGTATCACAATTTACTTCTATTAATTTTATATCGTCACCATTTACGATAAAATCAAACCTTGTAAAATATGAAAATAAACCATTATGTTTCATTCTCGCCATTTCCCACGCTTCAGCTGGAAATCCAAGTTTTTGAAAATCTTCTGTCGTATTTACAATATATTGATACGTTCTATATAACACATACATGATTTCTTCTGTCGCTTTTGAGATAGCAGTATAAGTTTTTGCTGGCATGCGATACATCCCTGTTGCCATATATTGATTCCATTCTTCATTCTCTAACAGACTAGGCCAAGTGAAACCATTCCTACTAGCCTCTTCTGCAAGTGAAAACCATACTTTCATATACTCTTCTTGCTCTCGTTGTGTATACATTACTCCATTACCCTTTCGTTTTAGGATCCTGCTGGCGCTTTTGCGTTTCCAATTCCACTTGAACCAGAGTTTACTTTCGGTGTTTGCGTAGTAGATGATTTTGGCGTATTTGTATCTGGTGTTACTTTATTGGATGGATTTGGCTGCTGTTTATTTAAATCCACTTTATTGGAAGAATTATTGTTACCGTTAGAACCACCAGAATAACCACCGCTACTACCGCCACCTGTTCTACGCTCATCTTTTTCACGATATGGAATAACATTATTTGCATATGGTTTCTTCATTAAATTTGGTTTTGCTGTATAATTCATATTTGAAGTTCTACTCGCTAATAAATATCCTGCTACAAATGGAAGTATCGGTAAATGAGAGTTTTCATGATAGGATGAAAATGACGGATTATTTTCCTTGCATAACTCATCTGTCTCTATATTTTCATTGGTTGGGGCTTTATCATCACAATTTAATGTTTCTTGTTCATTTCTTTGTTTTGCACCATCTGTTTTAACAGCTGTACTTTCTTGCTGAGCAGTTTCTTCTTCATAATCACCACAACCTGTTAATAAAAAAGATGACATCCCTATTGAAGTAGCTATTTTTATAAACTTACTTTTCTCCATTCTCACGTGTTATACACCTATCTTCTTTTATCTATATTTTTCCAGATACCTATATTATATAATGAAATTATTATTTTTTTCAAACTATATTCAATATGTACAATTATATATTTTCATGCTATTTTTCCATGTAACAATGAAATCTTTCTATCCCTGGATATTTTTCTCCTAAACTTTTAACTTGAAAACCAATTCTTTTATAAAATTCTACCGCCCCATCGTCTGTCTCCGCTTCTATATAAGTCAATTGGTCTACTCTTACAATCTCTTTAATCATTTGCAGTGCAATTCCTTTTTGACGATAATCTGGAGCCACTGCTATATGACATATTCTTGCTTTAGTTTCTCCGATTATTTCAATACCTAGACAAGCTTTTTCTTCATATTTGTACAAAGTCCCTTTATTACTTTGATAAAATATTACTGCCTTCTTTAAGCTTATTTCATTTGGACCGACAGCATATTGTAGCACATTTAATATTGAATCTTTTTCAATTTGTTCAACGCGCTGTATATTCATACTTTCATCCCTTTCTATGAAAAAAGACTAGCTCTTAATAAAAAGAGCTAATCTCATTACGCCGTTATTTTTTCTTCTTTTTTTACAACGACAGCCACATAACTATGAAGTATCATTCCAATAATAACGAGACTCATACCAATCCAAGATAATGATGACGGAATTGGTGCAGATAACCAGATCAGCTCTCCTACTAGCGCAAATAAAACTTCACCAGACTGCGTCGCTTCCACTGTTGCTAATTTTTGTGGATCATCTTTCACAAGATCTGTCGCAAAGAAAAATAATACTGTCGCGATTAACCCAGAGCTAACTGCTACAATAAAACATTGAAAAACTTGGCTACTTGACGGTAATCCGCCAGTTGATACTTCGTAACCAGATAATAAAAACCAAAATGGTAAACTTGCTAATGTCATACCGAGTACTCGCTGAAATACATCTAATTCCCCTTTACAAACTTGCATCATTTTTCTATTTCCAAGAGGATACGCAAATGCTGCAATAACTACAGGAACTACACATAAAATGGTTTCACGAATACCTAATGAAGAAGCATGTTCTACTTGCATGAGAACAACACCGAATAAAATAATGCCCGACATAACTAATTCCTTCATCGGAAGTTTTTTATGTAGTGGATCCACCGCAAAAAATGGTGTTAACAAAATCCCTGCAACGATTGTAATTTGCCATGTTGATGCAACGAGCCAACCTGGTCCGAACGCTCCAGCAAAACTAAGCGGTGCATAAAAGAGACCAAATCCAACGATACTCCAAACTAACCATTCTTTCGGATTGTTTTTCATATATTGAAAGAGTTGCTTTAAGTTCCCTCTATACATAACAATAAGTAATAGCATTGGAACCGTAAAATAATACCGTAATGATGCACTCCAAATCCAGCTTCCACCTTCTAAGTCCATTGCCCTGTTTAAAACAAAAGTAAAGGCAAAGAAAAATGATGCCAGTATCCCTATAACAATTGCTTTCATTGTAAAACCCCTTGTATTTAATTTTTAATCTCTATGACATATATTTTAGTATACGCGATGAAAAATCTACATACAAACTTACATTTCATTTTGGAATGATGAAGGAATTGTAGTAGATTTACATGGGAATAAAGTGCATTGGTATGAAATCGAGGTCATTACATACCAAAATTTTCAAGGGGCAAAATCTACTTTAATCTCGACCCACTATACTCACCATGAAAATATACGCATCCGCTATAAAAGATGGCTACCAACTATTGCACATTCAATTTACTGGTTTTCTATTGAGAAACCAGTAAATTGAATGATAGCTTGGGAAGAAAAGCGAACGAATAAAAACAAACGCCTCCTTTAATTATTATTTAGAGGCGTTCGTTCATTCAAAAATTAAAGAATATGTAGTTTATATTCTCTGTATAATTTCCTCAATCGACTTATATGAGCTTGATGATACCGTTTATGATCTGCTATATGCCATATTTCCCATCTTATTGTCGCAGTTTCCCCTTTTTCATACAAAACTTTCTCTCTTAAAAGAACAACACCATATGTTCATCATCACTATACACACCATTCATTTTTATAGCCCTTTTTTCAATTCCGTACGTTTTAAATCCCATTGATTCATATAATCGTTTTGCTGGTTCGTTCGTTGACACAACCCCTAAATTGAATTGCTCTAGCTTCATCTCTTTTGCCCTTTCAATTGCTTTACGTATTAAATCACGTGCAAGACCACTTCTTCGATTTTCAGTATCTACATACATCGCAACGATATGTCCTTTATGCTTATATGCGTCCTTTTCTTCTGTTAATAAAGTAACAACCCCAACTAAACGATTTTCATTATTAAAAGCACCAAATGTAAAACTACTGTTGGATGAAAGATTACTAGCAACGCGTTCAAGAGGTTTTTCTTGACGTACTGCTTCTTCATAAGTCGTTACAAATGCTTCTGGATTTACTTGTAATGCTTGTAAACGTAACTCCCAATATTGTTTTGCATCCGCTTTTGTAAGTAATCGAATCATTTTATCTTCCCCTTTTTAATTTACATAATATTTTTATAGGCTACTTTTTTTTGATTCATACTCTTCTTTTAATATACTGTAACGATTGCGATGAATGAACTTCCCCTGTCTCAATCGATCATTTCTCATTAACCCTTCGCATACAAATCCGGCATTTTCATAACTCTTTTTAGCTTGTGTATTATCTTCATCTACACGTAACCAAATTTTCTCCAATTCAAACTGGGAAAAACCTATTTGTAACATGCTGTTTAGAGCTGCCATTCCAAATCCTTTACCCCAATAGTCTTTATTTCCAATCGCAATTCCTAGTTCTGCATTTTTATTTGTTTTATCAAAATTTTTAAGGTCTACCCATCCAATATGTATACCTGTCTCAGTAACGATTGCCCTTTGTTCATAACCATTTTTTCGGCTTATACAAGCTTCAATCCAGTTTCTCGTATCTCCACGAGTGAACGGAGGATATTGATCTGGTACAACTAAATGCTTTGTTACATTTCTATCTAATGACCATTGATAGCGATCTTCTACATCATCTAGTGTCAATTCTCTTAATTGAACATATGGTACATTCATTGTTCTCTCCCGTTTTATAAAAATGATCAAAAGCCGCTACAAATTTGTTTGCATATTGCTCATCATATCTTCTTAGCACTCTAATAAACCATTTTGAACTCCCAAGCCACATACCATTTACTCTTAATACATATTCATGTACTAAATCCGCTAATAAATTAGCTATAAACAATTCTTCTTCTCTTTTCGTTGCACCAATAAAGTCATCTAAAGTATCCGTAATAAAATATCGCTTCTGCTTAATCGTTTCTTCGGTCCATTTAGCTGGTCCTTTATGTAGTAAATCATTCGCTTCTTTTTTTAATTTCTCAACAATTTCCTGTTCCCCTTTTAATGCAATCCCTTCTGAAACTAATTGTGGTAACGACGGTCTCCCTCGATCACAATCCATTTTGAAAAAAGTTTTATATGTTTCAAAATTATGAACAAACACCTCAACAGGCCATCCATTACTATAGAAAGATTCTCTATAACAAGAAGTTAAACTGTGGTCAACTATTACAATATCAAGGTCAGATGTTTTCGTCGCTTCTCCTCGTGCAACGCTTCCGCCGAGTAAAGCTACATCACAATTCGGAAATTGTGATGTAATTATGTTTTGTGCTGCTTCGATTGGTTTCATAACCGCTCCTCTTTTCTTATTCCACTTTCTTTTTTTTAGCTCTTTCTCTCGCTTTTTTTATATAGCTTTCTGCATCTGGTGTTTTACATGATGTTGCACCGTGATCAACCTCTACTTTTCCAATTTCACTTGCAATTCCAATCGCTTGTCGCTCTAAGTCTTCATTACGAATTCCTATTGCGATTAAAGCACTATTCATCGCTTCTTTTTTTCTATTTTTTTCATTATGTATATTTTCTTTAATCTCTTCTAAGTACGGAGAGAAGAAATCATCATGTAACGTTTTATTTTTAATCGCTATATTTGCTAATAAAGACCAGCCAGCTCTTCCAATCCATTCATCATTAGACTTTGTCCACTCTTCCATTCTTTCTATTGCAATTGGCGAAGTACATATAGATGTCATAAGAACATCCATTAAACAGTAATAATCAACATCCTGAACCCAACTATTAAGCTGCTCTGTCGTTATTTTCTTCGGGTCTAAAATATAAGTTGCTAATGTCATCGCGTCCATATTTTTCGTTTCCCACAATTCAACTGCTAAATCGTGATCTTTTTTTATCATCTTTTTTAACAATTTTAAATTTGCAAAACTAACTCCAAATAACGGCTCTTTCGCTCCGTGGTTTTTATACGTTTTTCGATTTTGTTCTGTTCCATATCCTTCTAGTTGCTGCATTACTTCCTCAAGTAACATATACCCACCTCTTTATCTTTTATGTTGACTCTATATATGTATGTACGATATATTCTACATTACTTTTTGGTTTACCTATATTTATTTTTAAAATACGGTATGTGAAATTTCTAAACATTGCACAACTACACTATCAAAAAACTGTATATTTAACATGTACAGTTTTTTGATGGTAACAATTTTCCGTAGAATAAGATATAAACTACGAAAGAATTTTTAATGAGAGGTGTATTTCCAACATGTTTAGAAAACTCTTTAAAATGGTTTACTATCATACTTTTATACCTCCTTCATAAATTATGTGTATTACATTTGTTCTTAGCCAAAATCTTTCTACATTTTAATAACTCTCTCAATAAGATTTTCTTATATAGAAATCCCTACAAACGCTGTAGGGATTTTTGTATAAATCATTTTGTTACACTCTTTTTCATATGATAATAGTTTCTTTATTCAGATGCATTCATAAGCACAATTCTCCAACCACCTGGATCCTCTATTGTGGTTCCTTTCTCTATCCAATACGGGTTTTCTGGTTCCACCTCATGATAGCCCATATTACTTAATCGATTTACTATCTTTTCAATTTCATCTTTATTAGGCATATAAAAAACTAGTAAATTATCTTTTGTCGGTGCTGGACATGGACTTCCATTAACATGTGTAGTAAACTCCAAATGATACTCTTCATCTGGTAATCCAAACATAACCCCGTCATATCCTTCGTGATTGTGAAATTCTCCTATACGTTTTAGTCCTAATCCTGTTTCATAAAAACTTATCACTTCTTCAAATTTATCTGTTGGTCTTGCAATTCTAAATTGAACCCAATTCTTCATGCAAATCTCCTCCTTTTCATTTTCCAAAGCTTTATAGTAATTAGTATAGGTTACATATATTTCCTTTAACATCCCTCATTAGTGTGAGCTTCCTAAGTTGAAAGACCTATTAGTTAATAAACAATAGGTCTTTCGTATAAAATTCATATAAAACTAGTTATATAAATGTAGAGATGAAATATAAGCTATTACGTATGAAATAATTCTCCTTGCAGAGCCTTTATATACCGATCAGCAAATCTTTGTACAGCTTCATTCGCATCTTCCACCACACCATGAAATGCATTATATAGTCGGCTAAATACAAATATTCGAATCAATAATTAGAACGAAAATGAAGTGATACGAAAGTATGATTAGCCTTCTTTCGGTTTTAAGACTTTAGTCTCATTCCTATAAATTTTTTATTTCCTACTTCCAAGGTAATAGTTTTTAATTTTATTAAAACTTTCTAATATATTTAACACTTTAATCGTTAAAAGAAAGCACAAATCTTCATAAAATAAACGAATCAATTAATTTTTTGTCACAACTTTAACACAACCATACCTACTATTACACATCAGGAGGGTATTAGGTTTAAATTAAGGAGAGAGGTAATTATGCTGTATGAAGTATTTGATACGGAAGGCAGTAACAATATAAAGTTTGTTGATAAAACTAACAGGTGAATTTAATATGATAATTGAAGAGTTTGTAAAGAAAGATTAATATTGATTTCAAGCTTCATTTTAGGGGAAATAAACATTACAAACTATATGAATTAATAAGTAGCATTAAAGCAAAATTTATATCCACGAAATATTTAAATTCATATACAATTTTATACAACCACTTTTTATAAAACAAGAAAAGTGGTTGTATGTGTTAGAAAGTATTCTTTTTTACAAAATCACGCTACATATTTCATTAAACTACAACTACTCGTTTTCTTTTTTCTTCTTTTGTTCCTCAGAAGGTTCTTCTGTTGGGTCTGGTTCTTGTTCATCCTTTTTGTTTAATTCATTATTTTTTTCTTTAGCAGGATCTTGTTTGTCATTTTTTTCCTCCTGTCTTTGTTCAGAAGGTTCCTCCGTTGGATCTGGCTCCTTTTCGTCTTTTGGAGCTGGATTACAACCAATTAATAATCCTACTGTAAATATGCTTGTCATAAATATTGAAAACATTTTTTTATAATTCAATTAAAACACCTCCTAAAATTAATATCCCTTATATTGTTTCCAATTAATAATTCAATTTATCCAATTATTTGTGACATTTCTTTAAAAATGACATTCCTTTAAAATCTTGCATACATTTGGCTAAACTTTTTTACACTTGTAAAAAAGTTTCTTTGCATTTCCCTACCTATAATTGCTAATATAGTAGAGTAGAACTTTTATAGAGAGAAGGAAAATTATGCACAATGGAATTCGAATGACAACTTTAGTAAAAAGGGCTATGTTAGTGTGTGCGGGGGTATTATTCACATACGAAGCGGCTTTTGGATCAGTACATACCGCTCTAGCTAGTACAGAGGATGAAGCAAAATCTGTTCAACTTGTAAGTGAGATTCAAACATCTCTTGCTCCGAAAGAAGCGCCAAAACATTATAACGGGCAAGTTAGAAAAGTCGCTTATTTAACATTTGATGACGGTCCTGGAAAATACACAGCTGAGCTTTTAGATATGTTAAAGAAAGAAAATGCAAAAGCAACATTCTTCCTAATTGGTTCAAACGTAAAAGCTTTCCCTGATCTTGTAAAACGCGAAGATGCTGAAGGCCACTACGTTGGGATGCACAGTATGACTCATAACTACAAGAAACTCTACACTGAAGGTCATTACGTAGATGAAATGAAGGAAGACCAAGGCTTAATCGCTGGTGTTTTAGGTAAATCACCAGTATTAACTCGTCCATCTTACGGCTCTATGCCAGGATTAAACGAAGCTCTTCGCAACAAAGTTGTAGAAAATGGCTTAAAAGTTTGGGATTGGACAATTGATTCTTTAGACTGGAAATATAACAAAATGCAAGTTGATGCTGCATCTGCTAAAATTGTAGAAAACGTGTTACATGGTGCTACAAATCCAACAGAAGTTATCCTTATGCATGATATTCATCCACAATCAGTAAAAGCAGTTCCTGGAATTATTAAAGGACTGAAAGAAAAAGGATATGAATTAGAAGCATATAATGAGAACGAACACTTCCCATTAAACTTCTGGCATGATAATCGTATGTAATGAAAAGACTTGATTTCCTCTAGTAGGTTATCAAGTCTTTTTTATCGTTTTTAGAATTTCCTTATAGAGAAAACCTATACACGCTTGCACCATATCAATATTATACGTCCCTTCCCTTTTATCAAATAAATTTAACTTTGAAATATCACATGCTATCTTTAACCTAGTTTAAATAAGTCGATATTATATGATCGTATTTATAGTACAAACTGAAGAAGCTTGGAATCAATTTAAGAAAGAAACGCGATAAGTAAAAAACTACAAAAGCGACTTATTCAAAATAAAAACATACATATCAGAATACAGACAAAAAAAGGATTGAATATACAATTTCAATCCTTTTTTTATATTATCAACACTTTAGCACATATTACTCTTAAGGAGTGATATGTATATGGATTTTCTTTCACCTGAATATTTGTCTGCCCTACTGGCCATCATTGTAATCGATTTAGTGTTAGCCGGAGATAACGCCATCGTAATTGGATTAGCAGCAAGAAGATTACCGAAAGATCAACAAAAGAAAGTTATTATATGGGGTACAGTCGGGGCAATCGCTATTAGAGCCCTCGCTACCTTAGTTGTCGTTTGGTTATTAAAAATACCTGGTTTACTTTTAATTGGTGGTGTACTCCTTATATGGATTGCTTACAAATTAATCGCTGAAGGCAAAGATCATGATATTAAAGCAGAAGAAGGATTTTGGTCTGCCATTAAAACTATTATTATTGCTGATGCGTTAATGGGCATTGATAATGTACTCGCTGTTGCAGGAGCTGCCCATGGTAACTTTTCTTTAGTAATCATTGGGCTATTAGTTTCTATTCCTGTAGTTGTATGGGGCAGTACATTGATTTTAAAATGGGTAGATCGTTTTCCTGTCATCATTACGATTGGAGCAGCCGTTTTAGCTTATACTGCCGCGAAAATGATTGTAGATGAGAAATGGTTCGCTGGATTTTTCGAAAGTAACCCTTTCGTTAAATGGGCATTTATCATTATTATCATCGTCGGTGTAGTTTTCTTCGGAAAGGCAAAACAAAAAGCAAAAGCTGGTTCTGTCTAATAATGATGGTATATTTACAAATAAAAGGCACTATTCATATGAATAGCGCCTTTTATTATTTATTTAGCTTCCCCCTCCGGAGTCGTTTTTACTTTCGTTTTGTTTTTATCACGGTTGTTATAGTTATACTTCGAACGGTCTACTGGAGTAAATCCTTCCGGTGTGTAGAATCGTAATAAGTCACCATTTACGACTTGGTCAGAGTATTTTAGTGAGTTTTGAACCATTTGTTCATTTTTCTTTATTTCATCTGTAAATTCTACTGGTTTTCCAGTAGTTGTATCATAATATTTGCCGTTTAGTGCCGTAACTGTTGGGCTTACGTAATTACCGTTACGGAACGCAACGACTTGTTTATGATCTGGTGATAATAAATCAGAACCAAATTGAACATAATTCTTTGTATCTGTACCTAGTAAGTGTAATAGTGTTGGAAGAACGTCAATTTCACCACCGTATTGATGTTGTACGCCACCTTTCACTCCTGGTACACGAACGATTAAAGGTACACGTTGTAACTGTGCATTTTCAAATGAGTTCATTTCTTTACCCATTACTTTTGACATTGCTGCGTTATGGTTATCTGAAATACCGTAATGGTCTCCGTACATAACGATAATTGAGTTATCATATAAACCAGATTGTTTCAAGTAATCGATGAAGCCTTTTACAGATTCGTCTAAATAGCGTGCTGTTTGGAAGTACGTATCTACTGATGAATCACCTGTTGTTGCTGGTTCAATCGTTGCTTCTGCCTTATCAATTGGATAAGGGAAATGGTTTGATAACGTAATAAATTTTGTATAGAACGGTTGTTTCAACGTTTGTAATAACGGAATAGATTCATTAAAGAATGGTTTATCTTTTAATCCGTAGTTTACTACGTCTTTTTCATTCATATCATAGTATGACGCATCAAAGAATTTATTAAAACCAAATGATTTATAAATATCGTCACGGTTCCAGAATGTTTTGTAGTTACCGTGGAATACTGCTGATGTGTATCCTTGTTGTCCTAAAATAGCTGGTGCTGATTGATACGTATTATGAGATTTCGTTGTAAAGACAGAACCTTGCGGTAAACCAAACATTGAATTCTCTAACATAAACTCCGCATCAGATGTTTTCCCTTGTCCTGTTTGATGGAAGAAGTTATCAAAGTATAGTGTATTCGCATCTTTTGTAAATGAGTTTAAGAACGGTGTAACTTCTTGACCATTTAATTTGTAATCAATTAAGAAGTTTTGGAATGACTCTAAATGAATGTAAATTACGTTCATTCCCTTTCCTTTACCGAAATACTCAGGATTTGGACTTGCATAAGTTGATGTTAAATAATTTCGTACTTCTGTCATATTATCGCCATCAGCTAATGCTCGTTCTGTCGATGCTTTCGCACTTTGAATTCCATCATAAATTGTGTAGTTGTATGCACCTAAATATTTCACAATATAATTACGGTCAAACGTTCTAGTTAATAATTCAGGACGGTCAGACTCTGCAAGACCTAAGTTAACACTGAATAATAAAATACCTGCTACAAATACTAATGATAATTTATGCTTCGCAACACGAATTGGTTTCGGATTTGCAAATTTCGTTGCTACTAATCCAATTAAAATAATTGTATCTAAGAAGTATAGCGGATCATAAAGATGTAGCAACGCAACAATACTACCACCTAAATCTCCAAAGTTATTCGTTTGTGTTAATGTCGGGAACGTAATAAAGTCACTGAAAAAGCGATAATATACTACGTTTGCGTATAAAAGAATCGACAATAACAAGTTGATAACAATTAACCAAATATAAGATCGTTTCCCTTTTGCAAATAATGCAAGTCCTAAAAATAGAACTGCTGAACTAAGCGGGTTAAAAAACAGCAAGAATTTTTGAATTGTGTTTGAAATTCCTAAATTAAATTCCGTTACATAAGCTGCATATGTTTTGAGCCAAAATAAAATAACGGCAAACAGAAAGAATCCAAAATGATTGCTTAACACATTTTTGCTCTTTAATAAGAACTGTTTCATTTCTCCACCTCTTTTAATCATCCAAGGCTTATTTTTTATAAGTCTGTCTCTCTATTCAAATTTTCTTCTTCAAATAGATTATCTTTATTTAACTATATGAAGAATATTAGTAATTATAATTTGAAGCTAGTATTTATTCAACTATTTCTTTCTAGACATTTTGACCTTGGTTTCTATTTAACAAAATAAATTTGTAACATTTCCTGTTTTCTCCCAAGATTCATCCACTAATTATGACACCCCATACTATATACCTTTATAAACTCATTCGCAAACTATTCTATCTCCAAATTTGGTACATATTTCACATGATAAAATAATGCGATTTGATTATATTACTCCACTTACATTTCCTTTCTTCAACTAACTCTTTAAATCTTAAACTCATTACATCCCTTCCATACATAAAAAATTCTCATGTTCATTGATATTATATTTGAATAATTATTCATTTGATCTCCCAGCGATGTTACGTTTTCTCGACAAAAAAACTCGCTCTTTTTAGAGCGAGTTTTTTCATTATATATTATTGACCTTTGTACATTGCATCTACTTGTTTTTGAAGTTCCTCATTTTCTAAGAACTCATCATAAGTAGCCTCTTTATCGATTACACCGTTTGGTGTTACTTCGATAATGCGGTTTGCAATTGTTTGTACGAACTGATGGTCATGAGATGTGAATAAGATTGTACCTTTGAATGCGATTAAACCGTTGTTTAACGCTGTGATTGACTCAAGGTCTAAATGGTTCGTTGGATCGTCAAGTGTGATTACGTTCGCACCACTTAACATCATTTTAGATAACATACAACGAACTTTTTCGCCTCCAGATAATACAGAAACGTTCTTCTTAACTTCTTCACCTGAGAATAACATACGGCCTAAGAAACCACGTAAGAAGCTTTCAGACTCATCTTGTGGAGAGAATTGACGTAACCATTCAACTAAGTTGTAATCACTGTTCTCAAAGTACTTAGAGTTATCTCTTGGGAAGTAAGATTGAGAGGTTGTAACACCCCATTTGAATGAACCACTATCCGGCTCCATTTCACCCATAAGGATTTTAAATAATGTTGTCATTGCAATATCGTTACGGCCGATAAATGCAACTTTATCACCTTTATTTAAAGTGAAGTACACATTATCTAACACTTTTTCACCATCAATTGTTTTAGAAAGACCTTCAACAGTTAATAAGTCATTTCCTACTTCACGCTCAGGTGTGAAGCCAACGAATGGGTAACGGCGTGATGACGGTCTAATATCATCTAATGTAATTTTGTCTAATAATTTTTTACGAGAAGTTGCTTGTTTCGCTTTAGAAGCGTTTGAACTAAAGCGTGCAATGAAGTTTTGTAACTCTTTTACTTTCTCTTCTTTTTTCTTATTAGCATCTTGTGTTAATTTTAAAGCTAATTGGCTTGACTCATACCAGAAGTCATAGTTACCAACATAAAGCTGAATTTTACCGAAATCAAGGTCAGCCATGTGCGTACATACTTTATTTAAGAAGTGACGGTCATGGGATACTACGATAACTGTGTTTTCAAAGTTCATTAAGAAGTTTTCTAACCATTGAATCGCTTTTAAGTCCAAGTGGTTGGTAGGCTCATCTAATAATAGAATGTCAGGTTGACCGAATAAAGCTTGAGCAAGTAATACTTTTACTTTCTCTGCCCCAGTTAATTCTGACAATTTCTTATCATGAAGATCTTCACCAATACCTAAACCTTTAAGAAGGATTGCAGCTTCTGACTCAGCTTCCCAACCGTTAAGCTCAGCGAACTCACCTTCAAGTTCAGCAGCACGCATACCATCTTCATCACTAAAGTCTTCTTTCATGTAAATAGCATTTTTCTCTTGCATTACTTTGTAAAGTTGCGTGTGACCCATAATTACTGTTTCTAATACTGGGAACTCTTCATATTCGAAGTGGTTCTGTTTTAATACTGCTAGACGCTCACCTGGCGTAATATGTATGTCACCTGTTGACGGTTCAATTTCTCCAGATAAAATCTTTAGAAATGTTGATTTACCAGCACCGTTTGCTCCGATTAAACCATAGCAGTTACCTGGCGTGAATTTTATGTTAACATCTTCAAATAATTTGCGATCCGCGAAACGCAAACTAACGTTACTTACTGTAATCATTTGTGTCCTCCTACTAATACCGCTTATTTCAGCGTTTTCTCACCGATTGTCTTAAAAAATCGCATATTACGACTCAATTATTGTAGACTATAGCTATTATATAGTAGAAGCTGGATGAATAGCAACGGTTGATTACCTTTCTACAATGAAATCGGATAGTTTTTGTCCATTCCCCTAGCTATTGTATGTATATCATCGACCTCTTTCTCATATAACCTTTCACTGCTCATTCTGTAATATATCGGATTCATTTTCTTCTGAAATATTATATACCGAAAAAACTGTAGAGAAATCATTCCCTACAGTCTCTTCTTATTTCGTATTTATTATTTTCTCTTTGTAACTCTTCATTTTACTCGTTAACCCTATTAACGCTGGTAATAATATCGGCATCACAATTAAAGCTAATAGAAGAAGTGCAACGCCAACTACTGATGCAACTTGTATAAGTGTTAATACACCTGATGGAATTAATGCTGCAAATGTCCCGCCTAAAATTAGCGCAGCTGATAATACAACTCCTCCTATATGACGAGATGCAGTTACAATTTTCGTTACCGAATCCCCTTCTATCTCGTTATAGCGCATCATTACGAAAATACTATAATCCACTCCTAAAGCGACAATCATAATGAAGCTAAAGAATGGAACATTCCAGCTTAATGACTCTACATGTAATACATGTGCACTAATTTGTTCGCTTATACCAAGTGATGCAAAGTACGCCAATAGTAATGAGCCAATAATAAATATTGTGTTTAGTAATGAGCGTGTAATTACGATTAATACAATCGCAATGCCAATCAACATAATCGTAGCTGTACGTAAGAAATCTTTCCCTGTTACTTCTTTTAAATCCACGTTTCTAGCTGTTGTTCCGCCAATTGCTGTTTTCGCATCATGTAATTCCGTTCCTTTTACAGTGCCATCGATTGTTTTATTAATTTCTTGAATAATTGGCATCGCTTCTTTTGAATACGGATTTACATCTAAAATGATAGTCATTTTAGCAATTTTTCTATCCTGTGACATGTACGTGTTCAATGCTTTTTGGAAATCTTCTCCCTCTAGCACTTCTTTTGGAATATAAAACTTCTCAGAGCTTTTCGATTCATTGAGCTCCCCTAAATATTTCTGTGCGTCATGCAGGCCATTACTTACTTTTCCAAGCCCTTCTGTACTTTTAGATAAACCGGATTGTAATTGGCCCATCTTTTCTTGCAGATCTTTAAGGCCCGTTAAAAGTTGTCCTTGCCCATCGTTTATTTTCGTTAATCCAGACTGTAACTCAACTGATTTATTTGCAATTTGTTTTGAACCTGAAGAACCTTCATTTAATCCATTTTTAAGATCGGCTGCTCCCTTTTGTAACTTATTAACTCCATTGCTCATTTCTTTTAAGCCGTTATCCACTTTCAGTAACGATTGATTCGCTTCTTTAAATGAACTCATCGCCGTTTTGTGCTGTGTTGCTAATTGATTTAATTCATTTGAAAGTACGCTTAATTTCTTTTGAGCCTCTTTAGCAATTCCTATCGTTTGTTGTATGTTTGGATCATTCGCTAATTCTGGTTTCGTTTGAACGAAATTGGTCATTAACATTTCAATTTGTTCATATCCCTTTTTCGCACCATCAATCGCTTGAGAAATACTTCCGAAGTATTGATCGTAAGAGTTTAAACCTTTTTCTAACTGTGCATAACCAGCATGCAGCTGCGACGTTGCATTAGATAGAACATTTATATTTTCGTTTACTGAAGCTAAACCACTCTCAATTTGCTGTGCTCCTTGTTCACCGTCGTTTATGCCATTTGATAATTGATGTAAAGCTGTTCCTAATGCTGATACCCCGTTTTTCGCCTCGTTCGTTCCATCAATTAATTTTTGAACATTCGCAAGACTATTTGAATCATTACTTCCCATTTTATTTTTCGCATCTGTTAATCCATCATTAATTTCCTTTATGCCACCATCGGCATCCCCTAATCCTGTATTCAATTCTCCCGCTTGCTTATTTAAATATAATTCTTTTATCTTCTCACCAGTTGGACGTGTTGGTGCATATACTTCTGACACACCTTTAACTTTCGAAATTTTATCAGTTAATTCGTCTAAAATTTGTAGAGAAGTTCCTTCATCCAGCTTTTTATCAGATTGAATGACTAATGTACTCGGTGAAGAGAAACCAGGCGGAAAATGATCCTCTATTACGTTAATACCCATCTTGGATTCATACTTATTATCCACTTCAAATAAATCATTGTAATTAAGTGTATTAGAGTATTTTAATACGAAAGGAATCGATATTACGACTACGATGATTAAAGCGACAAATGGTCTTGCTACTGAGTTTTTCGCAAAGAATCCCCATAAGCGACTATCCTCATGACCTTTAAATGTTTTAACTGGATAAAACATTCCTTTTCCTAAAAGCACCATGAAAAATGGATTTAAAGTCGTTAATACGAGTAATAATACTAAAACACCAATTGCTACCGCTGAAGTAGATTGATATAATTTAAAACTTGCTAACGCAAGTGATGCAAAACCAATTAGCACCGCTATTCCGCTATATAATACAGTTTTACCTGCTGATTTGAATGTTTCTTTCGTAGTTAAAAATGCATTTTCTTGTTTACTTAATTCTTCTTTAAACCTCGTATATAATAAAATGTTATAATCTGTTCCTACCCCAAACAGGACGACGACTACGAACACTTGTGTAAAGTTTGAGAATGGAAAATTAAATTGATCTACAAGCTGGGCAATAATCCCCATTGAAACTAAATACGATATACCAACTGTAAGAAGAGAAACAATTGGAACAACTGGTGAACGGAATACAAGGATTAATACTACAAGAATGAAAATGATTGAAATAACTTCTGTCTTTTTCACTCCCTCTTGAGAGGATTTAAGAAAATCACCCGCTATTAAGTCACTTCCTGTTAAATACGTTTTTACCCCTTTCGTTTGCACTTTTTCATGAAGATTATTTGAAACTTTTGATATTTCACCATGTTTTTTATCTATCGATATTTGCGTTAAAATAGTCGTATTATCTTTAGAAACTAATTGTTTCTCCAAGTCTTTATTGTCTAAATGTGAAACAACTTCCTTAATTCCTAATTGCTCTTTTTCATTTCGCAGGGCGTTGATTGTTTTTGTTATTTCCTTTTTTTGTTCATCTGTTAAAACTGCCTTATTGCCACTATTAAAAACGGCTATAATTTCATACTTTTCAACCCCTTCTTTATCCATCTCTTTCATCATCTTGTCAGCAATACTGCTTTGCTTTGTATTAGGGATTGTAATTTTCCCTTTTTCTTTCACTAATTTATCCATATTAGGCATCGTTACGACCATTGTAATAGTAATAACTATCCATAATAGAAAAGTTAAACTTCTCCAACTTTTTAACTTGCTCATTTGAATCATCTCCCGTTTTGAAATTTACACGTGGAATGAATATTCATTCCTAATCTTTTGAAAAAATTTATAGGAATGAACGTTCATTCCTATCATTCTATTAAATTATTAATTAACTATATTAAACTAGGTAAATCGGAATGAATATTCATTCCTATCCTTATAACGCTATAGAATCAAATGATTCTAATAGCATTCCAACAGCTTTCTTCCAATTCCTTTACCAATTCATCTGTATATTCTAACTGCCCTGTTTCCATTACTTTAATTAATTTTTCAATTGGTTGATATACAATAATAATTAAAGCAATTGGTGGTAATGGACGAAGCAAACCTTTTTCGATTCCATCTTCAATCAAGTTCATGAAGAAACCCATGAAGTCCTCGAATATTTCATTGCTATGTTCATCTAGAAAATAACTATCACAGTGAGAATTTGTAAAAAGAAAAGCATCTGCATTTTGTCTCGCAAATTCAAATAAACGGTTGTATGTATGGCTAAACTGTTCACGAATATTTGCATCGACCGGGAAATCATTTTTTATTAATTCCGATAGTTGTAAAACACTTTTCGTAAATAAAGAATTAACAAGCGCTTCTTTATTTTCAAAATAACGGTAAATCGTACCTGCACCTACTTTTGCTTTTTCAGCAATCATGGGAATTGTTGTACCATCATAACCTCGTTCTGCAAAAAGTTGTATTGCAGCATCAAAAATATCCTCTTGTTTGTTTTTAGCCATTTTTCCACCTCAATTTCCAGGAATGAAAATTCATTCCGTTTTTAATTATAAATTAGATACGCTAAAAGTCAAGTGTGTGACAAAGTATAGCTGTCATTTCTTATCCCCTATTTGTGAATGAAATTATATGAGCAACTTTCTGGATATATTGGCGCAACTTAAAATTATATCAGCGATTCTCATGATATATCGGCGCAACTCTAATTATATCAGCGATTCTCATGATATATCGACTTACCGAAAGAAATTCACAATATAAGAGGAGGATATCCCAAAATTTCACTTGGGATAGCCCGCCTTCATACATGCAAATTAAAAGAAATCATAAATAAACGGCTTACGCACTGGTACTAAATTATCAAATGACCGTATTACTTCGTCACTTCCACTAATGAATTCCAGTTCATTTAGTTCTAACGGACGTTTATATCCAAGCATTATTGCCGATAGCGCAGTTATATCCAGTTTAATTCCTTTTTCCGTTGTTTCTTCTACAATTGTTATTTCATGATTTGCAAGTCTCACTGTTATGTTATTCCATGGAGCAAATGCGTCTGTAATGTTTAGGATCACTTCTTGCTGTACATTGTTCCAATTCAACTCATATTGTTTTAAAAACTGCTCCACATCTACAATTCTTCCCATAAAATATGGTTTTATTTCTGTCTTCACGCGTGGCTCTTGCAATGTATATAATAATGGTTCGCTCTCACTTACTGTCATTTCAATTTCTTTAATCATAGAATCATGCTGACAAATAAAGTTCCACAGACCATTTCGTGCTTCATTATGCAGTGGTACAAATTCTTCT
The DNA here is from genome assembly GCF_002218325.1 of Bacillus sp. M13(2017). Taxonomy (NCBI): domain Bacteria; kingdom Bacillati; phylum Bacillota; class Bacilli; order Caryophanales; family Bacillaceae; genus Bacillus; species Bacillus sp. M13(2017). Next base: position 14,491 of record NZ_KZ268503.1, on the reverse strand, counting down.
ACTGTCATTTTATAGTTTTCTATTTTGTATAACATGTAACCTGCTGCCTTTTTATTTTCATCATAGTAAATGGCTAATGTTAAATCATCATAAACCGCTTGTAACCACCAGTTCTTCTCTCGAACTAACATACATGAAAAACGTTCTGCAAATGCTTCATAGAGCTTCTCGACTTCTTCTGGATGATTTTCTTTATTAAAACGTTTCACAGTACCATTTACTTGTTTTTTCATTACTAAATCGCTCTTACTCATATGACATTTGAGTAGATTCGCACAAAGTTCCCAGCCGTATTTACGATAAAATGAAACAGCAAATGGATGTAACATAGAGACTGTATAGCCATCTTTTTTCATTGTTTGAAGTGAATGTTGAAGTAGCTCTTTTACATACCCACTTCTTCTGTACTCTGGATACGTCGCTACTCCTGCAACGCCACCCATTTTAAATTTTTCTTTACCTATGTAAATATGAAACGGAATGAGGTGTAGTTTTGCAGCTAAGTCTTCCCCTTCCATAATGCCGTATATTTCATGACTTTCCTTCATTTTTGTAAGTTGCTGCTGTAATCGTTCCTCATCTACTTTATATTGAAAAGCGTATTCTGATAAACGTAATGCTTCTCTGAACTTATCTTCTTTTAATTGTATGACATTCATATAATTCTCCTCCATTCCCTATTTAAATTGTATCATAATTCTTACTATTATAGTTCGGTAAGTGAAATTACACGGACGTTTTAACAAAAAAAGCAGATACATCACGTATCTGCTTTCCACCCTTTTTATTTAGCTAACTTTTGAAGTTCGTCAAAGAATGTAGGATATGATACACCTACTGCTTCTGCATCTTCAATAATTGTTTTTCCTTCTGCCAGGCAGCCAGCAATTGCAAGCATCATTCCGATACGGTGATCACCATAACTATTTACTATATTGCCTTTTAGAGCTGATTTTCCATAAATGATCATACCGTCATCAGTTGCTTCTATTCGAGCTCCTAGTTTCGTTAACTCAGCAACGACTGTATCAATACGGTTTGTTTCTTTTACTTTTAATTCGTGTGCATCTTTAATTACTGTAATTCCTTCTGCTTGCGTTGCCGCTAATGCAATAACAGGAATCTCATCAATTAATCTTGGGATAATATCCCCGCCAATTTCAATTCCTTTTAATGAAGATGTTTCAATCGTAATGTTTGCAGCTGGTTCTGATGATCCTTCGTTAATTGGCTCTACAGTGAACGTAGCACCCATTTTCTCTAAAACATCAATAATACCTGTACGAGTTGGATTCATCCCTACATTTTGTAATACTAGTTTACTATTTGGAATGATTGCACCGGCTACTAGGAAAAATGCAGCTGATGATACGTCACCTGGCACTTGAACATCTGTTGCTGTTAGCTTTTGTCCACCTGCAAGTTTCACTGTTTTTCCTTCGCGCGTTACTGTAACGCCAAATGCTTCAAGCATTCTTTCCGTATGATCACGGGAAATATGTGGTTCTGTAACAGCTGTTACACCTTCTGCGCGAAGTCCTGCAAGTAAAATAGCTGACTTTACTTGTGCGCTTGCTACAGGCGAAGTGTATTCAATTGCTTTTAAATCTCCGCCCCGTATTGTTAGCGGTGTAAACGTTCCTTCTTCCCGCCCATCAATGTTTGCACCCATTTGTTTTAATGGATTTGTAACACGTTTCATCGGTCTTTTTGCGATAGATGCATCACCTTGTACGCAAGAGAAAAATGGTGTATTTGCCAAAATCCCTGACATTAAACGTATAGTTGTACCAGAATTACCAACATCTAATACAGCTTTCGGTTCTTGTAAACCTTCTAATCCTTTGCCAACTACAGTGACTTCATCACCGTTTTGCACGATGTCTACTCCCATTTCTTTAAAACAAGAAATCGTACTTAAACAATCTGCACCGGGCAAGAAACCTTTAATTGTTGTTTTTCCTTCTGCAATCGCACCGAACATGACAGCGCGGTGTGAAATGGATTTATCTCCTGGAATTGTAATGTTACCATTTAATCCGTTATTAACAGGTTGTATCGTTCTTTCCTTCACGTTTTCACCTTCTCATTTAAATTGTTTCATAAGTTTGGTATTTTTCTTCTCCAAGCGCTAGCTTTGCTTTCATACGATCTTCTTCTCTTTGGAAGCTAATACGTAATACCCCAAGCAATCCTTCACGCGCTTCTAATATTTGCAAGTTCGTAATACTAATTTCTTCGCGCGCCAAAATACTCGTAATATGAGCCAATGCCCCTACTTTATCTAAAACATCGACGTATAAGTCGTGATAGGCAGGAATTGCCCCTCTCTTTCGTACTGGTAAAGAGTCACGGTATTCTTTCGCGTCTGCAAAATAGTTTTGAATCTCGCCTGCATCTCCGGTCGAAACTGTATCATATAAATCTTCCATTTCAGAGATCCACTCTTTTAATAATACCATTAAATGCTCACGATTTTGTTTAACAATATCACTCCACATTTTTGGGCTACTAGATGCGATACGTGTAATGTCTTTAAATCCTCCGGCAGCTAGTTGATGAATGAGCGGATTATCTCCTGCATGTTTCTCCACTTGCTTTACTAACCCAGCTGCGATAAGATGCGGAAAATGACTAACGATCCCTGTTACATAATCATGTTCTTCCGTATTTAAAACGAGAAAATGAGATCCCGTTCCATTTAACCAACGCTTAAGTTCTTCTACATGTTCATTTGGCACATGATTCATCGGCGTTAAAATGTAAAATGCATTTTCAAATAAATGCGCTTTTGCACTTTCAACGCCTGTTTTATGAGAACCTGCCATCGGATGTCCGCCAATGAAAGAAACTTCTTTTGAAAACAAAGCTTCCGCTTCATTCATAATCGTCCCTTTTGTACTACCAACATCGGTTACAATCACATCTTCTCGTAAACGAAATGACGCTAATTTGTGTAATAACTTCTTCGTTTCTTCAACTGGAGAAGCAAAAACAATTAAATGTGCCTCTTCACATGCATGCTGTAAATTAATTGCTATTTCATCTACTACATGTAATTCTTTTGCACGCTCTACTTGCTCTTTAAATATATCGTACCCTGTTATCGTTACATCGTGCTCTTTCTTAATTGCTAATGCGAGAGAGCCTCCTATTAAACCTGTTCCAATTAATACTACCTTTTTACGCATTTTCCTCATCTCGAGACTTTCTTTTTTTATTTTCAAAGTGTTGTTGTAACACTGAAATCACCCCTTCATTTTGCTCCCTTGTTCCGACTGTAATACGGATACCATTCGGGAACGGACGAATAATAAATCCTGCGTGTGCACAAGCTTCATAAATCTCTCCAGCATTCTCAACTGGCAAGAAGATGAAATTTGTTTGCGATGGATAAAATGGAATTTCATTTTCCTTACAAAAGCTTTCATATTGTTGTAATCCCTCTGTATTTACACGAACTATTTCCTCAATAAACTCATCGTCACCAAAAGCAATCGTCGCTGCTTTTTGCGCTAATGAAGATACGTTAAATGGCAAACGAACGACATTTAATTTTTCGATTAACTCTTCCTGTCCAACCGCATATCCAACGCGGAAAGAAGCTAATCCGTACGCTTTAGAAAATGTTCTAAGTACAAGAATATTTTTATGTTTTTCTAAAAGCGGTAATGTCTCTGGGAAATCTTTTGCTGTTACGTATTCATAGTACGCTTCATCAATGACAATTAACGTATTTTCACTAATACCTTCAATGAATTGAGTCAATTTTCGGTCATTCACATATGTGCCTGTTGGATTGTTCGGGTTACAAATCCATACAATTTTTGTATTGTTATCTACTACTGAAGAAATTTCTTCTAAGTCGTATACACCGTTATTTAACGCAACTTCCTTCACTTCGCAACCTTCTATAATTGCATGATGACGGTACTGCGGGAATGTTGCACCTGCTGTTACAATGTTATCTCCCGCTCGTAATACGGCGCGGCTTATTATTTGAATGATTTCATCTAAACCACTACCACAAAGTACTTGTTCCATTTGCACATGCAACTTATCTGCGATTGTTTGACGGAGCGTTGTAGCACCTCCGTCAGGATATAAAGCATGTTCCAACCAAGAGTTTTGCAACTCTTCTAAAACTCTCGGTGAACAACCAAATGGATTTTCATTCGATGCTAATTTCACAAACAAATGATCTCCGTACACTTCTTTCATTTGTTCTGGTGATTTACCTGGTTTATATGGTTGTAATGATGATAGTTGATCTTTTACTTGCACGTTAAACCCACCTTTTTATTAAAATTCTTTTGCGTAGTTATTGTGTTGCATAATATTTTGTTTTAATAATTCCATACGATCTTTTCCGAATTGTTCGACTAGAGCATCTGCAAGTTCCCATGCCACAACAGATTCAGCTACTACACCCGCCGCTGGTACTGCGCAACTATCAGATCTTTCAATACTCGCTTGGAATGCTTCTTTCGTATCAATATCAACGCTTGCTAACGGTTTGTATAAAGTAGGAATCGGCTTCATCACGCCTCTTACGATAATTGGCATACCTGTTGTCATACCGCCTTCTAGACCGCCGGCATTATTCGTTTTTCTCGTGTATCCTTTTTCTTCATCCCACAGAATTTCATCATGCACTTTGCTTCCTGGTTGTCGTGCCGCTTCAAAACCTACGCCAATTTCAGCACCTTTAAATGCATTTATACTCATAATTGCACCAGCAAGTTTTGCATCTAATTTACGATCGTAATGGACGTAACTACCGACGCCAATCGGCATACCTTCTGCAATGACTTCCACAATACCACCGATTGAATCTCCACTACTTTTTGCGTTGTCAATCGCATTCATCATTTCTTGCTCTACTTCTTTATCTAAACATCGAACTGGTGAGTTTTCAGTAATTGTTTGAATTTCTTCAATCGATAAGTTTGAAATATGTTTTGCTTTTACTCCACCAATTTCAAGAACATGTCCTGCAATTTCCACGCCTAATTCGCTTAAAATTTGTTTTGCAACTGCACCAGCAGCTACACGAACTGTCGTTTCTCTTGCAGATGACCGCTCTAATACGTTTCTTATATCACGATGACCATATTTAATTGCTCCATTTAAATCTGCATGTCCGGGACGTGGTTTTGTAATTGTACGTTTCATGTCTTTACTTTCTTTTTCCGAAATTGGCTCTGCACCCATTACTTTCGTCCAATGTTTGAAATCATCATTTTTTACAATTAACGTAATCGGTGATCCAAGTGTCATCCCGTGACGAACACCACTTACAATTTCAACTGTATCTGTTTCAATTTGCATACGTCTTCCGCGTCCATGACCTTTTTGTCTTCTTAATAATTCTTTATTAATATGTTCCGCCGTAAGTGTCAAACCGGCTGGTACACCTTCTAAAATAACTGTTAACTGCGGTCCATGTGATTCTCCAGCTGTAATGTATCTCATTTCTCTTGCCCCTTTACTATTTTTTTGTACAAAAAAGTCCCTACTGAGCGCTCAGTAGGGACGATGTTTATCGCGGTACCACCCTAGTTGTAGACTTCTTTCGTCTACCTCTCTTCTTCTTTAACGATCGTTTGACCGTCTTCCCCTCCAAAAGTTGTCGGGAAAGATGCTCCAAGGCTGTAATTCATGCTTACCTTTGTACTGATTCACACCGACCATCAGCTCTCTTTAACAGTGAGATAAGCACTACTGTTTCCTCTTCAACGCATATATGATATGGAATTAAGATAATTTATTTTTGAAACCTTTTAACTCATCCATGAATCTATGGAATTCTGGAATGTCCATTTGTTGTGCAGAATCTGATAATGCAACTGCTGGATCTGGATGAACTTCAGCCATTACTGCATCTGCGCCAATTGCAAGTGCCGCTTTCGCTGTTGGTAATAATAAATCTCTGCGTCCAGTTGAATGTGTTACATCAACGATAACTGGTAAATGTGTTTCTTTCTTTAAAATTGGTACTGCAGAAATGTCTAATGTGTTACGTGTTGCTCTTTCGTATGTGCGGATACCGCGCTCACAAAGAATAATTTGATCGTTACCTTGCGCAATGATGTATTCCGCTGCGTTAATGAACTCATCAATTGTTGCTGCTAATCCACGTTTTAATAATACTGGTTTGTTAACTTTACCTACAGCTCGTAATAAATCGAAGTTTTGCATGTTACGTGCGCCAACTTGAATTACATCAACGTAGTCTAATGCCATTTCAACATCGTTCGGATTTAAAATTTCACTAATAATTGCTAAGTCAAACTCATCTGCTACTTGACGTAAAATTTGAAGTCCTTCTACTCCTAAACCTTGGAAATCGTATGGAGAAGTTCTCGGTTTGAATGCACCACCGCGCATTAATTTTAAGCCTTGGTCTTTCATCGCTTGCCCTACTTGGCGAACTTGTTCTAAGCTTTCTACCGCACAAGGTCCCATGATGAATGTTTGTGTTCCGTTACCAATCAATTCACCTTTTACATCAACGATTGTGTTTTCTTGTTTCTTTTTACGTGATACTAATAACGCTTTACGGTTATCATCTTCTTGTAACTCTAAGCTAGCTTTGAAGATTGTTTTGAAAATATGTTGAACTGTTGATGTTTCGAATGGTCCTTCGTTATGCTCTGCGATCATATCAAGTACTTCACGCTCACGTACTGGATCAAAGCGTTTCGTACCTTGTACTTGCTTTTGCTCTCCAATTTTTTGAACGATTTCACCACGTTTGTTTAAAAGGTGTAATAGTTGTAAGTTAATTTCATCTACCTGTTTACGTAATTGATCTAATTCATGATTTGCCATTTGGAAATCCTCCTCTAATGTTTTAAAAGTATAGTAAGAGAATAAAAAATTCTCTATTTTCTGAACTGACTAATTATACAAATTTATAGTGGAATCGATACCTCTTCTTATCTTAAACTAATAATTCGTACAAAGACATGAACTACTAGTTAGAAACCCACTTTTTTGTACAAAAAAGCCCTACTGATCCAATCAGTAGGGACGATATTTATCGCGGTACCACCCTAGTTGTAGACTTCTTTCGTCTACCTCTCTTCATTGTTAACGATCATCTGACCGTCTTTCCCTTCATAAAGACAATACTATCTTTACTACGAAAAAGATGCTCTAGGACTGTAATTCGCTCTTGTTTATGTACTGGTTCGCACCAACCACCAGCTCTCTGTTACAGGGAAACAACAACTACTGCTTTTCCTTTCAATGCATGACTATTTTATTTTCAAGTTGGACCACTAAAATACAAAAAGTCCCTACTGAATAAATCAGTAGGGACGATATTTATCGCGGTACCACCCTAGTTGCAGACTAACTTTCCGTCTACCTCTCTTCACTGTTAACGATCAATTGACCGCTTTTTCCTCATAAAGACAAACTATCTTTATTACGAAAAAGATGCTCCAAGACTGTAATTCATGATTATCCCTGTACTGGTTCACACCAACCACCAGCTCTCTGTTACAGTAAGATTAACCACTACTGTGATCTCTTCATTGCACTTTGTTTATTCAAATGTTTTTTGAAATTGAATAAGTATGATTCGTATTATAGAACGCTTTTCAAAACACTGTCAACAACTTTTTATATATTTTTTAAAATTCCACTTTCGTCCTATAATTCTTTTTGTAAATCACCCATTACAATTCCTATGCGAATCATTTCATTTTCTAGTAAATGTAAAACATATTCCTCTACTTCATACTGAACTAATAATTCTTTTATTTGTATGATTTCTTTTTCAAATAAAACGGCTTCGTGACATGTTTGTAGTAAAATAAAAAACACATTTGCAAATATTTCTTTATGCGCTTTCATACTTTCTTTTTTATGAAGCATTTCAATCAATAACTGCTTCATTTCCTCACCTGTACATTTACCATGTACACTTGAAAATGCACGAGACATAATACATAATCCTTTTTCTAATATTTCATCCATGTATAAAATAATACGTAAAAGCATTACATATTCTCTTGCAGTTATCTCACCCATTTTTGGTCGTTCTCGCAAAAATACACTGAGCCAAGCTGTCCAAAATTTTTGTTGTTCTTTTACACTTAATGTTTTGACGTAATAGCATAAAAACTGCATAAACTTAATTTTATTTTCTTCATTTTCTAGTATGAGTAACGGGTATAACCAATCTGTTTTTTGCTCCCAATATAGTACACATTTAATAAATACAAAGCTAAGCCACTTCAAGAAAGCTTCTCTCGTATGCGGATGTAATACTTCCAAATGTTCTATCGCATACTTAATAAATCGCTTCATTTCTGTAAATAAAGGTAAATTTATTTGCGTGTAACATAAGCCGGCCCATGCATATTCCGTAATCTCATTTTGTTTTTTTAAATCTAAGTATGGTAACAAATATTTTCGGCACCATTGTTTTTCAATATGATATAAAAATGTAATATCTGCTATTAAACGGGCAAACATAAAGTTTGTTCGTTCCGAATTAACTCTTACTTGTTCTTCAAATAAAAATAAATATTCATATACATTACGATCGTATAAATGATCATATGATAACAACTTTAATAATACAGCCGTCATTTTTCCAACTGGATGCTGAATTGATTCATTATAAAAATCTTGTTTCCCAAGCTTAAAATCTGTATCACTCTTCATAACTTGAGGAAACACTGAAAAAGCAAATCGTTTTACAACACGTATACTATTCTCTTCTAACTCTTCTAGTCGATTACTAACTTCATATAGAAAACTACTAATTAACCAATGAAAAGCGGTATTTCTAACAAATTTCTGCAATAGCGGAATAATTTTTTGGATTTGCTCATTCGTCAATCCTCGATTATTTCGCCATTCTCTAATACAAACAAACCATACTTCATTACTTATTTCTTGCACTCCTACTAATCGGTATGCAAATGAAATACTCCACTCTGTGTTTAATTTACATGCTTTTGATAACATCTCTAAAAAATGGCGTTGTTCAAAAACACCATCTTGCGAAAATTGCTGAACTTGCTTCATAATTTCAACATCTTTCAGCTGCAATAATCCGTCAGCAGTTACATTGCAAGTAATGCTTTCTGCTGTATCTTCTTTCTTTTGTACACTGTATCGTTCAGAATGAAAATGAGGATGCTTTTGCTTCATTAACTCATACCCATTTGCCGTAGATGGGCTACTCGAATCACACTTGAATAATAAGTCTAATACGAGACATGCATCAAATACCCTCTCTTCTGTAAGATGCTTTATTACAGTTCGAGTGACTTCTTCTTTTGTTTTTTCTAAACAATGTGCATAATGCCTTTTTAAAAGTTGAAAAACTTCGTGTTTATAAGTGAAATCTAAAAGAAGTCCTTCATGTAACAACCATTTCATTTTGTCATCTACACGAACAAAAATATTTTTATTCATCGCATCAATTGCAATTCGCTTTTGAAGTACACTATTTGCTTCTATCATTTCTGTAATATAATAATCCGCTTTTTTCTCATTGTTTTCGCATAAATAAGTTAGACACTCTTTTACAATTCGTATTAAAAATGCAAGATCATTTTGATGAAACTCTTTCTCTACATTTTCCTTATTTCTTTTTTTCAGTGCCGTTTGTCTTAACGACAACATTCTCAATTTTTCTAATCCAATCATCATAATTGGAACAGCATAATAAGCGATATATGGCCTCATCTTTTCGTTCCAAATTTGCTCCACATGAGAAAATGTAGATACTGGTAAGCGACTCGATTCCTCGAGTTCTATTGATTCTTGCGTATCATTCCCCCATTTTCTTACACGTTTCAACTTCAGTTTTCCGTCTAAAATAAAAGTTAGTAACAATAAGGCAATTTCTTTATGCTCAGGAAAAGAACATTTTTGCAGTAACTTAGAAATCTTTTCTATAGAGCTACTATCTTTTTCAGCTGTTTCTAATAAAAGGAGTGTCCACCTTGCAAACAACAGCGGGTCCATCTTACTCTTCGTTTCGTTTAAGTAGTTACAAATTGTTCTCCATAATAACGGTGATATTTTAGAATAGTTTTTATAAATTAATTGAAATAATTCTTTCTGATGACTAAAAAGAAATTGTTCCACTAACCATTCTGCAAGTAATTCATCTACTTCATTATAGTTTGGCGTAAGCATAAACAAATTTTGTAATTTACCTTCTGCTTCTAACCATTCGACCCATTCATAATCATGAGCAAATTCCACAAAGTAACGTACTGTTTCAATTTTTTTAATCGATTGCTTTATGTATGATAATTGTTCCTGTTCTACTGACGGGGGAACCGTTACAATATCCCGAATACGCATTCTTTTCGTAATATAATTATCACCCATTAATTCAGCCCAGCGTTTTACCGCTTTTACGAGGGATTGATGATTATTCACCTTATTCGGATACACAATTGGTCTTATCCCTAAATGTTCCCAATGGTACGTATTTTCTCCTTGTGCGACAAAAGCAAATCGTCTTGTACTTGGTGGTAAACCAGTTGCTAAATATTTCATTACTGGGTCATTATGACTATATCCAACGAATAAAACGGTGTAATTTGAGAATAGATCAACTAAAAATCTTCTTGCCCATCCTTCTGTTAAGTAAGCCCTTCCAAAATCACCGTCTGTTAAAATTAAAGCCTCTTTCTCCTGTTCTACATTACCATGTATATAAGCAAGACCTTTAAAAGCTCTCCCAGTCGGTAAAGCTGGAGCGTAATAAACATTGATATCTCTATTTATTTCCTTAATTGCTGTTGTAAAATGTTGATCAAAATTTGTTGTTACAATGCGGATATCTGTATCTAAAGGAAATAGCCTTGGAATTGCATAATGCAATGGATTCGGTTTTGATTTCTCTATATGAACAAGATCTCTTGCGACTTGATGTACATCTTTTGTTTTCGCAATTTTACCAAGATAATAATCATGTGGTTCTGTTATTTCGCGTTTTTCGACATATAACGTTTTTGCAATTTCATCAACTAAATCATCAAAATTCGGTAAGTTTGATTTCCCTTTCATAGAAACTCCCGCTCCAACAAATAACACTAACTTTCCTTGCTCAAGGTGATCAATTAACTCATCTGGAATTTCTACTTCTGAAGTAATCCACATCCTGGATTCCCCCTTACCTAAAAATGTCATACACTCTCATTTTACTATAACATTTTTTCAATGTTTTTATAATATTTAGACTAAATTCCGAACATGAAAAAGTTTTATATAAATAAATCCGTTACAATGTATGAACTTCAGAATTTATTGAAAAACTATGTATAAATCGGAGGTGTAAATTTTGAATGATTTCACAGTAGTGCTTATCAAGTTTATATCGTGCATTATCGCATTTAGCATTGGGCTTGCTTTATTTTTCCCTGCAACGTTTGTTCAAATTATTTCATTCAGTCTCTTTGTTACAATCGTATCCTACATGTTCGTTGATAAAATTATTTTAAATCGAATTGGCAATACTGGTGCCATTATGTCGGATTTCTTATTAACATATTTAAGCGTATGGATTTTCGGTAATATTTTATTAGACAACTATATGCAAATTGCATGGGGCAGTATCCTTTCTGCCATCGTCTTCACTTTATCTGAAGTAATCGTTCATCGCTTCTCTAACTCTCATACAAGGCACAACAATGATAACATTCGTATTAATCGCCGCTTTGCATATGGTACGGAGTTTGCTGAAGAACAAAATATATTGGATAAAGACAAGAAGAAGTAACATTTTAATGCAGGAGCACCCTTTTTAATTATGTGGTGCTTCTTTTTTGTATATTTTCATTATGGTACGTGAAATTATATAAACGATTATTTCAAAATATCGACTTACCGACAATATTTGACGCTTTTTTCTAATAAAAAAACTACCTCTTATTTAGAGGCAGCCACTTTCAAGTCTTTTAATGCAACAACATCCGCAAACGCTCCCAATACTGCGTTATGATGTTGCACAATATCTTCAGCACGTAACACTTCTGTATTAAATGTACTATGCGCATCACTCACTAACGTTACTTTATATCCTTCACTACATGCTCTGCGCGTTGTCGTATCTACACAATACTCTGATTGCATTCCCGAAAGAATAACGTGTTCAATTCCTTTCTCTTGTAACACTTCGCTTAAGTTTGTCTTATGGAATGAATCTGGCGTCGTCTTTTCAACAATATTATCTCCTTCTTGCGGAGCGATTGCCGCATGGATTCGCCACCCATCCGTACCTTTTTCTAACGGATGGTCTTTAGGACCGTTATGTTGGACATAAATAATTGGGATATCATTTGAACGACATTCCCTAATAAGCTCTTGCAATGTTTGTAAAAACTTTTCCCCATTATGTACTGGCATTCCAGCTGTATACATACCCACTTGCACATCAATTACGATTAATGCTTTTTTCATTTCACACATCCCCCTTTATTTGTATAAGCCATTATTATTGTTTATATTCCATCATCCAACAATCTTCTAATTTCCCCTCATGCAACTCATGTTCCTTTAAAATCTTTACTTTTTTAAATCCACTTTTTTCATAACACTTTATTGCTCGTTCATTATTTACTTTCGGATCCATTGCAATTGCTTCTGCTCCCATTTCACCCATAATATATGTAATTGCTGCCTGAACGAGTTTTGTTCCAATTCCCTTTCCCCAATAAGCTGGTTCACCGATAAATTGGTCCATACCCCATACATTTTGTGATTCTTTATAGCCATATGACGCTTTCCACTCTGAATCCACTGGGTACATTTGTATGTAACCAATGGGAACGGTATCAAATTCTATTAAACATCTTTTTTCATTACCGTTTGGATTATGTATAAAATGATCAAGCACCTTTTCTACAGACTGCGGATTATCTCGTCCTTCGTAATACCGCAGGACTGCTGGGTCCGTTAACCATTTAGAAACGATAGATGCATCATCTTCCATTACGTATCTAATCAATAAACCTTCTTTTTGAAAAAGCATATTATACCTCTATTATTCCTTTATATTTTTTCTTGCTGTTACATCTTTCATTGCACCTACTAATGCATATGGTAGTAATGTAATCGCAAAAAATGCTGTAAATACGTTAAATTGCGGGATTGTATAGAGTGTAAACCATTCAGTGAAAAATTGAGAATTTAATATTCTATTAAAAAACTCTCCACCTGGCCTAAAGTTTGGTGCCCACCCAGTGATTTCACACAAAATAAAGTGAAACTTTAATCAGTGGGGGTTTTGTTCATCCCCCACTGATTATTAGTTGAACCAATCGGGCTTTTATGGGCAGTTGATCCCCCACCTAACTTCTTCGCTTTCGCTGAATTTTGAGGTGGGGTCTTACTGCCCGTTAATGGGGGATAAACAGTAACTGAACAATAAAAAATGCACTTAGATAACGAAACCACATCCGTTTCCATATAGGTTTTGCATTTTTTAATGTATCTCCCGTCTAACCCCCTTCTTAAATATCCATCATATTGATTATACACTTCCCTCACTTTTTTTGTTAAAATTTTCTATATAATTAATACTGTTGGAGGAATACATTATGTCTAAACCTATACTTACATCCACTTTAATCATTCTTAGAGGAAACTCCGCAAGTGGTAAAACAACGATTGCAAAACAACTACAAGAACATTTTGGACAAGGGACACTTTTAGTATCACAGGATGTTGTACGTAGAGATATGCTTAGAGTACACGACACAATGGGTAATTTATCACATGATTTACTATTTGAAATTACGAAGTACGGAAAAGGAAAATGTAAATTTGTTATTTTAGAAGGTATATTGAACAGTCATAGGTATGGTGAGATGTTAAAAGAATTAATTCGTTATTTTGATGAAAATGCATTTGCATATTACTTTGATTTATCATTAGAGGAAACTATTAGAAGACATAACACAAGGGACAAACGACATGAATTTGGTGAAGATTCCCTACAAAAATGGTATAATCCGCACGATACAATTGAGGTTACGAGAGAAACTATTTTTACAGATAACTTTACGCAAAAAGATATATTTGATGTGATTTTTAATGATATTAAGATATACAAATAAGACTGACATAATCAATCAGTCTTATTTACATTATGTACCTTGTATCTCGGTCTTCATTACAGGACAATCTTGACATAAATAAAAATAGATATTCATTTTCCCAAACTATTCTTCTCTACTTCTCAATAAACTTCTGTTCTACTTCCTTACCTCATTCTTAATAGTTTTTCTAAACATGAGACAATTTTTATGTTTTATTACAGGTTTATTAGTAAGCCATTTAAAAATCCTATTATACTTCTACTAAAAAAATAAAAGCCAGCCTCAATAATGAAGTGCACCCCAATTGTTAGACACAGTCTAACAATTGGAGGTGCATTTTTTATGGCTAAATTTTCTTCAAAAGAAAAAATCCAAGCGGTGAAACGATATTTAGATGGTACAGAAAG
>NZ_KZ268502.1:0-487844 GCF_002218325.1 Bacillus sp. M13(2017) | reverse complement strand
TTGTAGAAAGAATGGTTTAACATTTCGATTGCTGCGCGTGCTCCTAAGTAAGAACCACCAATACCTACAACAAGTAAAATGTCAGAGTCATTTTTAATTTTTTCTGCGCATTTTTGAATGCGAGCGAATTCTTCTTTGTCATATTGAAGCGGAAGATCTACCCACCCAAGGAAATCGTTCCCAGCTCCAGTTTTTTCGTGGATTGCGTGATGTGTTACTTTCACTGCATCACGTAAATAAGTGATTTCATGTTCACCGATGAAGGATAACGCTTTAGAATAGTCGAACGTTACATGTGTACTCATCTTTTTCCCTCCAATTATGGATATGTATTTCTGTATTCACTTTAGCGAAACTGAAGTTGTAAATCAAGCGATTCAAACATTGTAAACGTAACCAATATATATTTTTTAGAAAAAGTTCATTTTTTGCATAAAAATTCGTATTTTTCGGTATAGATGTATATACATCGTCTTTCGAACATTTTTTATGTATAAAAACAACATAACTACCCCATTCTATAAAAGAGTTAATTAACTCATCGCTTGCTCATGCTTCACAATTAAAAGGGGGGCTTTTTCATGAGTACTCTGCAACGTATCGCATTAGTCTTTACTGTAATTGGCGCTGTGAACTGGGGACTAATCGGGTTTTTCCAGTTTGACTTAGTAGCAGCCATTTTCGGTGGACAAAATTCAGCTCTTGCACGTATTATTTACGGCATCGTTGGTATATCTGGGCTTATCAACCTTGGTTTACTGTTTAAACCATCTGAAAATCTTGGTACGCACCCAGAAACAAACGAAATTCGATAATCAGTATGTCCTTTCACCTCCGACATACGAATATGATTGCATGCAATCATATTTGCAAATATATATCATAAGATAAAGTAAAAGAGGAACGCTCATATGCGTTCCTCTTTTACTTTGTTAACTCGGACTCTTCAATCCATTCTGCCAACTTTTCTCGCAGCGTATTAAATCCGTTTTCAGATGGGTTCGGTATAAGAATCCTTCCTTGCTTTCTTTTCGCCGCTTTTAACGATAAACTCATTTTTCTGTGCTCTTCATCAATTGAAAGTACCTTTACTTCTACTGTATCGCCGACTTTTAAAAAGTCATGAATATCCTTTACATATCCATTTGTAATTTCAGATATATGCACAAGTCCTTGTGTTTCTGCATCTAACGCTACAAACGCACCGTAATCTTGAATTCCAGTCACTTTCCCTGTTACAACCACTCCTGTTGTATATTGTTCTGACATATGAAACACTCCCATACGTTTACCATTCTCTCTACAATTATAGAGAGCAAAGCAGATATATTTATTTTAAATATCCGATTGGTTAGTACGCATTCTAGATAACGTTATCTAGAATGCGTATACCTTATATTAGTAAATTATACCACTATGACAGAACTCATTCAAAATTCATGAAAAATTTCCCTTAAAGAAGTATAATTCTCCAATATTAGGATAGACTACTAACACATGGCTTTCTAGTATTCCCCCCCTTTTATGGACAAAACGTATTACGTTTTGTCCTTTTTTTATTTTCGACAAACCGTTCCATTCTCTTCATTGCTTCCATAAGTTGTTCAAGCGACGTCGCATAAGAACAACGAATAAAACCTTCACCACTTTCGCCAAATACGCTACCAGGGACAACGGCCACTTTTTCTTCCAGCAATAACTGTTCTGCAAATTCCGCTGAAGATAATCCTGTTGAAGATATAGAAGGGAAAACATAAAATGCTCCGCCTGGCACATGACACGTTAAGCCCATTTCATTGAAAGATGTCGTCATGAAGTTACGACGCTTCTTATAACTATCTCTCATTCGAATTACTTCATCGTTCCCTGCGCGTAACGCCTCAAGTGCTGCAAACTGAGACATCGTCGGTGCACACATCATTGAATACTGATGGATTTTGAGCATTAATTCTGAAAATTGAACAGGAGCTGCAATCATACCGAGGCGCCATCCTGTCATCGCAAATCCTTTTGAAAATCCTGAAATTAAAATCGTATGCTCACGCATATTTTTAATACTCGCGAAACTCGTATATACTTCGTCGTATACAAGCTCTGCATAAATTTCATCAGATAATACAATTAGATTGTACTTCTCAACAATCACTGCTATTTCTTCAAGCTCGGATTTATTTAGCATTGCACCTGTCGGGTTATTTGGTGAACAAAGTAAAATTGCCTTTGTTTTCGCTGTAATAGCTGCTTCAATTTGTTCTGGTTGTACTTTAAACTCGTTTTCTAACGTAGTCGTCACAGGAACCGGAACTCCTCCAGCTAATGTCACAAGTGGTGCATAAGAAACGAAGCTTGGTTCAATAATGAGCACTTCATCATCAGGATTTATAATGGCGCGCATCGCTACATCTAACGCCTGGCTCGCTCCAACTGTAACAATGATTTCATCACTTGGATCATAAGATACTGCAAATTGTTTTTTTAGATACTTTGCTATTTCTTGACGGAGCTCCAATAATCCTGCATTTGCTGTATATGACGTATACCCTTGTTCCAAAGAACGAATACATGCTTGCCTTACATTCCAAGGTGTAACAAAATCCGGCTCTCCTACCCCGAGGGAAATAACACCTTTCATATTTGCTGCTAAATCAAAAAATTTTCGAATACCAGATGGTTTTAAAGATTCTGCTGATCTAGATAGTTCAAATTGCTTCATGGTGTCACCACAATTCGCTTATCATCATCGTCTTTTTCATAAATAACGCCCTCATGTTTATACTTCTTCAAAATGAAATGAGTAGTTGTAGAAACGACAGATTCAATTGTTGCTAATTTCTCAGAAACAAACATCGCTACTTCCCCCATCGTTTTCCCTTCTAATGTAATAGAAAGATCATATGTTCCTGACATTAAATAAACGGATTTCACTTCTGAATAACGATAAATTTGTTCAGCAACCGCATCAAACCCAACGCCGTGCTTTGGCGTAACTTTCACATCGATCATTGCCGTTAAACCTGTATGCTCTTTCACTTTCGTCCAATCAATATGTGTTACATAATCCACAATAATCTTTTCATTTTCTAATCTTGCAACCATCTTCTTTACTTCTTCTACTTCTATATTTAACAGCTTCGCTAATGTATCTACAGATAATCGACTACTCTTTTCAAGACAAGCTAATAATTCTAATTCTTTTTCTGTCACCATATAAATCATCCTTCCTTTTCGTTTGTGTCTAAATTATACAAATACCCTTTCCAGTTTGAAAAGAAGATTTTTCTATTGAATTATGTCAAAATAAAGTGAAACTTTAATCAGCGGAAAAATGTGGGATAAAGCGAAAGGGGATGGAACCGTGAAACCAAAAGTTTATATTGCTGAACCAGTTCCAACATTTGTAGAAAACTATTTATCAAAACACTGTGATTATGAAAAATGGGATCAAAATGAGAAAGTACCTCGTGATATTCTATTAGAGAAAATACAAGATAAAGATGGGTTATTAAATTTCGGATCTGCTATTAATGAAGAATTACTGACAGTAGCTCCTAACTTAAAAGTAGTGAGCAACATTTCTGTCGGTTACGATAATTTTGATTTACAAGCGATGAAAAACCGAAATGTTATCGGAACGAATACACCATACGTATTAGATGATACAGTAGCTGATCTCGTTTTCGCCCTTATGCTATCAGCTGGGCGCCGCGTTTGCGAACTCGATTCTTACGTGAAAAATGGTGAATGGAACGCTGAAATCGGAAAAGAACACTTCGGACTAGATGTACACCATAGCACAATTGGTATTATCGGTATGGGCCGAATTGGAGAAGCCGTTGCAAAACGAGCAAAATTCGGATTTGATATGAATGTTCTTTACTATAACCGCCGTCGTAAAGAAGAAGCTGAACAAAAATTCGATGCTACATATTGTGATTTACAGACGCTACTGAAGCAGTCTGACTTTATTGTTCTTCTTACTCCATTAACAGATGAAACATATCACCTTATCGGAGAAAAGGAATTTTCATTAATGAAAGACACAGCAACCTTCATTAATGCTTCTCGCGGCAAAACAGTAGATGAAGAAGCGTTAATCCATGCTTTAACAGAAAAGAAAATCTTTGCAGCAGGTATCGATACATTTACACAAGAGCCGATTCAAAAAGATAATCCACTCTTATCATTACAAAATGTTGTGACTTTACCACACATCGGATCTGCAACATTAAAAACTCGTCAGCAAATGGCTATGACAGCCGCTGAAAATTTAGTTGCAGGATTACAAGGAAAAACACCGCCTAATATTGTGCGCGGGTAATACCGAATAAGTGAAAGGCAAGATGACATCGTCATCTTGCCTTTTTTTGTTAACATATTTTCTTCTTCCTTGGAGATGATATGAACAAAAATCAATGGAGTGACAAAAAATGAATCATGAATATACTTGTCCTTATTTCACTTTTTCCACTCGCGGCACTACTGTTCATTACGAATTGTATGAACATGATAATAAAACAGAACGTCCTACTTTCGTACTAGTTCACGGCTTTTTATCTTCCTCATTCAGTTACCGCCGCCTCATTCCTTTACTATCGAAGGAAGGAACAGTCATTGCTCTTGATTTACCACCGTTCGGAAAAAGTGATAAGTCTCATCTGTTTAAGTATTCTTATCATAATTTAGCAACGATTATTATTGATTTAATTGAACATTTCTCTCTCTCAAACATTGTATTAGTTGGACATTCTATGGGTGGGCAAATTTCTCTCTATGTAAACCGTATACGTCCTGAACTCATTTCAAAGACGATTTTACTATGCAGCTCTAGCTATTTAGCACGTGCAACCTTACCTTTACTATACTCTTCTTATTTACCGTTCTTTCATTTATACGTAAAGAACTGGATTATTAGGCGCGGCATCGTTCATAACTTAATGAATGTCGTTCATGATCACTCATTAATTGACGATGAAATGAAAAAAGGTTACTCCGCTCCTTTTTATGACGACCGTATATTTCCCGCTTTAACTCGCATGATACGAGACCGTGAAGGTGACTTATCTTCAACTGAATTACAAAAAATCGAAACACCTATCTTGCTCATTTGGGGTGAAAAAGACCGCGTCGTCCCTGTACATGTAGGTCATCGTCTACACAAAGATTTACCGAATTCAAAATTTATTTCTTACGAAAATACAGGACATTTACTACCTGAAGAAAAGCCTAAACATGTTTATGAAGAAATTATCGCTTTTTCCGCGCAATAAAGTGAAAATTTAATTAGTCCCGACCTAACTTCTTTGCTTCCGCTGAATTTTGAGGTGGGGTCTTACTACCAAGCAAATAGCGGGATAATATAAAAAAGGCTGTCGGAAATTCCGACAGCCTATAATGAACAACTTCCGCCTTCTTTTATTACAAGTAATTCCACAGCTAACTTCTCACATTTTTCAAGCGCAGGTACTTCCTCAAAAGACATAAAGTATATATGTTGAATCTTCTTTGCGATGTATTTTGGATCATCAAACACACTTGCGACGTTCACAACATCGCTCGCTTCTGTTTCATAAAACTCCGGTCCCATTTGAAACGGATCCCAATTCTTCACAACCTCTATCATCTTTTCATATGTACCCATTCGCTTCCCGCCTTTTCACTTTTTAATACTTTTCTTTATCCTATCACATCAGCTATTCTATAAGAAGAGAGAGAACTTTCGTAACTTATTGGTTTTACAGAAGAAGGGGGCAAACTTATGCAACTATTTCATAAAGCAATCAATCGACGTGGAACGCATAGTATAAAATGGGATACATATAAAAACGAAGAACTTATCCATGCTTGGATTGCTGATATGGATTTTGAAGTACCAAAACCAATTCAAACTGCCTTAAAACAACGGATCGAACATCCGATTTTTGGCTATACACTTCCCCCTGAAAATATTGGGGATATTATTTGTAACTGGACAAAACAACAATACGACTGGGACATTCAAAAAGAATGGATCGTCTTTAGTGCAGGGATCGTTCCAGCTCTTAGTACGAGCATACAGGCTTTTACAAAAGAAAACGAATCCGTTCTCGTACAACCACCTATTTATCCTCCATTTTTCGAAATGGTCACAACAAATAATAGGCAGTTATGTGTGAGTCCATTACAGAAACAAAATGATACATATGTGATAGACTTCGAGCATTTAGAAAAGCAGTTTCAGCAAGGCGTCAAACTCATGCTTCTTTGTAGCCCTCATAACCCCATCGGACGCGTTTGGACGAAAGAGGAACTTGTGCAGCTCGGATCGTTATGTACTAAATATAACGTAATCGTTGTCGCGGATGAAATTCATTCCGATATCATTTATGCAGACCATACACATACACCGTTCGCTTCCTTATCTGAAGAATTAGCAGCGCGCACTATCACTTGTATGGCTCCAAGTAAAACATTTAATATCGCTGGATTACAAGCGTCGATTATTATCATTCCAAACGAAAAACTCCGTCACGCCTTTACAGCTATCCAGTATAGACAAGGCTTCCACGGGTTAAATATCTTCGCTTATACAGCGATGCGAAGTGCCTATACAGAATGTAATGATTGGCTAAACGAAATTCGATTATATATAGAAGATAATGCTCAATTTGCTTGTGAATATATTAAAACTCACATATCTGCTCTTTCTGTAACGAAGCCTGAAGGTAGCTTTTTATTATGGATTGATTGTTCTCGTCTAAAGCTTTCTCAAAACGAGCGTACCGCACTACTTGAGGAAAAAGGAAAAATCATTGTTGAACCTGGTGAGAAATACGGGTTAGGTGGCGAAGAACATATTCGAATTAACATCGGCTGTCCACGATCTGTTTTAGAAGAAATTTTGAACAGACTGCGTCATACGTTTTCATAATAAGAAAGGAGGCTATCTCCAATTATTTTGGACAACCTCCTTTATCAATATCTTTTCAATTACATTTCACAAAGAAAGCTACCATTCACGGTAGCTTTTATTTTTTCTTCATATCCGATGCTTTTTTTACAATTACGCCACAAGCAATTCGATCCCCTGATTTACCTGTCGGCTGTGTCATACCATCATCAGGATTTTCTGTAATAATAATAGACGCTCCATCTTTTCTATGAATCGTCGTTTTTCCTTCTTCAATTGTAATGTGGGGTGCATCGATTTCCGCTTTAATCTTTCCAGAACCGTCTGCAACTACGTTCGGTAAATCACCGTTTTCTGCACCCTTCGGATTAAGAAGACCATGTTTTTTATCATCGGGATTAAAATGATTCCCAGATGATTCAAAACGAGGTGCCTTACACTCTCCGATTTCATGTACATGTAGTCCGTGTGGTCCTGGCGTGAAACCTTCCCCTTTAATCGTAATCTTCACTCCACTTGTTTGTTGAACTACTTTCGCAGTCCCTACTTCATCTCCTGAAGCATTATGTAATTTCACTTCAATTTCTTTCGGCTTTCCTTGGTCACAACCTGCCATCAGAAATAATAAACAACAACTGAAAAAAAGCCGTTTCTTCATTCTATTCCCTCCAAAATATATTCTGCCCTTAGATTGTCCGAGCATAGAGGGAAACATACAAAAATGCGTTACTGTTTCTTTTCAGCTAATAGTTTTTCTTCAACTTTCTGTAATCGCTCTGCTTCTCTTTTTGATACACGAATAAACATGCGCCACGTGGCAATAGCACCGATAATAAATAGAACGCAAACAATCCCTGGAATAATATATTCTGTTTTATCTTCCGGAAAATATAAAGGCATCATATAGAACACTCCTTATTATAGGATTTATAAAACATCAGAATTTTCTGTTATATCATTTTAAATTATAGTGGAACCTATCCATATTCTCAAGGGGCGTTCTGAAAACGAATGATTTCTTTGACTCCTTCCCGTACTTTCCTTACTATAAACTTGAGGTGAAAAATATGAGAGAAACATTTAAAATTGGCGAAATCGTTACTGGTATTTATAAAACAGGAAAATACATAGGCGAAATTACAAATAGCCGTCCTGGTAGTTATGTCGTAAAAGTATTAGCTGTTTTAAAACATCCGGTGCAAGGTGACTTACATAACGTAAAACAAGCTGACGTGCCATTTTTCCACGAAAGACGCGCTTTAGCTTATCGTGAGCAAACGAACATTCCAGAGCAAATGGTAAAGAAATATGAAGGAGAAATTCCGGATTATACCGAGTCACTAAAATTAGCATTGGAAACTCAAATGAATTCATTTTCTGAAGATGATTCACCTTTTGCGGTTCGTAGTCTAGAAACATTAGAACAGTTAAAAAAGGACTATAAACTTTAAAAAAACAAAACGACCAAATTACATACTGTGCAATTTGGTCGTTACTGTGTGCTCACTTTCTTTAACACTTTTGAAAAATCAACGAGTTCCCCTAACGTTGGAGGTGCTGGTTTTACTAAATACTCTTTATCTTTTTCTACTAGTTTAAAAATATTGTACGTCGTCATCGCATCGTCAAGCGCACAATGATGCTTCCCTGTCCCTACTTTTCCATACGCCTCAATTGCTTTCCATAATCCTGTTTGATTTCTTTCTCCAAAAAACTTCTTATACTCAAGCGATAAATCACGACACTGCCCGAAGAATGGAAATGCTATCCCTGCCATTTCACAATTATGCTTCAACACTTTCATATCCATATTTCCCCACGTTACAATTGTCGGTTTACATTTCGTTTCGTATTCTGCAAGCTTCTTAACGAGTTCAGGAAATGAAATCCCTTTATCCACGACTTCTTGTTTTATTCCTAAAAACTTCTTGCATCGATCCGTTAAAGAGGGAAATGTTTTCGGTCTGACATGTGATGAATACGTATCTTCTACCTTACAGCCAGCAACTGAAACGAGTCCTACCTCAATAATCTCCGGAAAAAATCCTTTCGGTTTCTTTCTATGCTGGGGCATCGTAAACTCAAAGTCTAAAAATAAAAATCGTTGTTCATCCATACGATCCCTTCCTTATCATTTTTGTCATTCCTTTCTATTTGACACTCCTACACGAACAAGCTCGAATGCTAATTCCATTTTAAATATTCAGATTGGATGTATCTTATATATATGTCAAATGCCCACAAATATTTTAAAAAATAAGAAAAAATGACCTATGCAGAAAATATGACAAAATCCCCCCTTTCATTTACATCCGCCATTTTCCTACTTTATAATGACGTTATGTGTGTTTCTTCTAGAACATTTTTGACACACTAAGAAAAAGTGAATGAAAGGAGATGAGATTTTTGCACGAAACAACGCAAGAACTCGCTAACTGGCAGTATTATTTTGCTATCGCAGTCTTTTTAATTACATATGCCATTATTATTTCTGAAAAAATTAATCGTGCTGTCATCGCACTTCTTGGTGCAGCACTCATGGTAATTGTGGGAGTCGTCGATTTACACAACGCCTTTACGAAACATATTGAATGGGGAACGATTACGTTACTTATCGGTATGATGATTTTGGTGAACATTACGAGTAAATCAGGTGTTTTCCAATACGTTGCTATTAAAGCAGCAAAAGGAGCTCAAGGAAATCCAATTAAAATTTTAATTTCACTTTCCTTACTTACCGCGCTTGGCTCCGCATTTTTAGATAACGTTACAACTGTACTTCTTGTTGTTCCAGTTACTTTATCTATTACGCGCATACTGCAAGTAAATCCTGTTCCTTATTTACTTTCTGAAATTATTTTTTCAAACATTGGAGGAACAGCAACATTAATTGGTGATCCACCTAACATTATGATTGGTTCTGCCAATAAGCATTTAGACTTCAATGCTTTCCTATTGAATCTAGCACCAATCGTAATTATTATTATTGCAGTTACAGCGATAATACTTTACTTTATGTATCGCAAACAATTAATTGCCGATCCTGTACAAGTTAAGAAATTAATGAGCCTAGATGAAAAACAATACATTAAAGATCCAGTATTAATGAAAAAATCTTTAACAGTACTTGGACTTACAATTGTAGGTTTCATGACTCATTCGATTTTCCACGTTGATGCAGCTATCATCGCTTTAACTGGTGCTACTGTACTTATGTTAATTGGTGTGAAAGAGCATGAAATTGAGGAAGTATTTGCAAGCGTAGAGTGGGTAACAATCTTCTTCTTCGCAGGGCTATTCGTACTTGTTGGAGGACTTATCGATATCGGTCTTATCAAAATGTTAGCTCAAAAAGTAATCGGTATAACAGGCGGAGATATTTCTTACGCATCCATCCTTATTTTATGGGTATCTGGTATCGCCTCTGCAACAATTGATAACATCCCATTCGTTGCAACAATGATTCCACTTATTAACGATATGGCAGTTGGGCTAGGCTTATCACCATCTGACGCACAAATCGATGTATTATGGTGGGCATTAGCACTAGGTGCTTGTCTGGGCGGAAACGGAACGTTAATCGGAGCTTCTGCTAACGTAATCGTTGCAGGTATCGCGAGCCGTGAAGGACATAAATTTAGTTACATGGACTTCCTAAAAGTCGGTTTCCCAATTATGATCGTTTCATTAATCATTTCTCACATTTATATTTATTTACGCTACCTTATGTAGTAGAAAAAGCGCTCTGATAATCAGGGCGCTTTTTTACTTATATATAAAATATATCGACTTATCAACAAAAACGAAAAATCTATTCTTTATATCTCACCGGTTCATTTCGAATAATAAATAAATGAATCGGTAAGAACACCGAAAATGTGATTACATGAATAATCGTAAATAATATAGAGTTCGTTCCGTATCTGTCTAAAATAGCGTAGATAAGGTAAATGGACAATACAATCGATACAGCTGTTGCTAGTAAACTTATAATTGGTACGAAATTAAAAATAAAACATGCAACGTATATGCCGAATACTTTCCACCCTGCTTCTTCTTTCAAAAAATCTGGTAATTTATCTTTCGCTAAGTCACCCCACGTCTTACTATTCAAAAACGGAATAAACGCAAGCACCCCGTCCGTTGCACCATCATTTTTCGCCATCGAATAAAGTGCAAAAGCCGTTAACAAATATGAAATAATTGCCCAAATCAATATAACAAGAATAAACGCAAAACTAAGAGCAAAGAAACCTGCTAATACGCCTTGATCCTCCATCTTATCCTCTCCTCTCTACTTTCAACATATTTCATTACATTGCAAGTTATGTTTTAAAATTTATCCAAACTCTTTGTATAATAAGAAAAGAAAGAGAATAAGAGAGGAGCAACACCTATGCATCCATTTGTAAAAGCATTACAAGAGCATTTTACAGCTCATCAAAATCCTGAAAAAGCAGAACCTATGGCTCGTTATATGAAAAATCACTTCCCCTTTCTAGGTATTCAAACACCGGAAAGACGTCAATTATTAAAAGACATCATTCAAATACATACTCTCCCAAATCCAAAAGACTTCCAAATTATCATACGTGAGCTTTGGGACTTAACAGAACGTGAATTCCAAGCGGCCGCACTTGATATTATGCAAAAATATAAAAAGCATATAAACGAAACTCATATCCCCTTCTTAGAAGAACTGATTGTCACAAAATCTTGGTGGGACTCTGTCGATAGCATCGTCCCTACATTTTTAGGCGATATCTTTTTAAAACATCCAGAATTAATTTCTGCCTATATTCCAAAATGGATTGCATCAGATAACATATGGTTACAACGTGCCACTATTTTATTCCAACTAAAATATAAACAAAAGATGGATGAAGAACTTCTTTTCTGGATTATTGGACAACTACATTCTTCAAAAGAATTTTTCATTCAAAAAGCGATTGGCTGGGTCCTTCGTGAATATGCAAAAACAAATCCGGATGTAGTTTGGGAATACGTGCAAAACAATGAACTCGCTCCATTAAGTAAGCGTGAAGCAATTAAGCATATTAAGCAAAATTACGGAATAAATAATGAAAAAATAGGCGAGACTCTATCATAGATAGACACGTTCCTCTATTGAGATTTAAAAAAGAACGTGTTAGAATATGTTCATTATTATTAATATAAGTAGCGATGACGGACTTATAAGTACTTGCATAAAAAGCGATTCAGGGATAGTGAAAGCCTGAAGCCGCAAGGAAACGGCAGTCCTGAGCAATACATGATAAAGTGGATGCACCTTTTGTGTATCAACTAGGGTGGAACCGCGGGCAAACGCTCGTCCCTAGGCAAATAAGCCTTGGGATGAGCGTTTTTTTATGTTCTTTTTAGCATATACTGCTCGTTTCCAAAGTATCAGAGTATATCATCGCCAATACGTTAACTTTCAAAAGGAGGATTTTCTTATGTATTCAATGGAACAAGTTGTAAACTTAGCGAAACATCGCGGTTTTGTTTTCCCTGGTTCTGAAATTTACGGTGGTCTTGCAAACACTTGGGATTACGGTCCACTTGGAATCGAATTAAAAAATAACGTTAAAAAAGCTTGGTGGAAAAAATTCATTCAAGAATCTCCACACAACGTTGGTTTAGACGCAGCTATTTTAATGAACCCTAAAACTTGGATCGCTTCTGGTCACGTTGGTAACTTCAACGATCCAATGATCGACTGTAAAAAGTGTAAAGCTCGTCACCGTGCTGACAAATTAATTGAAGATGCTTTAGATGCAAAAGGCATCGAAATGGTTGTTGACGGTCTTACTTTCGACCAAATGGCTGACTTAATGAAAGAACATGAAGTAAAATGCCCTGATTGCGGTAGTGAAGAATTCACTGAAATCCGTCAGTTCAACTTAATGTTCAAAACATTCCAAGGTGTTACAGAGTCTAGCACAAACGAAATCTTCCTTCGTCCTGAAACAGCACAAGGTATTTTCGTAAACTTCAAAAACGTTCAACGCTCTATGCGTAAAAAGCTTCCATTTGGTATCGGCCAAATCGGTAAGAGTTTCCGTAACGAAATCACACCTGGTAACTTCACATTCCGTACACGTGAATTCGAACAAATGGAACTTGAATTCTTCTGTAAGCCTGGTGAAGATTTAGAGTGGTTCGCATTCTGGCGTGAAACTTGTAAAAACTGGTTACTTTCACTTGGTATGTCTGAAGAGAGCATGCGTCTTCGTGACCACGGTGAAGAAGAGTTATCTCACTACAGTAATGCAACAACTGACATTGAATTCAAATTCCCATTCGGTTGGGGCGAACTATGGGGCGTTGCATCTCGTACAGACTTCGATTTAAAACGTCACATGGAACACTCTAACGAAGACTTTAACTATATTGATCCACAAACGAATGAGCGTTACGTACCATACTGCATCGAGCCATCTTTAGGTGCTGACCGCGTAACATTAGCATTCTTATGTGATGCATACGAAGAAGAGCAATTAGAAAACGATTCTCGTACAGTTCTTCGTTTCCACCCTGCTTTAGCACCATACAAAGCAGCTATCTTACCATTATCTAAAAAGCTATCTGAAGGTGCTACTGAAGTATTCGCAGAATTAGCTAAAGACTTCATGGTAGACTTTGACGAAACTGGTTCTATCGGTAAACGTTACCGTCGTCAAGACGAAATCGGTACACCATTCTGTATCACTTACGACTTCGACTCAGTTGAAGACAAAGCTGTTACAGTACGTGACCGTGACACAATGGAACAAGTTCGTATGCCAATTAGTGAACTAAAAGGTTTCTTAGAGAAGAAAATCCAGTTCTAATTATAAGAAAAAGAGGCTGCTCATAAGAGCGCCTCTTTTTTACTTTTCACGTTTTTCTTTAATTGCTACTGTACATCTTGATATACATAGTAAATCATCATTTTCATCAATAATGCGAACATCCCAAACCATTGTCGATTGTCCTCTATGTATCGGTGTTCCGATCGCTGTTACAATTCCATCTTTCTTTGAACGAATGTGGTTTGCATTAATTTCTAATCCGAAACAAATACATTTTTCTTGATCAATTAAATTGTATGAACCAACACTTGCCACTGTTTCCGCTAATGCAATCGATGCACCGCCATGTAAAAATCCAAACGGCTGATGCGTACGCTCATCAACAGGCATCGTAGCAACCACCTTATCTTCTGTCATCTCTAACAACTCAATTCCAAGTGAATCCATTAAAGTTTTTGCCATATCGCTTCCCCCTTCTCTTACTTTAATTAAATGTATAATTTTACCTATTTATTTTCAAACTACTTATAACACTTATATAAGGAGGCTTCACCTAAATGAAACAGAAATTTTGTATATTACTGCTTATGTTCTCCTTGCTGACTATTGTACCAAATTGTGCAATAACAGCCAAAGCATCTAACCTGACAATCGATGTTAAGACTGTAACGCAAAAAGGTAAGAAACCTTATATAGAATATCAAATAAATAGACCTTCTTTTCACAACTTTTCTGACTCTAAATTTCAAAACAAACTCAATTTATACTACAAAAAATCCACCGACAAATTTAAAAACAAATTAGAAAAAGAAGCAAAAAAATATTATAAAGAGACAGAAGGATCTAGTACACCATTTCATCCGTACGTAGCAAATGTTGATTATAAAGCCTCTTTAAACAAACCACCTTTCCTTAGCCTATATGTGAATTACTATCAATATACTGGCGGAGCACACGGTCTTTATACGTGGAAGGCAAATACATTTGATTTAAACGAAAAAAAGGTACTGCACTTAGACGATTTGTTTCAACAAAAGGATAATTATAAAGATGTAATCCGTGCAGAGATTGTACGACAAATTAAACAAAATGAAAGCATTTATTTTCCTGATGCAACTGAAAAGGTAATGAGTATGAAAAAGTTTCACTTCTTTTTAGAGCCAGACAATCTCGTCATTTATTTCCCTTTATATGAGATTGCTCCCTATTCAAGTGGAATTCCGCAATTTCGTATTCCATATACGTTGCTAAGAGACTATTTAAAGCCTTCTTATCAAAATATTTTGATTGACAACAAGTAAATATTTTCGCTACGATAATGTTAACCTAAAAACAACAGGAGGTTAACATTATGAGGAGATTTCATGTTTTAGATTTAGCATTAGCTGCCATGTTCGTTGCTCTTATGGCCATCGGTGCAAATATTGTATCTTGGGCACCATTCCTTCAAGTAGCAGGCATCCCATTATCTATGCAACCATTTTTCGCAATTTTAGCAGGTCTTCTTCTTGGAAGTAGACTTGGTGCCTTATCCATGACTGTATATATGCTCGTTGGCGTAGCCGGCGCACCAATCTTCGCTAACTTCAAGGCTGGATTTGGAGCACTTTTAGATCCTACTGGTGGTTTTATTATCGCATTTATTATCGTTGCTTATGTGTCGGGAAAACTAGTAGAACAAAAAGAAAGACCAACATTCATTACATTTGCAATTGCCTCTTTCACAGGAATTATTTTAACTTATATAATCGGTACTACTTACATGTACGGGGCAGTCAATCTCTTTATGGACGGTAATATGAGCTATAAAGCTGCTTGGATGATTATGATGTGGTTTGCAGTAAAAGATATTGCATTTACAATTATCGGTGCTATTATCGCACCTCGCATATACTATGCTGTGCGTCGTTCTGCTTATCAGCATTCTCATTCAACGATTTCATAATAAAAAAAACGAGTTATTTCAGTATACTGAAATAACTCATTTTTTTATTATGAATCTTGATTCGCTTGTTCTTCTAAAATTTTCTTCATCATTGCAACCATGTCATCACGTAATTCTGGGTGTTGCAGGGCCATTTCGATTGTCGTTTGAACGAATCCTAGCTTTTCACCTACATCGTAGCGCTTTCCTTCGAAATCGTAAGCAAATACACGTTGGATTTCATTTAAGCTTTGGATTGCATCTGTTAACTGAATTTCACCACCAGCACCGACATGTTGCTGTTCTAAGAACATAAAGATTTCAGGCGTTAAAATGTAACGACCCATAATTGCTAAGTTTGAAGGAGCTGTACCTTGTGCTGGTTTCTCAACGAAATTGCGGACTTGGTAACGACGACCTTCTTGTTCTAATGGATCGATAATTCCATAGCGATGTGTTTCCGACTCTGGAACAGTTTGTACACCAATAACAGAAGAAAGTGTTTTTTCATACTCATCCATTAATTGACGTAAACACGGTTTCTCAGCTTGGACAATATCATCACCTAGTAACACTGCAAACGGCTCATCACCAATGAATTTACGCGCACACCAAACAGCATGTCCTAGTCCCTTCGGCTCTTTTTGACGGATATAATGAATATCTACCATTTTTGAAGAAGCTTGTACTTTTTCAAGCAACTCATATTTTTTCTTCTCTAATAAGTTTTGTTCTAGTTCAAATGCGTTATCAAAATGATCTTCGATAGAACGCTTTGTTTTACCAGTAACAATAATAATATCTTCGATACCCGATTTCACTGCTTCTTCTACAATGTACTGGATCGTCGGTTTATCTACTATCGGTAACATTTCTTTTGGCATTGCTTTCGTTGCTGGTAAAAAACGTGTTCCTAATCCAGCTGCTGGGATTATCGCTTTTCTTACTTTTTTCATCACAAAATACCCTCTCTCCTGTCGGAATCAATAGCAATCATTTCCTACATAAAACAAAAGGGAGATTTCGCTCCCTTTTGTTCCTTACTACTTAAAATTACTTTGTATTATAAACGATTCATAATGTCTTCTTTAATAGTAAGTAACTTTTGTTCACTATTTTGTAAAGAACTATCTTTCACACCAAAGTAAAACTTAATCTTCGGCTCAGTTCCAGATGGACGTAGGCAGAACCATGAACCATCCTCTAATTGATATTTTAACACATTTGATTTCGGTAAGTGAATCTCTTCTTTATGTCCATCTTGTAAAGATGTAACGATGCTTGCTTTATAGTCTTCCACTGCTACGACTGTTAAGCCCGCTACTTCTTTCGGAGGATTCTCACGGAACGTTGCCATCATCTCTTGGATTTTTTCCGCTCCATCTTTTCCTTTTAACGTTAACGATACAAGGTCTTCACGGAAGAAGCCGTACTTCTCAAATACTTCTAATAGACCGTCATATAACGTTTTCCCTTGTGATTTGTAGTATGCAGCTACTTCACATGCAAATAGGACAGATTGTACTGCATCTTTATCACGGCAGAATGGGCGGATTAAATAACCATAGCTTTCCTCATAACCGAATTGGAATTCATATTGTCCGCTTTCTTCATACTGTCTAATTTTCTCACCGATAAATTTAAATCCAGTTAACGTATCAATTGTATCTAAACCGTATGCTTTTGCAATTGTACGACCAATTTCAGACGTTACGATTGTTTTTAATACGACACCGTTCTCTGGAAGCGTTCCGTTTTCTTTCTTTTGAGATAGTAAGTAATCAAGCATTAATGCACCTGTTTGGTTTCCTGTTAATACTTGGAACTCACCATTATGATTACGCACTGCTACACCAAGGCGATCTGCGTCAGGATCAGTTGCGATTAATACATCTGCGCCTACCTTTTCACCGTCACGAATTGCATACTCAAACGCTGCGTGCTCTTCTGGGTTCGGTGATTTTACTGTAGAGAAGTTTGGATCTGGTAACTCTTGCTCTTTTACAACTGTTACATCTGTAAATCCAACTTCTTTTAAACCACGGCGTACAGAAATATTTGATGTTCCGTGTAATGGTGTAAAGACGATTTTCAAGTCTTTACCAACCTTTTGCACCATTTCTTTATTAATGATGACATTGTTCAATTCTGCAGCATATGCATCATCTACTTCTTGTCCAATAATATGTAATAAACCGTCAGCTTTTAATTGCTCTACATCAGCAACTTCAACTGTTAATTCATCTTCTACTGCATTTACGTAGCTAATTAACTCATCTGCCTCTTTTGGAGGTAACTGTCCACCATCTTCACCGTATACTTTGTATCCGTTATATTCAGGCGGATTATGGCTTGCCGTAAGAACGATTCCACTTACTGTATGTAAATGACGAACTGCGAAAGAAAGTACTGGCGTTGGACGTAAGCTTTCAAACACATATGTTGTAATGCCGTGTGCACCAAGTGTAGCAGCAACTTCCATTGCGAACTCAGGTGATTTATGACGAGAATCATAGGCTACAACAACACCGCGTTTTTTCGCTTCCTCACCTAATTTTTCGATAAAGCTTGCTAATCCTTTTGTTGCTTTACGAACTGTATATACGTTTAAACGGTTCGTACCAGCACCAAGTTCACCACGCATACCACCTGTGCCAAACTCTAGATTTTTATAAAAGCTATCCTCGATTTTCTTCTCATCTTGCTTCATATTTTCTAGCTGTTCTTTTAATTCTGCATCTAATTGTGCGTAAGAAAGCCAGCGACTAAATTCTTGTTTCCAATTCATTCTTCTCTCTCCTCTCGCTCGTCATACCTTTATTATATGAAAAAAACATGCTGTATCTCAATATTTTATAAAATCTAGCAGGATTTTACTAGGAATATTTGTATACACTATTGTTAAATACTCCACTAAAGGGAATGAGGATTATGCACGAATGGGGCTTGTCAGAAGAACTCAAAATACAAACAAAGCAAATGATTGAAATTGCTGAAAGAGAACTATCGATTATGAGGAACGCAATCGATAAAGAAGACGAATGTATTTTATGCAAAATGGAAGATATTCATCATATGTTGGCAAATGTACAAACATTAGCAGCTACATACTATATTCAGGCATATTTATCACCTTATACGGAAAGTTCATCTTTTATTACGACAGCTATCCAACATTTAAGCGCCAGAAAACATGGTGCTCTTATCGTCGTGGAACGAAACGAGACGCTTGAAGCTTTCATTCAAACTGGAACGACATTAAACGCTCATTTAACTGCACCATTACTCGAATCAATATTTTATCCAGGTAACCCTCTTCATGACGGTGCCGTTCTCGTAAAAAATAATCATATTGTCTCAGCTGCTAATATTCTTCCTTTAACGAAAAGTACAGAAGTTGATCCTGAACTAGGAACACGTCACAGAGCTGCAATTGGCTTATCAGAAAAGAGTGATGCACTTATATTAGTTGTCTCTGAAGAAACGGGCCGTACTTCTTTTGCTTTAAATGGGATTTTGTATACGATTTCTTTATAAACACTTTTTAGCATTTTTTTGAACAGCGCGGTAGTAAATGAATTTATATCGAATTACCAACAAATACACCTACCATATCAATAAAAAAGGCTGTCTCCAAAATTTGAGACAGCTTTTTCTTCAAAAAATTATTCTTCTCCGAAACGCTCCACAAGTGTTGCAAGTGTACGTACCATTGCACCAGTTGCTCCAGCTGGTCCTAAGTCGTGCGTGCCTTTTGTTTCTGATGTTCCAGCAATATCTAAGTGTACCCACGGTGTATCTTCAGCGAATTCGCCTAAGAATGTACCTGCCATAACCGCATGTCCTTCACGACCTGGTGAGTTATTTAAATCAGCAAACTTACTGTTTCTCACACGTTCTTTATCACGATCAAAAATCGGTAGTTGCCAAATTGGCTCATCTGTTTCCATAGAAGCCTCTAGTACTTGCTCAAACAACTCTTCATTATTTGTCATTGCGCCTGTCGTATGGTTTCCAAGTGCAACAATTACACCGCCTGTTAATGTTGCAACATCAACAAGGTAGTTTGCACCAAGTTTTTTGGCATACGTAATACCATCAGCTAAAGCTAGACGACCTTCTGCATCCGTATTTAATACTTCAATTGTTTTTCCGCTCATTGATGTAATTACATCGTCTGGCTTAAATGCCGTACCACTTACAACGTTATCAGTTGAAGGAATAACAGCGATCACATTTTGTTCTGGGCGAAGTTCACCGATAATTTCCATCGCACCTAATACAGCAGCTGCACCGCCCATATCACCTTTCATACCGACCATGCCTTCACGTGGTTTTAAAGAATAACCACCTGTATCGTATGTAATACCTTTTCCAACGAACCCAATGACATCTTTCCACTCTTCTTTTCCCTTATAAATAAGAGCGATCATTTTTGGTGGCTCTACACTACCTTGGTTTACTGCAAGCAACGCACCCATACCAAGATCTTCCATCTCTTCTTTCTCAAGAACTTTATAGTCCATATCATACTTCTCCGCTAACTCAACAGCATACTCAGCAAGCTTTGTCGCTGTTAATACGTTTGGCGGCATATTTACAAGTGTACGAGCTGAATTTGTTGCACGTCCATGTACGTAGCCAACTGTTAATGCTGCTTCAATTTCTTGTGCATCTTCCGCTGTAATAGCCGTAAACTTCTCTAATTCCACACGATCCTTTTTATCTGATTTATACGTTTCTAATTCATATGTACCAAGACCTTGTACTTCTGCTGCAATATGAGCTACATCAATCACATCTAATTTCTCTGTTACGAAAGAATCCAGTAAGATTGCTGCATCTTGTACTTTTGCTGCTTGCAGTGTTTTAAATGCCTTACCAAGAGCTGCACGTAACGTTTCCGTCGTATAAGATTCTTTCTTACCTAAACCAACGAAATAATAACGTTTCACATTTGTTTTTCCTAAACTATGTACTTTTGAAATGGCCTTTTTCTTCGTAGATAATTCTTTCTCTTCTAATAAAACTTGTAATTGTCCTTCAAACGCTTTGTCCAGTTCTTGTACAAAACTACTCATTTTCTCTTCTTCAAATAAAGCAATAATTACTGCTTCATGACCTGCTAATTCTTTCTGTACTTGAAACATGTTCAGACCCCCTAAATTTCTCTATCACCATTATAACTTTATTTTCGATAAAATGCGACAATTCTAACTACAGTTATATGACGTGTAAAATCTCCTCTATTATGAAATAAGCCAAGAAAAAAAGTCTAGCGTAATTACGACTAGACTATCTTTGTTTTAAATATTGACCACGAAACACTTGCATCGTTTCGTCTTGATTTAACATCGTTAACTCTTCTTCTGTAAACTTACCATTTCCTACTTTTACTACGTACACATTGACTTTTTTCTTACCCCATTGGCTATAAACATCTTTCACCGTATCATAATATAGATCAAGACGGTTTCCTTTTATTGCACCGCCCTTATCAGCTACTACACCATATCCATAACCTGGTACGAATAGAATCGTTCCAATCGGAAATACGCGTAAGTCCGCAGCAATTGTGGAATATAAATCCCTTTTCACTTTGACACCTGAATATGTAATACCATACTCTGGATGCCCTGGCCTCTTACCGGTTGACTCAATCCCCGATGTATAACCTGTTGCAGTCATTTCAATTGAACGATATTTAGACCAGTCGTTTGCCTGCTCTAAAGCATTTATCACTTCTTTACTCGGAGCAACATTTCTCTTAACTTCTGCTGCATGTACTTCTTTTGCAC
Source organism: Bacillus sp. M13(2017) (assembly GCF_002218325.1). Lineage (NCBI taxonomy): Bacteria > Bacillati > Bacillota > Bacilli > Caryophanales > Bacillaceae > Bacillus > Bacillus sp. M13(2017). The sequence continues at coordinate 466,442 of NZ_KZ268502.1, read as the reverse complement.
TCATTCCTTCATATGTCTTTACAATCTCTAATAAAGAAACTCCTGTGAAAGCCTTCCATGTTACGCATAATGCAATTGCAAGTAAACAAGTCATCATAATGCGAATACAATATCGTTTTAACATTTTTATATTCCACACTCCTTCATCGTTAATCATTCCCTATAAGATGAAGGAATATGCAAAAAAAATAATCTCCAACTTAATTGGAGATTAAAACATTTGATATCCGCTTTTCCGAAGTTTCTTGATTACGACTCCTGCTAAAGCAGCCCCTACTAATCCAGTAGATAGAATAAACACATCTGCTTGTCCTAAATGCGATACACTTGTCCCAAATGAAGAAAATGTTTCTTTCGGTTTTGAAAAATAATCCCACATACTCGCTTTATTAATAATAAGCATACAAACAATCGGATACACAATAACCATTACCCAAGTAGCTCGCAAAATCATGTTGAGTAAAAATCCAATTCCAAAGAACAAAATAAAAAATAACATCATTGAAATAAGTAATACCGGTATACTCACTCTTTCTCCCTCTCCTTCGCATGCGCCGTAAATACGTGATAGGCTGTATAACCAAATGGTTCTCCTGGATTTAATGTTTTGTCCACTTCAAGATGTAGTTCTGATCTTCCTTCTAACAAATATTTAATAAGCACAGACGTATTCGGATCACCCGCAATCTTATCCGGATGTAAGAACGCCACTTCAGACAATTCTTTCTCCTGTACAATAATATTTTCTCCTTCAGGCTCCAAAAGGAAAATAATCATATTATCACTAATCTCATTACGAATAACACCCGATCGAACACCAATGATCCCCTTCATATGAGCGACAATGCCTGTCTCTTCTAACACTTCGCGTTTCACAGCTTCATCAACCGTCTCACCTTCATTTACAAAACCAGCCGGTAAAGACCATTTCCCTTTTAATCCACTGTATTTCTTCTTAACAAATAGCCATCTACCATCTTTTGTAGCTACTAGGCCACTAACAGCTAGCCATACCTTCCCTCGTTTCTCCATGATGTAATAACCTCCTCTATTAGAACGGACAGAATATTCTTTCTTTTTATATATTATACTATATTTTTAATATGAAAAAAGCAGAAACAGCTCTTAGCCGTTTCTGCTTTTTCTACTATATATTAAAAGAACTTTAATTTACCTTTTTTAAGAACTAATAAAGGTCCACCTAATAAGAATAGGTAACGGTTATCGATTACTTTCTTCATGAAGGAAGCTTTCCAACCTGTTAACTTTTTGCCCATAACAACACCCATTGCATCGTCATGGCCTAAAGAACATACAGATCCTTTATTATCGAATACGAATTTCTTCATTTCACCCTTGCCACGAACTAATACAGTTAAGTTGTGTGCAATATTGTAACCTTGTTGAATTGCGATTTGTGCTGTTGGTGGGTATGGACGGTTAATTTCTTCGTTAATGATTAGCGCTGCGTCACCAACCATGAATACATCTTCGTATCCTGGAGCGTGCATGTACTCATCAACTTTTACACGTCCGCGCATTGCTTCAAAGCCAGACTCTTCCACAATGCCGTTACCACGAACACCTGCAGCCCAAACTACTGTTTCAGACTTAATTAATTCCGTATCATCGCCATTTGCAACGATAATACCTTCTTCAGTTGCTTCTTTAATTGCTGTACCGATGCGGAATTCTACGCCTTTTTTCTCAAGTTGTTTTACAGCGTATTCTACCAATGCAGGATCGAAACCTGGAAGTGCTGTTGGAGCAGCTTCTACACAGATGATACGTGCTTTTTCGCGTGGTACATTGTACTGTTTGCAAAGTTCAGGAACACGGTTTGCAAGCTCACCTACGTACTCGATACCAGTAAATCCAGCACCACCAACAACGATTGTTACTAACTCATCGCGCTTTTCATCTGCATATTTAGCGAAACTAGCTTCCATATGCTCACGAATTTGACGAGTTGCATTAATGTTAGCAATTGAGAATGCGTACTCTTTTAACCCTGTAATTCCGAACGTTTCTGATTCGAAACCAAGACCGATTACTAAGTAGTCATACTCTAACTCGCCGTCTTTTAAGATAATGCGTTTTTCAGCAGCTTTAATTTCTACTACTGTATCTTGCACAAAGTTCACTTTATTTGTATCAATAACGTCTTGAATATCTAGACAGATTTTTTCATCTTCTAATGTACCAGCTGCGCTCTCATGTAACCAAGTCGCTTGGTAGTGATAGCTGTTGTTGTTTACTAGCGTAATTTCAGCTTCATTTACAGATAATGCTTTTTGCAGACGAACAGTCGTAATCATCCCGCCATAACCTGCACCTAAAACTACGATTTTTGGAGTCTTCACCAAATCACAACCCTTTTCTTTATATAATAGTAATAAAAAATAATACCAAGTACTAAAAACTCTATTTGTCAAGAATGTGGAATTTATCACATTCTATATCATAACAAAACGCAGTCAAAAAATCGTACGAATTTTGTCATAGAAATTTAACATAATACTTCCCTATATTAGTCGGTTTTATTCCAGAATTCAAGCGTCTGGAGAATTATCAATATTTTAAAATAACATAGCGTTTTCAAGGGTTTTTTAGCCTTTTTTTCATGTATTTTCCTTTCTGTATATTTTATACAACAAAAAAGAACCTATGCGAAAACTTACACACAATTCAGTCGTTTTCAGAAGTATTATGAACTCAAATATGCTATCATTTATTTGAAAGTGTCATCATTTGCAGGATTTTCGTGTACATATGAACAATATATGAAATCAATATCAAAATTCCATCTATAGGGGGAATGAAAGTGGCAGAAAATCAAAAAGTTTACGACATAACAATTATTGGTGGTGGTCCAACGGGACTGTTCACAGCATTTTATGGCGGTATGAGACAAGCAAGTGTAAAAGTTATTGAAAGCTTACCTCAACTTGGCGGACAATTATCCGCACTCTACCCTGAAAAATACATTTATGATGTGGCTGGATTTCCAAAAGTGCGCGCACAAGAATTAGTTGATAACTTAAAAGAGCAAATGAAGAAATTTGACCCAACTGTTTGTTTAGAAGAAGCTGTCGATACGCTTGAGAAACAAGCTGACGGTATATTTAAACTTGTTACGAATAAGCAAACTCACTATTCTAAATCAGTTATTATTACTGCTGGCAATGGTGCTTTCCAACCACGCCGCTTAGAATTAGAAGGTACAGCGAAATACGAAAAGAAAAACTTACATTATTTCGTTGATGATATGAATAAATTTGCTGGTAAGCGCGTCGTAGTATTTGGCGGTGGCGACTCAGCAGTAGACTGGACAATGATGTTAGAACCGATCGCTGAAAAAGTTACAATCGTTCATCGTCGTGATAAATTCCGTGCGCATGAACATAGCGTAGAAAGCTTAATAAATTCTCGTGCAGAAGTAAGTACACCGTACGTTCCAGTAGAACTTATCGGTGATGACAAAATTGAACAAGTCGTTCTTCAGCACGTAAAAACTGAAGAAAAAGTTATCATCGATGTTGATGATGTAATTGTAAACTACGGCTTCGTTTCTTCTCTTGGCCCAATTAAAAACTGGGGCTTAGATATACAAAAAAACAGCATCCTTGTGAATTCAAAAATGGAAACAAATATTCCTGGCATTTACGCTGCTGGTGACATTTGTACATATGAAGGAAAAGTAAAACTTATCGCTTGTGGATTTGGCGAAGCACCGACAGCAGTAAACAATGCAAAAGCTTACTTCGATCCAAATGCAAAACTTCAACCGATGCATAGCTCAAGTATGTTTTAATATGCAAAAATAAAGCTCCTTCCATACGTGGAAGGAGCTTTCCTTTTATATAACATGAAAGCACACTGAGTCCGATAAACTATCGAACTCAGTGTGCTTTTCGTCTAAAAAATTATTATTTTCTTCTTCTACCTAATACGAATAATACTCCGCCAACTAAGAATGAAATTCCCGCACCAACTGACATCATCCATGAATGTGCTGCCCCTGTTTTCGGTAATTCTTTTTCTACTTTTACTTGCGGTTCTTTAATTAACTTTTCCAGTCTTACTTCCGGTTTCTCCAGATCTTTCGGCTCTTCCGGCTTCATTTCTGGTTCCTTCGGTTCTTTCGGCTCTTCCGGCTTCACTTCTGGTTCCTTCGGTTCTTCCGGTTTCACTTCTGGTTCCTTCGGTTCTTTCGGCTCTTCCGGCTTCGCTTCTGGTTCCTTCGGTTCTTTCGGCTCTTCCGGTTTCATTTCTGGTTCCTTCGGTTCTTTCGGCTCTTCCGGCTTCACTTCTGGTTCCTTCGGTTCTTTCGGTTCTTTCGGTTCTTTCGGCTCTTCCGGTTTCACTTCTGGTTCCTTCGGTTCTTTCGGCTCTTCCGGTTTCACTTCTGGTTCCTTCGATTCTTTCGGCTCTTCCGGTTTCACTTCTGGTTCCTTCGGTTCTTTCGGCTCTTCCGGCTTCACTTCTGGTTCCTTCGGTTCTTTCGGCTCTTCCGGCTTCACTTCTGGTTCCTTCGGTTCCTTCGGCTCTTCCGGCTTCACTTCTGGTTCCTTCGATTCTTCTGGTATCTTAAAATCTTCTTTTGTTTTCGGTAAAATTGTAACTGTAGGCTCAAGTGGTGGATTTATTTTATCGTCCACTACCGCTCTATTTGTTATCCCTTTACTTGGTGCTGCTTTTACCTTCACTTTAAAAATAATACTACGTTCTTTCGTATCTGTAATTTCTAGATACTTCGCTATTACTTTTCCAAATTCCATTTTTAACTCTACTGGATTTGGTTCAGCCCCTTCAAATCTAATGCTATCTTGCACATACTCTAAACCGGCTGGAATTTCATCTTCTACCTTTACCTCAGCTATTTTTCCATTTTCTACTGTATTTTCAAAGCTAATTCGATATTCGATTTCTTCTCCTAGCTTCGGTTCTTTATTACTTACTGTCTTCGCTGCTTTTAACTTACTATCTTTATATTCTGGCTTTATTGTCGCTGTCGGTTCCATAACTGGATGATTTGGATCATCTACTTGAATGATCGCTTTATTTGTTATTTCTCCTCCAACTTTTGCTGTTTCTTTTACCTTTACTTTAAAGATGATACTTCTTTCTTTCGTATCCATAATTTCTGGATACTTCGCTGTTACTTTTCCATTCTCGACTTTAAGTTCTGTTGGTACAGGTTTATCACCTACGGCCTCCAGACTATCTTTCACATACTCTAAACCAGACGGAATTTTATCTTCAATCTTTACATCAACTAACTTCCCGCCATCTACCGTGCCGTTAAAAGTAATTCGATATTCGATTTCTTCCCCTAGCTTTGGTTCATGATTGCTTACTTCTTTCCTTGCCTCTAGTTTCCCATCTTTATATTGCGGTGTAATTGGTATAAGTGGATCAACTGGTGGATTGGTTGGATTATTATCATCCACAACCGCCTTGTTTATAATTTCTTTTCCTACTTGTACCGTTTCTTTTACTTTCGCTTTAAAGATGATACTTCTTTTTTTCGTATCCGTAATTTCTGGATACTTTGCTGTTACTTTTCCATTCTCAACTTTAAGTTCTACTGGATTTGGTTCCGGCCCATCAGACTTTATACTATCCTGTACGTATTCTAAACCAGCTGGAATTTCGTCCTCTACTTTTACCTCAGTTAGTTTGCCGTTTTCTACCGTATTTTCAAAACTAATTCGATATTCTACTTCTTCTCCTAACTTCGGTTCATGGTTACTCACTGTCTTTTCAGCTTGTAATACACCCTCTTTATGTTGAGGCTGTATCGCGACATTCGGTTTCTCTGGTGGATTTATAGTATCTTCCACAACCGCCGTATTCACAATCGCTTCGCCAATTTTAGCCTTTTCTTTCACTTTCGCTTTAAAGACGATACTTCTTTCTTTCGTATCCGTAATTTCTGGATATTCTGCGAGTACTGTGCCGTTTTTCACTTTTACATGCAACGGTTTTGGATTATCCCCCTCAGCTCTTTCGCTACCTTCTACAAACTCTAAACTGTTTGGTAATTCATCCTTAATTTTCACCTTCGCTAATTTTCCGTGCTCAACTACGTTACGGAACGTAATTCGATACTCTACTTCTTCTCCTAATTTTGGAGCTGGGTTATTTACTGTTTTCTCAGCTTTTATTTTTCCATTCTTATACTCCGGTGTAATAATCGCTTCTGGTTTTTGCGGAGGATTCTTCGGATTATCATCATCCACAACTGCCGTATTCACGAGTTTCTTACCGACTTTTGCTACTTCCGTTACTTTCACTTTAAAGATAATACTACGCTCAGCTGTATCAGTGATATTCTCATACTTCGCGATAATTTTCCCAGCTTCTTCTTTTAACTCTACTGGCGCTGGCTCATTACCTTCTGCTTTTAAACTATCCTTCACATACTCTAATCCATTTGGTAGTTGATCCTCAATTTTCACTTCTGCTAGTTTTCTATTTTCTACCGTGTTTTTAAAACTAATTCGGTACTCTACTTCTTCTCCTAGCTTTGGATCTTTTTTACTTACCTTTTTATTAGCTTTAAATTTACCAGCTTTATGCTGCGGTGTAATATCTACTTCCGGTCGCTCTGGTGGATTTTTTGTATCATCAACAATTGCTTTATTTACAATTGCTTTGTCCACTTCAACGGAATCTTTCACCTTCACTTTAAAGATAATGCTTCTTTCTTTCATGTCAGTGATATTTTCATACTTCGCACTAACCTTACCAGCTTCTTCTTTCAACTCTACTGGGGCTGGCTTATCACCGTCTGCTTTTAGACTATCTTTCACATACTCTAAACCAGCCGGAATTTCATCCTCAATTTTAACCTCTGCCAGTTTTCCATCTTTCACCGTATTATTAAATGAAATGCGGTATTCGATTTCTTCCCCTAGCTTCGGTTTATGATTATTCACCTTTTTATGAGCAGCAATTTTACCGTCTTTATGTTGCGGTGTAATTTTTGCGGTTGGTTCAATTATAGGATGGTTCGGATCATCCACATGAATAATTGCTTTATTTGTAATGTCCTTCCCTATTGTAACCGAGTCTTTCACCTTTACTTTAAAGACAATACTTCTTTCTTTTGTATCCGCAATTTCTAGATACTTTGCCATTACCTTGCCGTTTTCAAATTTCAATTCTACCGGACTAGGCTTAGATCCTTCTGCTTGTAAACTGTTCTCTACATACTCTAATCCAGCTGGAATTTCATCTTCTATCTTCACCTCTGCTAGCTTTCCATCTTTCACCGTATTATTAAAAATAATTCGATATTCGATTTCCTCACCTAACTTCGGTTCATGGTTACTTACTTCTTTTCTTGCCTCAATTTTCCCATCTTTATACTGTGGTGTAATCGGTACATAAGGCTCTTCTGGCAGATTCTTTGTATCATCCACAATTGCCTCATTTACGATTTCTCCCCCCACTTTTGCGCTTTCTTTTACCTTCGCTTTAAAGACAATGCTTCTTTCCTCTGTATCTGTAATAGCTGGATATTTTGCCATTACCTTATTATTTTTCACATGTAGCTCTACTGGTTTCGGTTTAGACCCTTCTGCCGTGATACTGCCTTCCACATACTCTAAACCATTTGGTAATGCATCCTTTATATTTACCTCTGCTAGTTTTCCGTTTTCTACCGTATTTTTAAAACTAATTCGGTATTCTACTTCTTCTCCTAGTTTCGGTTTATGATTATTGGCCACTTTCTGCGCAGCAATTTTACCATCTTTATATTGCGGAGTAATTTCCACATAAGGCTCTTCTGGCTCATTTTTTGTATCTACTACGATTGCTTTATTAACAATCTCCTTGCCTATTTCTGCCTCTTCTTTTACTTTCACTTTAAAGATAATACTTCTTTCTTTTGTATCCGTAATTTCTAGATACTTTGCCATTACCTTACCGTTTTCAAATTTCAATTCTACCGGACTAGGCTTAGATCCTTCTGCTTGTAAACTGTTCTCTACATACTCTAATCCAGCTGGAATTTCATCTTCTACTTTAACCTCTACTAGTTTTCCGTTTTCTACCGTATTTTTAAAACTAATTCGGTATTCTATTTCTTCTCCTAATTTCGGTTTTTTATTGTTTACAAATTTCTCTGCTTTAAGCTTACCGTCTTTATATTCTGGCGTAATTGTTACTTCTGAAGTTGTTGGATCTTTTGTATCATCAACAACTACTTTATTGACAATACCTTCACCAACTTTAAATTCTTCTTTTACTTTCGCTTTAAAGACGATACTTCTTTCTTCTGTATCCGTAATTTCTGGATATTTTGCGATTACTTTTCCATCTTTCACTTTCAGTTCTACCGGATCTGGCTTAGAACCTTCTGCTTTTACACTATCTTTCACATACTCTAATCCATTTGGTAAATCGTCTTCTATTTTCACCTCTGCTAGCTTTCCGTTTTCTACCGTATTTTTAAAGCTAATTCGGTATTCCACTTCTTCTCCTAACTTCGGCGTTTCATTATTTACCGTTTTCTTCGCTTCCACTTTTCCGTCTTTATGCTGCGGAGTAATTTCTGCCGTCGGTGTTTCTGGCGGATTTTTCGTATCATCAATAATTGCTTTATTGACGATTTTTTTACCGACTTTCACTGCATCTTTTACTTTCACTTTAAAAGTGATACTTCTTTCTTCTATGTCCGTAATCTCTGAATACTTCGCCATTACCTTACCATTTTCCACTTTCAATTCTACTGGATCTGGCTTAGAACCTTCTGCTTTTACACTATTTTCTACATACTCTAAACCTTCTGGTAAAGTATCTTCTATTTTCACCTCTGCTAGTTTTCCGTCTTCTACCGTATTTTTAAAGCTAATTCGGTATTCTACTTCTTCTCCTAACTTCGGCGTTTCATTATTTACCGTCTTCTTCGCTTTGATTTTTCCGTCTTTATGTTGTGGAATAATTTCTGCTGTCGGTGTTTCTGGCGGATTTTTCGTATCGCTCACAATCGCTTCATTAACAATTGAATCGCTCACTTTACCTTTTACTTTCACTTTAAAGGTAATACTTCTCTCTTTTGTATCTGTAATCTCAGGATACTTTGCCATTACCTTACCGTTTTCAAATTTCAATTCCACTGGATCTGGCTTAGAACCTTCTGCTTTTAAACTACCTTTCACATACTCTAATCCATTTGGTAAATCATCTTCTATTTTTACCTCTGTTAGCTTTCCATGTTCTACCGTATTTTTAAAGCTGATTCGGTATTCCACTTCTTCTCCTAACTTCGGCGTTTCATTATTTACCGTCTTTTTCGCTTCAAGTTTTCCATCTTGATACTGAGGAATAATTTCCGCTGTCGGATTAACTGGCTTGTTTTGCGAATCATCAATAGTTGCTTTATTAATGATTTTTTTACCGACTTTTACTTCTTCTTTTACTTTCACTTTAAAAATGATACTTCTTTCTTCTGTATCCATAATTTCTGGATATTTTGCTATTACCTTACCATTTTCAAATTTCAGCTCTACTGAATCTGTTCCGGCACCTTCTGCTTTCAAACTATTTTCTACATACTCTAAACCTTCTGGTAAAGTATCCTCTATTGTCACGTCTGTTAGCTTTCCGTTCTTTACCGTATTTTTCATACTAATTCGGTATTCTACTTCTTCTCCTAACTTAGGTGTTTCATTATTTACGCTTTTCTTCGCTTTAATTTTTCCATCTTTGTGTAATGGTGTAATTTTTGCTTCTGGTTCTTTCGGATGTTTCATATCATCAACAATTGCCTTATTGATGATTTCCTTACCCACTTCCGCTTCTTCCTTCACCTTTACCTTAAAGACAATACTTCTTTCTTTCGTATCCGTAATATTTTCGTATTCAGCAATAACTTTTCCATCTTTCACACTTAACTTTAATGGAGCTGGTTTATCACCTTCAGCCTTTTCACTGCCTTTTACATACTCTAAACCGTTAGGAATTGTATCCTCTATTATTACCTTTTCTAGTTTTCCGTTTTCTACCGTATTCTTAAAGCTAATTCGGTATTCTACTTCTTCTCCTAGTTTTGGTGATGGATTATCTACTGTCTTCTTCGAATCAATTATTCCATCCTTATGTTGCGGAGTAATTCTTTCCTCCGGCTCAATCGGTGGATTTTTCGTATCATCAACAATTGCTTTATTGACAATCTCTTTATCTACTCTTACTTCTTCCTTTACCTTTACTTTAAAGACGATACTTCTTTCTTTCATATCCATAATATCGATATACTTAGCTTTGACTATCCCATTTTCAACAGCTAATTCTACTGGTCCAGGTGCTTCTCCTTCAGCCTTGATGCTATTTTCTACATATTCAAGACCTTTTGGAATTGTATCTTCCACTCGCACCTCTTCTAGTTTTCCGTTCTCAACCGTATTATGAAAACTAATGCGGTACTCGATTTCTTCGCCTAGCTTCGGTTTCTTATTATTAACTACCTTTGTAGCAGCAATTTCACCTTTTTTACTTTGCGGTGTAATAACAACCTTCGATTCAACAGGCTCATTTTTCAGATCTTTTGCAATTGCTTTATTTACAATTGCCTCCCCTACTTTTGCCGAATCTTTTACTTTCACTTTAAAGACAATACTTCTTTTTTCTGTATCCGTAATTTCTGGATACTTTGCCATTACTTTGCCGTCTTCCACTTTTAGTTCTACTGGCTCTGGTTTTATACCTTCTGCTTTCAAACTATCTTTCACGTATTCAACACCTTTAGGTAGTGTATCTTCTACTAGCACCGTTTCTAGTTTTCCGTTTTCTACCGTATTATAAAATGTAATTCGGTATTCCACTTCTTCTCCTAGTTTTGGTGTTTGATTCGTTACATTTTTTTCTACATCCACTTTACCGTATTTATAATCCGGCGTAATCTTTTCTTCTGGATGCTCAGACTGTCCATTTGGCTCACTCACAACCGCTTTATTAACGATCGTTTCTCCCGCTTTTGCCTCTTCTTTTACTTTCACTTTAAAGGCAATGCTTCGCTCTTTTGTATCCGTAATCTCTGGATATTTTGCGATTACCTTACCATTTTCTACTTTTAACTCTACTGGATTTGGTTCAGTACCTTCAGCTCTCTCACTGCCTTGAACAAATTCTAAGTTAGCTGGAATTTCATCTTCTATTGTAACTGCATCTAGTTTTCCGTTTTCCACCGTATTTTTAAAGCTAATTTGATATTCAAATTCTTCTCCTAGCTTCGGCTTCTTATTTGTCGCTTTTTTCTTTGCGACAATTTTACCAGCCTTATGCTGTGGTGTAATCTTCTCTTCTAGATTCTTTGGTGGATTTGTTTTATCACTAACGGTTGCTTTATTAACAATTTCTTCACCAATTTTTGCAGTTTCTTTTACTTTTGTTTTAAAGACGATACTTCTTTCTTCCATATCCATAATTTCTGGATACTTTGCCATTACTTTGCCATTTTCAAACTTCAGCTCTACTGGCTCTGGTTTTGCACCTTCTGCTTTCAAACTATCTTTTACGTATTCAAGACTACTTGGTAATTCGTCTTCAATCGTCAATACATCTAGACGTCCATCTTTTACCGTATTTTTAAAGGTAATACGATACTCTACTTCATCACCTAACTTCGGTGTTTTATTAGATGCTATTTTTTTAGCTTCTATTTCTCCAGGGATCTCTTTTGGAGTCGTAACCGTAATATCTGCATCGTCCTCAGTTTCATACTTTATCTCGGCACTATCTTGTCCCTTTACAACAACGATATTTTTTACTGTTGTATCTGATTGTACAGAATGTTTCACTTTTACTTTGAATGTAATAACGGCACTTTCCCCCGGCTTTAAAACACCGCCGTCTTTAGCATTAGCACCTTCACCAACACGGAAATCAATTTGATTATTTACAAACTCCGCTTCATCATCGCTTGCATCATCTGTTTTATTTCCTTTATTACTTCCAGAAATATATTGTATAGATCCCGGAACATACTCTAAACGATCATCTAATTTATCAAAACCTTTTACATTCGATACCGGCGCTTGATTATTTTTCGTATCATTTTTCACTTCAATTTGATACGTAAACTCTTCACCGGCTTTAATTTCCTTAACTTCTTTACCGGTACTATCTAATGCCTTTTTATCAACTTGTAAGTTTGGAGCATTATGTTCTGTAACAAATGTGGCGTTATTTAATACGTAAATATCACCAGTACCACCATATGCTCTAAAACGCATTTTCCCTTCTTTCAAACCATTCTTTACTTGAGTCGGTCCTTCAAGATGATACGTATGAATGTCAGTACTGAATGAATTTGTCCAAGCTGGTTTATATCCTGGATATTTTTTTGTAACAAACTCGTTAGTGCCATCTACTTGTACTTCTGTCATAGATGAGTCATTAACATCATTATCTTTACCTTTAATATTTTTAAACTTTTGATACCCTAACCCAAAATCATATTCTCCATAATCATAGGCATATCCATCATTATCAGCTGGATCACCTTGCGATGAAAAATAACTAAATTTTGCTTTAAAAGCACCTTCTTTTGGTGTGTTTATTTTATTAACACTAATATCCGTCCAAGCTGTACTTTTTTGAGAAACTAACCCTTCCCAAATTTTCATATCTTTTACTGTTTCTTTATAGTTTTCATAAACTAATATAAGGTTCCAGTTACCCCAGTAATAGCCGCCACCTGTTACATCTTTAATTTGTGGCACATTCGCAACTGTCAACGTTTGAGAAATACCTTGCTGTGCAATTACATTTGTTACATCTGCATACGCAACATATCCTGCACCACTACCTGAGTAATTAGAAATATAGGGTAGATAATCAGCTTTTCGTATGCTATCAGCACGTACCTCTGCATATTCTTTATTTCCCATTTTCATTTTGACTGGTTGTCGTACATCATTATCACTAACTCTTTGATTAACATTTGTACTAGTTACAGTTCCCATTGCAGCTGTCCAAAACAAATACGCCTTTTTCACTTTACTTCCAGCAGGAATGTTAGGAAATGCACCTGTTGACGAATTAAAAGTACTATCATCGTTATCAACGTCCACAGTCATTTTATTCGTTTTATAACCCATACTTTGTCTGCCATAATGATCAGTTGTCAAACCAAGGGTCACATTACCAGTCTGTACTAAATTACCAGGAGCAATTGTAGAATACAGCGGGTCTCCAAATCCTTGTTTATCTCCTGTTTGGATTTGAACCTTCGAAGCATTTTCTGATGCAGCTTGTACTTCTGCATCCTTCTGCTTTATTGTTAGAGGTGATTGCTTTTCCTCTTTTTCTAGTTGCTTTTCAGCTTCAGGTTGTTTTACCTTCTCTATTTCTGTTTTTTGTGTAGATATACTTTTATCTTCTACAGATACTTTTAATTTTCCATCCACTTCTTTAGTTTTTGAATCAGTTGTTGATCCGATAGCTTTCTTACTACTGTCAGCCTCATCATCGGTATTAGCTTCTAACTCTTCTTCAGAAGGAAGCCCTTCAACATCTACAGACATGTTTCCTATTTGCAGTTGATCCTTTTGCACACTAATTTTTTGCTTATACTCTTTATTAAAATGTTGCGCACGACGAGCTTTTATTAATACATTCATTTTTTCATGTGATTTTAAATCTTGAATTTTAAGATTAGAAGAAAGAACCTTTCCTCCATTATCTTTTTCCTCTACATAGAAATCCGCTACCTTATTTTCAAGTAACTTCTCTCCGTTTACTTTCACAGATTGCGAAAGAAACTCAATTCCATTGTCATTATTTTGATTAATTACTAATTCTCGGATTGGTGTATCTCCCGTATTTTCAATCTTATATTGAAATACGTGCTCCCTCTCCGCTACTTCTCCCTTATACATTTCAGCATTCACTTGCTCTGCCTTAATTTTCACATCATTTCCTTGTAACTCATCCCAGCTTTTTTTATTTATCTCTGTAGCAAAAGCACTGGGCGAAGGCAATATGATGGATAGAAGAAGTGTGATCATTGTTACGACATTAAAACACTTCAATACTTGTTTCATATTTTCTACCTTTCTCCTTTCTATATACTTGCTATCCGTCTACTTAATTTCAGTAATCCTTTCATTTAGTAGCCGAATACATAGCAATATATATCCACTCGCAACAATCCGACCTACGAAAATGTATCGTTGAAATCCCAATGTCAACAATATAAATCTCATAGAATATTACTATTTTAATTTATCAAAAATAGCATATATATCGGACACTTATACAAACCTTTACCATATTTTTAATATAGTAAAAACACCGTGCTGTATAGGTTTATATAACAGTTAAAGGATACTTAAAAATTTTAACATACTCATTATCCTATTTATACATACAATAGAAATTTTACCATTTTTTAGTTATTTTCAGTTTGTTTTTTATGATTGAAATTTTCTAAAAATAACAACCGTTACATGTAAAAATATGTTACATTAAACAAGAACAAATGTTCTTATTTAAAAGGAGGAATTTTTTATGCTACACGAACCCATTATCGTAAAAAAAGAAGCTTTCCACGCAATCGGCGTTTCGGTTACAACGACTAATGAAAAAGAGGCATCTACTGAAGGAAACATTCCACAACTTTGGAACCGATACTTTCAAGAACAAATGATGCATCACATCCCAAATCAACAAACGAAAGAAACATTTGCTTTCTATTCCAACTACGAGTCAGATGAAACTGGTACATATACATTTACAATCGGTATGCCAGTTTCTTCACTAAAAGACGTTCCTGAAAATATGACAACTTTAACAATACCTACCGCTACATATGCGGTATTTACAACAAGAAAGGGACCAGTTGCTGAAGTCGTTTGTGAAGCTTGGGAATATATTTGGCAATGGTCGAAAGAAAATAAACGTGCCTTCACAACAGACTTTGAGCTTTACGACGAAAGAGCATTAGACCCAAATCAGGCACAACTGGATATTTATATTGCGTTAGCCTAAAAAAAGATGCCCATTCGGCATCTTTTTTTGTCGTTAAATAGCTACTGGGCAAATCCATTATTATTGTCTACAATGAGAAAGTGCAGTATAGAAATATTAGAAACTGTATAAAGTGAAACTATACTCAGCTGTGGGTATCTCCCATTGAGTATTAGCCCTTACCAATTGGGCGTTTACTGGTTTTTTAGTTTAAATTTGTCACATAGAAAGGAAGCAATATGGAGGAACTACAACAAAATAAAACTGCTTTAGAAGGAAGCGGAAAACCGTTATTAAAAAATACGAATTTCCTTTTTCTTTGGGCAGCTACTCTTTTTTCAAGCTTTGCTTTAGCCTTTTTTACTTTTTCACAAACGTGGTACATAGCAAAAACATTAAACCTTGAAGCTTCACTCGGTGTTGTTTTCGTAGCCCTTAGTGTTCCAAGGCTTATTTTTATGATTGTCGGCGGCGCTGTAGCTGATAAATTCCCGAAAAAAAACATTATGTTTTACTCCAATATCATTCGAGCGATTCTTGTCGCAACCATTCTCACATGGTTCATTGTCGGTGATGTAACGCTATATACATTTGCTTTATTCGCTTTATTCTTTGGACTTGCTGATGCTTTCTTCTGGTCAGCAGATGGATCTATCTTACCGGAATTGGTAGAAAAAAGCCGGTTAACACAAGCGAATTCACTTACACAAATGACGAACCAAGCATCGGTCATCTTAGGCCCTGTACTTGGCGGAATTCTCATTAAATTTACGAATTATGAGACAATATTTTCCATTACGATTTTATTACTGATTGTCGCGGCCATACTCGTTCAAAAAATACAATTTACGATGCCAGAACAAAAAGATACAGATAAAGGTATGTTCACTTCCATTAAAGAAGGAATCTTATATGTAAAGGAATCGCCATTCCTTTCAACTTTCCTTATTTGTAGCGCTTTTTTAAACTTATTTTTAATCGGCCCGATGCAAGTTGGTTTCCCGCTTTTTGTTAAAAATGTGCTGCATGGTGATTCGCTCCAGTTTAGTTACTTAGAAGCATCTGTAGGCGGCGGAATGGCAATCGGTGCTGTCATTGTCGGTTTAAGAAATATTAATCGTAGACGCGGTCTATTTTGTATTATCATGATGCTATTGTCTGGTGTCTTCTTCTTAGCCATCAACTTTAGTACCGTACTTTGGCAAGCACTATTAGCCGGCATGTTTTACGGTATTACAATCGCAATGGCTATCGTTCCGCTTATGGCGATGATTCAATCGACAGTAAAAGAAGAAATGATGGGACGCGTAATGAGTTTACTTATGCTATCATCAATGGGCTTTATCCCGCTCTCTTATGCATTCACATCCATTGCACTTGCAATAGGAATTCCAATCGTAACCGTTATGAAAAGTGGTGCAATAGCTGTTATTGTCTTCGTACTATTTGTAGCGATTCGTGTTCCAGTTGTAAGGAAGTTCGATTAGCTAATTAGAGTCATGTATTATACACATGGCTCTTTTTTGAATGGATCAAATAGTGTTATTCCCTTACTTCTCCTTAATGCTGCTCCCCATTCTAATCCAACCTCTAAAAATAGATCCCGCACTGTACTATATAAAAGAGCCTTCACATTTTTACGGATTTCTCCGTATTTATAAGCTCTCACAACACTCTTTACTCGCCAAATGAAATTTCCGTACACTTCTTCATCAGCTAATATTTGCTCCAGTAAAACACCTTGTTCTAGTAACCCGCTCTTTTTATATGCAAGCTCGACCTTACTCCAAAATATATTAATTTTCTTCGGATTACTCGTCATCGGCACCAGTGCGTATATAAAAGGCTTCGGTATATCATGACGGCAATACGTCTCATCAAGCTCGTACGTTCCTTTTCTTTTCTCTTTTATTTGTGGAATGTTTTTAGAAAGAATTGTTTCCCCAGCGCTTTTTTGCTCATTTTTACTACAGCCAGTTGCATTATCCTCACTTTTACAAGCGGACATTTTCATACGGTCATCCATGCGGTCAATCGCAGATATAAGAAATACATATAGGTTCGCACTATAACCGCCGCGCTTATGTCTCTCTTTTGTTGCAACACGCTTTATAATTCCTAGTTCCTCTAACTTTGCAATTGACCGGCGTACTGTACGAATACTCTTTCCAACATTCGTCGCAATCGTCTCCATTAATGGACAAGCGACCCCTACTGTTTTTTGTTTCTCATTTACCGCATATTTTCCTAAAAAATGAATGATGGTAGCATCCGTTTTATTTAATTGAAATCGATAATATTTCAAAACTTGCTTTTGATATGTATTAAACTCTTCTTTACTTCGAAATTCACTGTATGGTTTCATTAAGTTATATAAACTTCCCATTTTTATCACCTCACTTATAAATAAGAGGCAGGAAGAGAAATTGGCGTGACATTAAATATTTTTTATTGGAGATGAAAATATGATCGTAATTAGCGCTTGTTTAGGTGGGATTGCTTGCCGGTATGATGGAAATGACAATCTCTTTTCAAAAATAGAGGAGCTTCTGCAACAAGAAGATACAGTCCTCATTTGTCCTGAAGTATTAGGGGGATTACCAACACCTCGTCCCTCAGCCGAAATTATTGGCGGGAATGGCGATGACGTTTTAGACGGAAAAGCAAAGGTAATGACAAAAGATGGTGAAGATGTCACAGCAGCTTTCGTAAACGGTGCTTATAAAGCATTAGAACAAATCAAAAATTTACACCCAGAATATATTATTTTAAAAGAACGCAGTCCATCTTGTGGTAGTTCTACGATTTATACTGGAGAATTTAACGGTAATAAGCAAACTGGTTTCGGAGTGACAACTGCTTTATTTAAAAGACACGGATTTACAGTCATTTCAGAAGAAGAATTTGAAAACAAAAAAAGGAATTGACCCTGTTCGTCAATTCCTTTTTATCTGTCTTATTTCACACTTAGTTTTTCTTTCACTTTCGCTGGAAGCTCGTCTTTTTTCACTTCTTCCCAAGCTGTTACACCTTTTTTATCTGAGTGGTATACGCGTAAGAATGCATCTTTACGTAAGTTTTTTTGAGCTGTGAATTCTAATTCTTTCTCTTTACCATCTTTATCAAAGCCAGTCAGCTTATATTCGTAATCTTTATACGGCTCACCGTTATCAGCTTTACCATTATATTCTTTTCCATCTACTGTAATTTGAACGTAATACTCGTCTTTACCCATACGATTTAAATCACAGCCAACTAATAGGCTTGCAAATACAACTAAAATACTAAAAAGTGCAATATATCTTTTCATTTCCTTCACCTCATGTGTTTTTTCTTATATTCTTATCTTAAAGCCTAAACTTTAAAGAAGAAATTCAAAAACATGACATGAACATTACACTTTTGTAAGATAATAATTATTTCTTCACTTTAGAAATTGTCATTCCATTAAGCTTCTGTATAACGTTTTTGTTTCGCACACTCATCAGCTACACTACCGCCAATAACGTCTTTCACGCCAATTTCGCCACTTATCACGTAATTTCCTTATACCGTTTATTACGCCTTCTATTATGCCCTCAATTATAATCTCTATTACAAAATATCTTATTAAACTAATAATAGGTTTAATCACGTATCTCCCTATAAATTCAAGAATATCCTCCATCATATTTTCCTCCTTCTTTCAAAAGGAAGCTGCTACTCCTCCGCGTCCTTTTACGTCCAGTTACAATTGCTGCCCTACTGCGGTATATATCAACAAAAATAATACGACAACAACATCCACAATAACGCTATTGAATTTGGAAGAACCTTCGGTAAATACTAATATGTAGTTAACATGGCTAAGAGAATTATTTTTTCACCTATATTCAGAGATGCTCCCAAAAACTTTATAAAATCAAAGACAACTTTACTACAATTCTTCCCGTAACTAATTTATTATCGTGGTAAACCGTTTTCCACTACATCCGTAACAGTTCCATTCGGTTCAAAGATTACACGTAATGATCCTTCTCCACCATAACCAGTATAGTCATATACTGAATATGATTTATATTTCTCAATCACATGTGGCTGTCCAATTGCAGCTTTTACTTGATTCGCGGCCATACCTTTTTTGATTTTCAAATAGTGATTGTAACTTACTGCTACCGAATTGTTATTTACATCTTTATACCACGGTACACGATCGTTTTTTTCTTCATATTCCTTTACAGGCTCTTCACTACGTTTCGTAAATACCTGATTCTCTTTATCTGTATCTGTATCTGTATCTGTATCTTTATTCTTTATAGCAGTACGTTCAATATTTACAACATAACCATATGTATTTAATTCAACCATAATTTCATATGTACCATCCGTATCTTTTTCAGTATAAAATACGCGTTTTTCATGGTTATTATAATGTTTTATGTTCTCACCACCATAGTCAATCGTATTAAGAATATCCGTATACGTCATACCTTCCTCAATCTTTTGAGATTCATCATGAGAAATATAACGCTTTTGTGATGATGGTGCATCCTCATTTTTAATACTTTCACGTTTGCTCGTAGTCATAGGTGTTTTCTTCTGATCTTTTAGTACTTCACCTTCCGCCTTCGCTGGTTGCTTTGCTCCTACTTTTGTTAATACGTCTGTATCGCTAGAACAAGCTCCCAAAATCGATACTGTAATCAACGCCATCCCTACTATAAGTACTTTCTTAAATGACTTCACTCTAATCCCCCCGGTATTTTTAATATCTAGTAATCAACGTATTTTAATTAATACGGAACTATTCAGTTCTATACAATTGGCTATAACCTTCTCCCTTATGCACCTTTTTTGTATAAAGTGAAACTTTAATCAGTGGGGGGTTTCTTCATCCCCACTGATTATTAGTTGAACCAATCGTGCTGCATAAATCTACCTATTAGTAATAACCGATGCATTTACAACTAGTTCGAACATAATTCCCAATCATCTTCGTTACAAATATTAACATTAAATATAACTAATAAATAGTATATTTTTGCTAATTATTTACATTTTATCTACATAACCTTATCTTAAAACAAATAATATGAATCTCGAATTCAAAGTATAAATTATATATACTATATATAATAACATTTAAATTAAAATCTAAAGTAACTTTACATGCATTTTCTGTTTTAACACAAAAAGAAAAGACCTTTCTAACGATTTTATTCTATCGCTAAAAAGGTCTTTCTCTATTTCTGCTAAAAACTTAGCACTCTTCTGGCTTACCAGCATTCGATGCTGTACGGAAAGATGATCCACATCCGCATGATGCGATTGCGTTTGGATTGTCGATTGTGAATCCACCGCCAAGCATAGATTGTTTATAGTCAATTTTTACTCCTTTAACAATTGGAGCACTTTCTGTATCGATAACAAATTCAACACCGAAAAACTCAAGAACTGTGTCGTCTTCTTTTGGTTCTACTTCAAATCCTAAGCCGTAAGAAAGACCGCTACATCCGCCGCCGTGGACAGCAAGGCGCACGTACTTCTCTCCATCTTCAGCATCTTTTAACATATCTTTAATTTGAAAAGCTGCTTGTTCTGTTACTTCAATCATGAAATACACCTTCCTTTCTGTTCTTAGTCCATTATACATCTTTACGCTTCTATCTTGTACTCATACACTCCGCGACAAATTACTTCCGCAGGTCCTTTCATCAACACGCTTCCTTCTTCAGTCCACGCAATCATTAAATCGCCGCCAGCTAAATGAACTGTAATTTCCTTACCACGTTCCATCTTTCCATTCAAAATAGCAGCTACAACTGCAGCACACGCCCCTGTTCCGCAAGCTTGCGTTACACCAGATCCACGTTCCCAAACGCGGAAGTTCATCTCTTCATCATTCAAAATTTCGATAAACTCAACATTTACTCGCTCTGGAAACATTTCATGTGTCTCAAGGACGGGTCCAAGTGTTGTAAGAGGTGCTTTTTCTACATCATCAACAAAAATAATCGCATGCGGATTTCCCATTGAAACAGCTGTAAATGCATAACGATGATTATTATATAAGAAGTTTTCACGAATAAATGGTGTTTCATCTTCACCAAGCATCGGTATTTCTGCACGTGTTAGACGCGGTGCCCCCATATCGATTTTCGCTAATGTAACTTTCCCTTCTTCTACCGTTACTTCCGCCGTTACAATGCCAGCTAACGTTTCAATTGTGAAAACTGTTTCTTCTACTAGTTTATGCTCATACGCATATTTCGCTACGCAGCGTAAACCGTTACCACAGCTCTTTCCTTCAGAACCATCATTATTAAACATACGCATTTTCACCGGAGCTACGTCTGAAGGGCAAATTAAAATCATCCCATCTGCTCCAATACCAGTATTAATATTTGAAACCTTTTCCGCCACAAGGGCTAAATCTTCTTCAGAAATTTGCTCTTCAAACATATTTACATATATATAACTATTGCCAAGACCATGCATTTTTGTAAAAGAAAATTGGCTCATTTATATTCACTCCAAAAATAATTTGTTATGTTAAGTATAAAATGCATGCTTTTAGAACACAATATGAATGTCCCCCGTTTCTCATATTTGACAACGTTTGGCGATGAGCCACTCTTACACAATTTGTGTAAGAAAAAAGCCCTTCTAAAAAGGGCCTTTTTTTATTTATCCCACTATTTTCGATTGGGGAAGGCTAATAATCAGTATTAGCCTTCCCCACGAAATAAAGTTTTATCTAATGAAAAAGGTGCTGCTGATTCGCAACACCTTAAAACATTGGATTTTCATCCAAATACTCATATACATTATTAACAAGCTCTTCTACTGTTGCACCTTGTACAACTTCACCATTTACAAGTGCAAACGGTCCCTCAAAACAAATACCACAATATCCTAAACAACCATACTCCATTACATCTAAATTCGGATCTTTTTCTAATTTTTCTAGAGCTGCTTGCGAACCACTTGCAAGGTTACCTACACAAAATTCAATTAATGGTTTAATCAAAATTCTCCCCCCTGTACTACAAAACAAATTACCTTCTGACTTTATCTATAAGAAGAAAACTAAGCTGTTTCTTGTTGTTTTCGTTACACAGTCTAAACTATTTAGTTACTTCATTACTTCACTTCAAAGTAGATGACTTCTTCTATATAACATGCTACTTCTAATGAAATAGTAACTACAAAGGAAAAACAGTTTACTTTACTTTTCTTCTTATTGTACAACAGAGTATTCATTCATGCATTGTTATTTGTTCACAAATTCGATATAATTTGATTGAGTAAAGTCAAAATATTTTATTAATATAAAATTTTATGATTAGGGGATATTTCAACAGAAAAGGGGTAATCCATCATGAAACACCTCGTAATACTAGGTGGCGGCTACGGTGGAATGAGAATTCTGCAAAGGCTACTTCCAAGCAATCAACTTCCAGATGATGTACAAGTGACATTAATCGACAAAGTACCATACCATTGCTTCAAAACTGAATATTATGCATTAGTTGCGGGTACTATTTCAGAAACGCATATTCGTATACCGTTTCCTGAACACCCACGCCTCAATATTCAATACGGCACAGTAACAAATATTGACCTCGAAGAAAAAGCTGTTCATCTCGATGGCGGCGAAGCGATCCAATATGATGATTTAATTATCGGACTTGGCTGTGAAGATAAATATCATAACGTTCCTGGGGCTAGGGAATATACACATAGTCTACAATCAATTGAACAAACACGTAAGACATATGAACAATTAAATAGTCTAGAACCAAATGCAACAGTAGCTGTCGTTGGTGCTGGCTTAAGTGGTGTTGAAGTAGCAAGTGAACTTCGGGAAAGCCGTTCTGATTTAAAAATCTACTTATTTGATCGAAAAGATAGAATTTTATTCCCATATCCAGAGAAATTAAGTAGATACGTAGAAGAATGGTTTGTAAAGCATAAAGTTAACATTATACGAAACTCTAACATTACAAAAGTAGAACCAAATATTGTGTACAACCACGATGAACCACTTGAATGTGATGCAATCGTCTGGACAGCTGGTATTCAAGCGAATGAAGTTGTTCGAAACCTTCCAGTTGAACAAGATGGTAGCGGACGGGTTGTCTTAACTAAATATCATAATATTCCAAATAACGATCATGTTTACGTTGTAGGAGATTGCGCAGCACTTCCACATGCACCATCTGCCCAACTTGCTGAAGGTCAAGGAGAACAAATTGTCCAAATATTATTAAAACGTTGGAATAATGAAGCACTTCCTGACGAACTACCTGTAATTAAATTAAAAGGTGTTCTCGGTTCTCTCGGTAAGAAGCACGGCTTTGGTTTACTAGCAAACCAACCATTAATGGGACGTGTACCGAGATTATTAAAATCTGGTCTTCTTTGGATGTACAAATATCATAAAGGTTAATACTTTACAGGCTGTCTACTAAGTAGGCAGCCTCTTTTATGAGTTAACATATAATTATCAGACACATCTTTTTCAATATGTATAATGATTTATTTTTCATTTTCATATTAAAAACTATTGATAAAAAGTGTATGCTATTTGTAAGTTGTCTTATTATTTCCTTTAAGACCGAATTCATTCGGTCTTATTTTTTATGTGATAAATACTTTTGTAGGAGGCATTACATTCAACTTATGAACTTATCGAAACTAAACAATCGAATAGAAGCGAAAAAGAAAGAGTTAATCTATCTCGTTGAACAATACGGATTCACTCATGATAAAGTGATTTCTTTCAGCCAAGAATTAGATCGTTTACTTAACTTATTAATAAAACTCAAGATGAAGAAAAAACGTTGTTCGTTATAACCATTTCCCCCTCTTTTTTGATACGATATAACTAGAATCAGAAAGGAGCGATTTATGTTTATATTAAAAGACGTTATATATAAAGATATACTACACATTCCTTATTTACGGATTCA
This sequence comes from Bacillus sp. M13(2017), assembly GCF_002218325.1. Lineage (NCBI taxonomy): Bacteria > Bacillati > Bacillota > Bacilli > Caryophanales > Bacillaceae > Bacillus > Bacillus sp. M13(2017). The sequence continues at coordinate 442,506 of NZ_KZ268502.1, read as the reverse complement.
AAAAGAAAAGATTACTTGCATTATCGGTGAAAGCGGAAGCGGAAAAAGTACATTGCTTCGGATGTTAAACGATTTACAATCTCCAACATCCGGTACAATTGAATATAACGGAAAGTTAATTTCTAATTATCCACCTATTCAATTACGTCGTGACGTAGTTATGCTTGGGCAAACTCCACCTATTTTTGATGGAACCGTTAAAGACAACCTATTAATGGGACTTCGTCTTTCTGAAAAACCATTTCCAAATGATGATGCCCTGCGGAGTGCACTAAAAACCATTAGTTTAGACAAGCAATTAGAAGATAGCGCTTCCTCATTATCCGGCGGTGAAAAACAAAGGCTTGCCTTTGCTCGTATTGTACTTATGGATCCACCTGTCTATTTATTAGATGAACCTACTTCAGCATTAGACAGTGATACAGAACGACGCGTAATGAAACAATTTACTGAACTAGCACGAAAAAAGAAAAAAACAGTTATCTTCATCACACACTCGCAACAACTTCCAGAAGAAATTGCAGACGACATTATTGAAATTAGTAAGGCAAACGGTGCAACTAGAAAGGAAGTGCTCTCTGTTGAAGGGCGTTATTGAACTCCAAATTTGGCAACTTGTGGCTGCCTATATTTTCATTCTTATTTTAATCGGGATTGTGAAATTAAAAGGGATACCTCGCGAAAAACAAATCGCGCTCGCAACATTCCGTATGACCATCCAACTCGTACTTGTTGCATATGTCCTTACATACGTATTTGAAAATAGTAATCCATTTTATACAATTGCTCTCATTACTTCTATTACTACCTTTGCAATTTTTAATATTTATAAACGAGTTAGCATCCCAATGTCTAAAGAATTAAAACGAGTAGCCGCCCTTTCCATGGTCGCCGGATCAATTGGGCCACTTCTACTATTTATCTTTGTTATTATCGGTCATGACCCTTGGTATGCTCCGCAATATATCGTCCCTATTACAGGAATGTTAGTTGGGAATGCCATGACTGGTGTTTCTCTCGGTGCAAATACGTTCTTAAACAATATGAAATCGCAAAGAGGTCAAATTGAAGGTGCACTTATGCTGGGCGCAACACCGAAAGAAGCTGCTGCTCCGCTCATACGCGACGCTTTTGACTCTGCCATTTTACCTACAATCAATTCTATGGTCGGAATGGGGATTATAAGCCTACCAGGCATGATGACAGGACAAATCTTATCTGGTGTATCACCGTTCACAGCTATTCAATATCAAATTGCCATCATACTCGGTATTTCTGGAAGTACTGCCTTTGCTGTCATTATCTTTTTACAGCTTGGATATAAAACGTTCTTTAATAAGCGATGTCAGTTGAAAGAGGTTGACTATAGTGCGCGGTAAATGATACTTCTTGCTCGGTAAATCATGCTCTGTTCATCGTAAATGAAATCATATCGACTTACCGAAAAAAAAATGACAATAAAAAAGAGGAGGCTACCCGCCTCCTCTTTTTTATTACGCCTTCTTAACGAATTGTGATTTTAACTTCATAGCTCCGAAACCGTCGATTTTGCAATCAATATCGTGATCGCCATCAACTAGACGGATACTCTTTACTTTCGTACCGATCTTCACAACTGAAGAAGTTCCTTTTACTTTTAAATCTTTAATAACAGTAACAGCATCGCCGTCTTGAAGAACGTTTCCGTTCGCATCTTTTACAACTTTTGCACCATCATTATTTTCAGCTTCTGCTTCTTGGCCCCACTCATGAGCACACTCAGGACATACGAAAAGAACGCCATCCTCATACGTATATTCTGAATTACATTTTGGACAATTTGGTAAAGTAGCCATAAATTCATTTCCTCCGTTCATTATTTATACGTAAAAATCAAAATTGATGTTTACATCTCGATAAATAAAATTTGTATAGCATTTCTTTATAGTGCCATAGTCTCACGTTATTGACAAGCCTACCTCAAATTCTCATTTTTTATTGTATTTTACAAAATTTCAATTTGTATGGTGTTTCCAATAAAAAAAGAAGAACCTTCACAAGGTCCTTCTTTCCAAAATGAACGAGTTTCGCTCTAGAAACTCCAACTATTTTCTTCAATATAAAATTGATACTCTTCTAACTCTTCTTCACTTAACTTCTTATTATTCTCGTATACCTCTTGCCACTCGAAATAATCTTCATCGAAATAAACAGCAAATTTTATTTTCACGTTTTTCTTCTCTGTATAATCATAACCAGTAAACTCTACTACGTCATACTCTTTTTCTTTCTTCACAAACTTCCAAGTTGGGTTATCTGTCATAATTTCTAAAGTAACCCCTTCATCACTTGAACGAACAACGTTTTTAATATTCGGCTCAGTTGGTAAAAAGGACAGCCCGAACGCAGCTAAACCAAACACAATCCCGACTATAATCTGTAAACCAATCATACCAGCTACACTAACGCCGCCCTTTGATTGTAAGAAATACGCCTTCTCATGATCAGACGCATCTTCTCCCTTACGAAAAACACGAACAGCATGCTTATAATATAAACGGTTTCCTTGCCATCCAGTAAATATCATCATTCCTAATTGAAGAGCTAAACTAAATGTTACATAAATCCCATCTGGAATATCTATAAAAGGGGGTATAACTATACTAGGTATAGCCAATAACGCAAATATAATAAATAACTTATACATTTTACGATAAGCTAACCAAAAGGTTGGGAAGAAAAAGGCTACCCAATTCCATGTATTCCCTTGCGCAGGATTTTCTACTTTACCCCACTTAAAATCATAATAAGCTGTATTTTTTTGAACAACTTTATGTAATTCTTGCTGAGAAATTGTTTCTTGTAAAACAGTGTCCTTCACGTACATCATCCTTTTCTTATTTCTATATACATTTATTGTATATGTACAAAATGAAGGAATCTAACAAAAAGTACACATATTTTATAAAAATGAACGGAAATCGAATATATTCCGACAATTATTCATTAATTATTTCATTTTCCTTTTAAATATATTAAAATACTTATGAATGATATGTTTAATACACTAAGTTAAACTTTATATATATTTAATACTAAAAATGTTTCACATGAAACTATCCATATTTCGTATTATTTTGCTATCATTTTCGATTTGCTGCAAATATCAGTCCTATATAAAAAACTAATAGAAGAAGCAATATAACTTCACATTGCATTTCTACTAGTCATTTATCCCATTTTTATATCCTCTCCTACAACTCCCAAGTAATATTCATTTCTTCAAATGAGTCCTTACATACTTCCAGTCCTCCGTCATCATCCGTTCCAATCATCGCTACTTCTTCTTTAGACAACATAATTTCCTCATTTGGATTTTTGATTTTTCTCTCATACACGAGTTGTAAAAGCTCTATTTGCTCTTCTGTCAGCTCATATTCTTCTTCTAATCTTTCCATTGCTGAGTGCAGATTAAGTAGCGGGATTTCTAATAAGGATCCGCCATGCTCTTCTATCTCTTCAAATGAATCAATTGAATATGCACCGCTCTCCTCAATCCAAAATGCTGCTGTAATGAAAGGCACTGTTTCGCCTTCTACTTCTTCTAATACGTATTGAAGAGCTTCTTCTTTCGCAATGTCTATTACTTCCGAAGGTGCCCCTTCAAAATAATTTTTCGCATCAATCCACTCATCAATTCTCTCGCTATTCACATCTTGAAGACATACAATCGTGTAATTCGGATGAAACGTAATTGTCCCTTGTCCCCCTTGGCTATCTTGCATACTATAGTTAAATCCATCCCATGAACTTTCATGTGAGAAATCTGGACAATGCGCTACATTAATTGCATGGGCAATCGAATTTAAAACGCAGCCTTTCCATAGTTGTTCTTTATCTATATGTAATTTATATTTACTCATCATCTTCCCCCATGCGCATATTTTTTTCTATTATCTTTCCTCTACACAATGCTTGTAAATACTTTTCTATCTACTACAAAATAAAAAAGACTTCCTTTTTAAAAGACGTCTTTTTATAGTTGAAAATTTACTAATAAATAAAACGAATTATTTAATAAATGAATCCCAATTGGAACGAGTAAATTCTTCGTTCTCTTATATGTGTATGCTAAACATATACCCATACCAAAAATATATAAAATACTACCTACTGTAAGGGGGTGCCCTAAAGTAAATATGAAAGCACTTATAGCAGCACTACTAAGTGTAGAGAAGCGCTGAGATAATTTCATAAAAAACATACCTCGAAATACAATTTCCTCCCAAATAGGCGCAAAAGTTGTGAGCACAACTACGTATAGAATGATTTCACTTGTAGTAGGTTCTATTACTATATTAGATTCATCCACACCAAGCCTATGTGGTAAAACTACATTTAATACCGCAAGATACATAAGCATTACAATCGTTGTTATTACTATCGTTACATAATGTTTAAGATTATTGAATTGTAATGATTTTATTAAATGTAAGCAGCAATTTCTTGCCGGTGCATACATTACGATAATCATACAAAACGTGAAAGGTGGAATAAGATGATCTACATACCATGGGTATAAGGAAGAATCATATAAAAGGTTCAAAAAACCAATTCCATGCATGACCCCAAAAATAATTAATAGAATGCTAATTACTTGGCGCATACTCATTTGTTCATTCTTTTCTTCATATGTAGCTAATTCTATATTCATCCTATCCCCTCCAGTATAATTAAACCTTTTAAACCATTATATACCATTTCCAACACCAAAACCGACGATACAATTTACTGTATCATCGGTTTTTTCCCTACCATTTCTCTTTACATGTTTCAATTAAATGCAGTAAGTACCTCTTCGTCATATCTGCCCTTCTCCACCTTGAGAGCATTCGCTTTTCTTTTGGATTGTGTCGTATTCGCTCTACTTCTTTTAATAAAAGCTCCCATTCTTCCGATGAACGTTCTGACAAGTATTGCAATCCTCTATCTTTTGAAACGATTGTTTTATGATCTAGTGTATATAAAATACGTCCCATCGTAACGACAGCTGATTCTACCCACTCTTCTATAAAAAATAAATATGGCTTCTTCGCCTTTTCACTCCAGTACTGTTCTACGTTATATTTCATCGTATTTACTACATCACTCCATTGTATTTGCAGCGGAAGATCTTCTGCTTCTTTTCCGGTAACTGTAATGCCTTGATTTTTCAACGTCCACCATGTGACCGCATTAATGTCCCAATGACCAACATTAGCTTTACCATCTGCACAATACACATACTCGTTTATTTCATCATTGTATTTCCCTAAATCAGCAAGCGGAATATACATACCGTCCATTCTTTTACCTAGCGTATTATCACTAAGTTTCTCATGTAGTTCCACAAGCTGCTGTTTCTCAGCTTCATTCACGGAATCATTTATCACTGTAACAAAATCAACATCGCTCGTTTCCTTATGAAATGCGCCTAGTGCGATGGACCCGTAAATATATACGCCGACTATTTTTTCATCTAAAAAAATTTCTTTTAATTCTACTGTGTACTGCTCCATTAACTGTCGTACTTCCGTTGGTAACGCATGCTTCACTCCATTTTTCACATCTATCCCTCCAATAAAAAAGAGCCTTTGCAAATTCGCAAAGGCTTCCTGCTTTATAAATATTTCTCGATTTCTTCGTAAACATCCTTCAAACGAGGATTTCCTTCTCCAACAATTTCTCCATTTACAAGAACGACCGGATAAAATAGATCTTCCTCCACTACGCGCTCAGCGAATGCTCTCTTATCTTCATCTTCTTGTTCTTCTTGAAAATCAATATACTCGAAATTAAATTTATTTTCTTGTCCTTCATATTTACGACCAATCGCCGCTTGTAACCACTCAAACGTTTCTGTTGAAGATGGCATTCCAACGCAGCTCGCACAAATTACTTTCGTCCCATACACTTGCACATTAACCATTTCTTCTCCCCCACTTCTTGTTTCAACAGTATATTCAGATGTCTTATTACATAAGCACATCATTTTACAAACTTATTCCATACCCCTATACTGAAAAAACACGTTGTAAACATGATAAAAAATTTCAACATTAAAACAAGAACAGAAAAAATAGATTTTCCCCTCTATCTTGATTATAATAAAACTGATGAAAGGAGTCGATAAAAATGGAAAACCCACATATGCAAGAACAAGTACTAGAAGTATTAGATAAATTACGTCCATTCTTACTTCGCGATGGCGGAGACGTTGAATTAGTAGACATTGAAGAAGGTATCGTAAAATTACGCCTTATGGGTGCATGCGGAAGCTGCCCAAGTTCTACAATCACACTAAAAGCTGGTATCGAACGCGCATTACTTGAAGAAGTACCAGGCGTTATTGAAGTAGAACAAGTATTTTAATTAAAAGCAGAAGCGGCTCGTTCAGAACAGGAGGTCATTGGAGCTCCTGACGAAGAGGCGCTTTTGGCCTCGCAGGAAGGTGCGAAATGGCCGACTGTTTTAGCCGCTGGAGCTGGATAACTAAAAGCAGAAGCGGCTCGTTCAAAATGTGAGGAGGATGGAGCTTCTGACATAGAGGCGCTTTTGGCCTCGGCGGAAGAAGCGAAGCCACCGAACATTTTAGCCGCTGGAGCTGGATAACTAAAAGCGGAAGCGGCTCGTTCAGAATCGCCTTCTAAAAGGAGACCAAATTTGGTCTCCTTTTTTTATTCAAATTACATTTATCCGTTAACATCATAAAACAAAATTGGAAATTCTTCTCAAAAAATGCGATAATTAATAATATAGAATCGTTCACACATATATAGAAGAAAACATAGGGGGACGACACATGCCAAGAATGGGGAACACTTTTTTAACAATTCAAGAACTAGAAAAGAAAAAAGAGTATTTATTAGACCTTTCATCTGTTATACCAACATGGAATGCGAGCTACCAATTTTTATTTAAAGAAATCCAGCAAGAATTATTGGATAAAGTAAATGAAAAGCTCGAAAAGCATCAATTCGTTTTAAATATATGTACAGATCAGCAGGTAGGGGCATAATGTATTACATAAAATTGTGGTATATAAAAAAGAGACCTCACTCGGTCTCTTTTTTATATTTTTAAGATAACCAATCTAATTTTCTAATCCCAAGCTTATCTACTGGTAAACGAAGTGAGCCATAAAAGTGCTTCATAAATTGCTCTGAGCGGTTCACATCGTGTAAAATGGCTTCTAAGCGATCTCTATATATGCTTTTTTGTTCTTCGTTTCCAGTTTGGTAATATCGTTCGACCGTTTCAAAATAGTGAAGCGGGAACAGGAGCCTTGCAAATAATAAGCGCCAACCAAATGAGGACAGCGAGTAATTCCGTTCATAATCTGTAACAAATTGAACGATTGTTTGATCCCAGTCTTTCTTTTTTTCAATCATCATATAGCGAATCCATTCTGCTATATCTCGAGTTGGGTGATCATACACCCAATCAAAAGGGAGTTTGAGACGCTTCGTTTGATGCCATAATAAAGGTGTAAATCGTTCTTGGCAAATTGTTGCTGCATCAGTCAGTTGGGGCGTATCATCCATCTCTGTATCGACAACATATTGAATTGCATTTTCTGCAACTCCTAAGTAATACGGGAAGGATTCAATAAACAATTGATCGAATACGTCTGTAGGGTGGTTCATCACTTGTGATTGCCAAAACTTTTCTAATTGATCGAGCCTTTTTTCCCATAACGCTTTCCATTCACCAATGCGGCTTAATTGCTCGATCTCTTCTGGAAAAAAAGCACCTCGTTTATGGAATATAGAAAGCTCACTTCCTAATGATGTAGCATGTCGTTCTAATGCACGCATACCTTTTAATAAGCAGTAATTTTGTTCTTCTATCTCACTTACATAGTAGCCGTGTATAGTCGGAACGAAAGTCGCTACAGTTATATCCCCTTGCTGGTTCATATAGTCACTGAGCTTTTTCATCTCTACAAGTACTTCTTCCTCCATGTCTCCAATTGGAACAAGTACATAAATTTTGTTGCGAATCCAAAAGCTTTTATAGGGGCCAAGGGGGATTAATTCTTTAACATGCATGTGATAATGCTCATAAATATGATGAATCATCGCAGTCGCCACCTATGGTTTTTCTTTATATATATGAGCTTGTGCTCGCCTTTCATTCCTATGCACATGATAAAGCAACGAAACGTATACAAATACTAAAAAGAAAAAAAGGTGATAAACATGAAAGAATCAAATCAACTACAAGAAAGAGCATTACAACTATTACAAGAGCGCGGTGTAACAATTGACGATATTGCTGAGCTTGTTCATTTTCTTCAAAAAAAATATCATCCAAATTTAGAGATGTCAGAATGCCGTTACAATGTAGAACGTGTACTATCAAAACGTGAAGTACAAAACGCACTGATTACTGGTATCGAGCTTGATGTCCTTGCTGAAAAGGGAATGCTAAGTGAGCCGTTACAAGATATTGTAAAACGTGATGAAGGCTTATACGGAATTGATGAAGTTATCGCACTTTCTATCGTGAATGTGTATGGCTCTATCGGTTTCACGAACTTTGGATATATTGATAAATTAAAACCTGGTATTTTAGAATACTTAAATGATAAATCAACTGGAAAGGTGCATACATTCCTTGATGATATCGTCGGCGGAATCGCTGCCGCTGCGTCAAGCCGTTTAGCGCACCGAGCTGAGCACTCAGAATAATAATGTTTTCTAGGCCGTCAGTTTCATGCTGACGGCCTTTCGTATTCCATCAGCATAAATTCTCTTCCGCGACTCAAAAAAATAGTCCCTTGTCTAAATCCGATATTTTTATATAACGTAATTGCTCTTGTATTAAATGTCGCTACGCTTAATCGAAACATTTTTGCATTAAACTCTTTCGTGGCGAACGCTATTCCAGCTTGGAAGAATTCTTTCCCCATTCCTTTCCCAGTTAAGGCCGGCTTCATGCCAAGTCCGATATCAATCACATCTTCTCCACCATATAAATTAGCATCTCTTCCACCTGGTACTTGTGCATTTGCTCCAAAACAAAAATAACCGATGAACTCTCCTTGACCGTCACAACAGCCATAATACATTCCATCTAATAGCTCTTCCATTACTTCTTTCTCGCCTGAAAAACTATATAAATTATATGGTTCCTCGTACGCCCACGTATTTATCTCCATCGCTTCTTCTTTTGTTAACACATGTATATCCAATCTTCTCACTCCTTATCAAATATTCTATATATTTACTCATTCATTTTTCACATTAAATTTCCCTCTAATTGCAATATGCAGAATTACATACGCACAGCCATTAAACAAGTGGTACAATTTATTTGAATCGCTGTTGCTACACTTCTTGATTAGAGAAAAGGCGTTAACACGGAAATTAGCGTCTTATCAACCTCAAGCAATTGGCACATTTTGTCATCTTAAAAGACACTCCAACGAGTGTCTTTTTTTCTATATCCAACAAGGACTTACTCATTTCAAAGTATAAATACATAAAATAATGTAAATCATTACACGCATGAATCACTTTCTAAAAATTATAAAGTAGATTCAAAATAAAAAAGCACTCTTAACTAGAGTGCTTTTTACTTTCAAGCAAGGAGGCTACATATATGGATAGTACTCTCGTATTTAACTTCGGCATTGGTATTGTCATTATTTTATTTGTCTTTTTTGTACTTTGTATGAGCGGGGTATAAAAAGGCGATTTTCGGGCGTCTTTTTATACATACATATGTATTACTTGACTTCTACAAAAGCAGTAACCATAATAGTTACAGATATACAAATAACTATTCACATATCCACAAATAGGAGGAAGAACAATGAAACATGTAATCGTTTATGCACACCCAAATACAGAAAGCTTCAACCATGCGATTTTAGAAACGGTAAAAAGTAAATTAGAAGAAAAAGGCCATGAAGTACGCGTTCGCGATCTATATGAATTAAACTTCAATCCAGTATTAGGCGCTTCCGATTTCATCTCATTTTCTCAAGGAAACACACCAGCAGATATTAAAGAAGAGCAAGAGCATATCTCTTGGGCTGACAGCATTACATTTATTTATCCAGTTTGGTGGGCGGGACTTCCTGCTATTTTAAAAGGATACGTTGACCGTGTATTTAGCCACGGCTTCGCTTATGCTTACGGTGAAAATGGCATCGAGAAGTTATTAAGCGGTAAAAAAGGGTTATTATTATCTACAATGGGCAATACGAAAGAAGCATACACAGCAGGCGGCATGTTTGATGCAATGAAGAAAACAGCGGATGTTGGTATTTTTGAATTTACAGGCATTGAAACAATTGAGCATACATTCTATACAAGTGTTCCTTCTGTGGATAACAGTGTGCGTAAACAATATCTTGAAGAGGTTAAAGACGTTGTGAATCGTGCTTTTTAATAAAATTAAATCAGCGCAACTCAGATTATATCAGCGATTTTCTAAATATATCGGCGCAACTCAGATTATATCGGCGATTTTTAAAATATATCGACTTACCGACAAAAATCGACACTAGTCACAACTGAATGTTAGCCCACACCAATCGGGCTGCCTGCAAATAGCAGGAATAAAAAAAGCTGTTCCAAAGTTTGGAACAGCTTTCTTCACTACATCTTCTCAATCCACTCCGTCAAGTTATGCACAACTTGCGTTGGTTGTACTTCATATTCTGTTAACTTCTCCACAGTTGTGACTCCAGTGTGGACAAGAAGGGTATGCATACCAGCATTTATTCCTGCTAAAATGTCTGTATCATAGTTATCCCCAACCATTAATGCTTCATTTTTTTCTATGCCAAGCACTTTTAAAGCTTGTTCCATAATGATTGATTCTGGTTTTCCGATAAAGATTGGATCCACACCTGTTGACACTGCTACAACTGATGTTAATGAGCCGTTACCTGGTAACAATCCGCGCTCAGTCGGAATGGCAATGTCTCCATTTGTAGAAATAAACGTTGCGCCGTTACGCACAGCAAGACAAGCTTTTGCTAATTTTTCATATGTGATGTCACGATCTAAACCAACAACAACGAAATCAGGATTTTCATCCACAAGTTCAAATCCTTTTTCCACAAGTGCATCGTGTAAGCCTTCTTCACCAATCATATATACAGTTGCGTCTTGTTTACGTTCATAAATGAAGTTCGCAGTCGCCATACTCGTTGTGAATACTTGCTCTGCTTTCGCTGGAATATCGAAACGAACAAGTTTTTCTGCTACCTGTTCTGGTTTACGAGTTGAGTTATTCGTAACGAATAAATATGGAATGCCGCGCTCTTCTAATGCTTTTACGAAGTCGCTTGCTTCTTCAATTTGTTCTTCTCCGCGATACATCGTACCGTCTAAGTCAATTAAGTACCCTTTATACATCGATTATGTCTCTCCTTCTATGCTAACGTTCTCACCTTATCATACCATTCTTATATTACCCGCTTTTTACAAAGAAAAAAACGCTTTACCTTAAAGCGCCCCATAACGTTCATTTTTTCTCTTTTACTTGGTAAGAACAACTACAATCGCCCTCGCACATGTTTGCTAACGTCTTTACATCTGCCCCTGCAAATAAACGCTTATACATCTCTTTTTCATCTTCACATACTTGCGGAAATCTCTCTGCAATTTCCTTTAACGGACAGTTTTGTTTTTCAATTACGAAAGAGTTCTCTCCGTCTCTCTTAATTTGAACCATATAACCATTTTTCTCTTGCATCGCTGCTATCTCTTGCACTTTATATGCTAAATTCTTTTGATCACTCACTCGCTTTTGTAACTGTTCTTCCATTCGCTTCGTTCTCTCTTTTAAAACATAACGAAGTATTTTTTCATCGCCCATTCGAGCTAAATCTTCTAGCATATCAATCGCAAATTGCTTATACTCTTTCGGGAATGTATCTTCTCCCTTTTCACTTAATCCATACAAATAAGTTGGTCTTCCGACATGTTGCCTTACCATCTTAGAATAAATGAGTCCGTCTTTCTCAAGATTACTTAAATGTCTTCGGATTGCCATTTCTGTAATCTCTAAAACGTCAGCTAGTTCCGCTACCGTGTGCTCTCCCTTTACTTTCAACAATTGTACAATCTCGTCTTTCGTAGTACGTGCTTCCCCCATACTTCACCCTTCTCCCTTTTCTTTCTCACATACAATATAAGATCCCCAAAAGGCATTCTCTGGGGATCTTATAAGCATAATTATTCTGGTACAAATGCAGATACAGGTCCTAATTCCTTTTCTAAATAACTGCGAATATTTGCTGGGTATTTTTCTACCACTGCAATATGTTTTTGAATCGTCTTATATAATTCATCATGATTCATTTGAATATAATCTTGCATAAGCATTTTTCGAAGAAGGATAATTTCTTTCATCCCTTGTCCATCTTCTTCACTTATCACTCGCTCATCCATTAAAATATCAATAATATCTTCATAACTTCCTGGATCGCGCATAATAAATCCATCAATCATCGCATTTCCTACATCTAATACAGTATCAATAATAAGATGGGCTATGCGCTCTAATGCATAAAATTCAAACTCGGTTTCATATATCTTTTTCTCTTGAAATGTACTTGTTGCTCGTTCTAAACATACTAGCATTTGTTCTATTTTCTTTCTGTCTACAAAATACATGAATGTCACCTACCTGGAAATTAAAGCATTTACATTTTAATTGTAACGCTTTCTTCTGAAAAAATCGACAATTTTTCGAATTCACCTTTTCTCTGTTATTTGTTATAGTTATATTTGTATGATTTTTGAAATTGGAGGAATGAAATCTTGGAACGTGAACTCGCACTAGAAATTGTCCGTGTAACAGAAGCAGCAGCATTAGCATCCGCACAGTGGATGGGCCGCGGAAAGAAGAACGAAGCAGATGATGCAGCAACTACAGCAATGCGTGATATGTTTGATTCAGTAAACATGGCAGGTACAGTTGTAATTGGTGAAGGAGAACTTGATGAAGCACCGATGCTGTATATTGGTGAAGAACTAGGAACAGGTAACGGTCCAGAAGTAGACATCGCCGTTGACCCACTAGAAGGTACAAACATCGTTGCAAAAGGTCTTGCAAATGCAATGGCAGTTATCGCAATCGCAGATAAAGGAAACCTTCTTCATGCTCCTGATATGTACATGGAAAAAATCGCGGTTGGTCCAAAAGCAGCTGGTAAAATTAGCTTAGATGATCCAATTGAAAAAACAATTGAAATTGTAGCAGAAGCTAACAATAAAAAGATTCGTGATCTAACAGTTATCGTTCAAGAACGTGAACGTCATCAAGATATTATCGATCGTGTTCGTGCTAAAGGTGCACGTGTAAAATTATTTGGTGACGGTGATGTTGGTGCGTCAATCGCAACAGCACTACCTGGAACAGGTATTGACTTATTCGTAGGTATTGGCGGAGCTCCAGAAGGCGTTATTTCTGCAGCAGCATTAAAATGTCTTGAAGGTGAAATGCAAGCTCGCTTAGTTCCAATGAACGAAGAAGAAGAAGCTCGTTGTCGTGAAATGGGATTAGAAGATCCTCGTCAACTTCTTATGTTAGATGACTTAGTATCTGGGGATGATGCAATCTTCTCAGCAACTGGTGTATCTGCTGGTGAGTTATTAGACGGTGTTAAATTCCTTGGCGGAGATTTAGCTGAAACATACTCTATCGTAATGCGTTACAAAACAAGAACAGTACGATTCATTAAAACGCATCACCATTTAGATCATAAACCACACTTAAACTTAGATATTTAATAAAGGAGCCATGTGTATGGAAGAACGTTTCTTTCTGTACGACGATACTGTCGCTACAAAAACTCGTTTCGTTAGCTTTATGGGAGAAAATGAGCGTCATGATTTAGCGCTTTTATACTCCGATCGTCATTACGGTAAAACAATTGTACTTGATATGCAAAGTAATAAATTTGCAATCATCGGCGCTGACGATTTAAACGAACCAGGCTACTTAGAGCACGCATTTTCTATGACTGAAGAAATTGCAGAAGAACTACGCTCATTTTTATTTGAACTTATATAATTTATCGTATGCACCAGCTATTTTAGCTGGTGTTTTTTTGCCTTTATTATTTTGAATTTTCAGTATTATATGTTATAATGAAGAATAAATCTATTTGGATAGAAAGGACGTTATCTACGTATGCCAACATTTACTTTGTAATGGACCAGCAATTGGATAGCATTACTCTCAAAAAAGCACCACGCTTTTTCAAGGGAGTAGTCTGCCCATTCCCATTACAAAGGAACGTATTGCATCTGTAGTATGATGTTTACGGAGGTTCCTCTTTGGGGAACCTCCTTTTATTTTTGTCTTTTTCTCATGTCTTCATACTACAAGACATCCAAATAGCTGTATTACGTTTCTTTGCCACTACTATAAGAGGTGAAGGAAAATGCAGAAAGTACAACTTTCTTGGAGTTTATATGAAAATCAGCAACACACAATCGAAAAATATTGTAAAAATTGCGGACGTACTACCCTATTTACTGATACGAATATTCGTAGGCATAACGCCAATGGAAAAAACATATACCGCTTTGCTATTTATAAATGTCCGAAAGATCATACGTGGAATCAAAAACTGCGTATTTATAAATCATTTACTGATCACGTTGAAACGATCGATATGACCCAGCAAGATCAAGCCGAAACAACTACTACTATTTCCATTATGCAACATAAAGAAAACGGCATAGCCGAAATCACGCTTGTATTAGACCTCATTTTCGGTTCCCACCGCATCGATAAAGCCTTATCCACATATATTTCTGACTGGAGCCGTACACTCATTGTGGATAAAATTAAAAATGGGGATATTCAATTGAACGGACAACAAATGAAGCCAAATACAATACTTTCTGAAGGCGATTATATCTCGATTTGTTTGTAAGCGAGTATATGCAAAAAATCCTCTTACAATTGTAAGAGGATTTTTTTATTTCTTCACTTTTCGTAATACGAAGTGTGCACAACCGAAGTTACAGTACTCGTATAAATACTCTGATAACGTACTAATTTTCGTATCATATGTCGAACGTTGATTACTATCATCAAAGAAACCGCGCAATCTAAGTTGCTCATAACCCCAGTCCCCAACGATGTAATCATATTTATTTAAAATTTCTGCATAACGCTCTTTAAATGCTTCTTCACTAAAACCATCACGAAAGTTTTTAATTACTTCGTACTGAACATTATTAATGCTCACCGTAGCATGCATCTCTTGCTCTTGCTCTTGCTTTTGCTCCATCATTAACTTCCTCTCTAAGCATTCTTCTTTTTATCGTATCACAAAGCATACCAACCAACAATTTCAAATACAAAAAATTGAAAATTAGTGCATGCTATGGAGAAGGAGGTGATACATCGTGAAAAAACAAATTATGCTCTCTCTCCTCACTCTTTCCTTATTTGCAGGCTGCCAGCCAGCAAATAAAGCCGAAATGGAACGTGAAGAAGGAAGCCGTGTTCTTGTTTCCAATAAAAATGACATGTATCATACGGAAAATACAAATACAAGACTCACAAGAGTCGGTTATTCTTCTAAACAAAAGCATGAAGTATCTAACAAACAAGTAGGGGCCATTAATCGCGAGAAAGTCGCTGAAATGATTACAAGCATGACCGTCAAACTTCCTGACGTTACAAACGCTGCTACACTCGTTACCGATGATGAAGTATTTGTTGTATATCGTGCAAACACAACGGATCCAAAACTTGTAGCGGATCAAGTATATAGAGCTGCTTTGTCCATCGTCCCTCGCTATTATAAAGCATATGTATCAACAGACCAAAAGTTGATTTCCCAAATTCAAGGCCTTCAATCTGGCGCATTAAATGATACAGAATATACGCAAAGCCTCGATATGCTAAAACGTGAAATGAGTAAAAATCCTCATTTGAACAATACGGGAGATCAGACCTTGAATGATATGATTAAAAAGTAAAACAGGTGGAGAAAATCTCCACCTGTTTTACTTTTTATTTTTTATTACGATCCGCATAAACTTCCATTGCATCACACATAAACTGCGCTAAACCTTCGCCAAACTTATCGATATTTTTCGTAAAGCGCTCATCAGCGACGTACATTTGGCCGAGTCCTTTAAAAGCATCTAATGAATAGTGACTAAAGTTTTGCAAGTAATCGTACCATACTTTGATAGCTTCTTGCGCCTCTTTGGAATCAGGTGCACCGTGTCTAAGTGCCGCTAAATTTCTGTAAATAGCATTAAACTCTTCTTGCTTCTCTTTTGACATACCTTTCGCATATTCATTCGCTTTATCTACAGCTGCGTCTCCCCATCTTTCACGTGCTTCTTCTTCATATGGGTTATGGCTGAAATCGAATCCTTCAAATTTCTCTTTATTCGTCATTTCAATCTCTCCTTTTGTATGCTGAATTGTTTTATCAATCGTCGCAATCACCTTATCTAATCTGGCACGCTTTTCAAGAAGCATTTTCTTATGAAGCTGTAGTGCCTCTTCGCGATCAAATGATGGACTCATGATAATTTCTTTAATTTTCTTCAAAGGGAAGCCTAGTTCTTTAAAAAACAAAATTTGCTGCAACGTCTCTAAATTTTCATTGGAATACAGACGATATCCAGACTCTGTCGTCTCGTCTGGGGTTAACAACCCAATTTCATCGTAATGATGCAGTGTGCGCACACTAATTCCAACTAAATCAGCTACTTCTTTTACTCTCATTGTCATTTGTATCCCCCCTTAGTACATACGATAAAGTATGACGCAACGTTAGAGTCAATAAGTAAATTCATTTTCTTTCTAAAAGTTTCATCTCTCCCCTATTTCATGCATAATAGATATGTACATATATTAGAAAGCGGTGAAAGTATGGTTTCAAATACTGTAATTGCCAGCATCATCTTTCAACTCATTGTCTCGATTCTGGTCCCAATTATCGTACTCGTTTATTTCCGTAAAAAATATCATATTAATTGGAAAGTGGTCGGCATTGGTGTTCTTATCTTTATCGGATTTACCCAAATTCTTGAAACACCATTCCACCTATTTATGCGCGGTAATCCAACAATCGCTCCATTTTTAGAAAATCCGTTTGTCTTCGCAATTTATGGCGGATTGACTGCTGGTATTTTTGAAGAATTAGGACGCTTCGTTGCCTTCTTCTTCTTACTAAAAAAATATCTAGAATATAAAGATGGCTTCGCTTATGGAATAGGTCACGGCGGAATTGAATCTATTTTAATTGGCGGTTTTTCTGCATTACAAGCATTAATCTTTGCTAATTCTATTAACGATGGTAGCTTCGCTCGACTGATTGAACAAAAACCCGAGCTCAGCATTTTACAGGACATGTTAATTCAGCAACCTGCCTACTTATACTTCCTTGGTAGCTTAGAAAGAATTATGGCACTCGTGCTTCAAATCGCCTTTACAATGCTTGTTTTATACGCAGTAAAACAGAAGAAATATATCTTCCTAGTATACGCTATACTATTCCACGCATTTGTAGACTTTTTCGCGGCACTTTACCAAACAAAAACAATCAATCTCTTCGTTGCCGAAGGAATTACACTTCTCTGTACAATTGGCGCTGTCGTTCTTATTCGCGAGATGAAAGCGAAATTAATGAGTGTGCCGGAGTAAAAAATAAACCACCAAAATTGGTGGTTTATTTTTTATATGAATTACCACACTAATGATAACTTTTGCCCTCTTGCAGCTCCCTCTTTGTCTCTGCATCTATAACGATATATTTATGAAACTCTTCTACCTCATTTTGAGAAAAGGAAGCGAAAAAATAAACTTGGCGATCAGGATGAACAAAAAAATCTTGAAGCATCACACTACTCCGACGACCCATGGCTGTTTTTTGTAGGAAAGAAAATTCTTCATCAGCCACTTCTTTAAATAAGATTTTTTTCCGAACACTATATGCTGCATTATTGTATTCTTTATAGATTTTCTTGTCTAACTGTTTATAAAAAACATCCTCACTCACAAATGACTTATTTCGATTGCTTGGATAATTTACTTTTTGATTCGACTCTGCATAAGTTGTGGACAAGTGTATAAAAAAACAAAGACTAAATACAATACATATCATTTTATTCATGATTGCACCTCAAATGTTCATTATCCACATTAATTTTCCACATATTTAAATCAATATGCCGTTTCCAAGAAAAAGGAATTATTTCCACATTTGTCGAAGTATATAGCGTCAACTTGAAAGATGGGGATGAATTATGAAGAAAATTATTGTAATACGACATTGTTCAGCAACTGGGCAAAAACGTGATGATGAATTAACGACCGATGGAAAAGACCAAGCAAATACTCTTGCTACATTCCTCTTAGAAAATCATCTACAAATCGATCATATTATTTCAAGCCCATTTGTCCGAGCTATCGATTCCATTCGGCCCTATGCGCTCCAAGCTAACTTATCTATCCAAGAAGATGAACGATTAACTGAACGCATATTGAGCAACGTTCCAATGGATGATTGGATGCAAAAACTAGAATCCACTTTTACGAACATAGATATTGTCTTTTCAGGCGGAGATTCAACAAAACAAGCAACAGACCGTGCCATTTCGCTTATTCAAGACGTTTTACAATTAAACCATACGACAACACTACTTGTTACACATGGCAATTTACTTACGCTCATTTTAAAGCATTTTGATCATACGATTGGCTTTAATGAATGGAGAACTTTAACCAATCCTGATATTTACGAAATTACAATCGACGAACAATGTATCATAAAACGCTTATGGGAAGCATCGTCCAAGTAATATCCCTTTCCAAAACATTCAGTTGACGCCACGAGAAGAGACTGTTCTAACAATAGAAAGGGGTATCATTTCATATGTACGAAGACGTACTTGCTTTACTACATAAAACAAATGTTTCTTATGAAAAATTCGAACACGAACCAGTACTCGATTATGAGACGGATCGGATCGTACGTGAGAGACTTGGCTTACAAGGCACTCCAAGTAAAAGCTTATTTTTAAAATCAAAGTCTGGAGATTATTACGTATTTTTTACGTTAGAGGGCACAAGGCTCAACCGGGGAGAGATGAAAGAGCTAACAGGAGAACGCTTATCTCTCTGTTCTCCTGATGAACTGCGAGACAAAACTGGTTGTACGCCGGGATGTGTAGCTCCTTTCGGATATTCACACGATGTAACAATTATTGTGGATAACGCTATTTATACGTACGATAAAATTTTAATTACACCTGGTGTTCCTGAATTTACAATTGAATTATCCACAGAAGAATTAAAAAAGATTTTATTAACATGTACAAATACCGTTTTAGAGTACAAACAAAAAGAGAGCTAATCGCTAGCTCTCTTTTTTCATTATTTAGCTTCTGCTGTTTTTTCTTTTGCAGAACGTACTTGCTCGTCCGCATGGTAAGAAGAACGCACAAGTGGGCCAGCTTCACAGTGGCTAAATCCTTTGCTAAGTGCAATTTCTTTAAGCTCTGCAAATTCTGCTGGTGGGTAATATTTAAGAACTGGTAAATGCTTCTTAGATGGTTGTAGGTATTGCCCAAGAGTTAAAATATCCACATTGTTTGCACGTAAGTCATCCATTGCTTCAATTAAATCTTCTCTCGTTTCACCTAAGCCCACCATAATGCTCGATTTAGTTGGAATATCAGGCTGCATTTCTTTCGCTCGACGTAAAAACTCTAATGAACGTTCATATTTTGCTCTAGCGCGAACTCGGTCAGATAATCGACGTACTGTTTCAATGTTATGGTTTAGAATATCTGGTTTTGCATCCATTAACATTTTTAAGTTTTCTTCTACTCCACCCATATCAGATGGTAATACTTCGATAGACGTGAATGGGTTTTTACGACGTACTGCGCGTACTGTTTCAGCAAAAACAGCTGCTCCCCCGTCCTTTAAATCATCACGTGCAACCGCTGTTATAACAACGTGCTTTAAGCCCATTTGAACTACTGAATCTGCTACGCGTTCTGGTTCTTGTAAATCAAGCTCAGTTGGTAAGCCTGTTTTAACCGCACAAAAACGACAAGCACGTGTACAAACCGCACCTAAAATCATAAATGTTGCTGTTTTTCTTACAGCCCAGCATTCATGAATATTCGGACATTTTGCCTCTTCACAAACGGTATGAAGATTCTTAGAACGCATCATTTTCTTTAAGCCTGTATAGTTTTCATTCGTGTTTAACTTAATTTTCAACCATTCGGGCTTGCGCTTATATTCTGTTTGTTTTGTCATGGTTATCAACTCCGCACAATATGAAATAGTTTACCGTGTTCGCTTCTTTCAATGTAACATATCTATTCTAACGTATGAAAGCGATTTGCTCAAATGAAGATTCTAAGATTTTTTCCAATCGTTCCCTATAATGAAATACTCCGTATATCCCACACTAAAAAGAGTGATGTTGTGAAAGGAGTCTATTTCATGCTTCGAAAAATTTCTCTTTTGCTTTCTATTTGTTTTCTTCTCCACCAAAACATCGCTTACGGTGAAGATAATCAGCAAAGCATATACGAAAAGCGCATGGCACTATATAAAGAAACCGAGCAGTCTTCAGGCATTCCATGGTATTACTTAGCTGCAATGGATCAATATGAAAGAAATATACGGAGCGTAAGAAAAGATATTCCGAAAAAACCAGATGCCATCATTTCCCTTTATTTCAAACCAGAAATATGGGCTGGGCCTATTAATAGTAACGATACTCTCCCCCATACAATTTCTCTATTTGGCGGAATAGGTTTAGATGGTGACAAAGATGGATTTGCAAATGCAAATAGCGACCGTGATCTTCTGCATACCGCAGCGACTATTTTAAGGAAACAAGGAACGTCAGAAGACCGTATTAAAATTATGCTTTGGGAATATTATAGACGTGCAAAAACAGTTGATTTAATTAGCGAATACGCCCAAATTTATAAACATTATGGACGTATTAATTTAGAAGGAAATGCTTTTCCTCTTCCGATTCGTAGTGACCATAGCTACCGTAGTACTTTCGGCGCTGGAAGAAGTTTTGGCGGCAGAAGGATTCATGAAGGAACCGATATTTTCGCCGGATATGGCGTGCCAGTAAGATCGACTTGCTATGGCATTATTGAAACGAAAGGTTGGAACCGCCTTGGTGGATGGCGCATTGGTATTCGTGACCTTCATAACAATTACCATTATTACGCCCATTTAGGCGGGTTTTCAAAAGAAATACAGCTTGGACAAATTGTTGAACCAGGAAAAGTAATCGGATTTGTTGGTAGCACTGGTTATGGACCTCCTGGTACAGCCGGAAAATTTCCACCCCACTTACATTTTGGCATGTATAAAGACAATGGCTATACAGAATGGGCCTTCGATCCATACATGCATTTAAGCCTTTGGGAACGCAAAGAACGAGCAAATACAAAACGATAACCGTAGCGCATTGCTACGGTTATTTTTTATCCAGTAAAAGCCCGGCTCAGCCGAGTTTCACTTTATATGCAATTAACTATCTGTTTTCTTTTTATCAGGTACAGCAACACTTCCGCTTCCATAATACGTAGGCACTTCCCCTTGAACGATACGCGTCGCAATTGGAACATTTTGTTTCACCGTTATCTCTTTCGTATGAAATGGAATAATCACTTGCAATGTTACTTCCATTTCCATAACAATTTGAATCGCTGTAGTATTAATCCCATGCGGCTCAATTTTTTGTTTAATATCTGTATTCACATGACCAATTGGCGTGAAATGAATTGGAATATCTGGTCCTATATTACCAAGAAGTGCATTATCCGTTACACGCCCAAAAGGAACTGCCATAGTCGCCCCGTTTTTTTCAGAAATCCCTAGCTCCTTCAACTTCCCTTGTTCTACTTGTTGCAAATATTTTTCTATGTACGTGGTCGTTGACGTTACGATTTCATTTACTTGCTTCGTATTT
The DNA here is from genome assembly GCF_002218325.1 of Bacillus sp. M13(2017). Taxonomy (NCBI): domain Bacteria; kingdom Bacillati; phylum Bacillota; class Bacilli; order Caryophanales; family Bacillaceae; genus Bacillus; species Bacillus sp. M13(2017). The sequence continues at coordinate 420,521 of NZ_KZ268502.1, read as the reverse complement.
AAATTAATTGTGGATACTTTTCCGTTTTTATCATTCTGTACTTTCATTAATGAATCGACATCGAATCCTTCATTAATTCGATCCTTTACTGCCTTCGTCATAATTGCTGTCGCCATTTTATGTGTCTCTACTTCCCCATATTTAATTAAGGTCGGCTGAATATTATTATTCACAATCCACAACCCTTGCGTAAGTAATATAACAAAAAGAATAAACGACATAAGCAGTATATACCGAAAGGCAATAGGTCCCTTTCGAAACCGCGAGTTTTTCGAGCGAAATATACTCATAAAAAAACCTCCTTCTTATATCATTTCTATGCAAGAAGGAGGGACGATATATGCTTATCTCATTTTTAATAATGCTTCTTTTCCAATCGTTCCTGCTGGAATGCCTAATGCTTCAGCTCCAGTCGTTACCGATTCTAGTGGCGCTTCAAGAAGTTGTTCAATCGTTCTTACACCAACCGCACGGCCAGCAATAATTCCTCGATCACCTAATTTCTCATTTAAAAGACCTACATCTAATGCACCACACATAATATATCCTTTATCGCTCATTACAGCTAGCAAATTCGTCTTTGGAAGTTTCACGCTAACTGCAATAAACGTATAATTATCAATTATAATTGGCTCCACATTAACCATAGTTCACACTCCTCTCTTTCTTATCTGTATGACAAGAGAAAAATGAGTGTTACAAGTTAACTAGCCTATAGTTTAACGGAAGATGTATAAGTTATTAACATATCTGTTAACACATCTCTAAGTAGTTCTGGCATATAATATTGTTTGTCAGAAAGTGTGGATAGCTCTGGGTATAAGTAGCCAAATGTAAACATATCAATCGTTCCTACTGTATATATACGATCTAATTCCAGCGATTCCCCGTTAATTAATACATCTTCGAGTAAAATTTTATTCCCGGGAATCGTATCTGGAATGACTTCTACACCAGCGTAAATCATTTTCCCCATCACTTTTCCCCGAAATCCGAATCCTTTTACCTCAAGATTCTCCATATTCGGTTTACGTGCTTTCAAAATAACTTCTCTTAATATCTTTCCTGGAACTTTCAAAGCACAAGGATTAATTGGATGTGGACAAATTCTGTGAATATCTCCGCGCGTCACAACACCTTCTTCTAATCCTTCAAGAAGTACACCCGCATTCACCATTCCAATCTCTGCACCGCACCACATTTTCAGCGCATTTGCTAACATGTGCGAAAATGCTGTTTCCTGAAACCAATCGACTGGCAATGATTCCTTTACATGAACGACAGGCTCTGCCATAATCTGTTTACTTTCTTCCTGCAGCAATTCAATTGTGGATAACGGTTTGCTGTAAGCACCTAAACGTTCTGTCTTAATCGCTCTACCGTCCTTTTTCAACAGCTTCTTCGTCTCTTTATCCACAGTAAGCTGAACGTGCCCAACGTAACGTCCCCACTTTTCACAACAACAAAGTAACGTATTATTAATAAGAACGCCTCGGTCAAATAAATGATGCGTATGTGCCCCTAAAATAACATCTACATCATAATGCTCCGCCATATACTCATCCATGCTTTTTCCAAGGTGAGAAAGAACAACTGTAATATGAGCCTCATCTTTCACTTCTTCTAAAATTGACTCTAAATGGATAAGCGGATCTTCAATATGCCAATCGAGCATATAATAAAACTCCGGATAAGCTACCGTTAATCCGATAAAAGCAATCGTAATCCCATCTGTCGTTGTATGTAATTTATAAGGCTTTGCCCACTCCGGACGTACCCCTTCTTTTTCAAATAAATTCGCGACGAGCACCTCAAATCCAGCATCATCATATAGACGATTCAAATGCTCCTTCGCTAACGTAATTCCTTCATTATTTCCGATCGTTACATAATCATATAACGCCTCATTTAAAAGCTTCGTATTGCCAAGTCCATTCGTCGCTTCCGAAATACTATGAAAACGATCCACATGATCGCCGATATCAACCGTCAAGACGGTCTCTCCCGCTTCCTGTCTTCGCTTTTTCTCCTCTTGTACAAACCGAGAAATTTGCGACCAATTTTCAAAATGACTATGTATATCGTTTGTATGATAAAGATGGATGATTGTTTCTTTATTTATATTCAGAGAAAAAACCTCCTCTCAGTTCCTTACTGCCATTTACGCTATGCGCACGCAATAATCCTGTAAATACTTTTCGTCTTTTCTTGCTATTTTACATTGTACTCGCATTGTGAGAAAAAGCAAAAGATTGTCCTTTTTATATGAGAAACTTTTGCTAATACAGGAAAGAATTCCAGATAGTGGAGGGAGGGGTGGATTTGTCAGTCTCTTTGTCTTAAACCTAGTCGTTCTCTGTTCTTATAAAATGTTTGGGGTATGTGAGAATTTTCTTTTGTCTTATCTTGTCGACAAATCGATATTCCTTGTCGAAACGTTGATATATTGAAATAATCGTTGATATATTCCCGTTTATGATCGATATATTTGAAAAATCGTTGATATATTTAGCTGAACACCCACCCGGGTACCCTCTCCCAAGCCAAGACAAATCCGCAAAACAAAAAAGCGCCCTGCACAGCAGGGCGCTTTCTTCATACATATATTATCCAGTTCTAGCGGCTAGAATGTTCGGTGGCTTCACTTCTTCCCCCTCACATTCTGAACGAGCCGCTTCCACTTTAAATATTGTCCAGCTTTGCCTCCTAAACCCTCATGTCTAAGAACCTTCCGCACCAGAAGATAAAAAGCATCTTCTGTGCGAAAGAACCTTAGCCAACGGGTCTGAACAGTCGGCTCCGCATTTCTATTTAACCAATAGAACCTTCCATCTCAAACTTGATTAGGCGGTTCATTTCAACTGCGTATTCCATTGGAAGTTCGCGAGTGAATGGCTCGATGAAGCCCATTACGATCATTTCTGTAGCTTCTTGCTCAGAAATACCGCGGCTCATTAGGTAGAATAATTGTTCTTCTGATACTTTCGATACTTTCGCTTCGTGCTCAAGTGAAACGTAATCGTTTTTGATTTCGTTGTAAGGAATTGTATCAGATGTAGATTGGTTATCCATGATTAACGTGTCACACTCGATGTTAGAGCGAGAGTTTTTCGCTTTTGGTCCGAAGTGTACGATACCACGGTAAGTTACTTTACCACCATGCTTCGCAATCGATTTAGAAACGATTGTTGAAGACGTGTTTGGTGCTAAGTGAATCATTTTCGCACCAGCATCTTGGTGTTGGCCTTTACCAGCAATCGCGATAGATAATGTTAAACCACGAGCGCCTTCACCTTTTAAGATAACTGCTGGATATTTCATCGTTAATTTAGATCCGATGTTACCGTCAATCCATTCCATCGTTGCGTTTTCTTCACAAACCGCACGTTTTGTAACTAGGTTGTATACGTTGTTCGCCCAGTTTTGGATTGTTGTATAACGGCAATATGCATCTTTCTTAATGATGATTTCTACTACCGCACTGTGAAGTGAGTTAGTCGTGTAAACAGGTGCTGTACAACCTTCTACGTAGTGTACGTGTGCGCCTTCGTCTACGATGATAAGCGTACGCTCGAATTGTCCCATATTTTCAGAGTTAATACGGAAATACGCTTGAAGTGGTGTATCAACTTTAACACCTTTTGGAACGTAGATGAATGATCCACCAGACCAAACTGCAGAGTTTAATGCAGAGAATTTGTTGTCTGTTGGTGGAATTACTTTTCCGAAATGTTCACGGAAAATATCTTCGTTCTCTTTTAATGCGCTATCTGTATCTTTGAAGACGATTCCTAGAGCTTCTAGGTCTTCTTTCATGTTGTGGTATACAACTTCAGATTCGTACTGTGCAGATACACCAGCTAAATATTTTTGCTCAGCTTCTGGAATACCTAATTTATCAAATGTTGCTTTAATTTCATCAGGTACTTCATCCCAAGACTTCTCAGATTTCTCAGATGGTTTTACGTAGTACGTAATTTCATCAAAATCTAAGTCATTTAAGTCGCCGCCCCATTGTGGCATTGGCATTTCATAGAACTTATCCAGTGATTTTAAACGGAAGTCTAACATCCACTGTGGTTCTTCTTTCATACGTGAAATCTCTTCAACGATCTCTTTTGTTAAACCGCGTCCAGCACGGAAAATCGAAACGTCTTTGTCTTTGAAACCATATTTATAATCGCCGATATCTGGCAGTTGCTTCGCCATGTTGGTGTGTCCCTCCTTAGATAACCTCATTTTTAGGAACCTTTAACATTACTTATCTTCGTTTAAGCCCTTTTCTAACGCTTTCCACGCTAATGTTGCACATTTAATACGTGCAGGGAACTTGCATACGCCTTGTAATGCTTCAATATCTCCTAAATCGATGCTGTCATCGTACTCTTTTCCTAGCATCATGTCAGAGAAAATTTTCGAAAGCTGAAGTGCTTCTTCAATTTTCTTACCTTTTACTGCTTGTGTCATCATTGAAGCTGAAGACATTGAGATTGAACATCCTTCGCCTTCAAACTTCGCCTCTTGCACAATACCTTCTTCTACTTTCATCGTAAGTTGAATACGATCGCCGCAAGTTGGATTGTTCAAGTTAACAGTAACACTATCTTCTAACACGCCATTGTTACGAGGATTCTTATAATGATCCATAATAACTTGACGATATAACGTATCTAAATTATTAAATGACATTTGTGAAATACTCCTTTGTCTTGATTAGCGATTCAACAAATGTATCAATTTCTTCTTTTGTATTATATAAATAGAAGCTCGCACGTGCTGTTGAAGAAGCTTTTAGCCACTTCATAAGCGGTTGTGCACAGTGATGTCCTGCGCGAACTGCAATGCCTTCTACATCTAATACAGTCGCTACATCGTGAGGATGTACGTCTTCAATATTAAATGTAACAAGACCAGCGCGATGCTTTGGACCATAAATTGTAACGCCATCTACTTCTGATAGTCTTTCTAAAGCGTATTGCGCTAATTCATGCTCATGCTTTTCAATATTATCAAGACCGATTTCTTCTAGGAAATCAATTGCCGCACCAAGTCCGATTGCATTACCGATAATCGGTGTACCTGCTTCAAACTTCCACGGAAGCTCTTTCCAAGTAGATTCTTGTAAATCTACGAAATCAATCATTTCACCGCCAAATTCAATTGGCTCCATATTGTTCAGCAATTCTTTTTTACCATATAATACGCCGATGCCTGTAGGTCCGCACATCTTATGAGCAGATAATGCGTAGAAATCACAGTTTAAATCTTGTACATCTACTTTCATGTGAGGTGTACTTTGTGCACCGTCAACGACCATAATTGCGCCATTTTCGTGTGCAATCGCTCCGATTTCTTTTACAGGGTTAATCGTTCCAAGCACGTTTGAAACTTGCATAATAGAAACGATTTTTGTATTCGGTGTAACTGTTTGACGAACATCTTCTAAAGAAATTGTACCGTCTGGTTGAAGCGGAAGGTATTTTAAAGTTGCACCAGTTTTCTTCGCAACTTGTTGCCACGGAATGATGTTACTATGGTGCTCCATGTAAGAAATAACGATTTCATCGCCTTCTTTTACATTTTCAAGACCATAGCTAGCCGCTACTGTATTTAATGCAGTTGTCGTTCCGCGCGTGAAAATAATCTCTTCCATTGATTTCGCGTTAATAAACTTGCGAACTTTCTCGCGTGCACCTTCATACGCGTCGGTAGCTTTCGTACCGAGCGTATGAACACCGCGATGCACGTTAGAATTATATTCTTTATAGTAACGTTCTAACGTTTCAATGACTTGAATTGGTTTTTGAGAAGTTGCTGCACTATCGAAATATACAAGTTGTTTGCCGTTCACTTTTTGATCAAGAATTGGAAACTGTTTGCGTATTTCATGAATATTCATTAGCGAACTTTCCTTTCAATTACCTCAACAAGCTGTGCTTTTACTCCTTCAATTGGAAGCTCATTTACTACAGGTGCTAAGAATCCATGGATGACTAAACGTTCTGCTTCGCGTTTTGGAATACCACGGCTCATCAAGTAGTATAATTGGTACGGATCTACGCGGCCTACTGAAGCTGCGTGACCTGCCATTACATCATCTTCGTCGATTAAAAGAATTGGGTTTGCATCACCGCGTGCTTTCTCATCTAACATAAGAACGCGAGAAGATTGTTGTGCGTTTGATTTAGATGCACCGTGTTCAATCTTACCAATCCCGTTAAAGATAGATGTTGCACTATCTTTTTGTACACCGTGTTTTAAAATCCAACCTTCAGAGTGTTTACCGAAGTGAACAACTTTAGTTGTAAAGTTTTGTGTTTGGTTACCACGGCCAATTGTTACTGTTTTCGTATCAGCATATGAACCGTCGCCCATTAAGTTTGTAACGTTCTCTGAAATTGTGTTTCCGTCATTCATAAGGCCTAGAGCCCAATCAATGCGGCCGTCGCGTCCAACAACACCGCGGCGGTTAACGTAAGTTGTTACGTCTTTTGCTAATAGATCAACCGCACCAAATTTAACTTGTGCGCCTTGTTCCACGATTACTTCTGCTACGATATTTGCAATACCTTTAGCATTTTCATTTGCAACATAGTTTTCTACATAAGTTGCAGTACTGTTCGCATCAGCTACGAATAATACATGGTTATATACGTTAGCTTCTTCGCCGTCTACTAAGAATACAGCTTGAAGTGGAGTTTCAAGAACAACGTTTTTCGGAACATATACGAATGCACCGCCGTTGATTAATGCAGCATGAAGTGCAGTTAAACGATGCTCGTCTACCTTCACGCCATCTTTCATTAAGTACTTTTGTACTAGCTCAGCGTGCTCAGTTGCAGCTGTTACGATGTCTGTAAAAATAACACCTTTTTCTTTTGCTTCGTCTGCTAAAGAAACGAACGCTGTTGTACCAGTGCGTTGTACTAATACGCTGTTGTTTTCATCGATTAAGTTTTTCACTGCTTCTGGAAGCTCTGTTAAAGAACTTACAGGCTCTTGCTTAGCAGCGTCGCCTTTTCCGATAAAGTCCCATTTTTCAATTTTCGTTTTATCAGGCGTTGGCATTGGAAGTTCAGTTGCTTGTGCAAGAGCTTGTAAGCGGAACTCAGTCAACCAAGCAGCTTCGTTTACTTCGCTTGCGCGTTGACGGATTGTTTCTTGATCGAAAGGTAATGTACCGATTGTCATGTTTATGCTCCTCTCTTACGCTTCTTGCTCTGTTGTTTCGTCTTCAATACCTAATTCTTTTTTAATCCAGTCGTAACCTTCAGCTTCTAGACGTTGTGCAAGCTCAGGACCACCAGATTTAACGATACGACCGTTCATCATAACGTGAACGAAGTCTGGAGTGATGTAGTTTAATAAACGTTGGTAATGCGTAATCATTAGGCAACCGAACTCTTCGCCGCGCATTTCGTTAATACCTTTAGATACAACTTTTAATGCATCGATATCAAGACCTGAGTCGATTTCATCTAAGATTGCGATTTTTGGCTCAATCATCATTAATTGAAGAATTTCGTTACGTTTTTTCTCTCCACCAGAGAAACCTTCGTTTAAGTAACGTTGTGCCATTTCTGGATCCATTTCTAGGAATTCCATGTTTTTATCTAATGTACGGATAAATTTCATAAGAGAAATTTCATCGCCTTCTTCACGACGTGCATTAATTGCAGAACGTAAGAAGTCAGCGTTTGTTACTCCGCTAATTTCACTTGGATATTGCATTGCTAGGAATAGACCCGCTTGTGCGCGCTCATCTACTTCCATTTCTAATACATCTTCACCGTCGATGATGATGCTACCTTCTGTTACTTCATACTTTGGGTGACCCATAATTGCAGAAGATAAAGTTGATTTACCTGTTCCGTTAGGTCCCATAATTGCGTGGATTTCTCCACCTTTTACTTCAAGGTTTACACCCTTTAAAATTTCTTTGCCATCAATTGATACGTGTAAGTCTTTAACCGTTAATGTAGAACCAGCCATCTCAATACCTCCATTAATCCTATATATACATTTTAAAAATTCCTAAAACGTTCATATTCTCATTTTATTCTCATTCTAATTTTATATCAAATAAAATGATATCGCAAACGACGAAAAAAAGTAACCGTTTTTTCACAAATGTATATAAGTATTTCCTTTGCATCTTTCTATGATACACCTTTCTTCTTATTTATATAAAGAAAAAAGGACTGGTAATTTTCCAGTCCTTTCCTTATAATTATTCACTTACCGGAAGTACAGCACCTTTATATTCTTTATTAATAAAATCTTGAATTTCTTTTGAATGTAGCACTTCTACTAGCTCTTTAATTTCTTTTTTCTTCTCATCACCTTTACGAACTGCAATGATGTTTGCATACGGAGAGTCTGCTCCTTCAATCGCAATTGCATCCTTTGTTGGATTTAATTTTGCATCAATTGCATAGTTTGAATTAATAAATAAAGCATCACCTTCATTATTTTCATACAGCTTTGGTGACAATCCAGGCTCTACATCTGTTTTAAACTTTAAGTTTTTCGGATTTTCGACTACATCTTTTACGGTTGCCTTAACAACATCTACACCATCTTTAAGCTTAATCACTCCGCCTTTTTGTAACAATGCTAACATACGGCCTCGCTCCGCTACGTTATTACTCATAATTACTGTTCCGCCATCTGGTAAGTCTTTTAAGCTTTTATATTTCTTAGAATAAATACCCATCGGCTCTAAATGGATTTTTCCTGCGTTTACAATTTTATATCCCTTTTCTTGGATTTCTTTATCTAAGTACGGAATATGCTGGAAGTAGTTCGCATCAATTTCTTTATCCGCTAACGCTTTATTTGGCAGTACATAATCCTGGAACTTTTTAATCTCTAACTTAATACCTTTTTTCTCTAATATTGGCTGTGCCTTCTCTAGAATAACAGCGTGCGGCACGTTAGAGGCTCCAACAACAAGCTTATTCTCTTCTTTTCCTCCGCAAGCAGCTAATGTAAATACAGACAGCGCTGTAACAACTGACAATAAAATCTTTTTCATATGATGTCCCCTTCTCCCCTATAGTTATGTAGTTATAAAAAAGGCTGGCATACACCAGCCTTTTCAGCAATTATTCTTTTACAGGAACAACTGCCCCTTTATATTCTTTATTAATAAAGTCTTCGATTTCTTTAGAATGCAATACTTCTACAAGCTCTTTAATCTCTTTTTTATCTTTATCACCTTTACGAACCACTAATACGTTTGCGTACGGTGAATCATCACCTTCAATTGCAATTGCATCTTTTTCTGGATTTAACTTTGCATCAATTGCATAGTTCGAGTTAATTAAAACAGCGTCGCCTTCTATATTGTTATACACTTGTGGTAACAAACCTGGCTCAATGTCCGTTTTAAACTTTAAGTTTTTCGGGTTATCTGCAATATCTTTTGGAGTTGCACTAACTGGATCTACTCCGTCTTTAATTTTTAAAATGCCTTCTTTTTGTAAAATTGCTAAACCACGTCCATGGTCAGTAACGGAATTACTCATAATGATTGTCGCTCCGTCTGGAAGTTCTTTTAAGCTCTTATATTTTTGAGAATATACACCGATTGGTTCTAAATGAATTTTTCCTGCTATTTCAAAATCATATTTTTTATCTTTAATTTCTTTCTCTAAATACGGAATGTGCTGGAAGTAGTTTGCATCTAAATCCTTATCCGCTAACGATTTATTTGGCAACACGTAATCTTGGAACTTTTTGACTTCTAATTCAATTCCTTTTTTCTCAAGTAACGGTTTTGCTTTTTCTAAAATTTCAGCATGCGGTACGTTAGAAGCACCCACAACAAGTTTCTTTTCATCTTTATCTTTCCCACCACAAGCAGCTAACCCAAAAATTGAAGTTGAAATAAGTGCCGTAAGTAATAATTTTTTCATTTGAAACATCCTCCCGTTTTTTATTACCGTTTATCTATTCGAGTCGTTAAACTATCACCAATCCACTGAATTAAAAATACAACTAGTAATACACAAATTGTCGCAACGATTGTTACATCGTTATTCCCTCTTTGGAATCCTTCTAAGTAAGCAAGTGTTCCAAGGCCACCAGCACCAACAACTCCCGCCATTGCTGTATAGCCTACTAAAGCAATTGTCGTAACAGTAATACCAGATACTAATGCTGGTAACGATTCTGGAATTAACACTTTCAAAATAATTGTGCTTGTTTTCGCTCCCATTGCTTTTGAAGCTTCAATTACACCTTTATCAATTTCGCGAAGTGCGATTTCAACCATTCTCGCGTAGAATGGTGCCGCTCCAATAATTAAAGCTGGCAATGCTGCACTTGCTCCAAGAATTGTTCCAAGAAGAATCTTTGTGAATGGGATTAATAAAATAATTAAAATGATGAATGGTATAGAACGGAATATATTTACGAATGCTCCAATCACCGTATTAATTGATTTGTTTTCCCATAAATTATCTTTCGCTGTCATGAAGAGTAACAATCCTAAAATTAGTCCTAAAACAAATGTCGCAAGAGCTGCGATTGCCGTCATATATAACGTTTCACCAGTTGCTTCTAACATTTGATTCCAATCAACATTTGCGAGTAACTTATCCATGTGCAATCACCTCCAGCTCTACTTGATCTTGATGAATTCCTTCTATTGCTTGCTGGATCGCTATTTCCTCACCATTTAAATGAACAACTAAACTACCGTAAGAACCGTTATTCGTTTGTGCGATATTCCCTTGCAAAATGCTAACTTCTATATCACTGCGTTGCATTAATCGTTGAAGCACTGGTCTTTCTACAGCCTCACCGATAAATTGCAAACGAATTACTTTTCCATCTGGATATTTTTCAATTAAACTTTCAATCGTTTCATTTGTATCTTCAGAATCTGTTAACTGCTGTACAAATCGTTTCGTAATATCTTGCTTCGGATTACGGAATACATCAAGTACTGGACCTGTTTCTACAATCTTTCCTCTCTCCATTACCGCCACTCGGTTACATATCTTTCGAATCACGTGCATCTCATGTGTAATGAGTACAATTGTTAAACCAAGGCGCTTATTAATGTCTAATAGTAAATCCAAAATTTGATCTGTCGTTTCTGGATCAAGAGCTGACGTTGCTTCATCACATAAAAGCACTTGTGGATTGTTAGCTAAAGCTCTTGCAATCCCGACGCGTTGCTTTTGTCCTCCGCTTAGCTGAGATGGGTACGCGTCTCCTCTCCCTTCTAATCCAACAAGATGAATTAATTCATCAACACGTTTTCTTCTCTTCGCTTTATCAACACCTGCAATTTCAAGTGGAAACTCTATATTTTCACGTACAGTTCGTGACCAAAGTAAGTTAAAGTGCTGAAAAATCATTCCGATTTCTTGCCTTGCCTTACGAAGTTCACTTCCTGTAATTGCTGATATAACACGATTGGCAATTGTAATTTGGCCAGAAGTCGGTTTCTCTAACTGATTAAACAATCTAATTAAAGAACTTTTTCCAGCGCCGCTATATCCGATAACACCAAATATTTCGCCTTTTTCTATTTTTAAATTGGCGTTATCTACAGCAGTGACATCACCGCTTTTCGCCTTATATATTTTCTTTACATTCTCTAATAGAATCATGATGTTCACCCCTTTTTTAAATAAAAAGCGCAAGCGACTGTTCTAGCCGCTGAAGCTAGATTTCATAAAGATTTTAGATCGACTCCGCAATTTTTTATGTTTAATGCGCGTAGTCCACCGTTATCACTACCTTTATTATTTGAATGTCCTCCACATTCAAACAATAAAAAAACCTTTCTGCTTTAGAGAAGCAGAAAGGTTTTTATGCGTATATAACAACATTATCCCTCTCTCTCATCTCTCAAAGCATTTGCTTTGCAGGAATTGGCACCATTTCAACATAAGTTGACGGTTGCCGGGCTTCACAGGGCACAGTCCCTCCACCTCTCTTGATAAGAGAAATCAGATTCAATTTTCGTCTGATTTGTAATTTATGAAATTGTCTATATTTTATGAATTGAATTGTATCAATATCTAAACACCATGTCAACAGAAATTTTCGCAAAAAATGAACCTTCAGAATTTTAAGCACCTACTGACATCGGTTTACATATATGAAACATCGATTCGACTAATAGCATCGTTCGATACGTTCCCGAATATTGTACACGTCCATCGTTCATTAACATTTGCAATCGTACATTGCCGTTTACCAATTGTTTTACATCTTCTTCATCTACACAAACGATTTGCTCCGTCCCTATTTCCTCATGTAGCAGTTCTATATAATCTCTTGAAATTTGTAACGAACAACTTTCATCTCCAAAGCGGAAATTAACAGTTTTTTCTTCTTTTCTTAAAAGCGGCTCTAAATGATATTGACCATTAGCGTAATTTACAAATGATTGAAGCAAAGAATATAATTTCACCTTAAATCACATCCTTCATATCACTTTCTATTACATACCATTCCCTCTCACTAAAGAGCAATCCTGTTATTTTCGCTCGACAAATACTGTATCCACCCTGCATCTCGACATATTTCCCAAGAAATATGTCGAGGCGGCAAAAATTTTGCCGCCTACTTTAATTCCGTATATAAATATTCAACCGAATGAAATGCGTATATCTTCTTCATCAGTGTCCCATTTTCAAAAACAAGTAAACAAGGTACACTTTCAATCCCATACTCTTTCGCTAAATGCGGAGCATAATTTAAATCTAACATCCCAATTTTGAGGCCTTCAATTGTCATCTCAACGACTGTTAACATCTTTTTTGCTAATTGGCATGTTCCACACATTGGAGTATATACATATAATACTGTTTTTTCTTCGTTCTCTATTAGGGCTGTAGCTTCGGCTCCTGTCCAATCAATCACTTCTATCATTCCTTACCGTAAATATTCTGTATAAACGTCAATGTCGGCTCCCCATAATACATTTGCTAAGTGTGTAGATGGCGCAGTTGCCACTTCTCGGTACGAGCGATCAATATAGATATGCTCGGCTTGCGGAAATTCTTTTCGAAATTGTTTCCTTAACTTTTCTCCAGCATCATCAGCATCCACTAGCACATACACTTCCTTATCAAAAAACTGATCAACGAGCTCATCCATTTTCGACAAACCAATTGTACCATTTGTACAAACAATTTCCACCGGTTCACGAATAATAGATTCAATCTTTCTTCTATCTGATGTACCTTCTACAATAATGACTTTTTCTACATAAATCATATGTCATCACCCGATCACCATATACTATATAACCTTGAACTTAGTATATAGTATATTCGTTATTTTCATGTTGTTTCCTGTTTATTTTTGCAAAAGAAAAGCGTAAGCGGCTCGTTCAGATTGTGAAGACTTATGAAACCTTACCACAAAACAGTTTTTCTCATAATAGCTTATTTATTTACATATAACTTGACTTTCATTATTTCATACAAAATAAAAAAAGACAGCACAAAGGCTGTCCTTTAGTCGACTAAATTAGTCTTGATTTGTCATTTCTGCATATTTTTCTGCAGTTAATAACTTCTCAACTTGGCTTGCATCAGAAAGTTCAACTTTAACCATCCATGCACCCTCGTATGGAGATTCGTTAACAAGTTCTGGTTGGTCACTTAATTCTTCGTTTACTGCTACAACTTTACCGCTTACAGGTGCGTATAACTCAGAAACTGTTTTAACAGATTCTACGCTTCCGAATGGCTCGTCAGCTTCGATTGTTGCACCTACTTCAGGAAGTTCAACGAATACGATATCGCCTAGCTCACCTTGTGCAAAGTGAGTGATACCGATAACAACTTCATTACCTTCAGTTTTTACCCATTCGTGTTCTTCAGAGTAACGTAAATTATTTGGAATGCTCATGACTGTACCTCCAGTGAATGTATTAATTATGTAAAAATACCTTATTGGTACTTTTTCCACACACTTTCAAACTGCTCTTCGTTAAAACCAAGTGTTACATTCGTTCCATCTGTTACAATTGGACGTTTAATCAACATGCCATCAGATGCTAAAAGCTCGTACATTTCGTCTTCGCTTGCATCTTTCAACTTATCTTTCAGACCAAGTTCACGGTAACGCATTCCACTTGTATTAAAGAATTTTTTTAAGGGTAATTCACTTTTTTCATGTAAATTACGTAAATCTTCTTTTGATGGTGGATTTTCAACAATATGAATCATCTCATATGCTACATCGTTTGCCTCAAACCATTTCTTTGCCTTTTGACATGTGCCACACTTTGGATATGAATAAAATGTTACTGTCATAAATTCACCTACTTTTTTACTAACCTTTACCTTTATCATATAGAAAACGTTTTATTATTTCAAACCATTATTCGCTAAACTTTTACTTATTTCGTGATAATTTTTAATAATCCTGCGAATTTTTCTTATTTTTCCGCCATTTGTTAAGAAAAAAATAAATATATAAATTTTTTTAGATTCTGCACCAAACATATATCTTAAACAAGCGTTTGATTAATTCCCCATTTTTCTTTCTTACGCCTTGAGCTGCATCGGTTTCTTCCTACCGAACATACAGCTTAAACAAACGTTTGATTAATTCTCCATTTTTCTTTCTTAACCCTTAAGTTACATCGGTTTCTTCCTACCGAACATACAGCTTAAACAAACGTTTATTTAAAAAAATAAGAAGCCTCGTTTACAGGCTCCCTCATCATCTATTCAAATAATCTGCGATGGTTTGAAATACGACGATATACATATTATGAATACTTTCTTCTGTATTTCCTCCATTAGATAAACCAATTGCCCATTGTTGCCCTTCACCACTTCCGATATTTGCAAAACCTTGCGTATACATCACATTTACATCTTTTCGTGCACTGTTATACTCTGTCCCTTTTGTAATAAAAATTGAATATGATTTATCTTGTAAACCGATAAAAAACACTGGTTTCTTTAGCGATGAAAATACATTTTTGTACTGCTCTGTTGAGGCTTCTTGAAAGTGATCTTTCATTATTAGAAAACCATCCACTTCCTTAGATTTCTTTTCCAGTGCCTCTAACTTCATTTCCTCAAACTTTACATTCCTAAACGTATCTTTCGGCTTTTCTCCAACAACTCCAATTACGAGTGCTCTTCCGTTATATTCTAATTTCTCTCCTTCTTTATCCTTTGCACACCCAGCACTGACTAGGCATATCAATATAAAAAATAAGAAATACGATAAACGCTTCATATAGCACCCTCCCCTTCTTTTTAGTCAAGTGACAAAAACGTAAGGTTAATTCAAGAAAATGTAAGTAAAATCGATAGCCCAATTCACGTTTCTATATTATAATCAATTGAATTTACTTACATTACTAAACATAGGAGATCAACATGAAGAAATTTAAACTTTCATCTTTTCTTCCGTTAAGTTATATACTTCTACTTGTACTCGTAAGTCCCCTTTACGACGTATTAAATAAATCGACTGTTCACGCAGTAGACGTTACAACTGTAGTAGATGATTGGATTCCATTTGTAAAAGCATTTATTATTCCTTATTTACTTTGGTTTCCATACTTATACGGCGCACTTATTTATTACTGCTTTGCTGACCGAAAGCAATATTATGTCACTTTAAGTAGTGTTATTTTTGGAAAGCTTGCTTGTTTTTCTATTTATTATTTTTGGCAAACAACTGTACCGCGTCCGACTGTCGTTGGAACAGATGTATTTTCTGAACTAGTTCGCTATATTTATAGTATCGATCAACCGGTAAACTGTTTCCCTAGCATTCACGTTCTTACTACATTTGTAATTATGTTAGCTGCCTTTAAGCGTAGAGAGCAACACGCTTTTGAATATTACATCCTTACTTTCTTCGGTACACTTATTATTTTATCAACGTTATTTACGAAGCAGCATGCCTTTGTAGATGCCGTTTCTGGAATGACGCTTGCAAGCATACTTTACTTCGGCGTTCAACTCTTATTGGCGAAAGAACCAATAAGAGTTCCAGTAAAACAAAATCATAGAATGTAACATGACAAAAAAGCAGACTGTGGCTTCTCAGTCTGCTTTTATCTATTATTAAGGAGATTTTCAATTTAAGATTGCGGTACAGTCATATCACCAGAATGAATACGACCTGCTTTTTTAAGAGCAATGTAAAGTATATAAGAAACAGCTACTGGAATAACGATATAAGTAATTACCATCGCTGGGAGAACTCCCCATCCTTGGCTGGAAATTAAATTAATTGGTGCGATAAGAGAACTTAATCCAAGACCTGCAATTTCCTTTCCTGCTTCCAGTTGGAAAATTAATGCGGATACTGGACCGACTATAGCACTGGCGACGACAGTTGGAACGAGAATCATTGGATTTTTAGTGATATTTGGCAACTGTACTTTCGGAGTACAAAGGGCTTGAGCTAATATGCCACCTAAATTGTTTTCTTTCGCTGAGATGACAGAGAATCCGATAAACTGAGCGACGCATCCGGCAAGAGCAGCACCACCTGCAACACCGTCTAAGCTAAGTGCAATTGCTAACGCAGCTGATGAAGCTGGAGAGATAAGTAATAGTCCCCAAACTACTGCAATGACGATAGAAGCGATAAACGGGCTACCAGCCGAGCTATCTTTAATAAAAGCTCCAACTGCGTTTAAAACAGGAGTAATATTATGAGCTAACCAAATACCAACTAAACCAGAGCCTAATATTGCCGCAAATGGAACGAGCATCATATCTAAAGCAGTTTTTCCGCTTAAACGTTTACCAATATATACAGCTAAAGTTGCTGTTAATAAAGCACCGATTGGCTCACCTGTTTTAATAATTAGACCTGCTTCAGTAATTGAAATGGATCCGGCACCAATTGCTCCAGCCACCATAGCCGAGAAGATTACAAGGCCATTTGCACCGAGCATAAAAGCAATCCCGGCACCAATTGCTGGTGCCATAAGTGATTTTGCAACAACTCCGATTGTAATAAGTAATGGTATATCAACAATTCTTCCTATATTTTCGATCAGTAAACCAATTCCGAGGGATACGAAAATACCTTGTGCGATTCCAGCAGATGCTTTAAATACACGAGACATTATATATTCCTTCATTTGTTTCACCTTCTTCTATAAGTTAGTAACCAATTGTTTTCATATAATCACGTAAAATATCGTTTGATTTTGCGAATCGAGATTCTTCATCCTCTGTTAAATTGAGTTCTACAACTTCTCTTATACCGTCTCTAGTAATAATAGCTGGTACTCCTGTACAAATATCATATTCACCATACTCACCATCTAAAATGGCTGATACAGCAATGACACGGTGATCATCATTAAAGATTGAACTCGCAATATATGCTAGAGAATTTCCGATTCCGTAATAAGTAGTTCCTTTTCGCTTATAAATTTCCCATCCAGCTTTCGCAGTCTTCTCAACAATTTCATCTAAATCTATTTCACCAAATCGTTCTTTTTGTTCTTCTAAAATTTGCAGAATTGGCTTTCCACCAACAGTTACGTGAGACCAAGCAACCATTTGAGAATCACCATGTTCTCCCAATGAATACCCATGAATACTACGAGGGTCTACATGTAACATTTCAGATAAAATTGTTCTTAAGCGAGAAGAATCTAATGATGTACCTGTACCGATCACACGATTTCTAGGTAATCCAGATAATTTCCATACTTCATATGTAATAATATCAACTGGGTTCGATGCGAGTAAGAAAATACCATCAAATCCACTTTCCATTACGCCACCAACAACACTTTCCATAATCTTTGCACTTGCTCCTAAAGTATCTAAGCGACTTTGTCCAGGTTTTGGTGCTGGCCCTGCAGTAATAATAACAATGTCCATATCTTTGCAGTCTTCATAGCTTCCTGCATATACTTTTGTTCTTGTATTTGTAAAGTTAATGCAATGTGATAAATCCATTGCTTCCCCAACTGCACGTTCATGATTTATATCAATTAATAATAGCTCTTCGCAAATGCCTTGATTCACAATAGAATACGCACAACTTGATCCAACTAATCCAGTACCGATAATTGCAATTTTTCTTGTATGTCTTTTCATAGCAATCTCTCCTAAGTGATCATATAATCTATTTCTTTTGTTCTTTACACTCTTAATTATAGAGGTTATCACGATAGAAACCATGGATACTTTGTGAAATATCGAACAAAGTTTTTGTCCTTTTTGTGAATTGTTATATTCCATTTTCGTCATATTTGTTACAACTGGAAAAATATTTATTATGTATTTATTGACATACAAAAAATAAAACGAGCGAATTCATTTTCGCTCGTTTTTTCATCCTATTATTCTGCACTTAACTGACTTTTCAATTGCTGCACAATCATCGGATTCGCAGGTGCTGCTGGTTTATAATAACTCTTTTGCTTTGCGTACTCATACATATTACGTTGGCGCATCTCATCTTGATTACGAATTTGGATTAACGTTTGATGTAACTGCTCATTATCAGACTGAGCAATATAATTTGCATAACTTGTTAAACTTGCATTTAATCCTGCTAAATAATCATTTACCATATCTTTTTCATTCATGTTCCGCTTCCTCCTATCCTAAAAAAGTCATTAATTGTTGCTTCGTATTTCGTGCATCTTGTGCATCCTTTTGTAGCATTTGTTTCAGTTGTGGATCTGTACACGTCTGTGCATACTGCTCCAACTTGTTAATAATTGTTGCATGTCCACCGATTAAATGACGTAAATTTTCTACTTCAAGCTCTGTTAAATTTTGCATGGAATACTCCTACCTTTCTTCTTTCATTCTCCTTTAGTATTCTGTTCTTTTTAAATCGTATTCATGAAAAAGCTTTCTTACACTTCAAATCAATCACATCTATTTATAAATACAAAAAAATGTTATAATTACAGAAAAAATACAAAAATTAAAATTTTATCCTTATGTTACCTTGATAATTTACAAATATATTAAGAAGAGGTGCCTATGCAAAGAACATTTAAAGTTATCTTTTCATCATTTACACTATCCTATATATAAAATTACTAATTGATGTATTAACTTTAAAACCACTATTCACCTCTATACCTTTACATATATTATTTCTCATTTTTTTCTATTTATAGCACTTAACAATTATAAAAATCGTAACACTACATTTTTCTTATTGTTTATTAGTGCAACTCTATTAGTAAGTATTAGCTTCATTAAAAGTATTCTTATATAAAGGAGCAATGAACATGAAAACACATGACTTCCTTACAGAAATCCAGAAGGGCTCTGAGCCTAGTCCATATCAAGATCCCATCGTATTCAGTTTCGTTTGCTTTTTCTTAGCGATATATACATTTTTCAAACCTGCAAAATAATCTTATTAGATGAAAAAGAATCTCCAAACCATTAGAGACTCTTTTTCATCTAATATTTTCTTTTCAAAACTACGATAGTTAAAGCATAAGAACAAAGTACTCCAGCTAATAAACATGCATTTCCTAATTTATACTGTTCGCCTGTCAGTGAATATAGATTCCCAATTAAAAAGATAACTAAAAATCGCTTCTAAGGCTTCTAATTACCTTGCTTCTTATTCACGTAATCCTTTAATAAACGTTTCCAATAATACATGTAAACTTGTATCTAAATCTAGTGGCAAACCAAATCCACCCTGCTGTTCAATCGACGCAAATCCATGACAAATACTTCTGAATCCACGTGTCGCATGAAGTGCATTCTCTCCTTCTAAGCCGTATTGCTGTAAAACCTGAAGACAAAGCTTTACAATTCCGTCACCTGCTTTTCTTACTTCTTCATCTCGTAAAAAAGTTGCTTCATATAGTCCAGGATGTTTGCGGACAAATGCTACATACGCTTCTCCTAAAGCATGAACTGCTTCATCCATCCGTTTATCCTCGGCCGCTTCTTCCAGTCTGTTATGCAGCTGTTTGATTCCGTAAATGCCAAGATTTTTCCGTACATCTTGTAAACCTTTTACATGATTGTATAGCGAGGGTGAACGTACCCCTAATGTTTGCGCTAATGAAGCTAACGTTACTTCTTGTATTCCGTTTGTATCTGCAATTTCTGCTGCTGTTTCTACAATTTTCGGTAATGTAAGTCCGATTCTCGGTGACATAAATTAACCTTCTTTCCTACTTTCTATATTCCGCTTAGCTTTCTTAATAGCAAGCTCTATGATAGCACCTGGATCTTTTATCATTTTCCCATGTCCTGCCGCAAGTAAGGAAGGCTCATATTTGCTTAGCTTCTCTGCACTTTGTAACGATATTTCTTTGCTCCACGTTGCCATCGCAGGAAACGGAAACCAAAATTTCATTTGTCCCGAAACAGCCATACCTCCTCTTGTTTGAAATACATCCCCGACAATAAGAGCTTTATTTCGTACATCAAGAAATGACATGGAGCCTGGCGTATGTCCCGGTGTCCTAATCGCAAGAAGCGATCCAACTCGGTCGCCATCTTCCAATAAAACATCAGGTACCGTTTTTACCTTTTTAGGTACACCGCCTTTTATCGGTATATTTGGTTCATCCTTTTGTAATGTCGTATCTCCTTCTAACAGCTTTGCGTCCCGCTTAGAAATATAGACTGGAACGTTAGGAAGTACTTCCTTTAATGCGTCTAATGCACCGATGTGATCATCATGCGCATGTGTTAATACAATCTTAGTAATTGGTTTTCCTATTTTCTCAGCCGCCTGTAAAATACCTTTTGCGCTATATGGCAAAGCCGCATCAATTAAAGTTAAACCATCTTCTTCCTCCACAAAGTAACAATTCACTGGAAACACTCTTGGCAAAAATGACAATTGATATACCGTTTTTTCATGTATCATTCTCATATTTCCATCCCCCTTTTCACGAAAACTAATACCATTAGTTTTATTATACTAATGGTATTAGTTTTATGTCACTAAAAATTTTATTTTTTCAGAAAAAAGAACAGTAGCCGTATAAACGACTACTGTTCTTTAAAAGTATTAAACTGTGTAACGCTCATCTTCTAAAATTTTCGCAGCAATTTCACGTTTCTTCGGAATTACGTTAAGTGGTGTGTGGCGAGTTAATTTACGTAATGATGATAACATCATGCGTAGCATGTCGCCGTTTTCAACTGCGATAAGTGTTTCTTTCGCATCTGCTTCGATTTCGTTGAATGCTTCTTGGCAGAATACTTCAGTGTATAACACTTTTTGTTTATTCTTTTCAAGACCAGTTGTTTTAATTGCTTTTTCTGTACGAAGAACAGCTGATTCCATTGCATATAGGTTACTTACGATGTCAGCGATATTCACAAGAATTTCTTGCTCTTTATCTAATGCTTTACCGTATTTTTGAGCCGCTAATCCAGCTACCATTAAACCAATTTTCTTCGCATTAGTTACTAAATACTTTTGAAGTGCTAATGGCTCATCGCCTACTTCTTCTGGCATCATCATCATTAACTCTTCTTGTAATTTTTGTGCTTTTTGAAGAAGTGGTAATTCACCTTTCATCGCTTTACGTAAGAACGTACCTGGTACGATTAGGCGGTTAATTTCATTCGTTCCTTCGAAAATACGGTTAATACGAGAATCGCGGTACATTCTTTCAATCTCGTACTCTGCCATAAATCCGTAACCACCGTGAATTTGAACACCTTCATCTACTGTATAATCTAGTACTTCAGAACCGAATACTTTATTTAAAGAGCACTCGATTGCATATTCAGCGATAGAAGCTGCTACTGCTTTACCGTCTTTTACTTCTTCTTCAGATAATGTGCTCATGCGGCTTTCGAATAAACCTACTGTACGATATACAGAACTTTCAGCTGCATATGTTTTTGCTGCCATATTCGCAAGTTTCTCTTGAATTAATGGGAAGCGAGCGATTGGTTGCTTGAACTGTTGACGTTGGTTTGCATATTGTGCTGAAATTTCTACTGCACGTTTCGCAGATCCAACTGTACCAACACCTAATTTATAACGGCCGATATTTAAAATGTTGAATGCGATAATATGACCTTTACCGATTTCACCAAGTAGGTTTTCTTTCGGTACTAATGCATCTTCTAAAATTAACGTACGAGTTGAAGAACATTTAATACCCATTTTCTTTTCTTCTGGGCTTGTAGATACGCCAGCATATTCTTTCTCTACGATAAATGCTGAGAAGTGCTCTCCATCAATTTTTGCATACACGATAAATACGTCAGCGAATGCAGAGTTTGTAATCCATTGTTTTTCACCATTTAATACATAATGTGTACCTTCTGCATTTAAACGTGCAGTTGTTTTTGCACCTAATGCGTCAGATCCTGAACCTGGCTCTGTTAATGCGTATGCAGCTAATTTCTCACCAGTTGCAAGTAATGGTAAATACTTTTTCTTTTGCTCTTCGTTACCGAATAATACGATTGGTAACGATCCGATACCTACGTGAGCACCGTGAGTAATTGCAAAGCCACCTGCGCGAGAGAATTTCTCTGCGATTAACGCTGAGCTTACTTTATCAAGGCCAATTCCTCCGTACTCTTCTGGTACATCAGCACCTAATAAACCAAGTTCTCCAGCTTCTTTTAACAGACGAACAGAACGATCAAACTCATGTTGCTC
Source organism: Bacillus sp. M13(2017) (assembly GCF_002218325.1). Classification (NCBI taxonomy): domain Bacteria; kingdom Bacillati; phylum Bacillota; class Bacilli; order Caryophanales; family Bacillaceae; genus Bacillus; species Bacillus sp. M13(2017). Next base: position 397,919 of record NZ_KZ268502.1, on the reverse strand, counting down.
TAAATATTCAAGCTCTGGAAGAACTTCATTTACGATAAAGTCCTCTGTCGTTTTTGCAATCATTTTATGCTCAGATGAAAAATCTTCTGGCGTAAACACTTGATCAATCGTAATCTCATCTACTAAAAAGCTACCGCCTTTAACCGCATTTCCTACTGTTTTTTCCATGAAAATTTCCTCCTTCATATTTTCATGAGCAGCTTCTTTCAAAAAAGAAAGAAGCTGGCTCTCAATTTTATTTTTTATAAACCTTCGTTGCTTCCATTCTTTTTTTATAATCCAGTTCCAGTGGCTAAAACAGTCGGTCGTTTCACCCCTTCCTGTGAGGCAAAAAGCGCCTCTTCGTCAGGGCTTCCAACGCCCTCCTGTTCTGAGCAAGCCGCTTCCACTTTTTTTATAGTCCAGTTCCAGTGGCTAGAATGTTCGGTGGCTTCGCTTCTTCCTACGAGGCAAAGAGCGCCTCTTCGTCTGAAGCTCCATCCCCCTCACATTCTGAGCAAGCCGCTTCCACTTTTTTTATAGTAATTCAAATACTCCCGCTGCTCCCATTCCGCCACCGATACACATTGTTACGATACCGAATTGTTCGTTGCGGCGTTTCATTTCGTGAATAAGAGATAGTGTTAGTTTTGCTCCTGTACAGCCAAGTGGATGTCCAAGTGCGATTGCACCACCGTTTACGTTTACTTTTTCTTCATCTAAACCAAGTTCACGAATAACTTGGATTGATTGTGAAGCGAATGCTTCATTTAGTTCGAATAGGCCGATATCAGATAGCTCTAAACCAGCTAGTTTTAACGCTTTCGGAATTGCAGCGATTGGACCGATTCCCATTACTTCTGGTGGTACGCCAGCTACTGCAAATGAACGGAATTTCGCAAGTGGCTTCATACCATCACTTACTGCTTTTTCACGATCCATCAATAATACAGATGCTGCACCATCACTCATTTGTGAAGAGTTACCAGCTGTTACAGAACCGCGAACGTTAAATGCTGGACGTAATTTACCTAAGATGTCTAATGTCGTTTCTGCTCTTACACCTTCGTCTTGTGCGAAAGTGATTGTTTCTTCTTGTAATTTGTTGTTTGCTCCAACAGTACGTAACGTTACATCTACAGATACTGTTTCATCAGCAAAGTTCCCTGCCGCTAATGCTTTGGCAGCACGTTGATGACTTCTTACTGCGAATGCATCTTGCTCTTCACGAGAAATTCCATATTTCACAGCAACTTGCTCTGCTGTATGTCCCATACCCATATAATATTCTGGAGCTGCTTCTACAAGGCGACTATTCGGACGAACAACGTGTCCCATCATTGGAACTAAACTCATTGATTCCGCTCCACCTGATAATACAGCTTCAGAGTGACCAAGCATAATACGCTCTGCTCCGTAAGCGATACTTTGTAAACCTGAAGAACAGTAACGGTTAATCGTAATAGCTGGAACATCGTAAGAAAGTCCTGCTAATCCACCGATATTACGAGCCATATTTAAACCTTGCTCTGCTTCTGGCATCGCACAGCCGAAAATTAAATCGTCAATTGGTCCTTCATAATTCGCACGCTTTAACGTTTCCTTTACTACTAACGCCCCTAGATCGTCAGGACGAACTGCTTTTAATGAACCCCTCTTTGCTTTTCCAATTGGTGTTCTTGCTCCCGCAACAATGACAGCTTCTCTCATGAACGATATCTCCCCTCGTTATTAGTTACGTAATGGCTTTCCTTTTACAAGCATGTGCTGCATTCTTGCTTGTGATTTCATCTCACTTACTAAGCTAATAAATGCTTCACGTTCTACATCTAATAAATATTGCTCATCAACTTCTGTTCCGTACGGCACTTTTCCACCCGCAATGACATATGCAAGTTTCTTCGCAATGTGAAGATCATGTTCAGAAATGTAACCTGATAAATGCATTGCTTCTGCACCAAGTACAAGAGTTGCATATCCTGTTTCACCAACAACTGGTATCTTTTTACGAATCGGTGCTTTATAACCAGCTTCATATAAAGCAAGTGCTTTCTGTTTCGCATCATATAGTAAGTGATCACCATTCACACTAATACCGTCTTTATCGCCTAAGAAGTTGTTCGATACAGCTTCTTGGGCTGATGTAGAAACTTTCGCCATCGCTACAGATTCGAACACTTTATTCGCAACTTTTTGCAGGTCAAACTCTACACCATTTGGCATTTTATTTAAGTGTTTAATGTATAGCTCTTTATTACCGCCTCCGCCAGGAATTAAGCCAACACCAACTTCTACTAAGCCCATATACGTTTCACTAGAAGCTTGAATGCTAGCTGCTGGTAAGCAAACTTCTGTACCTCCGCCAAGCGTCATACCATATGGTGCTGCTACAACTGGCTTAGAAGAGTACTTAATTTTCGTCATTGCATCTTGGAAGTTTTTCACAACCAACTCAATTTCAAAGTAATTGTCGTCTTGTGCTTCCATTAAGATCATCGCTAAGTTCGCACCAACGCAGAAGTTCTTCGATTGGTTACCGATAACAAGACCTTTATAATTTTTTTCTACTTCATCAACAGCATAGTTAATCATTTGCGTAATATCCATACCGATTGCATTGCTCTTCGAATGGAATTCTAAGCAAAGGATGCCGTCGCCTAAATCAATTAAGCTCGCTCCGCTATTTTTCTTTAATACACCATTTTTCGCTTTTAATTGCTTAAGAGAAATTGCTTTTTTATTACGCTCGATTAGCTTATATTCGCCATTATCGTAATAGTAGCTATCGCCGTTATCATGTTTATAGAAAGTAGTGAAACCTTTCTCTAACATTTCTTTCACCCAAGTAGGAACAACTACGCCGTTTTCTTCCATCTTTTGAACAGATTTTTCAACACCGATTGCATCCCACACTTCAAATGGTCCTTGCTCCCAGCCGAAGCCCCACTTCATCGCTTGGTCAATTGCAACGATATCGTCAGCAATTTCTTTATGAAGTTTTGCAGAGTATAAAAGAGTTGGTGTAATGATGTTCCATAACAACTCTCCTGCACGATCTTTCGCGTATACAAGCGCTTTCAATTTATTCGCTAATCCTTTTTCTTGTTTACTTAACTCTACGGATGCAGCTTTTAATTTTTTACGCGCTTCATATTCCATCGTTTTAGGGTTTAACTCTAAAATTTCTTTCCCTTGTTTTAAGAAGAAGCCTTGACCCGTTTTACTTCCAAGCCATTTTTTCTCAAGCATTTCATGCATGAAAGCTGGTACTTTAAATACATCACGCTCTTCTTCTTGCACATTTTCATATACGTTATTTGCAACGTGTACGAATGTATCTAAGCCGACAACATCTAATGTGCGGAACGTTGCGCTCTTCGGACGACCAATAAGTGGGCCTGTTACAGAATCAACTTCCCCAATACTATAGCCGCGTTTTACCATCTCTTGAAGAGTAACAAGTAAACCGTACGTACCGATGCGGTTTCCAATAAAGTTTGGTGTGTCTTTTGCGATAACAACGCCTTTTCCAAGAACGTCTTCGCCAAATAGTTTCATGAAGCTTAATACTTGTGGATCTGTTTCTTTCGTCGGTATTACCTCTAGAAGTTTTAAATATCGTGGTGGGTTAAAAAAGTGTGTGCCTAAGAAGTGTTTCTGGAAGTCGTCTGAACGACCTTCTGCCATTTTTTCAACTGAGATGCCTGACGTATTCGAGCTGACAATAGAACCCGGTTTACGAACAGCGTCTACTTTTTCAAATAATTTCTTTTTAATCTCTAAGTTTTCAACTACTACTTCAATAATCCAATCTACATCAGCTAGACGCTCAAGATCATCTTCTAAGTTACCTGCTTCAATCAGTGCTAGATTTCCTTTCACTGTCAGAGGAGCTGGTTTTTGCTTTAATAATTTTTGCACAGCCGTATTACTAAAACGATTTCTCACACTTTTATGTTCTAATGTAAGTCCCTTCGCTTCTTCTTCTTTCGTAAGCGCAGGTGGTACAATATCAAGCAATAATGTCGGAATACCAATATTAGCTAAGTGTGCCGCAATTCCCGAACCCATTACGCCTGAACCTAGAACAGCAGCCTTTTTAATTTGGAACATCCAATTCTCCCCCTATTCTTGAATGAATGCTCATTCAATTTTTCGACATAAGTCGCAATCAATGAGTGAGCCTCTACTAATAAATATATGATACTGTTTAAATTTTCGCAATATATTTATTGATAAAATTTTCTGAAATAAATATTTTTCTTTCATTTGGCTATGCTATACATGTGTATTTTCTTTGTTTAAATGCACTTTTCCTTTTTATAATCTGACGAAACTGGAGGAATATATATGGCAAAACTTAAGAAGAACCCTTCAAAGGCTGGAATTAGTGCAGCTAGTGTAACTGGAAACGCAGGTCCGCATAATCACGGTGTTGAAAAAGGACGCCAAGGTAACAACCAACAATATAAGAAGCATAATATGGGCGAAAAATAACGCTATATTTTTGGGCAGAGAACGTGGCATAATGATTAATGGCTGCTTTTTCTGCCCAATTTATTTGTACATATGGAAAACAAAAGAGGGACCGATGATGAAACGAACAATAGTTATGATTGTAATGATTGCTACACTATTTACAGGGATGATTTTCTTCTCTTATGCACAAAGGCAACAAGCTGTAAGAGTTAATCAACCTAACATTACTGGGCAATACGCCATTACAATCGATGCAGACACAGGTGAAATTTTGTATGGGAAACGTGAAGACGAACGCTCTTATCCGGCTAGTATAGCCAAAATGATGACAACCCTTCTTTTACTAGAGAATGTAAAAGAAGATGAAGAAATTACAGTTACAGAAAATGCAATTAAAACAGAAAGTCAAAGTAAGAAAATTAAACTTCGTGCTGGAGAAAAATTAAAACGTGATGAGGCATTAAAACTTATGCTTATCATTAGTGCAGATCCAATAGCTGAATCAATTGCAGAACATATCGCAGGATCAAAAAATGAATTTGTGAAAATGATGAATGCTAGAGCGAAGGAACTTGGTACAAAGCATGCGACTTTCAAGAACGCAAGTGGTGCTGATGCGATTGGAAATAAAGTATCACCATATGACATTGCTATGATTACGAAAGAAGCATTAAAGTATCCAGTTGTTTTAGAATATATGAATTCAACACGTACAACTCTACATACTTCAGAACGCTCTCCAAATATCGCAAACTATGGACGAGAAGAACTATATGACGATCCATATGCGATTGGAAGTAAAAGCGGTCTATCAGCACTTGGCAAATATACAGTCGTAACAGTCGATGAAAAAGATGGTAAACGCGTCATTAACGTCGTATTATCTTCTACTCGGGCGCAACTATATCCTGATACGAAGAAAATGGCACATTATGCATTTCAGCAATTAAAATAACCAAGGAGTATTTTCTCCTTGGTTATTTTTTAACCATACCTTTTAATACGAACGCAACGTTTGCTGGACGCTCTGCTAGACGACGCATGAAGTAGCCATACCAGTCGTTTCCATAAGGTACGTAAACACGCATTTTGTAACCTTCTTTTACTAGCTCAAGTTGACGCTCATTACGAATACCATATAACATTTGGAATTCAAATTGATCCCTTGGAATGTTGTGTTCTTCAGCAAGTTTTTTTGTATATTCAATAATCGCTTCATCATGTGAAGCAATCGCAGTATAATTTCCATTTAATAAGTGCATTTTAATAATCTTTTTATAATTGTCATCTACATCTTTCTTATCTGGGAATGCTACCTCTTCAGGTTCTTTATAAGCACCTTTTACAAGACGTAAATTAGGATTATACGCATTTAATTCTTCCATATCTTTTTCTGTACGATATAGGTAAGCTTGAATAACAGTACCAATATTATCGTATTCAGATTTTAATTGTTTAAAGATATCAATTGTTTTACCACAGCGTGTATAATCTTCCATATCAATTGTAACGAACACGCCATTTTCTTTTGCAGCTTCTAAAATACGGCGCATATTGTTCATTACGATTTCATCAGAGATATCTAATCCCATAGAAGTCATCTTTAAAGAAAGTTGCGAATCAAGACCTTCTCTTCCAATTGCACGGATCGCTTCAATCGATTGGTTAGCCATTTCATTTGCTTCTGCTTCATTATCAACGAATTCCCCTAAATAATCGATTGTTACACAAAGTCCTTGCTTGTTCAATTGTTTAATAGCTGCTGTCGCTAATTCAATTGTCTCCCCTGCGACAAAGCGACCTGCACCAAAGCGTAAACCGTACTTTTTAGCCAGTTTTGTTAGCGCTTTATTTTTAGATAAGAAAAGAAACGAATTTCGCATTAATTGTTCCATGTAATTCACCCCTATGACTGTAATTTATCTGTTTTTTACCCCTCTTCAAAATTATATCATTGTTTAAAATTATTGGATACAAATAATTATTTAGATAATTTATAAAATACTATAAAAACATTTAAAAACCTATATTCTCGCATGCAAATATGAAGGGAATATTTTTCGACATTTAGAAAAAACGGGTTTACTAGGGCAAAAATAGGCATACCGAAAATATTCGACATGCCTATAAAACCCTTAATATTCCACGTAAGTTATATAAGGATATTAATACAGAAAACTTGCGATTATATTTCCCTCAAGTTTTTTTATTGCTCATTTCGCTTCTCTTCATTCAGCCTTTTAATATCTGTAATTAACTGCACCATCTCTTCTTTCGCATCTGGATATGTCTCATTCCAATGCTTTACTAAAGCTGGCATTGTCTTCGCTATGTAAGAATAAAGCGCCCACTTCTGCACCTGCTCTTTTCTCTCTTCATTGCTCTCTCCAAGTAATAGTTCCGTGTATTTCTCTAACAACCCGTCAAATTGTTCATTAAACTTTTCACTCATCTTATTTACCTCCTATATGAAAAAAGCAGCGAAGATCGCTGCTTTTTCTTATAATTTTGATCGAACAGAGTTTAATTTTTTCTCCATTGTGCTTACTTTATCACGACGATCATCAATACGAATAGTTGTTGCAACACGCTGTGCACCTTTCGTATATGGAACTTCATGCATTTGTTGAATTACTTCTAGAATGACAGGAAGATCTCCTTCAATAATTGTATTCATCGGTGTTAATTGATACTTCACACGATCCGCATTTTTCTCTAGCACCTTTTGTACTTCTGCTACATATTCACTAACACTTGGATTACCTGTTCCTACTGGAATAATCGATACATCAACAATTGCCATAGTAGTCTTCCTCCTATAATCGTTTCTTATATATCCATTGTCTATTTTACCGAAATCCTCTTCATTTTACTAATATGTTACTCTTCCACTTTAAACTGCTCGACTAATCTTTCTAAATCTCTCATATGTTCTGTCAAACTTTCCATCGTGTGAGCTACCTTTTCTAAATGATTCACCTGTGATTCCGTTGCAGCATGTACCTCTTCAGAAACAGCTGCACTTTCTTGACTCGTACCAGCAATTGTATGCATTACCGCTGTAATTTCCCCTTGCTCGTAACCTATGTTATGTACCTCTGCTACAATTTTTTCAACTGAAGTACTAATCGTATTTACAACTGACATAATTGTCCGGAACTCTATTTCCGCCTCTGTCGTCACTTTATTTTGCACATCTGCAATATCTTTCAATTTACTTACAACTTCTACAACTCTTTTTACTTCTACTTGCACATCACCAATCATCGTTGTGATTTCTCCAGTTGCCTCTTTTGATTGTTCCGCTAATTTACGAACCTCCTCAGCAACAACCGCAAATCCCTTACCTTGCTCACCTGCACGGGCAGCTTCAATCGAAGCATTTAAAGCAAGTAAATTTGTTTGATCCGAAATACCTTTTATAAGCTCAACCACATTTTGAATAGATCCAACTCTTTGTTCTAACTTACCCGATGCTTCTTCTGTATGAACAACAATTGAAGATGATTGTCCCCTCGTACGAACTAAGTTCCTCATTGTATTTAATCCTTGCTTAGATGCCTCTTCCGCTTTGCCAGCCACTCCTTTTATTTCATCAACAGAGCTGTTCATTTGTTCCACTGACTCCGCCATATTTTCGAGCTGAGCTGAAACTTCATCCACACTATTCGCAAGAGTAGAAGCTCCTCCGCTCACATCATCCATTGCTCCTGACACTTCTCTACTAGCCGCTACTGTTTCGTTCGTTAAATAATGTAAACTATTCGTTGATTGTTGCACCGTTGATACGCTGTTTTTAATTTTACTTACCATTTCATTCATTTGTTCAACCATATCATTAAAGTGCTTCGTCAACTCTCCAACTTCATCTTTACTTGTCACTTTCATTCGCAGCGTTAAATCGCCTTCTGCTACTTTTTGCACGTGATTCTTTAATAGTTGCAGTGGTCTTGCTAATCTTCTTGAGAACAAGTAGGAAGCTACGATTCCAACTAATAAACTAATACATGCCATTATAATAACTGTATTTCTTGTACTATTTAATAGCCCATCGATCGTTTCTTTCGGATAAAAGATTCCTATCGTCCATTTCATCGTATCAAATGATTGACTATAAACAACTACATCTTCACCTTTTATTGTAGTGACCGCATATTTTGTTACCTCTTTATTTAAGCTCTTTATAAGTGGCTCTTTAGAAACATCTTTCCCTATCTTTTCTGGATAAACAAGAGCCATATTTTTATCATTTATAATAAACATTTCTCCGTCATTATTGTATTGAATATTGTGAAGCAACTTCTGAATCGTCCCAAGCGATACATCCATCGCAACAACACCTAATACAGACCCATCTTGAGCTGTAATTGCTTTAGAAACACCTACACTTAACTTTCCTGTTGCAATTTCATAAGAAGGTTGTCCCCAATGGACCTTTTTTACATCAGCCTCTGAATCTTTATACCATGGTCTTGTCGTTGGATCGTATCCTTCTGGCACTTGCCCACCTTCAGCAAGATTGGCACTTAATGTTTTTTTATCTTTCGTACCAATATATAAATCTAAAATACCAGGATGATTCTTTTTATACTCTGCAAACTCTTTCGTTAAAAACGCTTCCTCTTCTGGAGTAACCCCACCTTGAAGCATATTACGAATCATCTCACTGTTCGCATAATACCCCATATCTTCATCCGTTCTTTGAACAAATGTCGTAAGTTGCTCTGTCACAAGATCCATCGCATTTTGAGAATACTCGTCTAAGGAACGCACTTCCTTTTCTTTCTGTAATTGATACACAGCTGTACCCAATATTACGAACATCATAGAAATAAGTACTGAAAACACTACCGCAATTTTTAAACGTAAACTTCTTAACATCTTCCCCCTAGCATCCCCTTCGCATTAAACTAAAATCTTATTAATCATTATATTAAGTATAATAGATAAAATTAAAAAATTGAAATTAATTCTCACCTTAATACAATTAGAAAACGGACTACCACTTGTGCAAAAACAAATAGTTCATTATCCTTAAAATATAATCTCATTCGTTCGGAGGTAACTATGTTACAAAAATTCGGTTTCTCACAATATGAAAGCCAAGCTTATGAAGTTGTCGTATCAAGCAATGAACCGTTAGATGCTACAACAATTGTGAAGCATTCAGGTGTTCCAAAAGCAAAAATATATGAAGTACTCGCACGCCTAATCGATAAAGGAATGGTAATGGATTCTGTTTCAGAAAAGAAAAAATTGTATACAGCATTACCACTAAAGCTAGCAATTGAAAAATTAACGACAGAATTCCAATCAAATATTAAAGAACTGGAAACAAATATATCAAAAAAATCATTTACAGATGACCGTGTGTGGAGCTTAAAAATGCAATCTTCTATTCGAGTTCAAAGTAAAGAACTCATTGAAAGTGCAAAAGAATCAATCCGTATTTCAGCTTGGAATGATACTCTTTTAGAATATCTCCCTTTACTAGAACAAAAAGCAAAACAAGGTGTTCAAATTGAATCCCTTATTGTTGGAGAAGTAGAAACAGACTTAGAAAAGATGCATTTTCTAATCCCAGCTGAAGAGCCTAATGCATTAGAGCGCTACTTACTACTCATCGTTGACGATCGTGAAATTTTATTTGCTGGCGTAGAACAAGAGTCATGGCAAGCGATGAAAACAATGTCACAACCTTTCGTAAAGTTCTTTACAGAATTTTTCTATCACGACGTTGCACTTGCAAAGATCACCCAGAAGCACCACGATCTCTTTATGGAAGATGAGGAAATTAAGAGTTTGTTAATGAAATTAAGATACTAATTAAATAATAAAAAGGAGTCTAGTTTTTCACTTAGACTCCTTTTCGTTTTGTTCCTTTATCTCCATCAACAGCTCAATGATTTTCTCATTTTGCTCTACCTGTTTCTCAGAATTTTTATAGATGAAACGAACCCATCTAAGTGCAAGAATAATAAGAAACAAAGGGAGCATTGAAATTAGAAGACCAATAATTGAAAAATTCGTATACATATACCTCACCTCGCTATATACACCTTCTCCATCTTTCTACTAAAACCTGCAATTTTTTACAAATAAAAAAGAACCTATCAAACGATAGATTCTTCTTTCACGAACTGAGTAGAGCGTCCTCTTGTAATCGAGAAAATCGCACAAAGTAGTGCTAATATAATAAAGCCACCGCCTACCCAAGCATTATATATAACAGATGATTTTTCAATAACAACTCCACCTACTGTTGAACCCAGTGCAATTCCTAAATGAAGCGCAGAGTTATTTAAACCTTGCTGAATACCAGCTGATTCCGGTGCAATTTCAATTAAATAATTTTGCTGTGCTGGTGAAACCGCCCAGCTCAGCATACTCCAAAGTCCCATCATAATGATGAAGAGCGGGAATGAGAATGTCATTAATGGCAACATGAAGATTGCACATGCAAATACGATAATAATCGAGATAATACTTTTCTTCGACCCCCATTTATCAGCAAGCCATCCACCAAATCCGCCGCCAATTACTGCTGCGATTCCGAAAATGAAGTAAAACACACTAATCCAGTTTGCTTCAACATGCATGACATCCTTTAAGAAAGGCGTTAAATATGCATATAGTGTTAAATGACCCGTTAAAAATAAAAAGGATGTTAACTGTGCACTTACAATTTTTTTATCTTTTAAAGTAGCAAGTTGTTTCTTTATTGATAATACCGATGTCGGTGGTACTTTCGTTAAGAACAATGAAATACAAGCAATAGCCATAACTGTTAATATCGAAATTAATACAAATGGCGCACGCCATCCGTATGCATTTCCGAGCACAAGACCGAGCGGTACTCCAAGTACGAGTGATCCGCTAATCCCCATAAAAATGATTCCAATTGCACGCGCACGAAAATGCGGTTCCACTACACTAGAAGCAAGTGTTACCGATAGTGCAATAATTAATGAACCACTTGCCGCACAAATAACCCTTGAGAACATTAACATTCCGTAATTTACACTAAATGCCGAAATGATATTTCCGATTAAGAAAATCGATAATGCTCCAACATACAATGTTTTTCTTTCAAACTTCCCTGTCACAGCTAATAAAACTGGACCTGACAAAGCAAATACTACCGAAAATATTGTGATAAGCTGACCAGCTGCGCTAATAGATACTCCTAAATCATTGGCAACTAAATCGAGCGTTCCTCCTATAATTAACTCAACCGTTCCGACTACGAAAGCCGCGATAGCTAAAATATAAACACGAAAATTCAAGTCTTTCCCCACGCTTTCTATTTTGGTTACTACGACTATAGTAACCAAAATAGAAAGTGGACGCAAGTATAATTTTTTTGCAGTAAAAAAGGTAGGCGTATTATACGCCTACCCTTCCATCATTCTGTTTCTTTCTTCTTATTCAAGTACCAATACACCGGAAGTCCCGTAAATACAATTCCAATTGATAAAAAACAACTTACTGGATCGTTAATAATCGCACTACCGATTACAAAAAGCGAACCTAAAATCGCAACAATTGGTACGATTGGGAATAACGGTACACTATATGCACGCTCTTTATTCTTATTACGTTTTCTTAAAATGAAGACACCAATAAAAGTCATCACATAGAAAATATAAATAATGAATACGGAAATCTCAGATAGCTTATTTGGATCACTAATAATCATTAAAATAATTCCTAAAATGATTTCAACAGTAATCGCATTTGCTGGTGTTTTAAATCTTGGACTTTCCTTTGCAATAAACTTAGCAAATGGAAGTTGTCCACGTTCTGCCATCGACATCGGGATACGTGGGAACGTTAAAATCTTTCCATTTAAACAACCGAAAATAGAAACGATAATACCGATACTAATAATTTTCCCGCCATATTCTCCAAGTAGCATGCCGGCAGCTGTCGCTGTTGCATTTTCTCCAAGGTCTACAATTTTCGCTGCTGGTAATACATTTAATAACGCCAAGTTAATTAATACGTATGCAGCTGTTACAATTAAAATCCCAACTGTCATTGCTTTCGGTAATAACTTTGTTGGATTCTTCATTTCCCCGCCAATTGAAGCAAGTAAAATCCAGCCGTCATAAGCAAATAACGTTGCTAAAATTGCCATACCGATACTTTGATTTTCCGATATCGGCACAACTACGTTAAAGATATCGCTATTCCCTTTCCAAAAACCTAGCACAACAATTAACACAATCGGAATCATCTTCCCAATTGTCGTGATTGTTTGAACGATACCTCCGTATTTTGTTCCCATACTATTTACAACGCCAAGGAACACAACCGTTCCAATTGCAATTGGTAAATTCCATGCTTTATCTAAATAGAAAAAATTAATCATTAAAGAACTAAAGTATAAGCCTAATGTTCCGATAATAGCAGGTCCATAAACAATTGTTTGCATCCAACCTGATAAATATCCCCAAAAACTTCCGTAAATCTCCTCTAAATACGTATACAAACCACCATTTTTCGGGATTTGCGCTCCAATTTCAGCTACTGTTAAACCACTCGCTAGCGTCAATAGACCACCAATTACCCAAGCAAGAATGGCCATATTAGAACTTCCCGAGTAATCTAATACGCTCCCTGGCTTCATGAACACACCAGATCCAATAATCGTTCCTACTACGATAGAAAGTGCTACTGTTAAACCAATTTTGTTCTTCTCATCATGATGCATGCTGCGTATCCTCCTTCCAATCCTAGTGTGATGCAAAAATGAAATAAAAAAACACTCCTCCCTAAAAAAGGGACGAGTGTTGTATTCGTGGTTCCACCCTTGTTTCAATTCGTAAAGTAACACACTTCACCAATTTCTCAAGTCTAAATAACGGTTTTTGCCGGCAAGCAATTACTAGATATTCGTTCACTGCTGCAGTTCAGAGGTGGTAATCTATTTTTCCGTATTAGGAAGCTCACAGCCAAAGGCTTCCCTCTCTGAGAATCGTAAAAAATTGATCGTGTCCTCATCATCACTTCTTGATGTCGAATTTTGTAGTTATTGTTCATTATATTGAATTGTTATAAAAAATCAATATATTTTTTATATAACATAAGAAAGAATTCTCTTCTTATATTATAACAGAAGATACAAAACTTCTCTATTTCCCTAAAAATGGTATATTCCATTTAGGAGGTGCATCAATAATGATTGCTGTCTTTTGTATCATCGCTACATGTCTCTCTGTTCTATTCGCTATCATGCATCGGCACAAGTATCCTGGTTATAGCATTTTAGCGGTAGCTATTATACCAGCTGGTTCCTTCTACGTATTGGGTAAATATCAATATACGGAAGTGTTTATCGGTTTTGCAATCTTCTACTGCGTCTTCGGATACATACTAACAATGAAAAGAATTTTATTGAATCATTAAAAGAGACCGATTTCTATAAGTAGAAATCGGTCCTCGCACGTACCTTCCGGTTGCCCCACGAAAGATACATAAATCCATTATTTATCTTCTTTTTTCATAAAAAAACTTGCCCCGTAAAAGCCCGATTGGTGAGGGCTAATAATCAGTGGAAATGCACCACTGATTAAAGTTTCACTTTATGATGCGGAAGATCCACATTTAATTCCTCTAATTGTTTCTTTTCATTGTCTAAAATCGCTTTTGCTTTTGTTTTCGTTGCTTCATCTAATCCCACAAAGATATCTTCATGCTTCTCTTTCTCTGGAAGTTTTACACCTAGTTTTGTTAATTCTTCTTTTGCTTGCTCATGCGTTAATTTTCCGGACTTTTCTTGTTCAAAAATAGACTTTGCTTTTTTCTTTGTTGCTTCATCTAAGTTAGCAAGCATGTCTTTACGCTTACCCTTCTCCGGCATTTTCACTCCTATCTTTGTTAATTCCTCTTTTGCTTGCTCATGCGTTAATTTTCCAGATTTCTTTTGCTCTAAAATCGACTTCACTTTTGCTTTCGCCTGTTCATCTAATCCTGCAAACATGTCTCCATGCTTACCCTTCTCCGGCATTTTCACGCCTATCTTTGTTAATTCCTCTTTTGCTTGCTCATGCGTTAATTTTCCAGATTTCTCTTGCTCTAAAATTGACTTCGCTTTTTCTTTCGTTTGATCATCTAATCCTGGGAACATGTCTTTACGTTTTTCTTTCTCCGGAAGCTTTACACCTAGTTCCTCTAACTGTTTCTTTGTATCGTCCATAATTGTTTTTACTTTTTGTTTTGTAGCGTCATCCAAATCCTTTTTCGCCGTTTTTGCAGGCTGATCTGTTGCCGGAGTATTCGTTGCCGCGAATGCCGGAATACCGACTCCTCCAATGATTCCGAATGATAAAGCACCTGCAATCGCTAAATACCCAACTGTTTTCTTCTTCATAGGAAATTTCCTCCTTCATATTTCTAAAGCATGTACACTTTCGTATACATCACCTATAGTAATGTTGGTTCCTTAAAATTTCCTTAACGATTCAAATAAAAAACACCGCTCGTGATGAGCGGTGTTTCTCTATGCTTTTTGTAATTGTAACTCTTCACGTTCCATTATTTTTCTTAATACAATTGTTTGTGTCATTGTAAATAAGTTACCTGTTATCCAGTACAATACAAGTCCTGATGGCGCCGCAAACCCCATAAATAGAATCATTGCCGGCATCATAATTTGCTGCATCTTTAGCATCTGTACTTGTTCTCCAGGTGTAATATTAGATTGGAAAACTTTCATTTGAATAAATGTCGTTAACGCTGCAATAATCGGTAATATATGATATGGATCTGCATGTCCTAAGTTCACCCATAAAAACGAAGATGTGCGAATCTCTTCTGTTCGGCTAATCGCATAATACAAAGCAGAGAAAATCGGCATTTGTATAAAAATTGGCCAGCAACCAGCAAGTGGATTCCAACCGCCTGATTTCATTAGTTCTGACATTTCTTTTTGATACTGTTTTTGTTTTTCAAGATCTTTACTTACATCACCGTATTTTTTCTTTAGCTTCTGCAATTCAGGTTGCATTTTCTTCATTTTCGCTTGGCTGCGATATTGCGAAACAGCTAATGGAATCATGGCTGAACGAATAACGAGCGTCATGATAATGATGGCAATCCCAAAGCTAGCTCCAGATATATGATGCGCAACAAATTGAATCATAAACGAGATTGGATATACAAAATAATGATCCCAAATCCCAGTACTATGTGCATCAATTGGGGCCGCATTACTGCAACCAGATAAAACAAAAACAAGTAATAATGATAAACTAACGAGCACAGCTCGGTATGATTTTAACATGTTCATTCCTCCAATGTTTCGTAATTATTTAGCGAAACATTGGTGTATACGGACCGACCTCGTCATTCTCTTCACTTGATTCTTGTCTGCGTACAGAACGAATCATTCCATATTTATAAAAAATAGAAAATAGCGGTACATTTCCCGCACTATCTTCACATGTATCAACTAACGCAAAAGCTCTTTGTCTACCGCTTGATGCTTGTTGACGCACAAAGCGAGAAACATTAGCAAGGAAGAAAACTTCTAATAAACAAAGTGCTGTCGTTACAAACGATATATATAGAATTGCATCCTGCAATAAAAATTCCATCGCTTCACATCCTTAATAAGGTCATTTTAGCACATTCAGCAAACATTCTCTATTTCCTTTTATTTTCAAAAAAAGCATTTTGCATATTTTCTCAAGAAAATAATAATTAAGAAACATTGTATTCGCTTTCTTTAGTATATTCACACACATCAATGAATAGGCTTGATTTATTAGAAATTTATAAAATTTTTGCATTATAATAAAACTATTGCCAGTTTTTGAAAAAACCTTTATTCTCTTCTTGTAATCAAAAATGAATATGGAGATGAAACATACTATGGGTCAACTAGGAGACGCCGATTACGTTCCCGACACCGCCTTTTTATCCTTCCCAGCAGCGAAAACATTTCACTTAGAATTTATCATACAGTTGGTTGTTATTTTTATAGCTTCTATTTTGTATGCAATTTCTATGAATATGTTTTTTATCCCGCATAATATGATTAGCGGTGGGTTCGCTGGTGTAGGGATGATTATCGGTTATTTAATGCACTACAATATCGGTGCACTTATCTTTTTACTAAACATTCCTCTTCTTATTTTAAGTCACTTTTACTTAGGCAAGAAGACAACCTTTTTAACAGCGTACTTTGTAGCTGTATCATCGTTAGCGATGAACATTATCCCGGTACACCAAGTTTCAGACGATATTTTACTTTCTTCTGTATTCGGTGGTGTTATCTGCGGAGCAGCTTCAGGAATTATATTCCGATTTGCTTCTTCAACAGGTGGTTTTGATGTTGTTGGATTGATTGTAGCGAAATATCGAGATGTTTCAATTGGAGCAATCATATTTGTATTCAACTTAATCTTACTTGTAGCAGCAGGTTTTATTTTCGGTTGGGATATTACACTTTATACGTTAATTAGTCGATTTGTAGTCAGCAAAGTTATCGACGCTGTGCATACGAAACATATTAAATTAACGATAATGACTATTACAGAAAAAGGCGAGGAAATAAAAAGCGCACTACTACATCACGGTATACGCGGGGTGACAATGGTAGACGCTGTCGGCGGCTATACAAACCATAAGAAAAAAATGATTTACACTGTCGTGACTCGCTATGAGTTAGGCGAAATGAAACGTATTATCCGTCAAGTGGATAACAAAGCATTTATGAACATTACTGAAACAGTTGAAATTGTCGGCCGTTTCAAACGTATATAAAAAAGGGTAATAAATTAAAGGGCATAACATATTAGTCATATATAATATGTTATGCCCTTTGTTATTCAACTAACGCACCTTTTAGCATAATAAAATCACTAAGTTTATTACTACAAATCGGAGGATAGCATTCCATATACAATACTATCTGTCCATTCATTTTTATTCCAAAAATCTTGTATGAAATGTGCTTCCTTTCTCATGCCTATTCGTTCACACAATTTTTGTGAAGCTGTATTACGTGCATCAAGATTAGCCTGTATACGATGTACATTACATTCATTAAATAATTTCAATACTAAACTACTTACTGCTTCTGTTGCCAAACCTCTCCCAGCTACTTCATTTGAAAAACTATAACCAATCTCAACAGTGTCTTTCATATTTGTGTACCATACAGATAAATCACCAACTACTTTAGCCTTATATATAACTGCCAAACTTAATATTGATTCTTTAGTAAGTACATTATTTGCTAGCTTCTTATTAAATCTTTTCTGCATGTCTTCATGAGTCCACTTATTATGTAATAGGAACTTACATGTATCATCACTATTATAAATAGCAAATACATCCTGTAAATCAGTACTCTTAAAAGGTCTAATTATTAATCTTTCTGTTGTGAACTCCAAGTTAGCTCTCCTCCCTTACATTCATGCTATAAAACATTTTTTATAGTATTTAAGCCTCATTCTTAGATCTCACCTTGATTACATATTTCATCATAATAAATTAAAGTCCTTCTTCCACTAAACTGCACCGTTAATGGTATTTCCTTGCGATTTTTATTTTTTACACTTATTACAAAATCAGATAATTCTATTATTATGTCCCTAAATGTGTTATAATGAAAGCAGACTCACAAAAAAAGAGTATATAGACTTGGAAGTTTCTCTTATTTTACAAGCAAAAAGAAACGAGCAGTCGGGTATATTTCAGACACCATACACGTAACGGTTTAAACAACCGATCATCTTAGTTACTCTTCAATGATCTTTTTATAAAAAGATACGTACAATTAAAACTCACTTCAATATACTATACCTACCTTTTTGACTTCCAAATCATCTTATTACATAGGGAGATGAACATATGAATCAATATATACGATATACAATAGCTGTCCTGTTTGCTATTATCGGCGGAACAATCTGCTTCTGGACAAACACTCAGCTTGGAGAGAATATCATTTTTAATGGAATCGAAACACTTGTAAGCGCTTCAATTTTAGGCGGATACATTTACTTCCTCTTCAATCCAGAAGAAAATGCTCAAAAAACAATGTTATTAACAATGATCGGAATCGTTGGTGGATGTATTTCCTACTCAATGACAAACTATACATTACCACTTCAATTAAGCTCAGCTTTCTTCCACGGTCTATGGACTTGGTTCATTGCATTCTGCTTAGCAGACGTATTCAACCTATTACAAGACAATGAAGAAGATAGCGGTCGCCAAATTGAAAGTAACTCTTAAGCTGGAAGGAATTCTTCCAGCTTTTTTATGTTGGTTTGCATACCCCGGTTAGTATCTACCGTAATATATCAGCGATTCTCCAAATATATCGGCGATTTCCCCACTTATATCAGCGATTTTTTCATTATATCGACGGTTCGACACATTATATCGACTTACCGACAATTTTCGGCAACCTATTTATGCTCTATACCCCGTCACCACAATAAAAAGAAGCTACCCAACGGCAACTTCTTTTCCACATACCCCACTTCGTATTCACTTAAATATATCAACGATTTTTCAAATATATCGATCGTTTCTCCACTTATATCAACGATTCGGCACAAAATATCGTTTTAACGACAATCTTCGACACTCGAAACGTACAACATACCCTATCCCCCAAGCAACTTACTGCCGAACTCTACGATTAAAAAGATAATTAATAGGATCGCGAGTATCTTTAATGCTACATATGCCACTTTAAAAACAACATAAATGAGCAAGACTATCAAAATAATTGATAAAATTTCCATATTTACTTCCTCCAAGCTGCGCTCTTCTTATCTTATTTTACTCGCCCTAGGCTGTTTATGGAACGGCATAAGATGACATAGAAAAAAGAGGATACCTCACCCATCGTAAGATACCCTCTTCTTTAGCTGCTCAAACCATTCTCTCTCTAATTGTAAATATCCCATTTCACTCTTCTCGGCGCTCTTTAATTCTTTATCAGCTTTCCTCATATAAGTACGGGATGCTTCCATATCGCCCTCTAAATATTTAATAATTCCTTTTGTACGGTAATATCCGTTTAGATCCATTTTTGTAATGGCCTTTGCATGTTCCTTTGCTTCTTGCAAAGAAAGACTGTCCATCTCATAAAGTGCTTTATATAAAAGGTACCAACTATGAAAACTACTAACGAAAAACTTATTTTCTTTCGTTACAGGTAGTTGAACAATTCGTTCTATATGCGGTATCGCTCTTTCCATTCCCTCTTGATCTGCACGAGCAAAAAAGACAAGCATAAGTCTACTCATTATCTCTCTTATCTCTTTATTCTCTTTTATTTTCTCCTCACTAAGTTCTACTAATCTTTCATCCCAATCTTTCGGTCTTTTATAACTAAATAACTCACTCGATATTTGAATCTCATATAAATGATTTCTAGCTCTTTCATCATCTTTAATTAAAATAAGAAATTGCATCCCATCACTCATAAGCGTTCCTTTTATCGGCACAATTGTAACCGCAAAGATTGCAAAATGGAAAAAGGAAAAATATAAAAGATATTGATAATAACTTACCATGTATATGTAACCAAAAGTAATACCAAATAGTAAATTCGTAATCGGTCCACCTAAAGTGAGCCAAGCCCATTTTTTCGAAAGATTCGGTGTCTCTATAGAAGGTGGTACTAATGTTGCAACGCCTCCAAAGTACGCCCATAATTTATTTTCTCGAATGCGTAATTTTCCTTTTTCTTTTTGAATAGTAATGGGTCCTACTGTTATAAATTTAAATGTCAAACCACCTATTACACCAAATACTACATGCCCTAGCTCATGAATGGCTAACACTAACAATGCAATCCCAACTATTGCCCACAGGTTCAAAATTACTTCTAATTTCCCAGTTCGGATTACTCCGTATAAAATGGACAGAATTAGCGCCACTGTCATTGAGCCAGCTGGCCTTCTTAAAATATCCACCTTTTTCTCCCCTTAATAAATCATTTTTCTCTGCATTTCGTACATGAACTTCCCGAGATGCAATATCCAAATAAATGAGATTAAACCAATTAACACAAAATCGATATCACTAGCAGCTGTATATATAACAGCAGCCCACCATACATATGCCAATATTGTATTCGTAAATTCATATGCTTTATATCCAGCCTCATGCACAATGTGCTTTAATCCTTCATCTGCGTTTTTCGTCCACATTTTCATAGATTCCATATATGTTACACCTTGTTCAGGATATAGCTTATTATAACGATTTTTTGTTATGAGTCCGATAATTACTACAGTAGTTAAACAAGCAATAGAAGCTACTAAATTCCACACCGCAAATGAAACATTTGTATCTTGCAACAGTGCACGTCTACATGTAATAACTGCATATACAAACCATGCCTGCGTAACTATATCACCTACACGTAAATATATACTTATAATGCCTAATTTTCTGCCTTGCACGCTCTCTTCTTCATCGCGTGCCTCTGCTAACATACGTGTATTCTTCCAAGTGTAGTACATCATTAAGATTCCAAAAATAGTACATATACCTATAAATGTATTGGATGATAATTTTCTCGGTTCATCCGAGAGTAAATTTAAAGCTATATAAGACGTTAAAAAACCACCCAGCATACTTAATGCTATTTTCCCTACAGAATCAAATTGTTTTTTTCGCTTACTCTTCATCGTCCTCTTCCCCCTCTACTAACGTAAATATTTCCTCCACCGATACGTTGAAAATTTTTGCGATTTTTAACGACAATACGATAGATGGCGCATAATCCCCACGCTCGATTAAACTAATCGTTTGCCGCGATGATCCAATCGCTTTCCCTAAATCCCCTTGTGATAAACGATGCTTTGCTCGCAATTCCCTCACTCGATTTTGAAGCTTCATGTCTTCCCTCTTTTTCATTTATTTAATTAAAATTGTAAATAATATCCTTATTTTTGTCAATTATAATTGTCATTACGACTATGATAATTGACAAAAATAAGGATATCTTATGATAGAAATAACCTATATAATGAATGTGAAATATTAAACAAAGGAGATTCCATATGAAGAAAACATCTACCTTTTCTTACATTCTTACTAAGCTTACAGCAGCTTTCTTGTTATTATTACTTATTAGCACGCTTCTCTTAACAACTAGTCAACCAACACTATATAGTTTCTTAACTGGATTACGCGAACTACTATATGTTCCCTTCGTTCCTATTCTTGCTGCATATGCAATTTTTTGTTCTATTTGCATCGATAAATTGAAATTAAAAACACATACAAGACTAAAGACATTATTCCTTTATATTTTTTGCGGCTATTTATTTTTTCTTCCCTTCCTAATATTTAAAGAAGCTAGTCTAACACAGTTCTTGTACCTCGGATCAATTGGAGCATTATGTTCTCTTTTTTTCTATTTATGTATAGTTATAGCAACAAAATTTAAGTGGATACAATATGTCGTCCCAGGCATTATGCTTATTATATTTATCACAATCAACTTTATTGATTTAGAAAAGGTTGGAACATCAAAAGAGCAATGGGTCGAAACAATAACAGATAACTCTTTCGAAGCATCTTTTCAACATTTTAGTGGTGAACATAAAGTCCCCATTGAGCTAAAACGAGGTGACATATTAGAATTCACCATTGAATCACAAGCTGAAAATCCAGATGGCTACATGGGAGACGTAAAAATGGCTAGTGAGTTTCAAGAGGAAGAAAATTATTTAGCTTCAGTCGGCCCTAATACATACCATTTCGCAGCAATTAAGACCGGAACTTACTACATTATAGTTAGCGGACACCAGTTAAAAGGAAAATTAAAAATAAACTGGAACATAAAATAAAAAAGGCAGTGCGTCTGCACTGCCTTTCAAAATTTTGACATAGAATGGATTTCATATTAACTTGCGTTTTGTAGTAATACTCGTTTTAACTGCTTACGGAAACGAATACCTAACGTAACCGCTACAATCACAATCACCCCAAAAATGATTTTACCGATGTGACCTTCTAGCGCCCCAAAAATATCATGTAAGTTGCCACCTAACCAGTAACCACCAATTAAGAAGAATGATACCCAAAATAGAGCACCTGAGTAAATTGTAATGGCAAAACGACGGAATGGTAAGTTAATAATTCCTGCAAAGTATCCTGTGAAATGACGTACACCAGGAATAAAGAAACCAATAAAAATTAAGAAGTACCCATACTTATCAAACCACATTCTCGTTAAGTCAATTTTTCTTTGTGTTAAAAATACGTATTTTCCATACTTTTGAATGAAAGGCATACCTAATTTATTTCCTAAAAAGTATTGAATCGTCATTCCTACACTTGTCCCAATAAAGGATAGAATAATTAAAATCGGTAAACTTAAATCACCCTTATGTGCTAAAAATCCCGCATATGCTAATGTTGGCTCTCCCGGAAACGGAAGTGCAATATATTCTAACAGCAAGCCGACAAGTACAACATAGTACCCGTATTGCTGAAATAATTCATGAATCCATTCCATGTCATCTCTCCTTTCAGTCACGTACAACTTCTTACTATTATTGTATAAAAAAATTGTCGAAATAACTATCACAATAGCTTACATTTTTATTACATTTTTGTAAGGGTCACACTAATGATTTTCGTTCTTTATTAAATAGTAAAAATCATTTTTTAAGTCGAAATAGCGAAAAGGTACATTAATAACATGCAGATTTCATCCATTTTTTAGCACTAAAAAACCTCTCTTATTTTGTTCTCAATAAAAAACCATCACAAACTCATGCTAACTTCATATTAGCTTCATATACGTATTGTAAGATTATATCGGAATTTGTTGAAAAATTTAACCAATATATGACTAAGCATTAATTTGAATAAATATAAGTCGTTTTTCGAAATTGAAAAAAGGGTGAATACGAAATGGAAGCATATAAAATGCACGATTTTATTAATACAAATGTTGAATCTCATCAAAATGAAACCGTTTTTAATTTACAAATATGTGAAACAAGTGAATTTGACGTAAGTTTAACAAAATCTACAACACTATCTTTTATCGTTTCAAAAAAGAATATTAAAATTGTCACGAAAAAATGGATTAATTCAAATCAAGAAAGCATGATTGGCAAAAGCTACATCATTCCAACAAAAGCTTTTCACTATTTCTTACCAATCATTTCTGAAAATGAAGATGAGCTAAATATTCAAGTTCAAAGTTTTGGACTACGTGGTGAGCTTTTATTAAATGAAAGATTACTTATTGATAACAACAAACATAACAGCAAAATCACTACATTCTTTGAAACATTAGATGAAAATGTAAATAAAGCATTACGAGGATTACAACTTCATTGTATGTAAGACTATTACGATAGTAAAAGGAGAATAACAATGAAAAAATTATTATTAAGCGCACTATTATCATTAGGATTTTTAACTCTTCCATTCGCTAGCACAGAGGCAGCTACAACGAAAGATCAATTAATCGTAGATACTCAGTTAAATAAAATGGATTATTATCAGGATGGAAAATTTATAAAAAGTTTTACTGTCGCTACTGGAAAAGCAGCAACACCTACACCTAAAGGCACTTTTCAAATCGTAAATAAAATTAAAAACCGCCCTTATTATACAGGCAAAATTAAAGGCGGCGATCCACGTAATCCACTTGGTGACCGTTGGCTTGGATTAAATATGGCAGGAACTTACGGAACAACTTATGCGATTCACGGAACTAACAATACTCAAGCAATCGGCAAATGGACAACACTTGGTTGTATTCGTATGTATAACAATGATATACACTGGTTATTTGAGCGCGTTCAGCAGCAAGCTACCGTCACTGTAAAATAGCCTAAAAACAAGATTTATGTGTAGCCAAGAATTTTATGTCTTGGCTTATTTTATTTATTCATTTACAGTAGCAAAACAACTGTATTTACATATATAATAGGAATAGATTTGATTAGCTAATGTCTAAACATTGATAAACGTAGATATTAAAATTATACAGTTATAATATTTTATAAATTTTATAATACATACTATAATAGAACTACTGTAATTCTGAACTATTCAGTAACACTAAACTATTCCCCTTGCTACCTTCATGATTATTTTATAGCGGGGGCTTATTATATGTATAAACAATCTGAGTCACTCGAAAAATGATGAATTCGAATATTGCAGTAAAAAGCGTTATTTAGGAGGTGTTACTATGACGCATATACTGGTGATTGAAGACAACCCAGATATACAAGAACTTATTCGTGAATTTCTAATGGCACAAAACTTTACCGTTGATGTAGTTGGTGCTGGAACAGAAGGTATTCTTCTTTTCCAAAAAAATTCATACGATCTTGTCCTCCTCGATGTAATGTTACCAGATATAGATGGCTATAGTATTTGTAAAATTATGCGAGGACAATCTGATGTACCAATCATTATGTTAACAGGCTTACATAATGAAGAAAGTGAAATTAAAGGATTTGAATTAGGTATTGATGACTATATTACGAAACCGTTCCATTACACTGTATTTATTAAGCGTGTAGAGGCTGTATTAAGAAGAGCAGCAACGAAGGAAGCAGAAGCTGCAACTATACTACAATTCCATGAATTGATGTTAAACTCTACAGCATATGCAGCTTATGTTCATGGTAATCAAATTGAATTGACAACAAAAGAATTTGAAATTATTTATACTTTACTGCAAAATCGAGGAAAAGTATTATCAAGAAGTGATTTGTTGAATAAGGTATGGGGCTATGAACATTATGGTGATGTAAGAGTTATAGATACACATATTAAAAACTTAAGAAAAAAATTAGGAATTCCTTATATTAAAACGGTGAAAGGCATTGGCTACAAAATCGAATCGTAGCAAAGACAACATCACCAAAAATATTTTCATCAAAACCTTATTATTTTGTATTCTTTTATCACTTTGTCTTTATCAAATGATTTACTTTCTAGCTTCAAACTACGATAAAGAACGTTTTGCAAAAGAAAATGGAACGCCGACTACAGAACAGGCCGATTCAGATAAGCAAAACGACGAAAGTAAAACGACGCAAAATAAAGCTGTATCAAAGGGGAGCATTTCTAATTTCCAATCTTCTATTATAGATTATAAATCTCTTTCTACGGCTATCAATCACCTTTTGCAGCCTAGCCAAACTGCAAAGGCAAAAGAACATACACAAAATCTTTCGGGGAAAAATAGCACTTCTAATCTGCCTATAGAAGCAGAAAAGAAAGCTGCTAATAATGATGCCTTACATACACAAAATGCAGCAAGTAAAACAAATGATACAAATGATAATCCAAAGTTAGCAGATGCGTTGCAGCAATTAGCTCCACATATTGGCGCGACAATGCTTGCATTATCACTACTCGGATCTTTAATTTATACAAAACTAATTGCCAAACCTTTTCAATATATGAGCGATGCTTTAAAAGATATTATGAACCTTGATTTCTCAGATAAAAAGCTACTTAACAAAAATACAGATCAAACAGATTTTAATTTGCAAGTAGCCGCTTCACAAGTACCAAATATTGTGAAGAATTTACATGCAAGCAATCAAGATTTAAGAAATGAGCTCAAAAAGGAAAAACAATTAGAGCAATCTCGTAAAGAATTTATGTCTATGGTATCCCATGAATTAAAAACACCAATCGCAGCCGTTATGGGACAGCTAGATGGCATGATTCACGGGATTGGAGCTTATAAAGATAGAGATAAATATTTAAAACGTTCCTATGAAATGATGCAAGACATTAACATATTAACGGAAAAAATGTCGGAATTATCCAAAATACAGAACCCTCAATTTAAACCAGATTTAAAAGTTATCTCATTAACTAACATTATTGAGGACGTTATGAAGAAGGTAGATTATTTCGTATCTGTAAAGCAATTAAATGTTCAATCTAACATTAAACAAGATGTACAGGTTTTAGCTGATCCTACATTTATTCAAACTGCTATTTTTAACATCATTTCAAATGCAATTCATTACACAATTGACCATCAGCATGTATATGTAAAACTTTATGAAAAACCAAACGGTTATGCATTAGAAGTATTAAATACAGGTTCGCAAATTGATGAAGATAAACTTGCTCATTTATTTGAGCCTTTCTATCGCGCAAACCCTGGCAAACATGGTTTAGTACAAGGTAGTGGTCTTGGATTATATATCGTGAAACAAATATTAGATAAACATCAGTTTCCTTATGGGATACAAAACACAGCTCAAGGTGTAAAATGCTCCATTGTATTCCCAAAAGCAATGTAACATTCACTATAATTACATACCCCAAACTCATACTTCATGTGTGAGTGGCGGAATTTTGTAGAGTATCTTACTCTGTTTCGTTCGCCCGTTATCCTTATTTGGATAGCGGGCGTTTTTTATTACTTAAAAGGAGGATTTTTTATGGAGAAGTTTAAATATTCCTTGCTCGTTTTATTTGGTGCTTGCAGCTACGGCATACTTTCAACTATTTTCAAACTCGGATTCCTAAATGGATTTTCAGCACATCAACTATTAGGAGGACAATATGTCTTCGGATGGATTGGACTTCTTCTACTCGTTCTTTTCTTTTCACGTCATAAAGTAACAAAAAAACAATTCTTTTCATTACTAACCGTCGGAACAACAATGAGTATGACGGGGATTTTCTACGCTATTTCTGTAGAAGAACTACCCGCATCTATCGCTGTCGTCCTACTCTTTCAGTTCACTTGGATTGGTGTCATTATCGAAGCCATTGCAAATCGAACATTTCCAAGCCGCGATAAGATCATATCTATCCTTATTTTATTTGCTGGTACATTGTTTGCAGGTGGTGTATTTGAAGGCCTCGGACAAAGTTTTTCTACGAAAGGGATTATATTTGGACTATTAGCTGCCGTCTCTTTTTCATTCTATGTTTTTGCAAGCGGACGCGTTGCTACCGATGTTCCGCCTTATACGAAAAGCTTTCTTATGACAACAAGTGCGACTCTTATTGTATGTCTATTCTTCCCGCCAACCTTTTTAACAGATGGTGCCCTGCAAGCCGGTCTATGGAAATATGCTTTCTTCCTCGGATTATTCGGCGTTGTTGTACCTGTCATTTGTTTTTCAATCGGTGTACCAAAGGTTGGAACAGGACTCGGTACAATATTAGGTGCAGCTGAATTACCAACTGCTATTATCGCTTCTATTACACTTGTACATGAAGTCGTAACATTCATGCAGTGGATTGGAATTATTTTTATATTGATTGGGATTTTCACTCCCCAGCTGCTTACAGCTAGGAAAGCAAGGAAACATAATCGCGTGCATAGCGCTTGAAAAAAATGCAGAATTTATCTGGAGGTATAAATGACTATTTTAAGCATCGTATTTTTTGCTATTATGTGTATCTTCTTCCTAATAAGATATATGAAAGAAAAGAAATTTTACGATTTACTTCTCATTCCCGTTTGTATATATGCAGGAGCAGTGAAAACTCCTTTCGTAGAGTACTTAAACTTTAATACTACATTTAAAATAACGTATGATATTGCAGCTATTATTCTTGTAATCCTTGCTGTACTTTTCTTTTTGAAAGATAAGAAAGAGAATCATACTGCATAACAAAAGACCTTTCATTTACTTGAAAGGTCTTTTTCTATATTTCACGTTACCGCTCCATACAGCTTCTCTATCTCATGTTCAATTTGTTTTACATCGATTCGCTCAAATAATGGCTGCACGCTATCAATTCTACTTGGCAACGTATTTTGAGGTTCCCAATTTCGTTTCACAATCGATAATGTGTTTCTAACCCTTTCACTTGAAAATGGTAAAAACGGTTCAAGGAGATTTGCAAAATTAGCGATAAGATACACACAGTTATAAATCATTTCTTCACACGAAACTGGATCATCTTCTCGTTGTTTCCAAGGCTGCTTTTCATCAAAATATTTATTTGCAAAACGGACTGCATCAAATATTGTCTCTAACGCCACCTTAAATTGAGTTTGCTCAATCGCCTCTCCTACATATTTATATAATCCTTCTACTTTATCTTTCAGCTCTACCTCAATACTTCCCTTCGGCACGATACCACCATAATATTTTTCAATAAACTTTAATGTCCGGTTCACAAAGTTCCCGTATGCACCTAATAATTCACTATTATGACTGTAAATAAATTCCCGCCATGAAAAATCAGTATCGTGATTTTCTGGTGCATTGACGGTTAAAAAGTAACGAATAGAATCTGGATCATAGCGTTCTAATATGTCAGGCACCCATACTGCCCAGTTTTTACTTGTAGATAATTTTCTTTTTTCAACTGTTAAATATTCATTCGAAACGATATGACGCGGGCTTGCTCCTTCCCCTATTCCAAGTAATACCGCTGGCCAAATGACGGAATGAAACGGAATATTATCCTTTCCGTGCACATAATATGTTTTCGCTTCGCTATCCCAAAACTCTTGATCATCTTTCCCTGTTTTTTCAGCCCAATGTTTACTCGCTGAATAATAGCCTGTCACTGCTTCAATCCATACGTAAATTTTCTTATCTTCATACCCTTCTACTGGAATTGGTACCCCAATTGGTAAATCACGTGATACGGCCCTATCTAGTAATCCTTCCTTTACATATCTCTC
Organism: Bacillus sp. M13(2017); assembly: GCF_002218325.1. Classification (NCBI taxonomy): domain Bacteria; kingdom Bacillati; phylum Bacillota; class Bacilli; order Caryophanales; family Bacillaceae; genus Bacillus; species Bacillus sp. M13(2017). Next base: position 368,818 of record NZ_KZ268502.1, on the reverse strand, counting down.
TGTTAGTTGAATCGCATTGTCGCGCCATGTCCCTGTTTGTTTGGCAATTTCTACAGCCCTTTTAATTTGCTCCTGAAATGTATGCAACGCGAAATAGAAATGCTCTGTTTCCTGTACAGATGGTGTACTACCACATAACTTACATTTCTTTTCTAATAAATCGAGTGGATCTAAAATAGCTGAACACGCATCGCATTGATCTCCTCTTGCTGCTTCATGACAATGCGGACATATTCCTTCTACATAACGATCCGGTAAAAATTGCGTACACGTTTCACAATATGCTTGTTCCACTGTTTTTTTATAAATATAGCCTTCTTCTAATAAACGTAAAAAAACATTTTGAACCGTTTCATGATGATGCTCGCTAGCGGTATGTGTATAGCAATCATAGGTAAAACCTAGGTCATGAAAACATCTCTGGAATTCTTCATGATACTTATTAGCAATTTCTTTCGCTGTCACACCTTCTTGTTTTGCCCTAATTGCAATCGGTGTTCCATTACAATCACTCCCTGAAACATACAACACATTCTCACCTTTTGCCCTATAATAACGCGCTAAAATATCTCCTGGTAATAAACTTGCAATATGGCCAAGGTGTAACGAACCATTTGCATACGGCCAAGCGCCTCCAATAAAAATACTCATCTTATATTCCTCCTTTAAAATATAAAAAGCCCCGCCCTTATCTTAAAAAAGATAAGGGCGGGGCTGTATAAACAGTCGCGGTACCACCTTATTTCGCTAATTACTCACATAATTAGCCTTAACAAGTACGGAGCTCTATGCTCTTATACTGTGGTTTTGATAACGAGTACCAACTCTCGTCGCCGCCTACTATTATCATTTGATAAGTTCAGGACGAAGCTCAAAGGCCATTGTTCAAATGAATATTCTTGCTTCTTCTCAGCTACCGAAGCTCTCTGGAAAGAATGTGTTCATCCTACTTTTCCTTTTCAACGCTTTTACGTATAACAAGTATTGTACGACTTAATCACAGAAAAATCAAACTTTTATCCAGAAAGAAAAGGAAATCCCATCCTCTCACCGAATACCTATACGTTCACAAAAGGAGTGATAACATTGAACCAAAAACAACTAAGCACTATAAATGAAAAAAGCTGGAATGCAGCTGCCTATGAAGCTTGGACGAATCGCCATGGGGCGCCGGAGGGTTATGCGAAAAAAATTATGGAAGATCCCACGCGCGAGGTAGCACATTATTTACCTTACATACAATCTCCAAAAGGAAAATGTATTATTAATTTACTCGGCTCAAAAGGAAATAAAGGTGTTGCTCTCGCCCTTTTAGGAGCTGACGTAACAGTTGTTGATATTTCAGCGAGTAATGCAAAATATGCAAATGAACTTGCTGCCGCCGCAGACGTCTCTATTCATTACATCGTTTCTGATGTACTAGATGTAAATCTCTCCAAATCATTTGATATCGTATTGCTGGAGCTTGGTGTACTTCATTACTTTCTAGATTTAAAACCACTCTTTCAAAAAATTGCTACTTTACTTAAGCGAGATGGAATGCTTATCCTTCGTGACTATCATCCTGTTTACACGAAATTATTAGGAGTCAACCACCCATCATTTCAGGCCAATGGAAATTATTTTGATGAAGAATTAATTGAAGATGATGTTGCTTATAGCATCCTTCTTACAGAACCACAGAAAGAATCGTTACCTAAAACAACCATCCGTCGCTGGACGCTAGGAGAAATCATTACAACACTTGCGGAAGAACGTTTTAAAATTGAAAAACTAGTTGAAGAACATGGGCCCCATCAAAGATGGGTCTTCCCTTCTACTGCACCAGAAGGAATCGAAGAACGTATCCCTGGTCTATATACAATAATTGCGACAGCATGCAAAAAAGGATCCCTTCACGGATAGGATCCTTTTGCATGCTCACGCATATAAGTTGAGGTTGGAGATTACCATAATTCTGTAGAATAGGACACAAGATATTTCAACATTTCGTCTCTGACTTACGTCGTCAAAAAGGGGTATGACCAACATAACGAAGAGTAATGTTTTTAGTTGATATTGATAATCGTTATCAACTAATTAGAAGTATACATGATGTCATTTCAAATTTCAATAGCATTTCTAATATTTATTTATGAATTTTATGATATGCAAATGTATACATTTTAAGAACTTTTTCTAATACCAATCTGACTCCTTCCATTATCTGCTATAATTTTCATTGAACAGATTAATAACTTCATAATAATGTTTTTATTAATTTCGTTTTAAAAATCTATAAATCATAATAAATAGTTTAAATGAGGGTAGGGGTAACGATGAAATATGTTAGTATTCGAAAAAAACTACTGTTCACACTCTTAAGCATTTCTTCTTTATTTAGCATTGCTCTTATTGTTATTCTTTCATTCGCCATGAATCAAGCAAGTGAAATCGAAACGTTAAAAAATGATGTATCAAAAAGAGCGACGATTTTAAAAGAACGTGGCGATTGGTTCCAAGCACAAGTTGCTGGTTTACAAGAATATTTACTATCACATGATCAAAAAGGATTAGATAAGTTCAACCGAGAAGGGAAAAAATTAGCTGATACTAGAGAGAAAGTAACAAGTGACAAGAAGCTCCCAGAAGGAATGAAAGAAGCTATTTTAATGGGGGGAAAATGGCGTAGCGTCATAGATAATGAGGTACTCCCTCTTGCGCGTGAAGGAAAATGGGACGAAGCATCTAAAATTGCTTTAGCACAAACAGATTATGTAAATGATCTTTTAGGTCGTTTTAATAAATATACAAATGAAGAAAATGAGAAACGTGACGCATTAATTGCTGACGTCGAGTCTTCTTCATCACTTATTCAATATATTATTTTCTTCTCACTCATTGCATGTACATTAACGTCTATCTTATTAGCATGGTGGTTCTCTGGTAAACTCGTTAAACCAATTCGACAAATTGATGAGAAGTTAAAAGAATTAGCTTCTCAAGATGGAGATTTAACGGCTAGATTACACGTAACAAGTAAAGATGAAATTGGTGACATTGCAAATTCCTTTAATCAAATGCTCACTAACTTACAGCATATAATAAAACAAGTTCAACAAACATCAACAAGTGTAAAAGAAGCTTCCGAAAATGTATTTATCGAAACAACCGCTTCTATGGAAAATACCGCAAGAACCCAAGAAACTATGAATGCTCTTGAACACAATATTCGTTCACAAGTTTCTAGCATTGAAGAAAGTTCAACCGCGATGGATGACATGGCAACGAGTGTTCAGCGTATCGCTGAGTCCGCCTCTTCTGTTACTAGTTTAGCTGTCACAACGTCAGAAAAAGCAGATGATGGGAATAAAGTCATTGAGAAATCTATTACACAAATGCATACAATTAACGAAGCTGTTAACGCTACATCACAAGTAGTTGAGCGACTCATTACACATACAAATCATATAGATACTGCACTTCAATCTATTTCGAATATCGCCGACCAAACAAATTTACTCGCTTTAAATGCTTCTATTGAAGCAGCTCGTGCTGGTGAACACGGAAAAGGATTCGCTGTTGTTGCCGATGAAGTTCGAAAACTTGCTGAACAATCTCAACTAGCCGCAACTGACATTAACCATTTACTGCATCAAATTCAAGCCGATACAAAAATAGCAAATGACATGATGACACAAGGTCAAGCAGAAGCTTCTGAAGGAATTGCTGTTATTCGTACTGCCGGATCTTCATTCTCAGAAATTGTTAACCACATTAACAAAGTCTCTACGCAAATGCAAGAAATGTCTGCAACTGCTGAAGAGATGGCTGCAAGCTCTGAAGAAATGAACGCAGCTTTAAATAATATCGCTTCTATTTCAAACGAAGTTGCTGCAGAAACATCACAAACCGCACACTCGGCTGGTGATCAAGTAAACAAAATGAGTATCGTGGCTAAAAAATCATCTGAAATGAAAACAATCGTACAAGAACTTGAAGTTCTCGTCTCTCATTTCAAAACAAACGCTTAAAGTGAAAATGACACGAGCTCAAAGGTATAGGAAAGAAAGTTTTACAGTCTCTCTTTTTTCACTTTAAAATATCTCTTTCTATCTCTCATTCCGTCTGCTATAATTCCTAAAGGAAATAAGAAAGCTTTATTCCAACCGGAGTAAAGCTTTCTTTCAATTTTTTACATTTATTAATTCTAATACTAAGATTTCACAAAGGAGGCTTTTAATCATATGAATTTTGTAAGTATCAGAAAAAAACTTATGTTCATGATGGGAACGATTTGTGCTTTATTTGGTATCGCCTTAGCTTTTATTTTATTTTTTGCTATTGATCAATCTCGTAAAGCTGAAACATTACAAAAAGAAATTTCTCCACTGGCAACAGAATTGAAAGAACGTGGAGACGCTTATCAAGTACAGCTCTCTGCTTTAAGAGGTTATTTACTACAACATGATCAAGTCGAATTAGACAAGTTTAATGAGATGAGTAAACGTCTTGAGGATTCAAAAGATAAACTTCTTTCTAATCCAAATCTTTCTTCGTCCGTAAAAAGCACAATGGAATTAGGGTCTACTTGGAGAAAGTTCGTTGAAGAAAAAGTATTCACTCTTGCAAAAGAACAAAAATGGGAAGAAGCTTTACAAGTAGCTTCTTCAGAAAACGGAACTGTCTATAAAGTAATTGGTGACTTCACAAACTACAGTAATGAACAAGCTAAATTACGTGAACAATCTATTGAAAAAATTGATCAATCTGCACTCTTAATCGAATATGTTATTTTCTTATCACTTGTTGTATGTATTATCGTTGCAATTATTCTTGCATGGTGGTTCTCTGGTAAACTGGTGAAACCAATTCAACAAATTGACACGAAACTAAAAGAATTAGCCTCTCAAGAAGGTGACTTAACGGCACGTCTACAGGTAAATAGCAACGATGAAATCGGTGCTATCGCAGCATCATTTAATAAAATGTTAGAAAACCTACAACATATCATTAATCGTGTTCAAAAAACATCTGTGGAAGTACAAACTGCTTCTGAAAATATGCTAGAAAAAACGAATACATCACGTGAGGCAACATTAAGAGTCCAAAGCTCGATGTCCAACTTAAATGCAAGTATTCAATCACAAACTTCTAGTATGGAAGAAAGTTCAACTGCAATGGATGATATGGCAGTAAGTGTTCAGCGTATTGCTGAATCTGCTTCATCTGTAGCGGAACTTGCTGTTGCCACATCTGAACATGCTAGCGATGGAAATACCGTTATCCAAAAATCTGTTTCACAAATGACAACGATACATGAAGCTGTAAATGCTACGTCAGAAGTGGTTGAACGTCTAATCACTCATACGAAATATATTGATACTGCTGTACAATCTATTTCTAATATTGCTGAGCAAACAAACTTACTTGCTTTAAATGCTTCTATTGAGGCAGCTCGTGCTGGCGAGCAAGGAAAAGGATTTGCTGTCGTAGCTGACGAAGTTCGAAAACTTGCTGAACAATCTAAAACAGCTGCAACAGACATTAATCAATTACTACATCAAATTCAAAATGATACAGAAACTGCTAGCTCTATGATGTCTCAAGGCCGTTCTGAAGCATTTGAAGGTATCAATGTTATTCGTGAAGCTGGTACTTCTTTCACAACAATTGTGGAACAAGTAAATAAAGTATCTACTCAAATGCAAGATATATCAGCAACTGCTGAAGAAATGGCTGCAAGTGCTGAAGAAATGAATGCTTCACTTAATAACATCGCTTCTATCTCTACTGAAGTATCCAGCGAAACTGCCGCAACGGCACAATCTGCTGAACAGAAAGTTATTGTTATGAATGAAATGACAGTAACTGCTAGAAAAATGAAACAAACAGTTGAAGAGTTAGATCAGCTCGTATCTCATTTTAAAACAGAATAGATGTTCAAAAAATATCCCTCTTGCGAAGAGGGATATTTTTTTGAGCTCATTTCCTGCACATTATGCTCATTTCCGTTATAATGAGAATCGATATCATTAAAATGTAGGAGGGGCTGCTTATGTCACAAGAAGCATTTGAAAATAAATTATTTGCCAATTTAGAAGCTGTTATTGACCCTGAACTAGGTGTTGATATCGTTAATCTTGGATTAGTGTATGATGTTACAGCAGATGAAAATAATAATGCTGTCATTACGATGACTATGACTTCTATCGGTTGTCCAATGGCTGGGCAAATCGTATCAGACGTTAAAAAAGTATTATCAACGAACGTACCTGAAGTTAATGAAATAGAAGTTAATGTCGTTTGGAATCCGCCCTGGTCGAAAGAACGTATGTCACGTATGGCGAAAATCGCATTAGGTATTCGCGACTAAATAAAGTGAAAATTTCATCATTTGCGGATAGTGGGATAAAGAAAAGACCTGACTAGGATGTCAGGTCTTTTCTCTTATTATTTTACACCTACTGCATCATAAGCTTTCGTTACAGCTTGTACAGCTTTAGAGTTTTTACCATATAAATCTTCAGCTGACTGAAGAGCAGCTTGACGCATCATTTTGAAGTCAGAGTTTGCAGTTAAATATTTCGTAAGAGCACGGTAGTAAATTTTTTCTGTCGCTTCACGGCCCACTCCAGTTACTTTCACGCCGTAATGATCTCCGCCTTCAGATACTAAGTATGCAGCTTTATTGTTAATACTGCTGTTAATATGAACGCCGCCATTATCAGCTGTTCCAGTATAACGTTTACTATAGTGATCTGGGTAACCTTCACTTGGTTTTAATGGGTTTGGAATAGACGCTGGGTCTTTAAGAGAGCGAAGCGCATCACCAGGTTTATCAGGTGTATAAATGTCAGCACCTAAATCCCAGCTCTTCTTCTCAACCATAACACCCATAATATCAGATAACGATTCATTTAACGCCCCTGACTCATTTTTGTAAACAAGGTTTGCTGTATGTTCAGTTACAGCATGCGTTAATTCGTGACCGATAACATCAAGTCCAGCAGATAATGGAATGAATGTTTTTCCATCGCCATCACCATACATCATTTGCACACCATTCCAAGCTGCGTTATTCCAGCTCTCCCCTACGTGAACAGTTGAAATAAGCTTCGCACCTTTATCATCGAAAGAGTTACGATTAAATGTCTTTTTGTAGTAATCATATACTTTTCCTGCATTTACATGCGCATCAACTGCAGCTTTATCTTCGAAGAACTTAGATTTACTTTCAACTTCTTCTCCTGTATATCCAAGAATTTGTGAGAATAAATTAAACCAGTTCTCGTCCATATTTTCTGCATCAAATGTGTGAACACCTTGTCCTCGTTTACCATCAAACAAGTTGAATTGTCCTGTTTTCGTATCTTGAGCAATTTCAAATGATTGTCTAGCACCTAATACTCCGTAACCAAATCCAGTAATGTTATCTACAGCGTTATATTTCTCAATAACATTTCCATTCGTTGCATCAACAAAATAATGCCAATATCCTGGAGCTGGTTTTGAAATCGATGCCTTAACTAAGTATGCAAGGTAGTAATTACCGTCCTTTTCATATACAAATAAATCTTTTTTCACACCGTCATAACTCTTTACTTTACCAATTTCTTTCTCAATATCTGCCTTTGCAATTGTTTCTGCTTGTTCCGCACTAATGCTTGCAGATGCAGGAATATTTTTATCATCTAAATTCGGAATAACTTGTCCGAAGAATGCTTTTACATTGTTCTCTTTATCAAGTGTAACAGTTTGATCAGAACCGTACACAGGGATGTTATTATGTTTCTCAACTAGCTTCACATGTGTCGTATCAGATTCAGCGTCTTTTTCTTCTCCAACGATATTAAAATGCTTTTCAATATTTCCTGCTAATTTAAACATATCTTTCTTACTCTCTAAGTATTGAAAGACCGTCTCTTTTTTATCTAGTCCTTCCGGTGCTTTCCATTCTTCACCTATGTATGCAGGTGTTTTAAATTCTTGATGATATTGAATTTTTTGTTCTTCCGCTTTCGTTGTCGTTGCCCCAAACGCTCCAAATCCCCCGGCGATAACAGTTAACGCTAATGCTGATGAAATGACTTGCTTTTTCACTATAACATTCCCCATTCCCATAAAGATTTTTGACACTTTTATACAATTCTGATTTTTACAGCTCATACCTCTACCGAAAATTTGAGAAACATTTTTCAGACAATTCCAATCAAAAAAAGAGGACATCCGATAGGATGTCCTCTTTTTTTACGCATTTTATTGTTTTTTCAATTCAATTGCTAAATAGTGTGATTGCTCTTTCGCTTGAATGTGAATATCTTCTCCTACAGATTCTGCTGCATCCCGCATAACAAATGTTTCACCATTTATTACACTGCTTCCTTCAATTTGTACAAGGTACAATTGACGGCCTTCTTTCACAGGAAAATGAATTTCTTTTCCAGCCTCTAATGATAAAGAATATAAATTCGCATCTTGGTGAATTTGAATTGGTGCATTTCCTTCTACTGAAGACACCATATGGAACCATTCATTTTCACGCTTGCTCCAATCAAATTTAAACTCACCGTAGTTTGGTTTATGATCTGCACGGTCTGGTAAAATCCAAATTTGTAATAAACGCAGCGTTTCATCGCCTAAATTATGCTCGCTATGAAATACACCCGTACCAGCACTCATATATTGAACATGTCCACGCTCAATCGTTCCGCGATTTCCCATGCTGTCTTCATGTGTTAAAGCACCATCTACAACGTAAGAAATAATCTCCATATCACGATGTGGATGCATATCAAAACCAGTTTGCGCCGCTACTAGATCATCATTAATAACACGTAACGCTCCGAAGTTCATATTATTTGGATTATAGTAATTGGCAAAAGAAAAATGAAAATGTGTATTTAACCAACCATGATTTGCTCTGCCCATATTTTTATGATCAACTTTTCTAAACATATCCTTCACCTCATACTATCTCGAATTCGAGATTTATTCTAAAATTTTTTCTTACTGTAACTTTTTTAGTAGTTTTAATAATTGCTTTTGTTCCTCTATATTTAAATTATGAAACTTCTCTGCTTGGAACGTTTCTTGAGGTGGGACGATTTCCTCATATAAAGCTCTTCCCTTTTCTGTTAAAGAAATATATTTCGTAGTACCCTCTTGTTCACGCAAAATCCACTCAAGCTGCTCCATTTTATTTAAAAGCTGCGTTACATTTCCTTTCGTAACAAATAGCTTATTTCCAAGTTCTTGCTGCGTTAAACGATCATGTCCTCCAACTTGAGCTAACACATCAAACTGGGCGGCAGATACATTCCATTTTTTTAAGTGCTGATTCGTCTCACGAATACTCTTATTATAAAAACGTGACAAACGAAACCATAATAGTAGCCCTAGTCTATCCTCTGTTTTCATTTCATCACCTCGCTCGTTTCATATCATTAGTTTAGAACTAAACTTAATAAAAGTCAAATACTTATTTTTAATAAGTATAAGGAAAGCACAGCGCTATTTCTCCACTATGCTTTACATTAACTTTCTACTCTTATATTCATCCAATTTCCTCTCCGCGAACTTCCTCGCATCTTTTTCAATCCATCGCTCTTCGTACCGTTCACTTCCCACATACAATATATCTCTCTTATGCTGCATCGCATGGCGAAATTCATGCAGTAGCGTTTTGAGAACTTGCTCATACTCTTCCCACATACAAACGAAAATTAATTGTTTTTCTTTATGATAAAAACCACCTACTGGGAATAGAAACTCTTCTTCCTCTTCCCCTAATGATAGAAGCACATCGTTTGCATCACACGTATCACAAAAAATAACGGGCGTTTTACATACTTCAATAAGAGAAAATAAATCCTCTCTTAGCTTTTTGACATCCCAAGGAAGCTCCGAATCCAACACATACCAATTCTCTACCTGTTGATATACATTTTGAAACTGGAGTTCCATTTCTCTTTATTCCCCTTTCCAAGCACCCTTTTTCTATATGTATGCCACAATATGGTAAATATTAAACGTATTCTCTTACCCTAAAAAAATGACAATAAAAAGAACCTATATCAGCATAGGTTCTTCTAAATTTTAAATTTTTGTAGCTTTCGTATCCCACTTAAAGATTTTATTTAAGAATTTATATACATTCTTCGACTCTTTTGTCAGAAGTGGGCCTAAAATGGATAGTATAAGCACGTATAGTGCTGAGAATGGTTTCAGTACTGACATTAAGCCACCGGCGATACCGATATTAGCCATAATGATGGAGAACTCTCCTCTTGAAACGATTGTTAATCCGATATTTGTTGATGCTTTATGAGATAATCCAGCTTGTCTTCCCGCGATCATTCCTGCTACAAAGTTACCGATTATCGTAAGAAGGACAGCGCCTAACGTTAACCATATCGCTCCGCCTAATGAGAACGGATCAATACTTAACCCGAAGCTGAAGAAGAAAATAGCTCCGAAAAAGTCTCTAAATGGAACAACAAGATGTTCAATTCGGTCACTATGCTCTGTCTCAGAGAAAACTAATCCTAGAAGAAGTGCTCCAATTGCTTCTGCAACGTGAATTGTTTCTGAAAAACCAGCAATGAAGAATAAAGAAGCAAATACTACAATAATAAAGATTTCATCTGAGCTAATATTGAGCAATTTATTTAATAACGGCGTAGCCTTTCTAGCTACTATAAAGAATAGAAGCATATATCCTAAAGCAATTCCAATTGAAGTAAGGGCACCTAAGAAGGAAGCGTGATCCCCTAGTACTAAACCAGAAACAACTGATAAATATACAGCAAGGAATATATCTTCAAACATAATAATTCCTAAAATTAATTCGGTTTCATTATTACCAGTTCTTCTTAAGTCCACTAACACTTTAGCAACGATAGCGCTAGAAGAAATCGTAATAATACCCGCTATAATTAAGATTTCTAGTAATGGGAATCCCATTATAAATCCGTATAACAAACCAAGTGAAAAGTTAATTAAAATATAAATCGTTCCGCCAATCGCAATAGAGCGTCCAGATTTAATTAGTTTTTTCATTGAAAATTCTAATCCTAGATAGAATAGAAGGAATAGAACCCCAATTCGTCCAAGGAAGGAAATTACACTTGCACTTTCAATAAATTTGAGATTGATAACACCTATTGTCGGTGCATGCGGTCCTACTAACATTCCAAGAACGATTAGAAAAGGAATTACTGAGAACTTAAATTTTCCAGCAATTACTGCTGCAACTGCCACTAAAACTAAAGCTGTACCAACTTCAAAAATTAACGTATCCATCTAATCAGTCCCCCCTATTTGAAAGTAATTCATTAATGATTTTTTTAATTTCTTCTCTCTCACCTGAAACTACAAGCATATCTCCTTCTTCAATTACTGTTTCTGGTCCTGGATTAAATAGCTTCTTCATGTTCTTCTTCATAACTGCGATTATCGTTACGCTATATGTTTTTCTTATTTCAAGATCGCCAATTGTTTTTCCGATTGCTGGAGCTGTATTCTCTACTTTAAACCACTCAATTGCTAAACCTTCAAAAACCATCTCAACATTTTCTAACGCCCTAGGCTTATATACCATTCCACCTAATATTGCTGCAATTTGTCTTGCCTCTGAGTCACGTAGTGAAATACTTGAGATGCTTTCTTCATGGTCTGAATCAAAATGATACATTTCTCTACGTCCATCATCATGAATAACAATTACCATCTTTTCGTTACCTTTCGTAACGATTTGAAACTTATAACCAATACCCGGAAGTTCACTTTCTCTAATATTCATTTTTAGCTCCTCCATAACTTATTTATTTTAATTTTCTGTTTTTCTGTCTTTTATTCATCCAATCAGCTTTAGAAATTCTAACCACTCAGGATATTTGTGATTTGGAAATCTTTTATTGTAATAATAAGTGGACCCTAAAAAGATACTTAAAGATGTAATGATAAAAAATATATTACTTCTCATTTTCAAACTCTCAAGGCTTACTTTCAATAAAGAATCTTCTTTCAAATTATCCCCACCTTCTCGCTTTAAATTTAGTTTTTTAAAATGTAAATAATTCTAAAAATATTATTATGTAACATAATCATAACACAAAAATGATTTAAGTAACATGATTTTTTAGAAAAATTGATTCTCGTATATTTTTTGCATATAATTTTCTTATTACGAAAAAAAGGAAGTGTATTATATGGTTGATATCTTTAGCAGATTCCTTGAGGTAACGAATAATATTTTATGGTCATATATTCTTATTGCAATGCTAATCGGCTTCGGTCTTTACTTCTCTTTTAAATTAAAATTTGTCCAAATTACTCATTTCAGTGAAATGGTCAGCTTAATTAGTAAAGGGTTTAATCGAAAGGAAAAAAAGAAAGATAGCATCTCCCCATTCCAAGCATTTTGCTTAAGTGCAGCAGCACGTATCGGTATCGGAAACTTAGCCGGTGTAGCATTAGCAATTTCAATGGGTGGACCTGGCGCAATATTTTGGATGTGGTTTATCGCAATTATCGGAGCAGCTACTAGTTTCGTAGAATGTACGCTCGCTCAAATTTATAAAGTAAAAGATGGTAGCAGGTTCCGTGGTGGGCCGGCATATTACATGGAAAAAGGATTAAACAAACGTTGGATGGGTGTTTGGTTCTCACTTCTTATTACAGTTGCGTACGGATTAATTTTCAATTCAGTACAAGCGAATACAGTAACAATAGCGTTTGAAAATGCTTTTGGACTAGAGCGAACGATCGTAGGAGCTCTATTAGCCTTATTAGTTGCAGTCATTATTTTTGGTGGTATTAAGAGCATTTCACGTATTACAGAAATGATTGTTCCGCCAATGGCAATCGTTTATATTGGCGTGGCTATTTTTGTCGTTATTAACAACTTCAGTATGTTACCAAGCATTTTTATGGAAATCTTTAACGGTGCATTCGGTTTAGACCAAGCCATCGCTGGTGGTATTGGAGCAGCAATCAAGTTCGGAATTCAGCGCGGTTTATTCGCGACAGAAGCAGGAATGGGTAGTTCTCCTAATGCAGCCGCAACATCTGATGTATCTCACCCTGTAAAACAAGGACTTGTTCAAGCGTTAGGCGTTTTCGTAGATACATTCTTAGTATGTACATCAACAGCATTTATCGTATTATGTTCTGGACTTTACAAAGGATCAAATTTAGAAGGTATCGAATTAACACAAAACGCATTAAGTTCACAAATTGGACCGTGGGCAAGCACTTTCTTAGCGATTATTATTTTCCTATTCGCTTTCAGTTCACTTCTAGGAAACTACTATTACGGTGAAACAAATATTGCATTCATTAAAGAAAGCAAAACATGGTTAATGATTTATCGTGTTGCAGTTGTTGGAATGGTATTCTTCGGATCAATTGCTGCTCTTAAAACAGTTTGGAGTTTAGCTGATTTATTCATGGGACTAATGGTATTCACAAACTTAATTGCCATCTCATTCCTTAGCAAATTTGCTTACGCTGCATTAGTAGACTATTTGAAGCAAAAGAAGCAAGGAAAAGATCCTGTCTTCGTTGCAAACTCTATCCCTGGCTTAAAGAATACAGAGTGCTGGGATGGACAGGATGTAGAAGAAAAACAAAAGGCTGTTTAACAAATAAAAGCGGAAGCGGCTCGTTCAGAATCGCAGGACACTTCAAGCTCTCGACCTTGAAGCGCTTTTTGCTTCGAGCGAGAGAGCGAAATGACCGGAGATTCTAGCCGCTGGAGCTGGATATTAATTAAAAGCGGAGGTGACTTGCTCAGAACAGGAGGGCATTGGAGCTCCTGACGAAGAGGCGTTCTTTGCCTCACAGGAAGGCGCGAAATGACCGACTGGTCTAGTCACCGGAGCTGGATATCACTAAAAGCACAAGTGGCTCGTTTAGAACAAGAGCTATATATTAAACAAAATCCCTATTACTCCACAGTAATAGGGATTTTTATTTACAACAGTTCATAATTTGTTCAAATTAATTCCAGCAAAAGGGTTGATTTATAGAGATTACTAGATTATAATAATTATAAATTAGTAATTGATATCACATAACAACTCAAAAGGAGATTGATCATAATGAACAAACAAGTAATCGAAGTATTAAACAAACAAGTAGCAGACTGGAGCGTTTTATTCACAAAACTTCACAACTTCCATTGGTACGTAAAAGGACCTCAATTCTTCACATTACACGAGAAATTCGAAGAACTTTACACAGAATCAGCTACTCACATCGATGAAATTGCAGAACGTATTTTAGCAATTGGCGGCAAACCAGTAGCAACAATGAAAGAATACTTAGAACTATCTTCTATTCAAGAAGCAGCATACGGAGAAACTGCAGAAGGGATGGTCGAAGCAATCATGAAAGACTACGAAATGATGCTAGTCGAACTGAAAAAAGGCATGGAAATCGCTCAAGACTCTGATGATGAAATGACATCTGACCTACTACTAGGCATCTACACAGAACTAGAAAAACACGCTTGGATGCTACGTGCGTTCTTGAATCAATAATATGTAAAAGCGGAGGCGGCTTGCTCAGAATCGCAGGGCATTGGAGCTCTCGACCTTGAAGCGCTTTTTGCTTCGAGCGAGAGAGCGAAATGACCGGAGATTCTAGCCGCTGGAGCTGGATATCATCTAAAAGCGAAGCCACCGAACATTCTAGCTACCGGAGCTGGATATTACTTTAAAGCAGAAGCGGCTCGCTTAGAACAGGAGGGTGTTGGAACTCCTGATTACGAGGCGCTTTTTGCCTCGAATGAAGGAGTGAAACAACCGACTGTTCTAGCCGCTGGAGCTGGATATCATTAAAAGCGGAAGCGGCTCGCTCAGAGTCGCTTTTTTCTGTAATGGTTGCACTTAACGGTACACGAAATTATATCAACGATTTTTCAAATATATCGATCATTACTCGAAATATATCAACGATTTTTTCATTATATCAATCATTACCCGCAATATATCAACGATTCAACAAAGGATATCAATTTGCCGACAAATCACGACAATATCAGCGCCCCTCTCCTCCACTTTCATCACTATATTACAATCTCATCTATGTTAAAATATAGGAAACACCCTTTAGTATCATAGATCCAAAAAGCTTTTCCAAATTCATCATTTACTACTTAAATGACGGGAGTGGTTCAGTTGAAAGACTACTTAATTAGAGCATTTTTTGCGTTAATAACAGTTGGGATTCTCTTACTTATAGCTAATATTTTCAATATACGTGTCGAGGTTAAGGACTATGCTTTCCTCGTTGTCGTAGCAATTGGTGGCGGCTGGGGTGGCTGGTACCTGTATAAAAAACAAAGTAATCAAAATGATAAAGGCATTCCAAAGTAATATGGAATGCCTCTTTTATTGCCTTCTGTAATAAATAATGAAATTCAGGCCACTAATACAACCAATCGCAATAAACATACAAAACGATTGTGGATCTCCAGCCAAATTATACTCATCAACAATAAAGCCAATCATAAAGAGTGTTATCGCCGAAACACCGATACACAATATCGAAATAAACCAAAGCGAAAATTCATTAATTAGCTCTTTCTTCTGCGTTGAAACGATTAGCATAACAAGAATAGACGCTGCTAAAATACTTTTAAAAACAGGACGTAAATACACAAACTCCTCCATCAATTTCTCCTTTTCCAAAAAACATCATATCTCAACATTAACATATTTAACCAATTTAAAACACATGCCATCTTAAATTAAAACGACATGTGTTTCCGTATTTGCTATGATAGTTGCTTCCACTTCGTTCCCAAAACAGGACGCTCATAATTTTGGATTGCATGAATTAGTTTATCTGCTGTCTCTGCTGAAACGATTAATTCTTTATTTGATGGATTCATAAATCCTTCTTCCGCTGCACGTTCAACCATTTGCAAAATTGGTCCGTAAAAACCTTTTATGTTTAATAAACCAACCGGCTTATTATGTATACCAATTTGTGACCAACATACAACTTCAAATAGTTCTTCAAACGTTCCGTATCCGCCTGGAAGCGCAATAAAAGCATCCGCAAGCTCTGCCATTTTAGCTTTACGTTCGTGCATCGTCTCTACTTCAATTAATTCTGTTAATCCTGTATGCACAATTTCTCCTCGGAATAGACCGCGCGGCATAACACCTGTTACACGTCCACCTAAACGAAGAACTTCGTTTGCTACTTCTCCCATTAATCCGACACATGAACCACCGTATACGAGCTCATAGTCGTTCTCAACAAACATTTTACCTAACTGAATTGCCTGCTCTTTAAATTCTGGTCTCTCCCCTAAATTTGAACCTGCAAACACACAAATCTTTCTCATTCTTACACCCCGAAACTATATATTGTTATGATACAATGAACATTGTACAACATATTGAGGGGATGAGAAAGAAATGGATATCGTTGCATTTCAAAGATGGGTTGAGGAATTTTACGAAAAACGAAGCTGGTCACAGTATAATGCTTTTATTCGGTTAAATTTCTTAACAGAGGAAGTTGGAGAAGTTTCACGCGTTGTTCGCGCAATCGAAATCGGTCGTGATCGTCCTGATGAAGACGCGAAAACAGAAGAAGAGCTAAAACAAGAACTAAAAGAAGAACTTGGTGATGTACTATCTAACCTTATTATTCTTTCGCAAAAATATGATTTAGACTTACAAGACATTATGGACGCACACGTCACAAAGCTTTCGAAAAGGTTCGAGACATCCAAATGAGAATATTATCAATTATGGTATAATATTCTTGTCACAATACTAAGGGGGATTTTATGTTATCAAAAAAATTGCACGACGCATTAAATGAACAAATGAACTTTGAATTTTACTCTGCCCATGCTTATATGGCAATGGCTGCTTACTGTACAGCGGAGAGCTATGATGGATTCGCTAACTTTTTCCTTGTACAAGCTGAAGAAGAACGTTTCCACGCAATGAAACTTTACAACTATATTAATGACCGCGGAGAGCGTGCTATTATTACTGGATTTGATAATCCGAATAACGAATACGAATCTGTATTAAACGCTTTTGAAATCGCACTTGAACACGAGCGTGAAGTAACGAAGCGTATTTATAACTTATCTGATATCGCTTGGGACGAGCGTGAACATGCAACAATTACATTCTTAAAATGGTTCGTTGACGAACAAGTGGAAGAAGAAGCTTCATTCGATAGCATCATTCAAAAATTAAAACGTATTACAAGCGATTCAAACGCACTGTTTATGCTAGATGCTGAATTAGAGAAACGTACATTTACGCCTCCAGCTGAATAATATTTCAATCACCTTAATACATGTATTAAGGTGATTTTTTTGTTTGCTCTCTATCTTAAAATCACCTTAAATTTCCTCATATTTGACATAGTGCCAGCTATAAAATGGTATTATTTTCAATATAAAAACGAATATACGAGGAGAGGAAAAATGAATCAACGTGTAGAAGCTGTTGATGCAATTCGTGGTTTCGCTTTGTTTGGCATTTTACTAGTCAATATGACATTAATTCAATTCGGGTTCTTCACCAGTGAAAAACCAACTTATCTATTCGGCGATCTTGATAAAGGCGCTAATTGGTTTATTCAATTCTTCGGCACACATAACTTTATATCCCTATTTTCTTTTCTATTTGGGCTTAGCATTATTTTGTTACAAAAAAGTATTATCGCAAAAGGAAAAAAATTCTTCCCCACATACATAAGACGTATTATCATTCTTTTACTACTAGGCTACATTCACGGCACTTTTGTTTGGGAGGGCGATATTTTATTTGCATACGGAATAATCGGGATTTTCTTAATGATGTTCATCAATCGAAAACCGAAAACTTTGCTCATTTGGGCGATTATTCTACTCGCACTTATTACACTTATGTCTTATCAAACTGATCCATCTACAAATATAGATGATTTTGCACCTTATACTGAAAAAGAACATAAAGTCCATCAAACTGGAAGCTATATGGATCACGTCAACTTTAGATTGACTGAAAATCCTTTTGATTACATGGGAATTGACGGTGCATTCGGATTATTTTTCATATCAGTTTTCGCAATAATTTTTATGTCTCCACTGTTCCTACTCGAAATGTATGTAGGGAAAAAAGGCTGGCTATTTGAGGTCAGTAAACATATACCTGCTATCAAAAAAATATGGTTTGCCACCGGTCTCTTCTCTTTTACAATTAAAATCTTAGCTATGTTCGTAAAGCACCCGCTTTTAATTATGCTACAAGATGGCCTTACACCAGTAACTATGACCTTCTTTTACGGAAGCACGGTTATTTTATTATTCCATTATAAAAAAGCGACTCGTCTCCTAACATACATGGCGAACATGGGGAAAATGTCCGTTAGTAATTACTTAGCGCAATCTATTATCGCAACAACCATTTTTTACGCATATGGATTTGGCTTATACGGGAAAATTGGCTATTTCTTCGGTATTCTTTTAACCATCGGAATTTATACGATTCAATTATTCGTTAGCACCTATTGGCTCCAAAAATACCGAATGGGGCCAGTGGAATATGCGTGGAGACTGGGAACTTATTTAGAGAAACCACGTTTTAAAAGAGACTTGGATAAAGCAAGTTAAACAAAAAAAGCAATGAGCCCACGCTCATTGCTTTTCTTAATTTATTAAAGCATAACCCCAACGATAATCGCTGATAATATACTTACTAACGTTGCACCGTATACAAGTTTTAAACCGAATGATGATACAACGTTTGCTTGTTTGCCATCGATACTCTTCGTTGCACCTGCGATAATTCCGATAGATGAGAAGTTCGCAAATGATACAAGGAAGATAGATAAAATACCTACTGTACGAGCTGATAAATCACCAGCTACTTTTCCAAGGTCAAGCATTGCAACGAATTCGTTCGTTACTAATTTTGTTGCCATAATTTGTCCTGCTTGTAGCATCTCTGATGTTGGAATACCCATTACGAATGCTAATGGTGAGAAGATGTATCCTAAAATGCTTTGGAATGTGATTCCGAAAATTGAATCGAATACACCGTTAATTGCTGTAATTAATGCTACGAAACCGATTAACATCGCCGCTACTGTTACAGCGATTGAGAAACCAAGCATAATATATTCGCCTAACATTTCAAAGAATGTTTGTTTCTTGTCTTCTTGTAATTCTAAAATATCGTCTTCTTCTTTTACTTCATATGGATTAATGATATGAACGATAATGAATCCACTGAATAAGTTTAATACAAGTGCTGTTACTACATATTTTGGATCAATCATTTTCATATAAGAACCGACGATTGACATCGATACTGTAGACATTGAAGATGCACAAAGTGTGTATAAACGATTTTTCGGTAATTTGCTTAGTTGATCTTTTACTGTAATGAATACTTCCCCTTGACCAACGATTGCAGCTGCTACCGCATTATATGATTCTAGTTTTCCTAAACCGTTAACTTTACTTAATAGGAAACCGACTGCACGAATGATAATCGGTAAAACTTTAATATGTTGCAGAATCCCGATTAATACTGCTAAGAAAATAATTGGTAATAATACTGTTAAGAAGAATGGTGCTTGTCCATCGTTTGCTAGACCACCAAATACGAAATTAACCCCAGCTTCCGCAAATTTTAAAATAGCGCCAAATCCATCTGCGATCCCTTTTACTAATACAAATCCGACCTTTGTATTTAGTAAGAAATACGCAAGTACCAATTGAATGACAAGCATAAGTGCAATTGGTTTATATTTAATTTTCTTACGATCTGAACTGATAAGGAAACCTAGTACAAATACTACAAGTAAACCGACTAGAAACATTACTATTTTCATATGTGAATCCTCCACTTCTCCCATGAGTTATTGGTCGTATAACGTATAACGTATAACGAATGACGTCTGACCATTGATGTTAAAAAAATTTAAAACCCCTAAATACTATTCAACTGTCATCTAAAATCAGTAAGCGTTTACATAAATTGCAATTTATAAAAGGTAGCCTCTTCTCTCCTACCATATTTGAAAGTCTGAAATTGATACCACCTACAAATCAAATTGTAAGCGTTATCTAGACGAAATGCAATATAAATTTTAAAAGATTTTTATATGTTAATATATTCCTAATTAATTGGTTTTTTCATGCAATTTTACCATAAAAATAGCCCTAGCTATGAGCTAGGACCATCCTTTTTTACCCCGATTGGTGAGGGCTAATAATCAGCGGGGGATAAAGCCACCCACTGATTAAAGTTTCACTTTATAACATAACACCAACGATAATCGCTGATAGAATACTTACTAATGTCGCACCATACACAAGGCGTAGACCAAATGATGATACAACATTTGATTGATTTTCATCGATACCTTTCGTTGCACCTGCGATAATTCCGATAGATGAGAAGTTCGCAAATGATACAAGGAATACAGAAAGAATACCAACTGTACGAGCCGATAAATCACCAGCTACTTTTCCAAGATCAAGCATCGCAACAAACTCATTTGATACTAATTTTGTTGCCATAATTTGTCCCGCTGTTACCATCTCAGCTTGTGGGATACCCATTACGAATGCTAATGGTGAGAAAATATATCCTAAAATAGCTTGGAATGTAATACCGAACACGGAATCAAACAAGCTATTAATTGCTGTAATTAATGCTACGAAACCAAGTAACATAGCTGCTACTGTAATCGCAATCGTGAAACCAAGCATAATGTACTCGCTCAGCATTTCAAAGAATGATTGTTTTTTCTTATTTTCTAATTTCAGTGTATCTTCTTCTTCTGTAATATCGTACGGGTTAATAATATGAATGATAATGAAACCACTAAATAAATTTAATACAAGTGCTGTTACTACATATTTCGGTTCGATCATTTTCATATAAGAACCAACGATTGACATCGACACCGTCGACATAGAAGATGCACATAATGTATATAAACGATGTTTTGGGATTTTACTTAATTGATCTTTTACTGTAATAAATACTTCCGCTTGTCCAACAATGGCAGCTGCTACTGCGTTATATGATTCTAGTTTTCCTAGACCATTTACTTTACTTAACAACGTACCAATAGCACGAATAAATACAGGTAAAATTTTAAAGTGTTGCAGAATTCCGATTAAAACGGCAAAGAATACGATTGGTAATAGCGCTGTTAAGAAGAATGAAACCTCTCCTTTATTAACAAGACCACCAAATACGAAAACGATTCCAGCTTCCGCATATCCAAGAAGTGCCCCAAATCCATCTGAAATTCCTTTTACTAAAATATAACCGACTTGCGTATTTAATAAGAAATAAGATAATGCTAGCTGAATAATAAGCATAATTGCGATTGGTTTATACTTAATCTTCTTTCGATCGGCACTTATAAGAAAACCGAGTACAAATACAACAAGTAATCCTACAAGGAACATAACAAACTTCATTAATAAAATCCTCCATTTAACTCTTCATTAACGTTGAACGTCTGACCACTCAAAACAAGAAATAATCCGAACTTTCTATTTCTCCTCCAAAACCTTCAATCGAATAGGAAAAATCATAAAACCTCTTGTTTCAAAGGCATTTATCATTCTAACACAAATCACATCTCACATCCGCACTTTCCTTAAAAAAATTACATTTTATTATAAAACACTCATTAATGTTCGTCTTTTACTCCCAACAAATATATGGATAAAACAAAAAATGAGCATCAAGTTTCACTTGATGCTCACCTCATTATACTGCTTTTTCTTTATCAGCTACTTGCTCTTCCCAGCACTCTGTATTTTCCAGGCCTGGAATTGAATTCGCATAAAAGACTGGATCTTTTCCTTGTTTCTTTTGCTTTACGTAATCTGATAATGCTGCAAAGGCATACTTAGAAAGGAATACGATTGCCACTAAGTTAATAACAGCCATAATACCCATGAATAAATCTGCTACATCCCAAACGATTTGAATTGTCGCTACAGATCCTAGCATAACCATACCAAGTACAGCAATGCGGTATGCATTTAATAACACTTTACTTCCATTTAAGAACTCAATATTCGTTTCACCATAGTAGTAGTTACCTACTAATGAACTAAATGCAAACAAGAAGATCGCAACTGCTACAAATATAGAAGCCCATGGACCGATATGTTGACTTAACGCCTGCTGCGTTAATTGAATTCCATTTAAATCAGCTGCATTATGCACATCTGATAAAAGAATAATAAATGCTGTACAACTACAAATTAATAATGTATCAGTAAATACCCCTAAAGTTTGAATGAAACCTTGTTTAACTGGGTGCGTTACGTTTGCAGTTGCTGCTGCGTTCGGCGCACTACCCATACCTGCTTCATTTGAGAATAACCCACGTTTTACCCCTAATAAAATCGCAGCTCCTAATCCTCCGCCTACTACTTCTTTAATTCCGAAAGCATGTAAGAAAATTTCTTTAAATACATATGGAATTGCCGTAATGTTTGTTACAACAACGAATAATGCCACTGCTACATAAATAATTGCCATTACTGGAACAATCATTTCAACCGCGCGAGCAATTCGTTTTACTCCGCCAAAAATAATAACTGCAAGTAAACCAGCCATTACAAGACCTACTAATCTACTATCTGTTTTGAATGCTCCATCAAAAGCAGCTGCTACAGTATTAGATTGCACAGCGTTAAAAATCAATCCAAAACTTACTGTTATTAATACAGAGAAAATAGCTCCAAGCCAGCGTTTATTTAAACCCTTTTCCATATAATACGCTGGACCACCACGGAACGTATTCCCATCTTTCACTTTATAAATTTGCGCTAATGTGCTCTCTACAAATGCAGAAGCACCCCCAATTACCGCGATTAACCACATCCAAAATACTGCTCCTGGACCACCTGCTGAGATTGCAATAGCTACACCAGCTAAGTTACCAGTACCTACACGAGAAGCTGTACTCATACAAAATGCTTGAAATGATGATACGCCGCTCTTCTCTTTTTGCGCTTTTCTCGTTTTCGAGCTTGCTCCATCCCCAAGCAAACGAATCATTTCACCGAAGTAACGAACTTGGACAAATTTCACACGAAATGAAAAATAGAGCCCTAACCCAATTAACATCGCAATAATGACATATGACCAAAGGATATTATTTACATCCCCAATTACCTTAGCTAAAAAATCCATATTTGCATTGCCCCCTCTTCCTAACAATAAGAAAATTATATTCTAAAAACTTTAAGTAATCAAGAACTTTATGTAAGGTTTTATGACATGAGTATGTCAAATATCTTAACGTATATGTTTTTTTACATAAAAATATAGCCATCACATGCATTTATCCAATACTCAATCACTTATCCTCTTCGACCAGTCATACTTTTAAAATAGTACGTTCCCCACAAATAACGAGAGGAACAAACAAAAAAAGTTATATTAATAATTACCTCTCACCCTTTTCATCATTTACTACAACAAAAAAGGCGAGCATCGAATTCATCTCGATGCTCGCCTTTTCATTATACTGCTTTTTCTTTATCCATTACTGCTGACTTATCCCAACACTCTGTATTTGTTAAGCCAGGAATAGAATCTGCACTGAAGACTGGATCTTTTCCTTGTTTCTTTTGTCTTACATAGTCTGCCAATGCAGCATACGCAAATCGTCCAAGAAGTGTAATCGCAATTAAGTTTGTGATTACCATTAGTCCCATAAATAGATCCGCCATATTCCATACAACTTGAAGCGTCGCAACAGAACCGAATAATACCATTCCTACTACCGCAATACGGTAAATCGTTAACCACGTTTTACTTTGTTTAATGAATTCAATATTCGTTTCACCATAATAGTAGTTTCCTAAAAGAGAACTAAATGCAAATAAGAAAATAATAATCGCTAAGAAGCTACTTGCCCATGGACCGATTTGTGAACTTAATGCATTTTGCGTTAACTCAATACCTTCTAAATTTGTTGCTTTATATGCACCAGAACATAGTACGATAAATGCTGTTGATGTACATACTAAGAATGTATCTACTAATACGCCAATTGTTTGAATAAAACCTTGTTTTGCTGGATGCGTTACATCAGCCGTCGCTGCCGCGTTTGGCGCACTACCCATACCTGCTTCGTTCGCAAATAATCCGCGCTGAATACCGTATTTCATCGCAGCGCCGATACCGCCACCTACAGCTGAATCTAAACCGAATGCACCTTTAAAGATTTCCGTAAACACATCTGGTATTAAATAGAAGTTTTTAATAACAACAAAAATAGCTACCGCAATATAAATAAGCGCCATTGGCGGAACAATCATTTCCGACATACGTGCAATACTTTTTACACCACCAAAAATAATAACCGCAACTAATGCAGCTAATACAATACCAACAATATAACGCTCTAAACCAAATGCATTTTCAAATGCTAATGTTACTGTATTCGCTTGTACTGAGTTAAAAATTAAACCGTAACTAATTGTAATAAGGATAGAGAACCAAATTCCCATCCAACGTTTATTTAAACCTTTTTCCATATAATAAGCAGGACCACCACGGAAGCCACTGCCATCTTTTATTTTATAAATTTGGGCCAGCGTACTTTCTACAAAACTTGAAGAAGCCCCGATAATCGCAATAACCCACATCCAAAATACCGCGCCAGGTCCTCCCATAGATATAGCTAACGCTACACCAGCTAAGTTACCGATACCAATACGAGCTGCTGAACTCATACAAAACGCTTGGAAAGAAGATACACTACCTTTTTTACGCGTCTTTCCAGTTAATCCATCACTCATTAGTCGAACCATTTCCCCTAAATGAGTAATTTGTACGAATTTCAATTTAATAGAAAAATAAAGACCTAAACCAATTAACATCGCAATAAGAATATATGACCAAAGAATTGTATTCGTTGATGAAACAAATTGCTCTAAAATATTCATACAATTAACCCCTCCTTTTCTCCATAAAACGAATTATATTTAAAAAACATTCAAAAATCAACATTTTTCGACAATTTGCAATTTCCAAATATTAGCCAGGCTCGCAGTAACAATATCTTTATGACTGCCCTCCCTCTAACTGTGCATACTAAAACAAAAAATAAATTCACAAACAACCCCATTGACAAAAACACCAACCTGTAACTATAATGATTACAACAGGTTGTAACAAACCTAATTACAATACATTCATTCACTTTGAGATATACACTTTAACAAAACACTTTGGAGGGATTTATTATGAAAATCGGAATTATCGGAGCAACTGGTAAAGCAGGAAGTCGTATTTTAAAAGAAGCATTAGATCGCGGACATGAAGTAACTGCAATCGTAAGAAACGCTGCAAAAATTACAGAAGAAAACGTAAAAGTGTTAGAAAAAGACGTATTTTCTCTTACATCTAACGACCTACAAGCATTCGATGTAGTTGTAAATGCATTCGGTGCTCCAGCAGGACAAGAACACCTTCACGTAGATGCAGGAAACGTACTAATTGAAGCGATGAAAGGTGCACCTAACACAAAATTACTTGTAGTTGGCGGCGCTGGAAGCTTATTTGTAGACGAAAAGAAAACAACACGTGTATTTGAGACACCAGGTTTCCCAGGCGAATACCTTGCAACAGCTCAAAACCAAGGCAAAAACTTAGAAATCTTACAACAAACAAATGATATCACTTGGACATTCATCAGCCCTTCTGCACTATTCGCATTAGGAAAACGCACTGGTTCTTACAAAGCTGGTAAAGACAACCTTCTTGTTAACGCAAAAGGTGATAGCTACGTAAGTTACGAAGATTTCGCAGTAGCAGCACTTGATGAAATCGAAAATCCAAAACATGTAAACGAACGCTTCACAGTAGTTTCTGAAGCTGAATAATAAAAAAGCTCGTAAAACATTATGTTTTACGAGCTTTTTCTTATTATTGTACTTGCTCTAAGCCATTTTGAGTAATCTTGAAGGAAATCTCTTTAAATTTTTTCGCATCCCCTTTTCCAATTAACTCACCAGTTTTATACCAACTTAAACGATCAGATTCTGCATGATACACTTTTACTACATCACCATACTCGAACATCATACCATTTACTTGCTCAGCAAAATTCTTTGAAGTCTCTTGTCCTTCTGCCGTTACATGCTTTTTCTCGGTTCCATTTTGATCATATACCGTAAGTCCTATATACTGTTCATTTACAAAACGATAATGTATTTCACCATCAGTAAATGTTGCATGTAATTTCTTCGCATCATGATTTAAGGTAACGATTGAACGCGTTACATCAGCCACACCTTGGTATACTATACTATCTCCATACATCACTTCTAATGAAGCTTCCGTCACTTTCTTATTACCAAAGCGATCTTTTGTTTCTACTTTTACTTTTTGTTCACCAATTTTTGTTGTATTCGGTTTTTCTACAAATCCGAGTACTTCTCCATCTTTCACTTGAACAAAGTTTTTTGCATCTAATTTTTCAGCGTCTGTTCCAATTACTACTTTTTGTGGTACTGCTGTTACTTCTTGCCCAGCTTCCATTCTTTCAAAGCCGTTTTCAGTAATTTTGAAGACTAGTTCCTTTATCTCTTTATTCTTTCCTTCTCCCGCATATACACCTTTTTTGTACCAGTGTAGGCGTGAAGATTCTGCATGATATACTTTCAACATATCTCCATACTCAAATGTTAATCCATTTACTTCCTTGGCAAAAGCTTTCGTATTTTCCATACCTTTTACCGCTATATTTTTCTTCACTCTTCCTTCTTTATTGTACAGAGTAAATTCAAAATACTTCTCATCTTTAAAGTAATCATGAATCAAATTATCCGTATCTGTCGCACTCATTTTTTTCGTATCATGATGTAACGTTATAATCGATTTCATATCGTCACTACCATAACTTAATCCATATACAAATAGGCTATCTCCATAAGTTACTTCTACTGGAACTTCCGTCACTTTCTTATTTCCGAAACGATCTTTCGTTTCTACTTTTACTTTTTGTTCACCAATCTTTGTCGTATTCGGTTTTTCTACAAATCCAACTACTTCTCCGTCTTTCACTTGCACAAAATCTTTTGCTTCTAATTTTTCAACGTCTGTTCCAATTACTAATTTTTGTGGTACTGCCGTTACTTCCTGCAGAGCTTCTAATCTTTCAAATCCATTTTCAGTAATTTCAAAGAATAATTCTTTTATTTCTTTATTTTTTCCTTCTCCCACATATAAACCTTTTTGATACCAATGTAAACGTGAAGACTCTGCATGGTATACTTTCACCACATCTCCATATTCAAATGCTAACCCATTTACTTCCTTGGCAAAAGCTTCTGTATTCTCCAAGCCTTTTACCTCTATATTTTTCTTCTCTTTTCCCTCTTTATTGTACAAGGTGAATTCAAAATACTTCTCATCTCCAAAGTAATCATGAATCAAATTATCCGTATCTGTCGCACTCATTTTTTTCGTATCCTGATGTAACGTTATAATTGATTTCATATCGTCACCATCATAGCTTAACCCATATACAAGTAAACTATCTCCATATGTCACTTCTAATGGAACTTCCGTCACTTTCTTATTTCCAAAACGATCTTTCGTTTCCACTTTTACTTTTTGTTCACCGATTTTCATTGTATTCGGTTTTTCTACAAAACCAATTACTTCTCCACCTTTTACTTGAACAAAGTTGTTCGCCTCTAATTTTTCAGCGTCTGCCCCGATTACTACTTTTTGCGGTACTGCTTCTACTTCCTGTATACCGTCTATTAGTTCATATCCTTGTGGAGTAATCTTAAAGAACTTTTCTTTTTTATTCTTAGCTCCACCTTGCTCTACAAGTTTATTACTTTGATACCAATCGAAACGACTTGGTTCTGCATGATATACTTTCATAATATCGCCATATTGAAGTTCAACACCTTCAAGTTGCAAAGCAACTTTTTTAGAATTTTCTTGACCTTCTATAGAAATATTTTTCTTTTCATTTCCGTCCTTATCATATAAGGTAATCCCTACATACTTTTCATTTTTAAAGCGCTCATGGAACTCATTACCAACGAAAGAAACGTTGATTTTCTTTTCATCATGAAGGAGCGTTATAACAGAATTTACCTCATCACCGTAACCTTTAAATACCATAGTATCTCTATAAAGACTGTTAACTGGAACAGAAATGAAATTCCTCTGTCCTTTCTCATCCTCAATTTCTACTAATACCGCTCTTTTTCCAACCTTTAAATCCAGCCACATAATTCTACCTGTTACTTTTACATTTTCACCTAAATTTTGAACAAGACTATTTGCTAGATTTTCATTAAAATTCGCACCAACGATGAGATCTTGTACCACATTAGACGCTTCACCATAAGGAAGCCCGCCGTATGGTTTCACTTGTTTTTCACGAATAATATTACTATCTGTTGCTTTCCATATTTCTTTTTCTAATTTAGGTAAATTTAAATTTTCGATTTTCCCTCTAACCTCATCATTTGGACCTAATCCCCATTTCTCAAAAAACGGTACTAAGTTTTGTTTAGCCGCTTTCGATGCCATATAAATAAACATTTGCTTTTTATCTTCATCTGAAGCAGGCATTTCAGATTCTGGTAATAAGCGATACATTTGATGTAAATTAAGGTAAAAATGCTCTCCATAAGCTAAATCAAGTTGCCAAAACATTACTAGTTTCTCGAATTCTTCCATATTTTTTTGAGCATCAGGATTATCTAAGTAAGCAAAAGCTTTTTTATAATGACCATCTTCTTCTAGACTTGATTTATTGCCTAACATTCTTTGAACCGATAATGAATATATATTTACTGTTACTTCTCCTACACCTGACCAAAACCAAGGAGCTTGCTGATGTAAATGCCCTACTTCATGCCACGGTCCCCAGCCATCTCCTTGTAATCTCTTTATATTTAAAACCCTATCCATAGTCTCTGGAACATACCCTGTATGATAATGAGTAGCAAACATCCAATCATCTTTATCTGGTTTTCTCTTTTCAACAAATTGGATATAGTGGTTTGGAGCTTTTGACACCCCTATACCATCTTCAGATAATCCTGCTACAGAATTTTCAAAGCGAATAATCTTATCATGTAGCCTCATTAATTCTACTGGATCCGTCTCTCCCATATAGTTTTCCACTGCTTCAGGACTTGCAGTAATTAAACTTCTCTCACCCTTCAATTCAACTGCATAAGGATTTTTATACTTCTTTAACATTGCATCCCAATCTTTTTTTGTGTGCTTCCCTAAGATAAATAATGGAAAATGACTTCCTCCATGAATAACTGAAGCTGTTACTTCGCCATCATTATTCATGTTATAAAAATATAGTATTCCACCTATTGAAGATGAAATATTATTTTCACCAGGTTTTAACTCAAATTCTTCAAACCCTTTTTCATCATATGACTTCGTTCCTATGAACGCTTTAATAGATTGCGTTCCTTTTATTTCAATTTTAATTTCTTCATTTGGACCAGCATAAATTCCAGTTGGTTCATTCGCTGAAAGTACATAACGTACTTTTAAGCGTTTTTGCTCTTCTTCAATACTACCTTTCCCAGGCAAATGAAACGTTCTCTGCTCCAAACGATTCTCTTTACTCTCTTCCAACTGCCCGCCCTTATTCTCTTCCAAAGGCGCCGCATATCCTTTCGATGCTTCGAAAGCTACTGGTGATAATAATGTAGATATACAAATACCAGCTACTAATACCCTACTCTTTTTCTGCTTTGACATAATCTGTGTCCCCTGTCCTTTTTTTAGACAAACCATCCTATATATTCATTTAATAAGAAATCCTATTATTTTTATAAAAACATTTAACGAATAGACTAACGCCTCTCGCACCTATATCAATTACTTCCGCATTTCTCTAAATGTATTCGCTTTCTTACATTGTAAAATTTTTCATGTATTATGCCCTCCTCACTTCACTCTACTTGTGATGAGTTCTCTTCTTACATAAAAGAAACATAGTAAAAGATATATTTTAGTCTCGTCATCTATACATCTAAAAATAAAACCTTACATTTTCTTCATATATGACCACCTATAGGTAGTTTTTCCAACTGAATTGTACACGCTTTACACTTTGTTTGATAGACTTTTCAATTAGAATAATGTTACAATTTTGTGAATTTAATCTATTTATTGTAACGTTTGGATTTTATTATATTTTGTTATTTCCAAATAATTTTCTCAACATAAAAACAGTGTTTTATCTAATTAATAATTATCTTGATATAATTTTAAATTTCATATATAAAAAGCATTGGTTAACACCAATGCTTTCATCCTTACCTTTTATATTGATTCGGTTTATGCGGTTCATTTGGAGTATGTGGTTTATTATTATCATGACCATTTCCTTTTTTCCAACTCACTGATAACTCCGGACTTGTTTCTTCTTCACTACGCTCAAGTAATACAACTGCATTTTGAATTGTGGGTGTACCTTTATGTGCAATCCCTTGTAGCTTCGTTAATTTCCCGATTACTTTAAAGCTAAATCCACCAGCTGGTGTTTGTTTCGGAATTAAAATGCGGAACTTCTCTCCTACATTAAATTCTGTTTTTGTTTCGCCCTTTTCATTTGCAAATTTCACGCCCGCTGGTGCACCTGTTGGTTGCACTTTATACGTTCCGCTTTTTGCATTTGTTTCTACTGTATATAAGCCTGTTTCAAAGAAATCATTTTTCAATACCGCTTCTTGTTCTTCTGTTGGTACGACACTCATCGTAATTTCTTGTAACTCTTCACTAGCGCTAGCTTTTGCAACGATATCTTTCGTCACCTTTTCTACATTTTTATTACGGAAATCTAAATCATTAATATCGATTTGTTTTAACGCATTCCATACTGCAAGCTGCGTTGCATAATGAGCTTCTCTCCAAT
Organism: Bacillus sp. M13(2017); assembly: GCF_002218325.1. Classification (NCBI taxonomy): domain Bacteria; kingdom Bacillati; phylum Bacillota; class Bacilli; order Caryophanales; family Bacillaceae; genus Bacillus; species Bacillus sp. M13(2017). Next base: position 337,897 of record NZ_KZ268502.1, on the reverse strand, counting down.
CAGAAACACCTAATTCTTGCGGGCTCTTTTGTGGATATCCATTCAATAATACGCGATATACGTTAATATCCACTTTCCCCATTTCCGGTAAATCTTGACCGCTTGGAGATTTTAAATCTACATTTAAGCAAAAAGCAATTTTGCCATCTGCCGTTTTAATAAGCTCTGTTCGAATTGGTTTCTTCTTGGACTTACTATAACTCCAATCCATTTGATACTTTGTATGGTCCATCACTTCTGCGAATGCTTTTTGAAGTGGGAATAACACAAATAAAACACTTAAAAACATAGCTAAAAGTTTGAACGATTGCTTTATATTCATGTTCACAGCCCCTTAATAACAAACTTAATACTAAGTAGTATTTAATTAGAAAATATTTTTATACAAAAAAAAGAGTGCTTTTACGCACTCTTTTTTCTTACCTTAATCTTAGAAATCGAAGTTATCAGGATCTGGACCAACGCGGTGATTTTGATTTAACGCATCGATTTTTTCCATATCTTCTTTCGTTAATTCAAAGTTAAATACATCAGCATTTGCAATAATGCGGTGTTCTTTCGTTGATTTTGGAATTGTAATCACTCCATTTTGAAGATCCCAACGTAAAATAACTTGCGCTGTTGTTTTGCCATATTTCTCAGCAATCTCTTGTAATGTTTCGTTATCTAATAATTGACCTTGCATAAGTGGTGACCATGCTTCCATTTGAATACCTTGTTCTTTACAGAAAGCTTGTAATTCTTTTTGTGTTAAACGAGGGTGGTATTCTACTTGGTTAATCATTGGCTTAATTTCTGCATCTTTCATTACATCTTGTAAGTGGTGAATTTGGAAGTTACTTACGCCAATTGCACGTACGAGATTTTCTTTATAAAGTGTTTCTAGCGCTCTCCACGTATCTTTATATTTTCCTTCTACAGGCCAGTGAACAAGATATAGGTCTAAATACTCTAGTTCTAATTTCTTTAAGCTCTCTTCGTATGCAGCAATTGTTTCTTCGTATCCTTGATCTGCGTTCCATACTTTTGAAGTGATAAATAATTCTTCTCTTGAAATACCAGTCGCTTCAATACCTGCACGGATTCCTTCACCTACAGCTTTTTCATTTCCGTAAATTGCAGCTGTATCGATGCTACGGTATCCTGCTTTAATCGCTGATTTTACAGCTTCTACAAGTTCTGGTCCTTCTTCTACTTTAAATACACCTAAACCGAACCAAGGCATTTCTACACCATTATTTAATACTGTTTTACTTTGTAAGTTTTTCATTTTATTTTCTCTCCTTTTATTTTACTTGATCTCTTTTTTCTAATGTCATGCTCCACGCTGTTAAAATCACAGCACCTACTACCATAATTCCGCCTACCCAAGCCGTATGAATTAATCCTAACGAGTTCGTTACAATACCGCCCAAGTAAGCACCAAGAGCAATTCCTGCGTTAAATGCTGCGATGTTAATCGCCGATGCTACATCAACAGCGCTAGGTACAAACCTCTCAGCCAAGATAACGACATACACTTGTAGCCCTGGGACATTCATAAACGCAAATAGTCCCATAAAAATAATTGTAATGAATCCAGCAACTTTAAATGGTGCTGTAAATGTTAAAACAAATAATACAATCGCTTGAATAAAGAACATGTAAAATAACGCTCGAATCGGATTATGATTTGATAATTTTCCACCGACCATATTCCCAATCGCAATTGCAATTCCATACACTAACAAAATAATTGTAACGGTACTTGCTTTAAATCCTGTTACTTCTTGTAATAACGGAGATAAATACGTAAATGTTACGAACGTTCCCCCATATCCTAATGCAGTAATAATAAATACAAGTAACAGTCTTCCATTCGTAATCAGCTTAAATTGATCGCGAAATGATACGGACGTACCTTTTTTTAAATTAGAAGGAATTAGCATACTATTGGCGATTAAAGCAACGATTCCAATGGCCACAATAACAATAAACGAGGCCCTCCAGCCAAATTGTTGACCGATAAACGTTCCAATTGGCACACCTGTAATAGTCGCAACTGTTAATCCAGTAAACATAATCGCAATGGCACTTGCACGTTTATTCTCAGGTACAAGAGCAGCCGCAATTGTAGATCCAATTGACATAAAAACACCATGTGCAAATGCAGATACAACCCTCGCAATAAGTAACACAGTAAAACTTGTTGCTACTGCCGCAATGCCATTACCAATAATGAAAATAATCATAATCCACATTAATAACGTCTTTCGCGACATACTAGCTGTTAATGACGTTAATACTGGAGCACCAAACGCTACTCCTAATGCATATAAAGAAACAGTTAACCCCGCTGTTGTAACAGAAACATGTAAATCCTCTGAGATAGATGGTAATAAGCCGACACTAATAAATTCAGTTGTACCAATTCCAAACGCACTAATTGCTAGTGCTAATAAAGCAAACATACTTCTCCGATTCGTCTGTACTGCCGAAGAAGATACTGTATATGAATTCAATTGAACTCCTCCTTAATGCGAGAAATCCAATCATAATAGTATGATAAAAAGGCCTTTTTATCTTCTACAAAAATAACTTTACTGTTGATATACGCTATTATGAATGGCTTTACTCTTTTTTTGAAGAACGCACTTAAAAGTACGATAGGTACCTAAAAGTAACATAGGCACTTTTTAGTACCGTACTACTCATTTCCCTCTTACGTATGCTATTATGGAACATATTCAACATGATAAAAAGTACGTACTTTAAAGTGCTATAGGCACTTTTTAGTAACATTTAATTATTTAGCTTCTTTTGTTGGAGAACTTAAATCTACATTCATCAAAGGAGATTTTTATATGAAAAAATATAATATTCCCGTTGAAGCGACTTTAGAGGTTATCGGTGGAAAATGGAAGGTTGTTATCCTTTGTCATCTAACGAAAGGCACAAAAAGAACGAGTGAACTAAAACGTTTAATGCCTGGGATTACACAAAAAATGTTAACTCAGCAATTACGTGAATTAGAAGACGATGGGGTCATTCAAAGAAAGGTATACAATCAAGTACCACCAAAAGTAGAATATTCACTTACAGAATACGGTTGGTCTTTAGAATCCATTCTTGATTCTCTTTGTACTTGGGGCGAATGCCATCTTGAAAAAAGCGGTAACACATCGATGCTAATTGTAGAAGGTGAATAATAGGAAAAAGGAAAAAACGAACATGAATTTGTTCATTTTTCCCTTTTTTTCTTTATATGTATATACATTTCTAACTGGAACAAAATATTTTATACGCTTTCATACCTTGTCAGCACTACGTTATACACTCAATATCAAATAATTAGGAATCATTTTTATGTTAACATAGGTGTATATAGTATATAATATAGGATATATATTATATACACTTTCCGGTAGCGGAGCTTTTCCATTATGCGGACAAGCCATGTATCGGACAGTTCATAAATGATAAGTAAGACGTTATGGTTTTAGATTTATGTTTGCAGCTTACTTGCTGTCGTAAATTTAAAGGCATTTTATTGTGTTTTGTGAAACTTTGTATAAAGTTTCGTAAACGTTTACTATCTTACTTATAAAAAATAAGAGTATTGCTATCGTAAAGGAGAATTGGAGATGCCAGAAACTATGACTCAAACAAAGCCAGAACAAGAAACTGTACAAATTTCTGCTAGCCAAGGACAACTTGATGTACTTGATCAGTTGTTAAAACCTGAGGTACAAGAATCATTAACAACACTAGTAGAACAGCTTCCAAAATTAACTGAGCTTGTTAACATTTTAACTAAATCTTATGACTTCGCTCAAACTGTTGCTACTGATGAAGTATTAAAAAGCGACACTGTTGGTGCAATTACAGAGCTTGTAGAACCTGTAAAAGATACAGTGAAAAGCATGGCTGCAACTGCAATCGAAGCGAAAGATCGTGCTGAAGAAAGCAACGAAGTTATCGGCCTATTCGGTCTTTTAAAATTACTAAAAGATCCACAAGCACAAAAAATGTTCCGCTTTGTGAACGCATATCTTCAAATTAGTGCAGAACGTAACAATAAATAATTTAACTTATAACAACAATTAGTAAAGACGGGGGATATCATACTATGTCAAAACAAATTGTCATCTTAGGCGCTGGTTATGGCGGTCTTCTTGCCGCTTTAAACGTACGTAAATATTACAGCAAATCAGAAGCACAAGTTACAGTGATTAACCAATACCCAACACACCAAATCATCACTGAACTACACCGCCTTGCAGCTGGTAACGTGTCTGAGCAAGCAGTTGCAATGCCACTTACAAAGCTTTTCAAAGGTAAAGATATCGATCTTAAAATCGCAACAGTTGAGTCATTCTCAGTTGATAGCAAAGAAATCAAACTAGCTGGCGGCACTACTTTATCTTACGATGCACTTGTAGTTGCTTTAGGAAGTAAAACTGCTTACTTCGGTATTCCAGGACTAGAAGAAAACAGCATGGTATTAAAATCTGCTGCTGATGCAAACAAAATCTACAAACACGTTGAAGACCGTATTCGTGAATACGCGAAAACGAAAAACGAAGCTGACGCTACAATCGTAATCGGTGGTGGCGGATTAACTGGCGTTGAGCTAGTTGGTGAGCTTGCTGACATTATGCCTAAACTTGCAAAAAGCCACGGCGTAAATCCAAAAGAAGTTAAACTTCTTCTTGTTGAAGCAGGTCCAAAAATCCTTCCAGTATTACCAGACCACTTAATCGAACGTGCAACTACTAGCCTAGAAGCACGCGGCGTTACATTCTTAACTGGTCTTCCTGTAACAAACGTTGCTGGCAACGAAATCGACTTAAAAGACGGTCAAAAACTTGTTGCTAACACATTCGTTTGGACAGGCGGCGTACAAGGTAACCCATTAATCGGTGAATCAGGTCTTGAAGTTAACCGTGGACGTGCAACAGTCGATGCATACCTACAATCTACTTCTCACAAAGATGTATTCGTTGCTGGAGACAGCGCTGTTGTCTTCGCTCCAGACGGACGTCCATACCCACCAACTGCACAAATCGCTTGGCAAATGGGTGAGTTAATTGGATACAACTTATACGCAGCACTAGAAGGCAAAGCATTCGAAGAGTTCGCACCTGTAAACTCTGGAACACTTGCTAGTCTAGGACGTAAAGATGCTGTTGCTACAATTGGAGCAAGCAATACTCCACTTAAAGGCTTACCAGCATCATTAATGAAAGAAGCAAGTAACGTTCGTTACTTATCACACATTAAAGGTCTATTCAGCTTAGCTTACTAATCTGAATATAAGCCCGAATCATGCCCTGCATGGTTCGGGCTATTTTTATCCGTAATTTTCTCTAACTTATTTATTCGGCAAAAAAATTATATACCCTTTAAATTTATCTAAATATACTGACTTTTAACAATGAAAGCTGTCCCGTTCGGAACAGCTCTTATTGTCGCTTTTTGTCGGTAAATCGATATATCGGGAAAATCGCTGATATATTCGGATTTGCGCTGATATATTTCGAGTTACGGTCGATATATTCAAAAAATCGCCGATATAATTTTTTCACCCTCTTCATTATCCTAACTTCACAAGGCTGTAGTTCTTCTTCCCTTTACGAATAATAATAAATCTTCCATCAAACGAATTTTCTACAGTAACATCCGTACCCACATCTGTTACTTTCTCACCATTCATAGAAATCGCACCATTATTAATGTCCTCGCGTGCTTGTCGTCTAGATGGTTCGATTCCTAAATCGACTAGCCACTCTACGATGTTTTTCGTCTCTTTTGAAGACTGAAATGTTGGCATTTCTTTAAAGCCTTGTTCAATTTCATCAGCTGTTAACGATTTAATATCTCCGCTAAATAACGCTGCTGTGATTTTTTCAGCTTGCAGGAACGCCTCTTCTCCATGAACGAATTTCGTCATTTCTTCTGCTAACACTTTTTGTGCTTCACGTTTATGAGGCTCCGCTTCTACCCTCGCTGCTAATTCATCAATACGCTCTTTCGTTAAGAACGTAAAGTATTTCAAGTATTTAACGACATCACGATCATCTGTATTTACCCAGAACTGGTAAAATTCAAACGGTGTCGTTTTTTCAGGATCAAGCCAAACCGCACCACCTGCTGATTTACCAAACTTCGTACCATCCGATTTTAATAATAATGGAATCGTTAATCCGAATACTTTCGCCTCATGACCTTCTAACTTACGAATTAAATCTAAACCACTCGTAATATTTCCCCATTGGTCACTACCACCAATTTGAAGTTGAACATCCTCTTTCGTGTATAAATGATGGAAATCCATCGCTTGCAAAATTTGGTACGTGAATTCCGTGAAAGAAATACCTGTATCTAAGCGGCTTGCTACAATATCCTTCGCTAACATGCTATTGATGCTAAAGTTTTTCCCGTAATCACGTAAAAACTCAATAATATTTATTTCATGTGTCCAATCATAGTTATTTACCATCTTCACTTCGCTATTTCCGCCAAAATCAAATAGCTTTTTCATTTGTGCTGTTAACGCATCTACATTATGCTGAACCACTTCTAACGTTTGAAGCTGACGCTCTGATTGTCGTCCACTCGGATCACCAATTGTTCCTGTTGCCCCGCCAATTAAAATAACAGGATGATGGCCAGCTAATTGGAATCTCTTCATCATCATAAACGGAATCAAATGTCCTATATGCATACTATCACCAGTCGGATCAACTCCGCAGTATAGTGAAATCTTTTTCTCTTCTACTAGCTTGCGTAAACCTTCTTCGTCAGTCTGCTGATTAACGGCGCCGCGCCATTCTAATTCATCAATAATATTCATCTTTTGTCATCCCCTTTATTTTTTAAAAACAAAAAAGCCCCTACGTCTACGATAGACATAGGGACGATTATTCACCGTGTTACCACCCAGTTTGCATAAATAGCATAGCTACTCATACCACTCTTAGCAATAATATCGATTGCTAGTCCGCTTAGCATTACCTAAGATACTCCAGAGTGTAATTCGCAAGTTTGTTTGTGCTAGGTTACAGCAACCCCTAGCTCTCTCGTTAACAGTGACAAACTGCTACTGGGCTCTTTCAACGTATGTTATTTGTTAAATTATTAGCCATTATATTGAATCGAAAACAAATTGTCAACAATACCCAAATATTATTTTAAAATAATTCACATCTTCATACGTATTTCTTTATTCCTTATCTTCTCCAATAATCCTTACTTCTCGCTCTAACTTCACGCCAAATTTCTCTTCAACTGTCTTTTGTACGAAGTGAATTAAATCGATGTAATCTTGTGCTGTTCCGTTATCAACATTCACCATAAACCCTGCGTGTTTTAAAGAAACTTCTACCCCACCAATTCGCTTACCTTGTAGTCCTGAATCTTGAATTAACTTACCAGCAAAGTTATTTGGTGGGCGCTTAAATACGCTACCACATGAAGGATATTCTAGAGGCTGTTTTGACTCACGTTTAAACGTTAAATCATCCATTTTGGCTTTAATTTCTTCATGTACACCTTCTTCAAGTTCAAATCTCGCTTCAAGAATAATGTAATGGTTGTTCGCAAATACACTCTTACGATATCCAAATTCAAATGCTTCTTTCGTCAAAGTACGTAGTTCTCCATCACCTGTCATTACGACAGCTTCTGTTAATACAAACGAAATTTCACCGCCGTATGCACCTGCATTCATATATAATGCTCCGCCAACTGAACCTGGAATGCCACAAGCAAACTCAAGACCCGTTAAATTATGGTCTAGGGCAATACGTGATACGTCAATAATTGCTGCACCACACTGTGCTACAATCGTCGTTCCTGTTACAGTAACACCTGTAATATGAATTAAACTTACTGTAATCCCGCGAATTCCACCATCTTTAATAATGACATTCGATCCATTTCCTAAAAACGTAACTGGAATATTATATTCGTTCGCATATTTGATAACTTCTTGAATTTCATCATAATTTGTAGGCGCAACAAAAACATCTGCTTTTCCGCCAACTTTAATATGCGTATGATTCTTTAACATTTCATCTTGTTTAACATGTCCTTCAGGCAATACCGTACTTAAATATTTATAAACCTCTTGCATATTCATTTTACGATTCCTCTATTTCTATATTCATTTTATCCCGTTATACGGGCCCATAATATCCCCACGTACATGAAAGAACCTAAAGTGGTGGATACAGTGTACCCAAAATCAATTCGAGACACCTATAAACCTCTTAATTTATAAGAGGTGCCACTCATATTAAAATATATATTGCATAATAAAGCAACCCAAATGGACTACTAAACTTGACATGTCATCAGAAAGACAACAATTTGTAAAATATGTGACTTTTTCAAAACACTATCCCTCAGTATCTTACTATACCATACAAAAATAAAGTGGTATTTTTTTGTACTTTTTACTTTATTTACATCAATGAAAAAAGAGCACATCCGACAGAATGTGCTCTTTCTATACTCTTTATATTACTTTTCGTTCTCTTCTTTTTCTTTATCAAACCATAACAGCTCATCGTTATCAACTTCACCATTATAATTGATTAAAATTTCTTCTCCTGCTTTTATATCTTTATAAGCATAGAAGTTAAATGTATGATTCTCAAAAACGATGTCATACGTTGCATTCGGTGTATATGAATGATTAAATAACATACCATATCCTAAAAGGATTGCCGTATGATTGATCCCATACTCAAATGCGTAGTCAGCAAGTAACGTCTTCTCAATATGTTCATGCTGTTCATTCGGATAAGAGATAACTGGTGCGGCGTGTATCAACTCACCCTTTTTAATATCACGAGTTGCAAATACACCTCTATTAAATTCTCCATCACTAAGTTCAGAAGTCTTAACTTCGATCATATGCGTCACCTATATAATTCTTTCTTTGAAGTATTTTATTCCGCTATTTGCGGATAGCTTGATTGGTGAGGGCTAATAATCAGTATGTACTAGTCTCACTTTATCTCCTTAAGCTTGGCAGAAAACGCGCAGAAAAGCAATTAAATTCCTATCAAGTATTCGTTTCAATGAAAAAAGAGCACATCATTCGTGCTCTTTCCAAGTAATATTACTTTTCTAAAATATCTTCTAACAACTTCACTTGCTCGCTAACAGTTTGCAACGTCTTCACTGACGTATCATTTCGATATTTTTCTTCTTCCACACTCGCTAGCACTTCTTCTGTAGCTGTAGAAGTTTGCTGAATTACGTTAGAAGCATGCGTAACATCCTTTACGATATTCGTCGTTTTAACTTGGAAACTTTCTTGATGAACAACAACCTCTCGCATTACTTCATTAATTGCATCAATAAACTTCCCTAAATCAGTTACATTTGTTAAAACACTTGCTAACATCTCGTTACATTCTTCTTGTACTCTTTCTGACTTCTCTACCTGCACTTCTACCTTACTTGCTTGATTACTAAACTCCTTCAAAATCCCTTGAATTCTTCCCGCAGAACGATTTGATTCTTCAGCAAGCTTTAACACTTCACTCGCTACAATAGCAAAACCTTTTCCATGCTCGCCTGCCCTCGCAGCTTCAATATTTGCATTTAAAGCTAGCAAACTCGTCTGACTTGAAATATTCGTTATTACATCTACAATTTCATTAATTTGTTTCAATTGCATCATTAAATCTCTAAATATAATTCCAGACTGTGAAACAACATCATTTAAACTTCTCATGTTAGTTTCAAAATTTCTTAAAGTATGTACACTACCCTTTGAAATTTCTAAACTTTCATCCACACGAGCCGATGCAGTTCTTACTTGAGAGATGATTTGTTCAATATTTCCCTCCATATCATTCAATACTTCTACCGAGCGATACATCATCTCTGATTGTGATTGCGTACCAACTGCCACCTCTTCAAAGGCAAAATTAATCTCACTCATCGATTCCATCGACTTGTTCATATTTTGTCTTAAATGATTGAAATTACTATCTAGTTTCACAACTGTTTCTTCAATAAGCCTTTGCGTCTCTTCTAGCTCTTGTGCTTTTCTCATTACTTCTTGCTTCTCATCACTTAAACGAAGGAGCAGATTAGAACCGATTTTCGTGACGCCCCACATAGCGATTGTTACAATCGCTAACAAACTTGCAAAATTAGCAGCTTCAGACGAGGCTGTATAAGCAAAGAATTGCTCCGGCCAATAGCTACAAAGGATAAATGTAATCACAACAGCTACCCCGCCAAGAATTAAAATAAGGCGCTCACTTAAGTAAATAAGTGAAACAGCTAATGTGAAATAGACCATTTGAAATACAGCCGGGCTTTCATTAAAAGCTTGTACCATAATGTAAGACATTGTAAGCAACATAAATGTCATGATATATTTATACACTGATTCCATACTTTTTATAAAAGTAAAAATCGTTCCAAATGCAACGACAGAAATACCACAAATCCAAAACGCTATTGCTCTCTCTGTAAAAATATATCCATAATACCCAATTGCGATTATCCCAAGGAAGAAACTACAAATCGTTATAAACAGTAATAAATGATTTTTCTGTGATTCTTTCTCAAGGTTAGAAAAACAAGTCCTCTTTAACCACTCCATATGAAGCCCCACCTTCTACTTATACATATCAATTACTTCAGTTTAAATACCGCACTCACTGGGTTATGATCGCTATTTTCAAACTTTAAATCTTTCCCTTGTACATTTACAATCTCTACATTCGGTGAAACGATAAAGCCATCAATAATAGTAACGAAATTTTCACCTTCTACATATTTCTTCACATCATCTCTCACAGTCATAACAGACGGATCTACAGCCCACTTAAAGCCACCGTCCGTAAAGTCCTTCGGTAACTCTACTAACCACTCAGGACGCTCTTTCACGAACTTCGGATCACTTAATTGAGCGTTCGAAACTAATTGATTCCAATCTCCACCCATTATTACGTAATCACCTTTTTCATAATGTTTGTTCATATATTCTTTTAAATACTCTACTTGCTGTTTTCTAATTTTCCCGCCTTCATCATAAGCAGACAAATGTAAATTTACGAGTCTAACATGTTTCCCATTATTAACAGGAATTTTATATTCCACAATTGCTCGATCTAAATCAAACAAACGCTTTGGCCAAGGCTCCATTCCAGGAAGCTGAAACCTCTTCGCTTCTTGAACAGTGTATTTAGAAAACGTACTTAATCCAGCCTCCGCATATCCCATTGGATTTGTTATTGGCACTGGAACCCATTTCGTATCGTAGTTCTTGCCAAATGACGAAACATAATCAGGTAATCCTTTTTTCAAAAATTCATGTCCATTTACATCAAATGAACGAAGTGACTTTATATCAACTTCTTGTAATAGTGCAAAATCACTATTCTCATTTTGTAAAAACGAAAGCATATTCTTTAAATTAGTTTCCGTTTGCTCTTTACTACTTGAACCAGATCCCTTTCCGCCATCCATAAAGAAATCTTGATCCTTATCTAATCCAGCATATCCAATATTAAATGTTGTAACTTTAAATTCATGTCCAGTCGCTAATACGCGCTCCTTATTATTCTCCACCTTCAAGGCTATAACATCAACAGGCTGTTCTTTAGTAAGTGTCATATACGCTAGAAATCCCCCTACAATGCCCGCTACCACTAAAACACATGTAAATACGATTTTTAAAAATTTCTTCAAATAAATGACTCCTTTTCACGCGAATTTATTTTTCTTTATTTTCAGTCAAATAAAACAAAACGACACACATAAGAAACATTTTATCATAATTAAAACTGTATATCATTATATTTAGTTGATAAGTAATCAATCCCATTTTAATTACTTAAAAAACCTTCAGACATCAAAAAAAAGAAAAGTTACACCTACCTCCTCACTGGAAATTAAACGGTATTTTTAGTACACTATATGTAATAATCATAGGCGATGGAGTTCGCCATAAACGCTGCTTAGCTAATGACTCCTACCAGTATATATACTGGTAGGAGTCTATTTTTTTGAGCAAGCTATTTAAAGAGGTGAGAAAATTGATTTATATTATCGTCGGCATTGCCGGTATATTAGGAGCTCTTTCTCGTTATTATTTAGGTCTTAATATCACCACATTTTGGCATCATTCATTTCCATTAGCAACATTACTCATTAACTTAACCGGTTGCTTCTTCTTAGCGTGGCTAACTACTTATATCGCTCGGCTAAACATCTTACCTTCAGAGATTATCACAGGCATCGGGACTGGATTCATCGGTTCCTTTACAACTTTTTCAACATTTAGTGTAGAAACTGTGCAATTGATCAATCATTCTGAGTGGAGTATAGCCTTCTTATATGTATCATGTAGCATACTTGGTGGCCTCATTATGTCTAGTCTTGGCTATACACTTGGAGATTTCTTAATTAAGAAATCTCTTACGGAAGGTGATTACTCATGATAGAGGCTTTATTAGTCGCAACAGGAGGATTTTTCGGTGCGATTACACGATTTGCAATTAGCAATTGGTTTAAGAAAAGAAATAAAACACAATTCCCACTTGCTACATTCCTTATTAACATAACAGGGGCGTTTTTACTTGGATATATAATTGGAAACGGGGTCACTACAGGCTGGCAACTACTATTAGGTACTGGATTTATGGGGGCATTCACAACATTTTCGACGTTTAAACTAGAATCTGTTCAACTCCTCAATCGTAAAAACTTTAGCACATTCCTTTTATACTTAAGCGCTACTTACATAATTGGTATCGCCTTTGCATTCCTTGGAATAAAGCTAGGCGGAACATAAAAAAAGCGACTCTAACCAGTCGCTTTCTTTCATAAGAAGTATGTCCCGCCATATGGAATGGAAAATAAACCAGCTGGATGTACATCGTAATGTACAATTTGCATCGGAAGCTGTGAATACGACATATACTGACTTTGCATCATTTGTGCAAAATATGCTTGTTGTTGCATTTGAATAGCTTGATTCACAGCATGAATAGTTCCCTGTGCCCCAGCCAAAGTAATAGCTGCTCCTACTTGTCTTCCATTATAAAAATGATGGTTCATCATGATTCATCTCACTTATTCTTTTTCTTCCATATGGTATGTTTCTATTTCATAGTGAGTGTTTTGTCCCTATCTATTGCCCTTTTTCAGCTTTGAAGTAATAAATCCAAATAATAATACACCAATACCACTAAGGAACAATACATAACTTATCGGTACTAGGAAAAAGAAAGGTTCTTCAAGGAATCCATCCGCTCCTACTTTACTGTTTGAAGCATGTATAGTTAAAGAAATAATTGCTAAAATCATGAAAGAAATAGCTACTACGTATTTATTTTTCATTTCAAATTCTCCTCTACTCGTGTAATTCTCCTTGGATCGTTAACATCATATTATCTAAAATGGCATTAACAGTCAATAAGTATTTATCGTTTAACAATAAATACTTATTGATTAGACTAATAACAAAAAGGTTTGCAAAGCATCTTAAATCACTTTGCAAACCTTCTAAATTATAAAGTGAAACTTTAATCAGCTCTCACCAATTGGGCGTTTACGGGCAGCCCGACTCGCAAATAACGGAATAAATCTTTACGCTTCAAACCTCTTGCTTAATACAACATACATTGCGCAAAATAGCACAAATATCCCAGCATAAATTAACAAAATCTCTACACTAAACATATCCGACAATGGACCAAATATTATCATTCCTAAAGGAAGCGCACATGAATTCGCAATTTGTACAAGGCTAAACATCCGTCCGTGCATTGATGGTTCTACTTTCTCCTGCAATAACACAGTAACTGGTGTATTGAAGCACGGCATTGTTATACCAATTAAAAAGTTAAATACTAAATACATAATAAATACCGGAGCGATCCCTAGTCCAATCATAAGCAGTCCATATAATGCACAAGCTAGCGCTGTTGTATGCATACGATTACGAAAACCACCCCATGCCGCAATCAATATGCCACCAGCTGCCGCACCCGCACTAAAGGTCATCTCACTAGCAGTAAGTCTCCACATTTCAGCCCCGAAAGAACGAGTTACCATTAAAGGTGTTAAAAAAGCAGCTGGACTTATTAAAATCATGACGATAATCAATAAAACGATTAGCCTTTTAATAAATACATTTTCTTTTAAATAAGAGAACCCTTCTTTAATTCCTTGTAGATTAGATTTTTGCTTACTCTCTACATTCACATGTCCTTTCACCTGAATGACAAACATAATACTAATTCCAAACATAGCTGTAATAACATCAATAAAAAATGTTGTTTCAATGCTGGCAATAGAAAGAATCGCCGCACTTGCTGCTGGAGAAAGAAACATAATTAAAGATGTAATACTGCTATTTATTCCATTTACTTTCATCAGATACTCTTTCGGAACGATTTGCGGAATTAATGCATTCACAGCTGGCGTTTGTACTCCTGTTCCAGCTGAACGAATGAGTAACACAATAAAAAGTAACCAAATACTTTTATATCCTGTTAAAAATAAAATTGCTAAAACTAACGTCGCAATCGCTATAATCCCGTCCGATAACATAATCATCTTTTTGCGGTCATAACGATCAATCCAAACACCTGCAAACAAAGATATCGCAATTTGTGGTAGAAAACCGCAAACAGTTGAAATAGTCAACATCACTCCTGATGATGTTGTAAGGGTGATATACCATATAATCGCGTATTGCACGAGAGAGGAACCGAACAACGAAATAGTTTGAGCGGTCAAAAATAATATAATTTTCGTTTTCCAATTGTTTTCACTCATATGTTTCACACCCCATTAACTAATCCCGTCTCTATATGAAAAATGCTATCTGCCCAATCAAGATAAAAACTCGCTTCGTGAGATACGAGTATAATGCTGCCCTTAAACTTAATTAGCGCCTTTTGTAAAGCTTCCTTCGCTTCTGCATCTAAATGATTTGTCGGCTCATCTAAAATTAAGAAGTTACAAGGTGATAGTAATAATCCACACAGTTTCACCTTCGATTGTTCACCACCACTTAACGTACGAATTTCTTGCGAAACGTGCGTATCCTTCACACCACACGCAGCTAAATGATGGCGTATTTCCTTCATATTCAGTTTAGGAAACTGTTCTGAAATAATTTGAAGCGGAGTTAAAGAATCATTGCTCCAATTTAAATCTTGCTCATAATATCCAATCTTTATTTGCTCTGAAAAGTGAAACTCTCCAGAAATACTAGCAATATTTCCAACGATTGTTTTTAATAAAGTAGATTTCCCTACTCCATTGAAACCTGTAATAACAAGTTTTTGCCCACCCATTACTGAAAAATCCAACTTTGGTAAGAGAGCGAAGTCATAAC
The DNA here is from genome assembly GCF_002218325.1 of Bacillus sp. M13(2017). Classification (NCBI taxonomy): domain Bacteria; kingdom Bacillati; phylum Bacillota; class Bacilli; order Caryophanales; family Bacillaceae; genus Bacillus; species Bacillus sp. M13(2017). The sequence continues at coordinate 322,533 of NZ_KZ268502.1, read as the reverse complement.
CAACTTCAAGGTTATTTACTTCAAAAACTGTCTGAACTGAAATGGGAAGTTCCTGAAAATGAATAGACGGTTTATGAGTAAAACTTGGTGGCGCAATTCTTTCCATACGCTGCAATTGTTTTCGACGACCTTGCGCTATTTTTGAATTCACCCCGGCAATATTTCTACGAATATACTCTTCCGTTTTTTCAATTTTCTTTTGCTGTGCATAATATTGGCGAATATAATCTTTTCGCAAATGCTCCTTTTGTCTTACAAAATCTAAGTATTTGCCATAATACTTCTTAACCGTTCCGAACTCTACATCACATATGCAAGAAGTTACTTTTTCCAAAAAATCAAAATCATGTGATACGACAATAAACGCTCCTTCAAACTTCATTAAATAATTAGCAAGCCACTCCACATGCTCCTTATCGAGAAAATTCGTCGGTTCATCTAGTAATAAAATATTAGGCTCTTCTAATAAGAGCTTCGCTAAAATTACCTTTGCACGCTGACCTCCGCTTAATTCACCAATAACACGATCCATCCCAATCACATCAATACCTAGACCAGCTGCCACCTTATTTATTACGCTGTCTACTGAATAAAAATCACGAGCCTCCAGCTGCTCTTGCATTTCAGCTGCTTTTAGTAGTTGATTCTCATCTCCAGTCATCGCACTTTCTTCATATAACTTGTTCATTCTCTTTTCCATTTCATACAAATCATAAAAGGCTCTCTTTAAATATTGTGAAATGGTATAACCCTCATCAATTTCAGCGTATTGATCAAGATGCCCAATTTGAATATTGGGTTGCCACTTTATGTCTCCCTTATCAGGAATAATTTCCCCCACTAATATTTTCATTAATGTGCTTTTTCCTGCACCATTCTGTCCAACAATTCCCATATGCTCCCCTTTATGCAAATCAAAAGAAGCATTTTCGTATAATACTTTATCTATAAAACTATGTGATAAACTTTCAACTTTAAGTAAACTCATTTTTATTCCTCTTTTCCTGAAATTAAAAAAAGCAGAGAGATAGCGTCATTCGACACTAGCCCTCTGCTTCGTGGTTTTTCCTATACTACTCCAATTTACAGTAAAGACTCATCGGAATAATATACACAAAGGGCCATAGACAAAGCATTGTCTATGGCCCCTTAATCTATTTTATACACCAGCTGAAAAACCATAACGAAATAAGCATAGATATACTATACTTTTTTCGAAAAGTTATTCAGCCGATGAATATAGGGGATTTAAACCCCTTGATTAAGCTCCGTACAACGCTTCACCGTATACATTTGTGCGGAGCAAAGTTTTCTAATGAGTTTTACAAATTTTATATAAAGCATATTCTGCACCTTCCTTAATACTTAAAAGGGATTTTAGCATACGGTTTTACGAAGCGTCAACATTACTTCTGAATCTTTCAACTACTCGTTTTCAAAATATTGCTTCTGAAACATACACATTCTTATCGCATTATGATAGTTACCATCAACGAAAAACTCATCGATAAGCTCACCTTCTACCATAAACCCAACTTTTTTATAAACATGTACTGCCTTTTCATTTTCCTTATCCACAACTAAATATATCTTATGCATATTTAGTACAGAAAAAGCGTAATCCATTGCTAAACGCGTCGCATCCACTGCATAACCATATCCTTGATAATTCGGATCAATAATAATTTGGAATTCTGTTCTACGATGAATATAATCAATTTCTACTAACTCAACTAATCCAACCATTTCATTGTCTTTCTCAACGATAAATCGGCGTTCGCTTTGATCATGTATATGTTTATCGTATAAGTCTTGCAGCTCCACAAATGCCTCATATGGCTCTTCAAACCAATACGACATAATGTGCGCATTATTATTCAGTTCGTGTACAAACTTTAAATCTTCTCGTTCTAATGGACGTAACTTCAATTCCTGATTCATTCCTATAACCTCCAAGTAAAAAAACCTCTTCACTTAATTTCTCAATTTTTTTCGATTTCAAACGCCCTAATTTCATTGTAAACTTTCAAGCAACTTGAAGGTCAAGATGTAAAAACTAATGTAAAAATATTATGCCGAAATTTATAACTAATTAATAAAGAATGTAGGTATTTACAGTAACTTAACGAAAAAAGAATAGTCTTTTTGCTTTCCAAAAAGCTCAGTAAGATAAAATAAAATTATAAATATATCATCGTTAAAAATTAAGAAAAGGAGCTGAATCTATGAGTATACAATATAGAAAATATGCGTTATCTGTAATCTCATTAGCCTTATTTACTCTTATTGGTTGTACTAATAATGAGCAAAAAAACGATAAAAACGAGACATATACTTTTGAGGCTTCCAAAAAACGTGATGATATTATTGAGAAAAACGATGAAGTTTATAACATAGAGAAATTAGATACTTTCGTAAAAAACTATAATTCAAATAAAGACGATTCAGTTAGAATTACTAAATTTAATAACAAGAACGAGCCTATTATTATTGATTTAACTGTAAAAAAAGAAAAGGAATCTACCTCCGTCTATTATGATGTCGACTACACAAAAACAAATGAGAAACTTAATGAAAACCAAGAGATACAATATTCGAATACTACATGTCAAAAGATAAAGAAAGATATTGAAGACAACAAAGTAACTTATAAATTAGAATGTCCTGACACTATTCATTTGATTACAGCCCCAAAATCATAGGGTGGAAAATTCCACATAAAAAAGTAGTGCAAACTTACGTCTGCACTACTACTCTTTTCTCAAATCTCTCATATTCGATATGTATAAAGCAATAACTAAAACAAGAATTGCTCCCGCGTATAATAACGTCTCCATCGGTTCCTCATGAGACACAATAATCAACCGAATTAAAGCCGTAATTCCGATATAAATAAAATAACGTAACGGGAAATGATAATTCGATTTAAAATACTTAATAATTAATGCAATGAACTCGAAGTATAAGAAATAGACGATGATACTTTCAACCAATTTATAAGACGTATACTCTTTTGACGAAAAAATATACTGCACAAACGTGATTGTCTCATTCACTAAGAAAATCGATAACACAATGGATAATATAATTAAAGCTATATTTAATATCCATTGCAAAATACTAGCTATAACATGATCGATATTAAACGACTTCATTTTATCTTTAAACTCCCCTTCGTATAAGTACTTATTTATTATAGCAAAATTACGATTGGAAAGAAGTTAAATCATATATTCGTCCTTTGTTGTTGCCAGTATAGGCCAGATTTAGTGTGTGGAGAATTCTGTTTACAACCATACCTGACGAAACATGGAGAAACTCTTTCAAATTACCGTTCGTACATGTCGTACTAATGAGCAATGCATAATCTCGTATAGCACCCTCATGTGCCACTTTTGAAAAATCTTTACAACTTGTACAACGCCAACCCTTCTTAACTTTAACCATTGGAATAACTAAGCATTTCTCACATTGTACTCCATTTAGCAACTCCTCTTTTTCTATTTTATATTGCTCAAGTATATTTTGTTGAAGTGGAGAATGCTCCGCTATTATTTGATGAATGAGCCTATCTACATTATCTATAACTTTTTTCTTATATTTACTTTCAAACCACTTTATTTTATGAGGTAGATTTGCACTATGAATAATTGTATGAAGAAGATTGTCATCTGAAGATTTTATAATGGTACGAGGCGAGCTAATAACAACGAGGGACTCGATTGGAAGACTAGAAGAAAATCCATGTAAGCTTAACCATTTTTTAAGTTGTATTTCCTGCCTTTTTATTTGTAAAACAGGGTCTGGAAATCCCTCTGAATTTCCTTCTGTTATTCGGATAAGTTGATTAAACTTTGTATCAAATATTAATGTACCTGCTATATTTTTTATCTCAAGAAACAGAAGAAACTTTGTGGAAATGATAATAGTATCAATTTGAAAGTATTGATCATGATTAGATAAGCGAACATCATGTAAAACACTGTACTCTTTCTCAGAAATAAAACTAAGTGGATAATCAATCGCTTGCTCCCCTTTATACCCCGCCATGTGTTTTGCCAAGTTTTCTCCAATTATATTTCGTTTCGGATGATGTACAGGTAACCTTCTAAGAAGCGCTTCTAACTGTCTTATATAAATCGGTATTTTTCTTTCTTTCACAATCACCTCAAACACCCCTTTACAAATATATCAACGATTTTTTCAATATATCTATCATAACTTACAATATATCAACGATTTTTCTAATATATCGATCGGTCGACAATATCCGACACTACCTCACTTCAATCACTCACAGCATATCCTAGAAAAACACCTTCAGCAAAAACTTAAAATCGCATTTCCTCATAAAAAAACCATAACCCGATCCTCCAGCAAAGTTATGGTTTTTATCCTACAACGCCACTCTACCTATAACTTTGCCATGAATTCCACAAAATCCATTTGTGCCTATACCAACTTTCACCTTTTTCACAATGAAACTATATACGTTAAAATCGTTTCATAACGCTATTACTTCCGCATACCTACACTTTATATAATAACGGTACAGTACAAACAACGTACTGTACAAATATATGTGGGGGGATTAACTATGAACGAAGCGTTACTATTAGTCGACATACAAAATGATTACTTTGAAGGTGGCAATATGGAATTACATCAACCTGAAAAAGCCGCACAAAAAGCGAAAGAAGTTTTGAAAGCATTTCGTGAAAAACATAAAACAGTTATTCACGTACAACATATTGCGAACAATGAAGGAGCTACTTTCTTCTTATCCGATACAATAGGTGTTCAAATTTATGATGATGTACAACCAATTGCTAACGAAAGAGTCATTCAAAAACATCACCCTAACAGTTTTTTAAGAACAAATTTATTAGAAACATTACAGACAGAGAAAATAGATCGACTAGTCATTTGCGGTATGATGACTCATGTATGTATTGATGCAACAGTGCGCGCTGCCAGTGACTTCGGATTTCAATGTATTGTAATTGAAGATGCTTGTACAACAAAAGATTTAGAATTCCAAGGAAATCTAATCCCCGCAGTACACGCTCATCAATCGTTCATGAGTGCATTAGAGTTTGGTGATATTTATGCAACAGTCATGTCAGCAAACTGTTTTATAAACAAGAGCAAATAAAAAATTACAGTTCAAAAAAAAGAAAGGATAAATATCTTATTCTTTCTTTTTTTCCATTGTCTTAATGACCGTATTTATACGATAATCACCATAATGTAAAACATCTGCAAGAGCCTCTTCTAATTGCTGATGCGAAGATGTGTGAAGAGTCATGACATAGCACCCATCGCCGCTTATACGATACATTTCAGTAATTACGTCCGTTTTTTCAAAAAAGTTTTGAATTTGATTATGATAGTGCGGTGCATGCAAAAATAGTGTAACAAAGGTCATAATAGATCCTTCTAGCTTAGCCCTGTTGATATTTATCGTATATTTTTGAATGACACCTGCCTCTTCTAATTTATGAATTCGTTTCCCGACAGCCTGACCAGTCAAATGTACTATCTCCCCAATTTCCTTCCAGTTCATTCTAGCGTTTTCTTGTAGTAATTGTATAATCTTAAAATCTGTTGAATCAAACATGGACATCCCCTTCCTATACGAAACGAATTCTATAAAATCTTCATTTCCCCTACAGTTTAGCTCGAAAATTTTGCAATACAATCGATTGGCTCCATTAGGAATTACATTATTGTTAACGACTTTCCTTCTTCATTACAATGTATTTGTTGGATTACTCGTAGGCACTACAACAAGCTAGCGATTTTTTATAAATATGAACATTTTTTAGGAATTAGTTTATCTTTTTTTAATGTTTTATTTAGAGGCAGTTTATAGTCGAGTATTAACATAAGAAACGTAGCAACTAAGTTTATATATGACGCACTGCTACTATAATCGCAAACCGTACTACTTAAAATTACAAAATAAGGAGACGATAAAACATGAACAAAAAAACAAAAGCACTATCATCCATACTGCTCGGATTCACATTAGCATTAACAGGGTGTGCTGGTACTAAAGCTGAAGAAAATCATGGGAAACAAAAACAAGAACAAGTTGCTAAAGAAACAAAACAGGAAAACAAATTAACTAAAGGGCAAAAAATGGCTAATATTCTTAGCGAGACAAATTGGCAAGGTACACGAGTGTATGACAAAGATAAGAATGACTTAACAAAAGAGAATGCAAACTTCATTGGTCTAGCAAAATATGATGCGAAGTCAGGCAGATATGAATTTTTCGATGCTAAAACAGGTGCAAGTCGTGGCGATAAAGGAACATTCTTTGTCACAAATGATGGGAAAAAGAGAATATTAATTTCAGAATCAATGAAGTATCAAGCCGTTGTTGACATGACAAAATTAAATAAAAATGTATTTACTTATAAACGGATGGGGAAAGACGCTAACGGTAAAGATGTAGAAGTTTTCGTTGAACATGTTCCATATAAAGAAAAAGAACTTTCTTTCACTGATCCGGACAAACAACTGAACACAACTACAGGAGATATTGTTAAAAACGTTGATGGAGATAAAATTTTAGGCGGTACCCTTTGGCACGGAACAAAGGTATTAGATGAAGCTGGTAACGATGTAACACAGTTTAATTCGAATTTTATAAGTCTAGCAAAATTTGATGACAAATCTAATAAATATGAGTTCTTCAATAGCGAAACAGGTCAAAGCCGCGGTGATTATGGCTACTTCGATGTTGTACACGAAAATAAAATAAGAGCCCATGTTTCAATTGGAAATAATAAATACGGTGCTGCTCTTGAGCTTACTGAACTAAATAAGAATAAATTTACGTATAAAAGAACTGGTAAAGACCATGCTGGTAAGGATATAACTATATTCGTTGAACATGAACCTTATAAAGGTGATATGAAACCACAATTTAGCTTTTAAAAACGTTTGATTAAAGATCTTATACTGAGTTGCAGGATCTTTCTTATTAAGCAAGAGAACGAAAAGACGAAAAACATGTAGCTTTTCTTCTTCACAATATTCCCACCTTATAGTTGATGATTTACAAAACCTAAAAACATACCGATACAAAATAAAATTTGTGACTAAGTAAAAAAGCGCCCTACTTATAGGGCGCTTTTTTTATACTTAATGACTAATACTAGCTGTTGGGTATAATGTTGTTCCTCCAATTGAAACTTTTATTTCATTTGTTAATGGAACGTTTTGTTCATTAATAATTGTTCTCCACCATTCCCATGCAAGACCTGTACATTCTCTTGCAACAATTTTTATATTTTTTGAGTTCGGTGGAAGTGGGATAACTGTAGAGTAATGAGCCGTTTTGTCTTTTCCGCTACCATCCCATGTTTTATGTGTTAGTACTTCGTTACCCTTTTGGTCAAATGTGAATTCATCCCAAGATACATCAAATTGAGCAACGTAAGCACCGTAATGATCAAGTGTCATTTTAGCACTTGAATATTCTGTAGTTGTCGTCTCAATATAATCTGTATTGTTATGAACAGCAGCAGTTGCATTATCTTTTAAGAAAGTACTTGTATATGAAATTGGGTATGCTGGATTTTTAAGACTTAATTCAGCATTATCTTTAATGATATTTCGGATTTCATTGAAATCTTTAGTAACAACCTTGTTATGCTCTTTCGCATCTCCGCCTAATACTACAGCAGTAAAGGTACTTTCTTCAAAAATATCTTTATACTGTCCACTTGCTTCAACGCTGTTATCCTTAAGTAAGGCTTTAAAAGCAGCTTGTACATCTTTACTCTTAGATGTTGTTTCTAATTTTACATAAATCGTTCTACCATAAGCTACATTTGAAACCATAACAGGTGGAGCCGAATTACTTACGCCTTTTCGAGTTAACTCATCAAAAGTAACACTATTATCAAAAAGGTCGGATGGATTGTTAGGTAGTTCAGCACTTACCGTATAAAATATTTGCTTATATGCGGCAACCATCACTTTTTTCTCTCCATTTGCAACCGCATTAAAATCAATGTTTAGACTGTTATCAAGATATTTAGCGTTAACATTAAGAGCACTTGCGATTTGTGATTTACTATAAACCATAGATTCCGTATACTGCATTCTTGCAGGTAACGTATGTGTTGTAGAATACTTTTCATTCCAAGTAGATACTAAATCGTCTACTGCTCCAGCTACATTACCATATGTCGGATTTTGGACAGTGATTGTATTTTCTTTTCTCATACCCGGTAAGTCTATACTAATATTCAGAGGCTTTCTCTTAGCCACTAATAAACTTGGTTGATTGTCTGCAAAAGCTTTATTTGCAAGTTGTACAGCTCCTGGGTACGTGCGATTCACTACAGAATCAATAATTGAAATATCGACTGGTGACGTTGTAAGTGATTTTTTCTCGCGTTCCACCACTACAAATTTACCATTTGAATTGATACTTTCTTTCGGAACAAAACTCTCTACTTTATCACCATTTATAGCTAAAACCTCTTGATTATTATATTTAAGATTTGCTATACCAGTATCAATGCCACTAGCATTTTTGGTTACATCAGTTGCATTACTTGCTTGTGTTTCTGCGAAGGAAATAGATGAATAATTAATAGTGCATAGACTGACTAATAAACATGCAAGGAACTTTCTTCTTTTAGTGTTTTTCTTAATATTCAGAAAAATCACCCCGTTCTTTTTTTAGTAAAATATGATAATGATTGATAAATGATAGCTAACTAATAAACTTACATAAATGCTTTTAAAAGTTCTTGAATTAACGGGATTACGCCACCTACAAATTTTAATACTGCCATTGCGATTTCCATATTATTTCCTCCTTTTTATTGCTACGAAAATGTAGTTTATCTTTATGCCCTCATTATAGTGACCCCTTACACTTTTATCAATACACTCTGGTATGCAATATTACATATAAAAAAACAAGCTGAATTCTTTTAAAAAGTTATACAGAAATATTTTTTCATTTGGTACATACTTGAAAAGGTGAAGCATTCTTTTGCATTTTATGAGTAGTCACATAAAAAAAGCTGCTCCTATAAAATATAGACAGCAACTTCAACTAGAGTAGCTTGCATAATCTACGCAAGCTACAGTATTTTTTACATTTTATAACTAATAAACAGCGATTGGCCCATAAGGACCATTAATAATCTCTATTTTCGTTTCAAAAATATCCGTCAAAAGTGTTGGATCCATAACTTCTTCTACTGTTCCGAAAGCAGCAATTTGTCCATCTTTCATAGCACAAATTTTATCAGAGTATTTAGCCGCAAAATTTATATCATGCATGACAGTCAAAATTGTTCGTCCAAATTCATTAGCTGCACGTCTCAAATGCTCCATCATTTGAACAGAGCGAGCAACATCAAGGTTGTTCAAAGGTTCGTCCAAAAGTACATATTCAGTCTCTTGGCACAATACCATCGCTACATATGCCCTTTGTCTTTGACCACCAGAAAGCTCATCTAAATATCTATTCTCTAAACTAGTTAAATCTAAGAAATCGATATATTTAGAAATGATAACCTCATCTTCTTTAGTCAATCTTCCCTTTGAATAAGGAAAGCGCCCAAATCCAACTAGTTGTCTAACAGTAAGTCTAGTTACAAAATGGTTTTCTTGTCGCAATATAGTCAAAACTTTTGCTAAGTCTTTTGATTTGGATTCAGAAACATCCATATTTGCTACCTGAATTTGACCTTCATCCATATCTAAAAGTCTGCCAATCATCAAAAGTGTGGTTGACTTTCCAGCACCATTTGGTCCAATTAAAGAAGTAAAGCCTGCTTTTGGTATTTCAATATCCAAAGGTCCTATTTTTACCTTATCAGTATAGAACTTTTTAACATTATCAATTTTTATCATAAAGCCCTCTTCCTTAAAACTATAGTTAAGAATATAATTCCACCAAATAATTCAATAATAACTGAAACTACACCTTGAGCATGGAATACATGATACATTAAAAAGTATGCGCTCGTCATTATTAAAAATCCTATAGCAAAAGCCATCGGAAAAATATATCTATGATCATAAGTTGCCGCTGCCTGATAACTCAAAGTTGCCACTAAAAAGCCGTAGAAAGTAAGTGGCCCAATTAGAGCTGTTGAAATGGACATTAAAATAGCAACTAATACAAGCGTATAAATTACACTAGGTTGATATTTAACTCCAAAAGAAGTAGCAACATCCTTTCCTAGTGACAAAACATTTAAATTCTTAGAATGAGCAAAAATTAATACCGCTACAATTATAATCATAGGAATTACAATAGGAAAATATGCAGGATCTGCATGATTAACAGAACCAAATAATCTTGCTTGTAGAATATCAAATTCTGAAGGCGCAAGTAGTTTTCTCATGAAAGTTGAAACTGAATTTAGCCCGGTACCAATAATAATTCCAACTAAAAGCATAAGTTGTAAATTCCCGTATTTACCGGAAAGTAACCATCCATAAAGTATCAAACTCATGAAGACCATAACAACAACTTGAAATAAAAATGATCCAATTCCATTAAAATTTATTAATGCACTAGCACCAAAGAAGAATATTGTACTCGTTTGAATTGCTGAATAAAGTGATTCGAAACCTAAAAGCGATGGAGTAATAATTTTATTATTCGTAATAGATTGGAATGCAACTGTCGACAAGCTATGGCAAACTGCAGCGATAATCATTGCAACAATAGCTACTATCCTTCTCTTAACGACTGGGATAAAAGAAGGTGAATCTATCGGAACTGGATTGTTATAAACTAAAAGTCCATATGAAGAAAGAAGACCTAAAGCAATCAATGTTATCAGTAAAATCCAATAACGTCTTGCTTCCTTCTTAGACCGAAAAGCGCTAGCTGATCTACTTTCATTATGAAGGCTAGAATCGATTTCGACATTTTCTTTTTTTCTATATTCTAATGTGATCATCGTAGCCTCCTTGGTTTTCTTTGTCTCAATAAAATAGTAATAAACACGACTGCTCCCACTGTTGCAAGTATTAAAGAAACAGGTAATTCAAAAGGCTGTATAATTGTTCGAGAAATGATGTCACAGGCAGTTATTGACCCCATTCCGATCACACAAACCCAAGGTAAATTACTCCTAAGATCATCACCTCTAAACATTGAAACGATATTTGGCACAATTAATCCTAAGAAAGGTAAGTGTCCAATAACAGCTGCAACAATTCCAACTGCAACAGAGATAAGAGCAGTCCCAAAAAGAACAATCCTATTGTAATTGACTCCAAGACTTGTTGCGACATCTTCTCCTAATCCAGCTAAAGTCAATCTATTAGCATACATAAAAATAAGCAAAGTAATGATAACAATCAGCCATAAATATTCATATCTTCCCACCTGAATGTTAGCAAATGAACCTACAAACCAAGTTTCAATACTTTGCGTCTTTTGAAAAAGGAGTCCCAAAAAAGTAGACACTGCAGAAATTACTGCTCCAAGCATCAATCCAATAATCGGGACAATTAAAGACGAACGAAGCTTAACTCTTCTTAAAAATAGAAAGAAAATCATAGTTCCTATAAAAGAAAAAATGATTGCACCAGTCATTCTTTGAACTAAAGTCGGGGCAGGAAATAGTAAATACACAAAAAGCAGGCCTAAGCCTGACCATTCAATCGTCCCCGTTGTAGTAGGTTCAACAAAGCGATTCTGTGTAATGAGTTGCATTACGAGCCCTGCCATCGCCATTGCAGCTCCAGTAAGCATTAATGCAGCTGTTCTCGGAACACGAGTGATGAAAAACATCTCCATTCCATCCTCTTGTCCACGTATATCATAAACTCCAGTAAACAGTGATATAATCCCTAAAATTATAACAACTATAACCGCTATTATAAAAGGTTTTGTCCATATTTTATTGTGATTATAAAACTGGGGTTGAGAAATATTCTCAACCCTAGAAATCATATTTTTTGACACTGTTTCGTACCCCTTTACACTACTTAGCTAAAGTTTTTGCAAGATTTCCAAATAACTCTACATAAGTCTGAATTGATTCATTTGTGTAAGTATCTTCTGGTGCATAAACAACTTGTTTTTTAGAAACAGCAGTTGTGTTTTGAAGAGCTGGTGATTTAGAAATAACATCCTTAGCAGGTGTTGACTTAGCTGCATCAGATGTTGCAGCATCACGATCTAATACGAAAAGCCAATCAGGATTTGTTTGTGCAATAGCTTCAACAGAAACGTCATCACCTTTATGACCTGCAGTAGAATTTGAAACTTCTAACGCTGGAGTCCAACCGAAAATGTCATACATTGGTCCCCAAACACGACCAGAGTGCGGCGCAGCAAAACCAATATTACCACCAGTAACGATAACACTCATAACTTTATCTTTTCCGTTATAAGCAGATTTTGCTTTTTCAATAGATTTATCAAAATCAGCTACTAATTGTTTAGCTTCTTTATCTTTATCAAAGATTTTTCCTAGAGTAGTTGTAGAATTTTTAAGTCCATCTACTAAATTTTTTCCAGGCGTAGTAGATTTCTCAGAAACATCAAAATTAAGATCAATAACAGCTGCATTTGGCACTAATTTTTTGATTTCTTCGTAATGATCAGCAAATCTTTGACCAACGATTACAAGGTCAGGGTTTGCCGCTGCAATAATTTCTAGATTTGGTTCACGGTGATTCCCAATATTTTGAACTTTTTCATCCTTTTTATATGCTGAATCAGCAGGCATGATATCCTTTGGAGCAGCCGCTAATTTAATTCCCCAATCAGATAAAGTTTCAAAAGTTCTGTTATCCAAAGCAACTACATTCTTTGGGTTTACAGGGACTTTAACAGTTCCATGAGCATCAGTGATTTCAACCGTTTTTGGCTTATCACTACTATTACCTTTATTATTAGCCTTCGAAGTTTCTTTACTTGAATCTGAGCAAGCTACTAACATTAAAGTGAAAATTGCTAGAATACTCACTAATTTTAAAAGCATAGATTTTTTCATATGTATACTCCTTATAGTGTGATTTATTTCGAAAATGATGACATCCATAGATTGAATTAGAAAGTAACTTTTATTCAATTGAATCGCTATTGATAATCATTTTCATTTGAACATCCTGTTAATTAGTATAGTCTTTAATTCTGTGAAAATCTTGTGAATGGTGTGAATTAATAAAATCAGGCACACAAAGTAATATATGAAGTCGGGCGTGTTGATTAGCCTTTATTCTTCAGAGCGTGTCGATTTCTTTCGAGTAGACACTTTCATTAGATCCGGTCTCAACTAATGCGCGCTAGAATCGTTCCCTACACAATACCAAAAAGATGAGCACCTTATAAACCATAATTTCCCCTGCAAAAAATGCTCATTAATAGCTAATATTTTCATAATCCATTACCTGATAGAAATATTTTTTTACATCTTTTAATACTTCTCAGGAACTATTTGATCATCATATTTAATAAAAAAACGAGTAAAACTGAATGAAATAGTTTTACTCATTTTTTATTATTCAATCATTGAATAGCCTCTGCCGTGTATCGTTTGAATATATCTGTCTTTCTTCTCACACTTTAACTTTTTTCTTACATAACCAATATATAAATCTACTACATTTGGATTTACTACTACGTTATATCCCCAAACTTGATTCAACAGCATTTCACGGCTCAATATTGTGTTTTTGTTTTTGATTAAAAATACAAGCAAATCGTACTCGCGCTTAGTAAGCGAGAGGTTTTCGCCACCCTTTTTCACAATATTGCTAGATGCATCAACAAAGAGATCTTTAAACTGAAAAAAGTTTACCTCATTTTGCTGGTTACAATCACTTCTTCTTAAAATAGCTTGAACTCTTGCTACTAATTCTTCTTTCGCAAATGGTTTTCTTATATAATCATCCGCTCCTGCTTGTAACCCTGCTACGCAATCCTTACTAGAAATATTGTCAGTCACAATAATAATCGGTGTCGTTTTAACAAGTCGTATTTGTCTGCAAATTTCTGGTCCAGATATACTTAATGAATCCCAATCCAATATGATAATATCCCAATCTTGTTCATATATTATATTTAAACCTTCGTTTTCATTGTGAAGTTTTAAAATGAAATAGCCTTCTTGCGTTAGACCGCTTACAATTTTCTTTGCTGAAGACCGTTCATTTTTAATCACCAACACCTGCTTCACCGATGGTTCACCTCTACTTCAATATAACTTAGTTAGATAAAAATTATCCCAAAAAACAATTTAAGATTTATAAATTTAAACCTCCTAAATAATCCATAAAAACAGCTTATTAGGAGAACTCTATATAATCTTACAATAGGTATGGATAAAAATACAAAGCATATGAAGATTTGAATACAGTGAAATCTTCATACCCCCCCCAATTGGGCGTTTACTAGCAGCTATAGTATCTACCTGCTTATCATCAATAACTATTCATTCAGTTTCTATTTCAGGGGTACCCCCCTCAACTTAAATATTTTATAAAACCACAAAACAAAAAGAACCACAACCTTACCTTATTTTGCAGCATAAGTCTGCCGTAAATCGCAATTTTTAGGGCCATTCCTTATATAATTTGAAACATATTATTGCCAAAAGTTGTTTATAAACCCATAACTTTGCCGAGAATACCTGTTCTCTCAAATGCGATTTCTAATTAATTACTAAAACTTGAAACAGATATACAAACAACGGTTTAAGAGGAGAATTTATATTAAAAGGAGAGTTACGAAAAACGTTGGAAAAAATTATAGGAAGAGTTACCAACGTCAGTGTGATTGCCCTTCTTGTGGCACAAAATGCAGCGCTCAATATTAGAAACGAAGCAATGCGTCTCTTAACCGTAGGAACTACGGGGATAGCCTAGTTAGGTTTTTTTACTAAGGAATCCCCCACTTCAAACAGTCCTTGAGAGTGTTAAATGGTCAGTAGTTCAAAATATAATCGTGTTTTGTACATCTGATAGTCTGTACTGAAACTAAAATAATGAGGAATTAATATAATGAACAGTTCCACTATTTCACTAAATAACATTCTAAAAAATATATTCGATTAAAAAAGACGACGCTAAATACGTCGTCTTTTTTAATCAGAAAAGTGAAATCTCAAGAATTTCTTATTGAATCAAAGCCCATCATCTCTTAGTTCATACCTAGATAAAACTTACACTGTTTTCCATAATGATAAGGCATAAATCCAATTTGGATCCCCATTTCCTTGATAACTCTGGACTGCTTCATATATTTTTCCCTCGTGTAGAACTCTATCTCCTTTTTTATATGCTTTCTTTGCATTCCACTCTTCATATGAATCGTTTTCAGTTTTTGTAGTAATTGTAAATACATCACTTTGTACGGATTCATTTCCAACTACATCAACAGCTTTCACCACATATTTATAAGTAGTATTAGCGAGTAGATTTTTATCCATATAAGAAGTCGTATTGGCTGTTGCAATCTTCTTCATTGATCCTTCTGTTTCTCTATAAATATCATAATGGTCTACACCAATATTATCGTCAGAAGGACTCCACATTAGATCCACACTTGACGTTGTTGTTCCCATGCTATGTAATCCTTTTGGTTGTGTTGGTGCTTCTGTATCAGGAGTCTCGACAGTTGTTTTTACTGTAAGCGATTGGCTTTCTTTCGATACATTCCCAGCTGCGTCAATTGCTTTTACAGTATAAGAATACTCTGTACTTGCTTGTAATTTTTTATCAATAAAATGAGTGCCTGGTACTGTGTCAATCATCTCTCCGTTACGGAAGATTTGATATCCTTTTACCCCTATATTATCCGTAGAAGCGTTCCATGTTAATTCTATACTATTCGCTGTTACTTTTTGTGTCTGAAGTCCATCTGGAATACTTGGCGCTTCTATGTCTGGTTTCACATCATTAATAAGATTAACATCAATTACATTATAGAATGCATTTGCTGTATCAGCTACATCCCATACTGCTAAAATCACATGATAGCCACTACGATCAGTAGGTACATTGATTTTATGAGTTAAATTATTTGAAGCCGTAGAACCATCATGTTGTACAGTTCCAATTGGTTCAAAATCCGCTCTCGTAAGCGCTTTATTTGGATTCCATCCTTTTTTGGTAATATAGTAATGCCATTTGCTCGTTAAGTGAGGTGCTGTATACTTCCAAGTAAATGTATTTTCACCACCAGTGATTGTATTTTTAAACCAACGACCTGCTGTTTGTTGATCTAAAATACCACCAAATTTCCCACCTGCAGACGCGATTTGTCCATCAGCTGGGCCCCCTTGTGGGAATCCTTTTGGAGCTTCTAAACTCTGTGGTTCATACATAACACTTCCGCAGTTTCCATTTAGTGCACCATAAGTTGCACTACATAAAGCAGATCGGCTACCAGGTTTTTCAACAAAACCATGTGCAGAAGCATTTTGAGGAATAATTGTCGTGCCAATAATTCCAGCTGTTAATACAACTACTCCTAGACTTTTTTTGTTCATTTTCATGTTTTGTAGTTGTTTTAAAAATCGATTATTCATGTTTACGTCCCCTTCTTGTTATACTTCGTAGTGTAATGTGGGCTTTGATGTAAAAGAATAACAAGAGACAAACTTGTACCGATGTATGTATTAGTTATGCATACACAGCATTGAAAATAAATTTTGTTTCTTGTGAAATATTTCACTTGATGAATATATCATTACATAGAAATCATCGTAATATGTGCAGAAGTTATGCAGAAACATTGAATGTTTTATTAATATATAACATTTAAAACTGAAATTACCTGTTAAAAAAGTAATATTTAACCGTCTGCATTTTCACCAACACATTCATTTCTCTTGTCTTAATATAAGTGGTTATGTTTAGTTATTCATAAGTAAACCGTGCGTACATTCTGTATTTCTTCAAGGTAATAAAGTCTTTTCTTCCAACGAAAAAAACTCCATTGAATTTGTATGCTTAGTAGCAATTTCAATGGAGTTTTTTCATGTCTCACTATTCGTTATAGCTTCGCAAGTTCATTTATCTACAATATAATTAATGTGCGCCACTTAATTTAACTAGAATTTTCGCTTGAGACTTATCATGAATTAATGCTTCAAAGCCTTGTTCAACGATATTATCTATATCCACTTTACTTGTAATAATTGATTGCGCTGGTAATCCTCCATTAGCAAGTAATTTAATGACCTCATTGTAAGTTTCATTGCTATATCCCACAGACCCCATTATTTTTACACCACTAAAAATTAATGAAGCAGGACCATTAAACTGGATATCTTCCGTGTGAAAACTGATAACCATCATTGTGCCACGAACTTTAGTTGATTGAATGGCTTGATTAAATGTTGACTCAACACCTGCAGCTTCAACTGTAACATCTGCTCCATCTGGGAATAATTTACGAATTTCTTCAACAGGGTTCACTTCTTTAGCATTAAAGACATGTGTCGCACCCATTTCAGTTGCTTTGTCGAGTCGACTATCCAATAAATCGACAACAATAATATTAGAAGCACCTGCAGCTTTTGCACCTAATACAGCAAATAACCCAATTGGACCCGCTCCATAGATAACAACTGTATCGCCTTCTTTTACATTTAAATCCTTAATTGATTGGAAAGATACAGCTGCTGGTTCAACCATTGCTGCTACTTCTAGTGGTAAATTATCTGGAATTTTAAAAATCGTTTTTTGTGGAAGTATCGCGTATTCTGCAAACCCTCCGTCAATATGTGCACCAACCGCGTCTATAGTGATGAAACGTTCAGTTTCAGCATTTGAAGGATCTTTAAGCATCATTGGATAGATACATACTCTGTCACCTTCTTTAAATTTCGTAACATTAGAACCGACCTCTACAATTTCACCAGAAAATTCATGTCCGATTACCATATTCGTATTCATTGGTACTGAATCTGGATGCAAATATGCATGCAAATCAGAACCACAAATACCAGCCCATGCTACTTTAACTTTCACATCATTCGGTTGTAATTCTTTCACTTCTCTTTCCTCAATACGAATATCTCTTTCGCCATACCACACTGCAGCTTTCATAAAATACCCTCCCTTAAATCATTTCAATATTATATATGAATTTTTATTTAACATTAGATTAATTACATTTTTTAAAGCATGAAAGCACATTTCTTTTGCTCTTTAACCTTCCTCATCATTCCTTCCCTCCTTTGCTATGTTCATTAATCTATCATAGGTTTTGAAGGAATTCGATGAGCAAAAAATAATATATGTCTCAAAGTGAGACATATATCTCGAATTGGTTCATTTATTTAGAAATTCTTAGAAATCCTAATTAATTCTTCTTTTGAATATGGATATTCATTCCCTATCCATTTTTTTATAATCTCAAAAAAACCACTACAGTAGAAATCACATAGTACCATTGGGTACTCAGAGTTTTGGATTCGTTTGGAAAGAGAATCATTATATTCCATTGAATTTTCATATAAATTTTCTGCACCAAACTGAATCAATTTTTCGTATAACTCAAGGCTATTATTTTTACTGGTAATATTAAAAAACAATGTACGATTAACATCTATGTATTCGATTATTTCCTCAAACAATGTACGTTCTAAATCCAAACCCTGCTTTGTTTGTTCAAAGAGATTTATTGCAATGGAATTTGACACATCACTAAATAACACATATTTATCTTCGTAATGACGGTAAAATGTGCTTCTATGAATCATTGCTTTTTCACAAATATGATTAATTGTAATGGATGAAAATGTTTTTTCTTTTAATAATTCCATGAACGCATCTTTTATTATGTTTTGTGTGCGTAAACGTGTAAAATTGCTCAATTCAAGTATCCTCCTACAATTTAACTCCTAAGTAATGCTTGATATTAGAATGGTTTTGACTGCATGATCCTTTTTTCTTTTAGTATGCCTAAATCCATAATAATATGGAATTCTTTCCCCTAAATATAATACTTTTTATGAAGCTGAGATGGATACTATAGACTTGGATTCATTAAAAAATAAAATGATTTAAAATTTCAGCTTGATTGCTCTAATTTATGAATAAAATTGGCCCTGGCACTTATACCAGAGCCAAAATGCTTATTTTATATGAAGTAGTTCACTTTTCACAGGGAAAGAACTTAATCCATATATGGTACTACTATCTGAAATAGGAGTGGGAAGATTCTGGTCAATAAACAAAAATGATTTATATCTTTTTATTAATTCCGTTAATACAATTTTAGCTTCTAATCTAGCTAGAGGAGCACCTAAGCAAAAATGGATTCCATGTCCGAATGTAAGGTGAGGATTACGCCTACGATATATATTGAAACTATCAGCATCTTTAAATTGATGCGAGTCACGGTTAGCCGATCCAACCCATGCTGAAACGATTTGATCTACTTGTAAAGTTTGGCCTTTTAATTGAATCTCTTTTTTTACTCTGCGTACAACCCTTTGAACTGGTGAACGATACCGCAATACTTCTTCAATTGTTTTTGGAATAAGAGATATATCCTGTTGTAATTGCTCATAAACATTTGGATGTTCTATTAAACAATATAGTGCGTTTCCAAGTAAATTCGTTGTTGTTTCATTTCCTGCTACTAATAGCAGTTTACAAAACGCTACTAATTCCTCGCCCGAGATATTTATATCCGCTTCACTTTGAACTAATAAAGAAATAATGTCATTTGAATCTTTTTTGGCTTTTCCTCGATTGAGTTGGATCATCTCTTCAAAAAAGTCCCCTAATTCATTTTCTGCTTGTAAACGTGTATGAAAAAATTCTGTCAAATAGTCCGGATCTTCATGACTGGGTGAACTTACGATAATATCAGACCATTTCTTGAATCTTTCCATATCCTTAGCAGAAACCCCTAACATTTCAGCAATTACTATAACGGGTAATGGATAGAATAACTCTTGGACAACATCAAAAGTTTTACGATTGGATAACTGGTTGAGTAAATCGTTTGTAATTTGCTGGATTCTAGGCTCCCATTCTCTTAATGCTTTAGGAGTGAAAGACCGATTTACAATAGACCGTATTTGTGTATGCTTTGGTGGATCCATCCCAAGGATACTTTGTGGAAATGGTGATTTTTTCTTCTCAGGCATAATATTAGAAAAGTACTCTTTATCCTCTAAAACAGTTTTTACGTCTTCGTACAAAAAAACATTCCACATGTCTGCCTGATGATTAAAACAAATAGGCTCCTTTTCCCGCATCTCTTTGTACCATGCAAATGGTTTATACGGTTCTTCTAAAGCCTGTTTTCCTATCAGCTTATTTGTAGGAATCATATCAATTGATTGATAAGGTGTTTTCATGTATAACAATCTCCCCTCAAAAAATAATTTCCATTAAACCAAATACAATTCACCGAATAACATTCGGTGTAATGAGGATTATACAACAACAACCGAAATATTCAAACTATTTTTTGATTTTAAGATAAACCAAGGGAAATTGACGTTGTATAAAAAAATCTGTCAAAGAGAAAACAACAAGCTCTATGCTTTCTTGCCCTATTTTTTATATTTAAGTCTGTTTGGTGTTAAATCAGCTAAACTAAAAGAAAAAGCATGATCCTTCTTTATACTGCAAGAAGGGCATGCTTTTTTGTTTACAATACAACATATAGACCCCACATCGATTCATTTCAAAGTAGTTCATTCCCCATTAGATATTTTTCTATCCCTCCGAAAGGGAGAGTAACGGTCAAAGCACATGTAAAAAGTCAATAAAATAACTAATTCATAGATGCTGACTTTGGTACTGTATATACTTTATACCGTAACAAATTTATCGAGAAATGAACCATTTTGAGATAAATGTCTCATTTTGATACATATACACATTTTTGTTTATCGCTTTCCATTGATGCCTATGATAAATTGCTAAACATAGCTAGCTTACAATTTAATTTTGATGATTTCGTTACAATTAAATTTCTAAAAATAATATTTCACCTTTCATATCATAAAAAATTAAAAAGGAGTTTTTAAAATGAAAAATCGAGTAAATCCAGAGTTATTACCAGGGTTAGAAATGTATCCAGATCAAGATTTACGCCCAGAGTGTTTGCAAGCAATGAGAGAAGAAGCTGCACGAGTCTTCCCAGCTACCGTCGTTGATGAATCTCTTTCTTTAACAGAGGAATTTATTGAAGGACCTGATGCGAATCAAGTACGAATAAAAATTTATCGTCCAAAATCAAATAATGAAGCCTTACCTGCCCTGTTATGGATACATGGTGGTGGTTATATCTTAGGCTCTATAAATGATAATGAAGATCTTTGTGTGAAATTTGCAAAAGAAGTTGGCTGTGTAGTCGTTTCTGTAGACTACCGTTTAGCTCCTGAACATCCTTATCCAGCCCCAATTGAAGATTGTTATGCAGCATTAAAATGGATTGCTGATAATGCAGAAGCATTAAATATTGATTCGAATCGAATTGGTGTTGCAGGAGTGAGCGCTGGAGGGGGACTAACAGCAGCATTAACGTTATTAGCCCGTGATCGACAATACCCTTCTATCTGTTTCCAAATGCCGCTCTATCCAATGATTGATGACCGTAATAATACACCTTCTACAAATGAAATTAAAGAAGGATTTGTTTGGAATCAAAAATCAAATGAAGCTGGCTGGAAAATGTATTTAGGTGAATTATATGGAACGGATCACATTCCTGCTTATGCAGCCGCTGCTCGAGCAGAAGATTATCGTAATCTGCCACGTACCTACACATGTGTTGGTCAATTAGATCCATTCCGTAGTGAAACATTAACCTATGTAACGAAACTTGCGGAAGCTGGTGTTGATGTTGAATTCCATTTATATCCTGGAGCTTATCATGGGTTCGAAATGTTCCACCCAGATGCTGATATATCTATTCACGCCTTGAATGATTATGTACGAGCAGTTAAGACTGGTTTGGCAAGAAAGTAGCTTAGGTATAGACTTAATCTCTTTACAAAAGAACCACTCGCAAATGAACTAGATCCAAAAAGTTGGGCACATATTTAAGCAGCTAATAAGGATTGAACTCTGTATTATACAGGGGGCAATCCTTTTAATTTTTTTATGGGGTATTTTCCTTTCTTAGGTTGATAGCGATAGGGTATCAACCTAAAAATAACAAGTTCCTAAAAACAAAAAGATAATTCAGGTAACTATATAAGGATAAAATTTTATTTTAAAATGTAAATTTGAATTAAAGCCTTAATATTTGTAAAAAAGACAAGAAACTTTGAAGAAAAAAAGCTTAGCTTGATGAATCTTATTTATATATATAATTGGCCCTAGTGCATCTGCACTAGGGCCAAAATATTTATTCTATATGGATAATTTCACTTTTTACCGGAAAAGTTTTTAATCCATATATAGAACGACTATTGGAGATAGGAATGGGAAGATTATGGTCAATAAACGAAAAAGATTTATATTTTTTCATTATTTCTGTCAATATAATTGTAGCTTCTAACCTAGCTAGTCGAGTACCTAAGCAAAAGTTGATTCCATAACCAAACCCAAGGTGAGGGTTTCGCGGACGATGTATGTTGAAACTATCAGCATCATTGAAATACTGAGAGTCACGATTAGCTGATCCAATCCAAGCTGAGACGATTTGATTTACTTTTAAAGTTTGGCCATTTAATTGCATTCCTTTTTTTACTCTACGTACAATTCTTTGAGTTGGTGAACGATAACGTAATACTTCCTCAATTACTTTTGGAATAAGAGATAGATCCTGTTGTAATTGCTCATAAACATCTGGGTTTTCTATCAAACAATATAAAGCGTTCCCAAGTAAATTCGTTGTTGTTTCATTTCCCGCTACTAATAGTAGTTTACAAAAAGGTACTATTTCCTCGCCTGAAATTTTATTGTCTGCTTCACTTTGAACTAACAAAGAGATAATATCATTGGAATTTTCTTTTGAATTTCCTCGCTTGATTTGTAGGATTTCTTCAAAAAAGTCCCCTAATTCATTTTCTGCTTGTAAACGTATATGAAAAAATTCTGTTAAGTAATCCGGATCTTCATGACTCGGTGAACTTACGATAATATCAGACCATTTCTTAAACTTTTCCATATCCTTAGCAGAAACCCCTAACATTTCAGCAATTACTATAACTGGTAAAGGATAAAATAACTCCCTTACAATATCAAAAGTTTCACGATTGGATAACTGAGTAAGAATATCTTCTGTGATTTTCTGTATTCTCGGTTCCCATGCCTCTAATACTTTAGGAGTGAAAGACCGATTTACAATAGACCGAATTTGCGTATGCTTTGGTGGATTCATCTCAAGGATACTTTTGGGAAATGGAGGCTTTTTCTTCTTGGGCATAATACTAGAAAAATGTTCTTTATCCTCTAAAACTATTTTTACATCATCATACAAAAAAACATTCCACATATCATTCTGAGGATTAAAACAAATAGGTTCTTTTTCCCGCATTTCTTTATACCATGCAAATGGTTCATATGGATTTTCTAAGGCCTTTTTTTCTATTAGCTTATTTGTAGGAATCATAACAATTGATTCATAAGTTGTTTTCATATATAAAAATCTCCCCTCAAAAAATCAGTTTCATTACATAGAATTCAATTCACCGAATGGTATTCGGTATAATTGAAATTATATAACAATCAACCATGTTTTCAACCCACTTTTTCATTTCTAAGATATCAGTTAATATATAATCAAGGAGGAATAAAATTTGTGTAAAAAAAATCTGACCAAAAGAAAACAACAAGCTCTACTAACACAGAGCAATATATCTCATGTGTTTTTGAATTTAACGAAAGAAAAAAAATTTGAGAATATAACAATTGAAGATATTTGTAAAAAAGCAAATGTCTCAGTAGGAACTTTTTATCATTATTTCTCTTCCAAAGAGGATATTTACAAAAAAATATTCCAACAAATTGACGAAAACCTACATGTTGAATTAGAAAATATTGATCAACATACAACAATGCAAACGACTATTTTAAATTTCTTCCAATGCATAGCTGAATATACAACTAAATTAGAGTTACATATCAATCTTCTTAATGATTTAAACAAACGATCATTTATATATGAGCCTTCATTAATTTACAAAGCTCTAAAAGGTTTTGTTTATAAAGGACAACTCGAAAAAGAATTAACAAATGATATGAGTGTAGAAGAAATAACAACGTATCTTTTTACATTCGCTAGAGGGCTTATATTAGATTGGTGTATTTTAGAGGGAGCATACTCTTTAGAGCAGAGAATGGCTACTTATATGAAGTTGGCATTGAAGTCTTTACAACCATAAATTTCATTCAAGCTCTATGCTTTCTTGCCCTATTTCTTATATTTAAGTCTGTTTGGTATTAAAGCAGCTAAACTAAAAAAGCATCGGACCGAAACGGACATCAACGGTATCAAAAAAGCGAGTCCATGAACGAATTTCGCTCATGAACTCGCTTATAATCTTTATGGGACTTTTCATTGCCCTCCTAGGCGGGTGAAGGGCTTTTCATGGGAATATAAATTCCTTGTTATGATTGCAGGCTTTCAAGAGCCGAGTTGCGGTAATTGTTATTTTGCTCAACGGTAGCTTCTGAAAGTGCCTTCTTCAACGCCACAGCATTCAAGTCCTCCTCGATAAAATCAGGCGTTCCAGAAGCAGGCGTTCCAAGCTGAACACGCCATGAATCATCAATGGAACCGCCATCGACAGGATCAAAGCCGAGTGAGTTGACAAGCTTCATCACAATCACTTTGGATGCAGGATCGTCTGCAAAAACCGGTAGCGCAATCCGGTCCTCAGCGCCTTCCGGTTTCGCCAAATCAACAATACGCTGAGACACGATGTTGCTGAACGCTCTGACGACTGGGGCGCCGATTTGCTGCTCCACCCAACGGCTTTCCGTTTTTATGCTGCCATCCAGGAGTTGTTCAATTCTACCATCCCGGTGTACAGTATAGTTGTTGGTATCGATGATAGCAGCCTTAGCTTGCCGAAGATCGAACAATCCGCGAGGGAGTGACGCAATTTTGCCGAAAGGGATTGAAAGAATAATAAGATCGGCTCCACGAACTGCTTCTTCATTAGTCACCGGTTTCGCTCCGGTGAGAGTTACGACCTCTACTAATGTGTCTGGTCCACGTGAATTTGAGATGTTAACCTGATGCCCCAAAGCAACAAGCTGTTTGGCCAAAGTTGACCCGACAAGGCCAGCGCCAATAATTCCAATATTCATACCCGTATTCCTCCAATTCAAATATAATATAGAAACACTATTCAAAATAAAATAAAACGAAACAGAACAGTTCTGTTTCGTTTTCATGTTATAGAATAGATTTTCCAATGTCAAGAAAGAAATGAAGACGTACAGCCGCTACACAACTATTGGTTAAGGTGCAGATCGATTAAGCAAGCCGACACTTTTTTTAATTGTTCTCCTGAAATATCCGCTCCTACAATCGGTGCTGTGGAAAATGCGCCATTAATGACAAGCAGAAGCTGGTCAGCCAATGTATCATCTGAAGCCCCGGCTTCTTTTGTGAGCCGCTGTAGGAGATTTCTTAACGCCTCGGTATGCTTTTGAACGAGATGTTGGATAGGATTCTGATTTGAAAATTCGGCATGGGCATTCAAAAAAACACAACCACGAATTCCAGGCTCGGTCAACAAGGCATTAATACTTTCCACTAAAGCAAATATTTGCATACGTGGCGATCCCTCGTAGGCAGAGACGGCATCATTAAACTGAACCCACAAACTTTCACTCTTTTCTTCTAGGTAAGCGATAATTAGATCATCTTTTGAAGGAAAATGACGATATAACGTACCTTTGCTCACTCCGGATACTTCCACAATTTTATCAACACCTACGGCGCGGATGCCTTCGTTATAAAATAACTCAGAAGCCACGTCCAAAATTTTCTGACGAGCCGATTTACGGGTTTGGTTCATCTATAAACACCTGACCTATCTATAAAAATGATAAAACTTCGCCTTTAATGAGGCAGTTCTATCGTACCATCAATATCTTTTTACCACAATGTATGAAGATTTTTTATCATACATTGTGCCTTCATATAAAACAGATTATTAGGCTAGTATATCGAAGAGAGAACGCTCACTTCCTGTGCAAAGGAGAAATACTTCACCGAATACTGATAACTATAGGCTTCTATGTATGGACTCGACATATCCCCACTGTGCAATCCACGTGTGTAGTGTATGTGATAACACAAGAGATTGTTGCTGAGCATTAACATCTAAACTAATAGGCTACAGCAATTTTGTATTTTTTATATTACTTATTTTATCAGCTTGATACAGCAGTAATGCTTGCAAGCTTGTTTATAAAATAAATAAAAGATGCTTTTACATAAGAGGCTTACCCTATCGCCATCAAACTAAAAGAACGAGTTACCCCAAAACAATAAACATGAGCAAAATGCAAAAAAATTTCGTTCTGGGGAGAGTATGAGATTTTAACTTTTGGGCATACCCTTCGTCCCTCATTAGGTAATTTTTCAATAAGCTCGAAAAGGGAAACATGAGCTAAAATATGTGTATAAAGACAAGAGTCATGAATGAATTTGATTACTGATTTTGGTACTGTTTATATTTTCTACATATCGTTAGAAGCTTATTGAGAAATGAACCAATTTGAGGCTTTTGTCTCATTTTGAAACATATACACATTTTTGATTATCGTTTCCCTCTAATGCCTATGATAAATTACTAAACATAGCTAGGCTATATTTTAATTTTGATAATTTCGCCACAATTGAATTGCTTAAAATAATATTTCACCTTTCAGAAAAAATACTGTAAAAAGGAGCTTTTAAAATGAAGAATCGAGTACATCCAAAGTTATTACCAGCGTTAGAAATGATTCCAGATTTTGAGTTACGTCCAGAGAACTTGCCAGCAATGAGAGAACAAGCCGCACTAATCTTACCAGATATTACTGGTGATGAATCACTTTCGATAACAGAGGAAATCATTGAGGGGCCTGATGCGAATCCATTGCGATTAAAAATTTATCGTCCAAAATCAAATGATCAATCCTTACCTGCCCTGTTATGGATACATGGTGGCGGTTATATCTTAGGCGCTGCAGATGAGAATAATATCCTTTGTGTGAGATTTGCAAAAGAAGCAAACTGTATGGTCGTTAATGTAGATTACCGTTTAGCTCCTGAACATCCTTATCCAGCTCCAATTGAAGATTGTTATGCAGCATTAAAATGGATGGCGGATAACGCCGAGGCTTTAAATATTGATTCAAATCGAATTGGGGTTGCAGGAGCGAGCGCTGGTGGCGGACTAACAGCAGCATTAACGTTATTAGCTCGTGATCGACAATATCCTTCTATTTGTTTCCAAATGCCACTTTATCCAATGATTGATGATCGTAATAATACGCCTTCTGCGAATGAAATTAAAGAAGGATTTACTTGGAATCAAAAGACAAATGAAGCTGGATGGAAAATGTATTTAGGAAAATTACATGGAACGGATCATATTCCTGCTTATGCAGCGGCTGCTCGAGCAAAAGACTATCGTAATTTACCACGCACCTACACATGTGTTGGTCAATTAGACGCATTCCGTAGTGAAACATTAACCTATGTAACGAAACTTGCAGAAGCTGGTGTTGATGTTGAGTTCCATTTATACCCTGGAGCTTATCATGGGTTTGAAATGTTACCTTCAGATGCTGATATATCTACTCATGCTTGGAATGATTATGTACGAGCAGTGAAGACTGGTTTCGCAAAAAAGTAACTAGGGTAGCGACAAAAGATTTCAAAATAAAGGAGGATTTATAGTGAAGAATAGAGTTCATCCAGAATTAAGAGAAATGTTTTCTGTATTACCAGAAGTAGATAATAGCCCGGAAAATTTCCAACAATATAGAAAATGGGCTAAAGAATCTTTTACTGCAACAGTTTTATCATCGAATGATAAAGTTACCGTATCTAATCGATTTATACCTGGTCCTGAAAGAGCGCCTGAAGTTAGAGTTCGCATTTATGAGCCAACTAAAAAAACAGAAGCTTTACCTGGGGTTCTTTGGATACACGGTGGTGGCTACCAAGTGGGATCACCCGAAATGGATGACAAACTTTGTGAAAAGTTCGTATTGGAAGCCAACTGTATAGTGGTTTCGGTTGACTATAGATTAGCACCAGAATATCCATTCCCTGCACCACTTGAGGACTGCTATGCAGCTTTACAGTGGGTTTCTAATAATTCGGAAGATCTTAGTATCGATTCTTCTCGAATTGCAATTGCCGGAATGAGTGCAGGCGGTGGACTTACAGCAGCCCTTGCTCTTTTAGCAAGAGATAGAAAAGGACCTTCAATCATATTCCAAATGCCGCTATGCCCAATGATTGATGATCGTAATATAAAACCTTCTGCTTTTGAGATAACGGATTCAAAATTATGGAACAGAAAAGCTAACATCTCTGGCTGGAAAATGTATTTAGGTTCAGTTTATGGTGAAGAGGTATCCCCATACGCTGCTCCAGCTCGTGCGACTGACCTTACAGGACTTCCACCAACGTATACAATGGTGGGTGAAATAGACCTATTCCGCTACGAAACAATTGAATATGCAAATAGATTAATGCAAGCTGGAGTACCAACAGAATTTCATGTTTATCCTGGTGGCTACCATGGATTCGAATTGATAGCGCCTAATGCTGAAATTAGTCAAAGAGCTGAGGAAGAATATATTGGTGCATTAAAGCAAGCATTACAAAAAACAGAAATTTAAAGGTAAGTGTAATAAAAAATTGATTTACTACTATCTATTTATTTCCCAAAGCTACTCTATTCAAAGATTGATGATCGCAATAATACAAGCTTCTGCGAATGAGATTACAGAAGCTTGTATTGGGAATCCAACATCAAATGAAGTTGATTGGAAAATGGAGTTTTTGTATTTGCTGTTAAATAAGAATTGAAGAATATTTTTTAATCAAACTTTATTCTAAAGCTACACCATAAGCAGAAAAAAACATAATCTTGTCCCAAAACAAAAATATTAGTAATTCATCATAAAAAGTGCTCCTAGCTAAATCAAGGAGCACTTTTTATGAAACATTATTTTTTATTAGCTTATGAACCACCTTATTATAACAACCATGTTTTACTACTTGCCTAACATCATCTACTTCAATTCCCATTATCTCTGTAATATCTACAACAATTGTATTCTGTAGAACACTTACTACATATCCCGTTAATTGTAAATTAGGATTTTTACGATATGAAAATTGAACGTAATCTCCAATTGTTACCTTTGTTTTATGCTCCATTTTGTCCCTCCTTGAATCATCATTAATTATTGATTAGGTTTCCCTTTTATTGCTTCTCCATACTGTTTGGCAAGTTTATAAATTGAAAAGCCTAGTAATTATTAGGCTTTTTGTTTAACTCATTTATGTTCTACATAATAAATCTCAAAGTAAAACATCTATTCAAAAATTACCACTCTAACACCTTTTTTAAAACCCAACGTATAATGTTATGAGCATTTACAACACGTTCTTGGTCCCTGTTAATAAGAAAAACCACAGCAATTGCTGCGGTTTTTCTTATTGAAACTGTGAAATTATAATTTCCTATTCTAAATAATAAATAAGCTTAGTTCTCATATTTATCTTTCTATGGACCTTTAAAAATAAATTTCTTAGCTTGTTGGATATGTAGTGCTCCTCCTATAGCAAATCCTATATCAATAGATGTATTCAATTTTTGGAACCATAAATTTGCCACAAACAAAAAGAACCATAACCTCGCCAATCTGGCAAAATTATGGTTCATATCATATAAAATAAAAAAACCACCAAATATGTATTGGTGGAGACGGTGGGAGTCGAACCCACGTCCAAAAATATCGGCACTTAAGCTTCTACGAGTGTAGTCGATATATTAGCACTTCGCGAACTCTTCGGCCTATCGACAGGCTTCCAAGTTGCTAGTCTGGTTGTTCTCTTCCTTTGTCCTCAGACGGCGAACTCCGGCGTAGTCCACTTAGTTTGAGTCCCTTACCCTACCACATGGACGATGGAGGGAGGAACCTTTAGTGCAATTAAGCAGCTAAAGAAAGATTGTTTTGTTTGCCAATTATAGGCTTTGACGTTTTAACGAGGCCGATCCCCTCGACTCGCAACCTAAGCTCGAACTATCCCTGTCGAATCCGTAACGTCCCCATGATAAAAATGGAGCATACGAAGAAAATATCGTGATAGCTACTAAGAGCTGTTTTTCAATGTGCAACAACCTTACATAAGTTATTATAACATACGCGCTCCATTTTACAAATGTAAATATATGTATTACATCTTTTGGCGATCACGGAACGCGCGTGCAATTTCACGTTTAGCTTCTTTCTCTTTTAAATCGTGACGTTTATCGTATTGCTTCTTACCTTTTGCTAAACCAAGTGCCATTTTTGCAAATCCATTTTTCAAATAGATTCTAAGTGGAACTAATGCGTAACCTGTTTCTTTTGCAGCACCCGCTAGTTTATCAATTTCTTTTTTATGCAGAAGTAATTTTCTCGTACGAAGTGGATCATGGTTGAAACGATTCCCTTGTTCGTACGTATTAATGTGCATATTATGAACCCATACTTCACCATTATGTACACGTGCAAACGCATCTTTCAAGTTTACGCGTCCAGCGCGAATCGACTTAATTTCCGTTCCTTGAAGGACAAGCCCTGCTTCGTATGTTTCTTCGATGAAATAATCATGAAATGCTTTTTTATTTTGTGCAATAACCTTACCTGTACCCTTTGGCATATAACGTCCCTCCTCTATTTTTACTATTGTAACAAATGTTAATAAAAAGCGAAAGTGGCTCGCTCAGAATGTGAGGTGGATGGAGCTTCTGACCTTGAGGCGCTCTTTGCCTCTGGGGAAGAAGCGAAGCCGCCGAACATTCTAGCCACTGTAGCTGGATTCCAACAAAAAGCGAAAGTGGCTCGCTCAGAATCTTTGGACATTGGAACTCCCGACAGAGAAGCGCTTTTTGCTTCGTCCGAGGGAGTGAAATGGCCAACAGATTCTAGCCACTGTAGCTGGATTCCATTAAAAGCGAAAGTGGCTCGCTCTTAAGCCACGAAGAAAAAAGAAAAGGCCCCGCTTTTCATCAAAGCGAAGCCACTCTTTTCTTACTTACGCTTTTTCTTTTTCTTCTTGAATCCTGGTACGTTTTCGAAGAATGCTTTTTTCTTCTTACCGTTACCATCTTTTTTTCCTGGCTGGCTAGCAGAAGCGGATGCAGATGCAGATGCAGATCCTCTTCCTTTTCCTTTACCACCACGGTCAAATTTTCTACCTGTGCCACGTTCACCGCCGCGCTCATTACTGCGCTCGCTACGTCCACCGCGTTTCTTTCTGCCTGTTCTTGGCTGCTCGATAACGACTGGACGATCTTTGAACTTACGGCGAGGTGTGCCTTTCATGCCAACGATTTCAAAGTCGATTGCACGCTCGTCTTTGTTTACGTTAATAACGCGAATTGTAATTTCATCACCGATGCGGAATACGTTTCCTGTACGTTCTCCGATCATAGCGAAATGTTGCTCGTCATAACGGTAGTAATCATCCGTTAAGTAGCTAACGTGTACAAGACCTTCAATTGTATTTGGAAGCTCTACGAATAAACCGAAGTTTGTTACAGAGCTAATCATTCCGTCATACTCTTCACCGATCTTATCAACCATATACTCTGCTTTTTTCATCTCATCTGTTTCACGCTCTGCTTCAACAGCACGGCGTTCCATATTAGAAGAGTGCTCTGCAATCTCAGGTAATTTTTCACGCCATTTTGCTTGCGTTTCGTTGTCGACTTTACCATTAATAATGTATTCACGAATTAATCTATGAACGATTGTATCTGGGTAACGACGAATTGGTGATGTGAAATGTGTGTAGAACTCAGTTGATAAACCGAAATGTCCTAAACTATCCGCATCGTAACGAGCTTGCTTCATAGAACGAAGCATAACTGTTGAAATAACTACTTCTTCTGGCTGTCCTTGAACCATTTCAAGAATTTGTTGCAGCGCACGAGGGTGCACTTCATTCGCACGTCCTTTTACCGCATATCCGAAGTTCGTTACAAACTCGAAGAAACGCTCAAGCTTATCTTCTTTCGGATCTTCATGGACACGGTACATAAACGGTACGTTCATCCAGTGGAAGTGCTCTGCTACTGTTTCATTCGCAACAAGCATAAATTCTTCAATTAACTTCTCTGATACAGAACGATCGCGCATAACAACGTCTGTCGGTTTTCCTTCTTCATCCACTAATACTTTCGCTTCTTTAAAGTCAAAGTCAATTGCACCACGACGCATACGTTTTTCACGTAAAATTTGTGCCAATTGGCCCATCTCTTTAAACATCGGTACGAGCGGCTCATAACGCTTAATTAACTCTTCGTCCTCATCTTCTAAAATGCTTCTTACATCAGCATACGTCATACGCTCTGTCGTTTTAATCACACTTTGGAAAATCTCGTGTTTAACAACATCACCTAAGTTGTTGATTTCCATTTCACAAGATAATGTCAGACGGTCTACTTTCGGATTTAATGAACAAATACCGTTAGATAGACGATGTGGAATCATCGGAATTACACGGTCAACAAGATACACACTCGTCGCTCTTTCTGCTGCTTCTACATCAATTGGAGAACCTTCTTGAACGTAATGACTTACATCCGCAATATGAACGCCAAGCTTGTAGTTACCGTTCTCAAGCTTCGTTACTGTAACAGCGTCATCTAAATCTTTTGCATCTGCACCATCAATCGTTACGATCATTTGATCACGTAAATCGCGGCGATCCTTTAAATCTTCTTCTGAAATCGTTTCTGGTACACTGTTTGCATGCTCCATCACTTCCTCAGGGAATGCCAAAGGTAAATGATGTTTATGAATGACAGATAAAATATCTACTCCTGGATCATTTTTATGACCTAGAATTTGAATAACTTCACCTTCTGCGCTTAAACGATTCTCTGGGTAGCTCGTAATTTTCACAACTACTTTATGACCTTCTACAGCTCCCATTGACGCACTTTTCAATACGAAAATATCACTTGTCCAGCGCTTATTGTCAGGTATAACAAAGCCAAAGTTTTTCGATTCTGTATATGTACCAACTAGCTCTTTCGTGCCACGTTCTAAAATGCGTACAATTGAACCTTCTTGACGTGAACCGCTTGATTGAGAACTAAGGCGTGCTAATACTGTATCGCCATGAAGTGCACCGTTTAATTCTGTAGGCGGGATGAAAAGATCATCGTCTCCAGTTTTCTTCTCTTCTGGTACAACGAAAGCAAAGCCACGTGCATGTCCAATTAACTTACCTCTTACTAAATTCATCTTTTCAGGAAGACCGTAACGGTTGCTACGTGTACGAACAACAAGCCCCTTCTCTTCCATCGTTACAAGTGCCTTTACGAAATCTTTAAAGCCCTCAGAACCTTCAATTCCAAATGCCTCTTCTAACTCTTGTATCGTTAACGGTTTATACGCTTCTTCTCTCATAAATAATAACAACTTATCAATATGTTCTTGTATGATTTCTTCCAAGCAAAAATACCTCCTTTAAAACCTTATATTATTTAGTGTATCCGAAAGATAGAGGATGTATAAAGCGAAACTTCAATACTCCCCTTATGATTTTTACAGTTTTCACAAAAAATTCCTTATGAAAAAAAGAGGCAACTAGATCTTACCAATCTAGTTGCTCCAAGAAGTTATATACATCCTCATGTAGCTCGTCACGTTGTTTATCAAGTGTAATGACATGCGTAGAGTCTTCATACCATTTAATGTCTTTTAACGTAGATTCTACACCGTTATAAATTATGTTAGCACTATCTGTATTAATCATTTCATCATGACGCGCTTGTACAACAAATGTTGGCGCATAAATCATATCCACATTGTTACGTACGTCAGCAATTAATTGTTGTAATGCTTTTAATGTATTCATTGGTGTCTTTTGGAATTCCAACATTTCTTGTTCGATTTGTTCTAGTGATTTTTGCTCACGTTTTTTATATTCGCGGGCATATGCCAATATACCTTGGTACATAGTTTCTTCGCTCTTAATATACATCGGTGCACACATTGGTACCACACCTAAAACAGGTACTGTATAACCTAATTTTAAAGAAAATACGCCGCCAAGTGACAATCCAACAACAGCAATTTTCTCAAAACCTTTATCTTTTAAAAGCTGATATGCCTCCGTTACATCTTGCCACCAATCTTCAGGCCCTGTATGAACAAGCTCTTCTGGTGGTACACCGTGCCCTTTATAAATTGGCGCATGACAAGTATAGCCTTTCTTTTCTAAGAAACGCCCTAACATACGTACATCAGCTGAGTTCCCTGTGAATCCATGTAGTAATAAAACAGCGCGGTCTCCACCCTCAAATGTAAATGGTTTCGGAGATGCTAATTTCATCATGTACTTCTCCTCTTTCTCTTCTGTAATCTAGTCGTATTCTTTCTATATCTAGTGTACCATATTTATATTTCTATAATCTAATTAGAAACATCTTTCAAATGGTAAAACAAAAAAAGAAGAACCATTAGTACATCTTACTAACGCTTCTTCTTTCAATTCTATAAGTTTAAGTACGTAACAGCAATTGTTAATACAAAGAACAATACAGCTAAAACAATTGTAATACGGTTTAATACCGCTTCAATTCCACGTGCTTTTTGCTTACCAAATAATTGCTCTGCACCGCCTGAAATTGCACCTGAAAGGCCTGAGCTATTACTAGATTGCATAAGTACCATAACAATCATTAAAATCGATACAATAATAAGTAAAACTGATAATAACGTATGCACTTGGCGTACCTCCTACAAAGATTCAGTTATTGTAACTGTAGCATAAATCCTATAGAAAAGCGAGAGCTATAGAGTCGCTCTCGCTTTTCTTCTATTACATAAACATCATTGCAAATAACGGTCCAAGTAAACATGTCAAAATTGCTGTTAATGTCATTGTTACCGATCCAATAACACCTTCATGTTCGTTATTTTTCATCGCTCTCATAACACCCATAATATGAGACGCACATCCAAATCCGATACCTTTACCAACTGAGTTTGTAACACGGCTCCATTTTAATAAAAGAGGTCCTGTAATGGTTCCAGTAATACCCGCGATAACAACGAAAGCTGCTGTTAAGGAAGGTACACCACCAACTTGTTCAGAAACGCTCATCGCAACTGGCATTGTCACCGATTTTGGTAAAGAGGATAAGATTAAGCTTTTATCTGTTCCCATAAGTGAAGCAATGGCAAAATCACTAGCGATTGCAACTGTTGTACCTACTAATACGCCACCAGCAATCGGTACAACATATTTTTGCAGAACATGACGTTGTTTATAAAGAGGAATTGCAAATGCTACAACACCGGGTCCAAGTAACTTTGCAATCCAGCCACCACCACTTTCCATATAATGTTGATATGGTATATCAAGCACGATAAATAGGAAAGCCATTAATCCTGTTGCTACAAGCATTGGGATGGTGAATGGTGTTGGAAATAATTTGTAGATTTTTTTAGATAATTGATATAATAGCACCGTAAAAAGAACCCAACCGATTCCGATTAATATTTGGCTCATCGCGACTCTCTTTCCTTCCTATTCG
Source organism: Bacillus sp. M13(2017) (assembly GCF_002218325.1). Lineage (NCBI taxonomy): Bacteria > Bacillati > Bacillota > Bacilli > Caryophanales > Bacillaceae > Bacillus > Bacillus sp. M13(2017). The sequence continues at coordinate 286,813 of NZ_KZ268502.1, read as the reverse complement.
CAAGATATTGTCCTGTATGTCCTGCGACAATAATAATTAAAAATGTACTCGCTACAACTGTAATGAAAAGAGAAATTCCTTTACTCATAAAAAAAGCACCGTAATTCATTAGGCCAAGCGTTGGCGGAATTAATAAAAACGGCATAATAGCAACGAGTGTTTCTGCTCCTAAATCGAACCATTTCACTGGAAGAACTTTTAGGCTAAGTAAAACAAGTAAGAGGAACATTCCAATCAAACTTCCTGGAATCGGAATATTTAACATTTCTTGCACCCAAGTTCCAACCATATAAAACACGTAAAGAGCAGCAATTTGGACAAGAATCTTTGTAAATTTCATGTTCATCATCCCTCATGTTTATACGATCTTCTGTTAATATCTTTATCATAGTATAAATTGTAAAAAGCTGCAATTTATCAACTTGACAGCAAAAACAGCCTATGTTATACGCTTACAACCTTGATATGACTGCATTTCTAAACAAAAATTATGTCAAAAACATTGACCTAATATAAAAAGTTTTTATTTTCTGAATTTAAAAGACTATTATTTCAATAAAATAATCTTTTTATCCTTAAACTTACATATATATAAAGTGAAACTTTAATCATTGAGGTTTTCCTCATCCCCATTAATTATTAGCCCTCACCAAGCGGATTTGTACGGGATAAACAAGATAGGTGGTGAACATATGCCCAAAAAAGTTCTCATTTTTTGTGATCCTGGGATTGATGATACGATGGCTCTCCTCTTAGCATTGTTTATCGATGAAATAGAAATCGTCGGTATCGTTGCTGATTACGGCAATGTTCCAAAAAAAACGGCCGTAGAAAATGCTCATTTTTTTAATAACGAAACAAAGAATAGAAATATCAAGATATTCGGTGGTTCAGAACGTCCCCTTACTGGTGCCCCACCTGCGTTTTTTACGGATGTACATGGGAAACAGGGGCTCGGTCCAATTATTCCAAAGGTGAATGTGACTAACGGAGAAATGGAGAATTTTTTTGAAGTCATTCCTCTTATTGAACAGTATAAAGATGAATTAATCATTGTGAGTTTAGGAAGACTTACCTCCCTAGCAATTTTGTTTATCATGTGCAAACAGTTAATGAAACAAATTAAATCTTACTACGTAATGGGCGGTACCTTTTTACATCCTGGTAATGTTACCCCTATTTCTGAAGCAAACTTTTATGGCGATCCTACTGCCGCTAATATAGTCCTTCAATCCGCAGTTAACATGTACATATACCCATTAAACGTCACTCAATACTCCATCATTACACCAGAAATGGCAGAATACATTGAGGTAAAAGGAAAAGCTCCACTTGTCAAACCGTTATTTGATCATTATTACTACGGATATTATAAAGACGCCCTACCACATTTAAAGGGGAGCCCCTTCCATGACACAATGCCAATACTCGCTTTATTTGATAACTCTATGTTCACGTATCATAAATCACCTATTGTTGTCATGACAGAATCCTCTGCACAAGGAGCAAGCATAGGGGAATTTCGCTCTCTAGTGAACCAGAAGCCATTTATTGATTGGCCGGTTCATCAAATTGCAATTGATTTTGACTATAACCGCTTCTTCAAACATTTCATGTCACTTATGACGGGTGAACAATTTTAGCATAAAAAAACAGACCGTGATTTCTCACGGCCTGTCGTTTATTTTCTACAATTATCGTTTGATGTTATAGAAAGATTTGATACCATCGTAAACAGCGATTTCGCCTAGTTCGTCTTCGATGCGTAATAATTGGTTGTACTTAGCAATACGGTCAGTACGGCTCATAGAACCAGTTTTGATTTGGCCAGCGTTAGTTGCAACTGCGATGTCAGCGATTGTAGCATCTTCAGTTTCACCAGAACGGTGAGATACAACTGCTGTGTAACCAGCACGTTTAGCCATTTCGATAGCTTCGAAAGTCTCAGTTAAAGTACCAATTTGGTTAACTTTAATTAAGATTGAGTTAGAGATACCTTTTTCGATACCTTCAGCAAGTTTTTGAGTGTTAGTTACGAATAAGTCGTCACCAACTAATTGTACTTTATCACCGATACGCTCAGTTAATAATTTGTGACCATCCCAGTCGTTTTCGTCTAAACCATCTTCGATAGAGATGATTGGGAAGTCTTTGCAAAGCTCTTCATAGAAATCAACCATTTCTGCAGAAGTTAAGCCAGTACGGCCTTCGCCTGCAAGGTCATATTTACCAGTTTCTTTGTTGTAGAACTCAGAAGAAGCAACGTCCATTCCTAAGAATACGTTCTCGCCAGCTTTGTAACCAGCTTTTTTGATAGCTTCGATGATTACTTCTAAAGCTTCACGGTTAGAACCAAGGTTTGGAGCGAATCCACCTTCGTCACCTACTGCAGTGTTAAGACCTTTGTCATGTAATACAGCTTTAAGTGCATGGAATACTTCAGCACCCATACGGATTGATTCTTTGAATGTTGGAGCACCAACTGGTAAGATCATGAACTCTTGGAAGTCAACGTTGTTATCAGCGTGAGAACCACCGTTGATGATGTTCATCATTGGAGTTGGTAATTGTTTTGCATTGAATCCACCAAGGTAACGGTATAATGGAAGACCTACGAAGTCAGCTGCTGCGTGAGCTACTGCCATAGATACACCAAGAATAGCGTTAGCGCCTAGTTTACCTTTGTTTGGAGTGCCATCTAATTCGATCATAGCGCGGTCGATACCAGCTTGGTCAGTTACATCGAAACCAGCGATTTCTGGAGCGATAATTTCGTTAACGTTGTTTACTGCGTTAACAACACCTTTACCAAGGTAACGAGATTTGTCACCGTCACGTAATTCTACAGCTTCGTGCTCACCAGTAGATGCACCACTTGGTACGATAGCGCGTCCGAAAGCGCCGCTTTCTGTGTAAACTTCTACTTCTACAGTTGGGTTACCACGAGAGTCAAGGACTTCGCGAGCATAAACATCAATAATTGTTGACATAATAAATTCTCTCCTTTTTATATAAGCAAATTATTTAATAATTGTTTTACCTGTCATTTCTTTCGGTTGCTCAACACCAAGAAGTGTAAGCATTGTTGGAGCGATATCACCTAAGATACCATCTTCACGTAATTCTACGTCGTTCTTAGTAACGATGAAAGGAACCGGGTTAGTTGTATGAGCTGTCATTGGCTCTCCTTCAGAAGTTAATTCTTCATCCGCATTACCATGGTCAGCAGTAATAAGTGCTACACCATCTTTTGCAAGAATCGCTTCTACAACTTTTCCTAAACATTCGTCAGTTGCTTCTACTGCTTTAATTGTTGGTTCCATCATCCCAGAATGGCCAACCATATCACAGTTCGCAAAGTTAAGAATGATAACATCATGTTTATCATTTTCGATTTCATTTACTAAAGCGTCCGTTACTTCGTAAATGCTCATTTCAGGTTTCAAGTCATATGTTGCAACCTTCGGTGAGTTAATTAAGATACGCTCTTCTCCTGGGAATTCAGCCTCACGACCACCGCTAAAGAAGAATGTAACGTGCGGATACTTTTCAGTTTCCGCGATGCGAAGTTGCTTTAATCCCGCTTGCGCAACAACTTCACCTAAAGTGTTATCAAGGTTCATTGGCTTGAATGCCACGTAACCATCTACAGTTTCACTGAAGTGTGTCATACATACGAATTCTGGAATGTGAGGTACTTTTTCACCACGATCGAACTCACGGAAGTCTTCGTTTGTAAATACACGAGCAATTTGAATTGCACGGTCTGGACGGAAGTTATAGAAGATAACTGCATCATCATCATTGATTGTTGCAACTGGCGTGTTATCTTCGTTAACAATTACAGACGGCAATACGAATTCATCATAGATACCGTTCGCATAAGAGTCTTCTACACACTCTTCTGCTGATTTATAAGTAGGGCCTTCACCATTCACCATAGCACGGTAACATTTTTCTACGCGATCCCAACGCTTGTCACGGTCCATGGAGTAATAACGACCAGAGATAGTCGCGAATTGTCCTACTCCTGTTTCTTTAATTACTTCATTTGTTGCATCGATATAGCTTTGTGCTGTTTTTGGTCCAACATCGCGGCCATCTAAGAATGCATGAATGTATACTTTCTCAACGCCTTCTTTAGCTGCTAAGCGAAGAAGAGCAAACATGTGATTCATGTGACTGTGCACACCACCGTCAGAAAGTAAACCGAATAAATGAAGTGCAGTACCTTTTTCTTTTACGCTTTTAATTGCACTTTGGAACGTTTCGTTCTTATCGAACTCACCTTCACGAATTGCAACGTTAACGCGTGTTAAGCTTTGATATACAATGCGGCCAGCACCAATATTTAAGTGACCAACCTCAGAGTTACCCATTTGACCTTCTGGAAGACCTACTGCCTCGCCACAAGCTGTAAGCGTTGTGTGAGGGAATTTATTCCAGTAAACATCAAAATTAGGTTTCTTAGCTTGTGCTACAGCATTCCCGTAAGTTTCTTCACGAAGTCCGAAACCGTCAAGAATGATTAAAGCTGTTGGCTTTCTCATTTTACCGCCCCCAGAAGACCTAAGAACGAAGCAGGCTCTAAGCTAGCACCGCCAACTAAAGCGCCGTCGATGTCAGATTGTGCCATATACTCTTTAATGTTTTCTGGTTTTACGCTACCGCCGTATTGGATACGAACAGCTTCTGCAGCTTCTGGAGAAACAGCTTCTGCAACAACTTTACGGATGTGCGCACATACTTCGTTTGCATCTGCAGAAGAAGAAGATTTACCTGTACCGATAGCCCAGATTGGCTCATAAGCGATAACAGTTGCTTTAACTTGCTCTTCTGTTAAACCTGCAAGTGCTTTTGTCACTTGACCTGCTACTAGATCAAATGTTTTTCCGCTTTCGCGCTCTTCTAAAGTCTCACCACAACATACGATTGGTGTTAAACCATGTTCAAATGCTGCGATAGTCTTTTTGTTTACTGACTCATCTGTTTCAGCAAACATTTCACGACGCTCAGAGTGGCCAAGTACTACATAGCCAACTTTTAAGTCGCTAAGTGCTACTGGGCTAATTTCGCCAGTGAATGCACCATTTTTTTCGAAGTGCATGTTTTGTGCACCTACTTGTAAGTCAGTTCCTTCAGTTGCTGCTACAAGGCGCTCTAAGAATAGAGCTGGAGAGCAAACTACTGCATCAACAGCTGAAGCTGCTGGGATTTGACCTTTAACTTCCTCTACGAAGCTAACTGCTTCTGATAGAGTTTTATTCATTTTCCAGTTACCTGCGATAATTGGTTTACGCATGCTTTGCACCGTCCTTTTTCTTTGGCTGCTACTTATTTGTCGTTAAGACAAACTACACCTGGAAGCTCTTTACCTTCCATGAATTCTAATGACGCACCGCCGCCAGTAGAAATGTGGCTCATTTTATCAGCCATACCGAATTTTTCAACAGCTGCTGCAGAGTCACCACCGCCGATAACAGAGTATGTATCTTCTGCATCTGCTAATGCTTGTCCTACTGCTTTTGTACCTTCTGCGAATGGAGTCATTTCGAATACACCCATTGGTCCATTCCATACAACAAGCTTAGAATTTTTAATTACATCTGCATAAATTTCACGTGTTTTAGGACCGATGTCCACGCCTTCCCAGTTAGAAGGGATAGAGTCGATACCAACGATTTTAGTTGTTGCAGTTTCAGAGAATTCCTCAGTGATTACAACATCAACTGGCATGTAGAAGTTTACGCCTTTTTCTTTTGCAAGTTGCATAAATTCTTTAGCTAGTTCAATCTTGTCGTCTTCACATAGAGATAGACCAATTTCATGACCTAAAGCTTTAACGAATGTGTAAGCAAGTCCTCCACCGATGATTAAGTTATCTACTTTGTCTAATAGATGACGAATTACACCGATTTTGTCTTTTACTTTCGCACCACCGATGATAGCTGTAAATGGACGTTCTGGGTTAGAAAGTGCTTTACCAAGTACATCTAACTCTTTTTCCATTAATAGACCAGATACTGCTGGTAGGTAGTCTGCGATACCTGCTGTAGAAGCGTGAGCACGGTGAGCTGCACCGAATGCATCGTTTACGAAGATGTCAGCAAGTGCTGCAAATTCTTTCGCAAGTTCTGCATCGTTCTTTTCTTCGCCCGCATAGAAACGTACGTTTTCAAGAACTAATACGTCGCCTTCGTTCATTGCTGCAACCATTTCTTGTGCAACTGGTCCGAATGCTTCATCCGCTTTTTTAACGTCTTTACCAAGAAGCTCGCCTAAACGTGCTGCTACTGGAGTTAAACGCATTTCTTCTACTACTTGACCTTTTGGACGGCCTAAGTGACTTGCTAAAATAACTTTCGCACCTTGCTCTACTAAATATTGAATTGTAGGAAGAGCTGCACGGATACGAGTTTCATCTGTAATTTTGCCTTCTTTCATAGGTACGTTGAAATCAACGCGGCAAAATACACGCTTACCTTTTAAATCTACGTCACGAATTGATTTTTTGTTCATTGGATTTCCCTCCGACTACTAGTTAGGATTGACAAAACCCACTCAAAAGCTTAACACATTTGCTTTTAAAACGAAAGAAGAGAGAGAGGGAACAAACCCTCTCCCTCGTTTTGTCATTGATAACTTATATAATTAAGAATTAAAGACCTTTTGAAGTCATGTAAGCTGCTAGGTCTACTACGCGGTTAGAGTAACCAGTTTCGTTATCGTACCAAGAAAGTACTTTAACCATGTTACCTTCCATTACCATTGTAGATAATGCATCGATTGTAGAAGAAGCTGTACATCCGTTATAGTCGATAGATACTAATGGCTCTTCGCTGTATCCAAGGATACCTTTTAATTCGCCTTCAGCTGCTGCTTTGAATGCTGCATTTACTTCTTCAACTGTTACTTCTTTGTCAAGTTCAACAACTAGGTCAACTAGAGAAACGTTAGCAGTTGGAACACGTACAGCGCCACCGTTTAATTTACCTTTAAGTTCTGGTAATACTAATGCTACAGCTTTAGCTGCACCAGTAGATGTTGGGATCATGTTTTCAGCTGCTGCACGAGCACGACGTAAATCTTTGTGTGGTAAGTCTAAGATTTGTTGGTCGTTAGTGTAAGAGTGAATTGTTGTCATCATTCCGCGTTTTACGCCGAATTTTTCGTTTAATACTTTAGCGAATGGAGCTAGACAGTTTGTAGTACAAGAAGCGTTAGATACTACGTTGTGGTTAGCTGCATCGTATTGTTCGTGGTTAACACCCATAACTACAGTGATATCTTCGTCAGAAGCTGGAGCTGAGATGATAACTTTCTTAACTGATCCACCTAAGTGTTTCTCAGCGTCTGATTTTTTAGTGAAACGGCCAGTAGATTCTACTACTACTTCTACTCCGTAGTCGCTCCATGGTAATTGAGCTGGGTCACGCTCAGCGATAACTTTAATTTCTTTACCGTTAACAACGATGCTGTTTTCGTTAGCAGATACTTCTGCATTTAAAGTTCCGTGAACTGTGTCATATTTTAAAAGGTGAGCTAATGTTTTAGCATCTGTTAAATCGTTGATTGCTACTACTTCTACCTCAGAGTTGTTAAGAGCTGCGCGGAATACGTTACGTCCGATACGTCCAAATCCATTAATACCAATTTTAGTCATTTGAATTTCCTCCTTGGGGGATTATATTAAAGGGTAAAACCCTTTGTTAACTGTTTTGCTGCACCTTCATCTGTAATTAGAATTGAAGTGTGCCCTTGTTTAATTACAGCCTGTATTGCTTTTGCCTTTGAAGAACCTCCAGCGACTGCAACAACGTGAGATACATTTTGTAAGTCCTCTAGTTGCATACCAACTGTTCTTACTTTATGAACAACATTTCCTTCTTCATTAAAGTAGTAACCGAAAGCTTCGCCAACTGCTTCGCTTGCCTGAATCTTTAACCAATCTGCTTCTGAAGTACTTCTGCGACGTGCCATTGTTAACGCATCACCTATTCCATGAATGACGATATTGGAAGATCGAATCAACTCAAGAACTTCTTTCACGGAAGGCTCTGTCACAATAGACGCATATGCTTCGCTGCTAACATGGTCTGGAACATACAATAAGCGATAATTACTCATCGTATTTTGCGCCATCTTGGCACAAATGGTATTGGCTTCTAACTCGACGCCTTCTCCAATTCCACCACGTGCTGGGACAAATAGCATATGTAAATCTTTGCAATCAAGTTGCATCATGTCCGCAGCAGCAGCTAGCGTAGTTCCTCCAGCCACAGCAACGATATTATTCGCTGTCAGACGGTCTTTTATACAAGTCACACAAGCACGGCCCATCTCCAGTTTGACCCAAGGTGATTCATCACTATCGCCAGGGACAACGAAAACTTCATCCAAGTCTAATGTTTCCTTAAGTTGCTTTTCTAAAACCTTTAACCCGGAAATTTCTTTCATAAAGTCTTCCAAAGCAAGAACTAAAGCTGTTCCTTCTTCTGTCAAAGTCATTCCAGAAGAAGCGACGTGAACTAAGTTTTGTTCTTTCAAAACTTGTACTTCACTTCGCAATACTCGTTCTGTCATACCGAGACTTGCTGATAAGTTTCTTCTTCCAATCGGCTGCATGAGCCTAATGTATTGAAGAATTTGCATTCTCGTTTGCATAACAGGTAGCAGATCAGGTAATAATTTTTTTGTGTTCTGAATCCATGAGCGCATATCTTTTCTCCTCACTACATCGGTTCATTTCCCCTCGTGGTCACTTTACGTCCCGTAGTGACATTTTGTGTCCCACATAGGTTAAAAAAATAATCCCTGCTACGTGTATTATTGTAACAGGAGATAGAAACTTATTCAACTCTTAACTGCATTCTTTATATAGTTTATTATGACACCTTTGTGAATGTTACCATATTCTACTTGTTTTCCCTCCATTTCTACAACCGGAATCATTAAATGATATTTTTCTAAAAGGTCATTATCTTCATATATATCTATTTCCTCGATTTGAAAAGAATATTCACATTGTACTTCCTGTAAAACTTGTTTCGCCTTCACGCAAAGGCCACAATCTTTTTTGGTATACAGTACAACTTTCATCTTCTTCACCTATCCAATCGTTTTTCTTAATGACGAAGCTGGGATATGCATTTGCTCTCTATACTTCGCCACTGTTCTTCGAGAAATAACAATTTCATGCTCTTCTTCTAATAATTTTGAAATCTTTTGATCTGAAAGTGGCTTTTTCTTATCCTCTGCCCCAATAAGCGTTTGAATAAATTGTTTTACACGTTTTGTAGAAACTGCTTCATCTTCAGTCGTCGAAACGGCATTGCTAAAGAACGATTTCATCTCAAATAAACCGTGTGGTGTTTGCACATATTTATTTCGCGTCGCACGACTAATTGTCGATTCATGCACACTTAACTCTTCTGCTACCTCTTTTAAAGCGAGCGGTCTTAAATACTCTGGACCTTTCCAGAAGAAATCACGTTGTTTTTCCATAATAATAGTCATTACTTGCAGCAATGTCTGTTTTCTCTGCTTCAAACTGCGCATAATCCACTGCACATGCTGATACTTTTCTGATACGTAAGATGCTACTTCACTTTCACTATTATTAAGAAGCGCACTATATTCAGAATGAATTTCAATTCTCGGCATATTTCTCTCATTCATTTGTAAAACGAGGCGATCATCTTCTTTTTTTACTGCCATATCAGGCACAATATAAAGTGGCTTATCTGAAGAAAATGCAAGACCGGGTTTTGGTTGTAATGACGTTATACAATTTACCGCACTCTGCAATTCTTCATTGCTACACTTCAACACTTGAACGAGCTTTCGCCAATCTTTCTTCACAAAATAAGCGAAATGATCTTCTACAACCTCTTCTGCTAATCCATTACGTCTTTGTAAGCGCTTCAATTGTAAGGTTAAACATTCCTGAATATTACGCGCCCCTACCCCTGCTGGCTCCAGTGATTGGACAAGCTCTACAGAGCGGTCAACTACATGAATATGCGCAGAAAGGAGCTCTGCTAACTCTTCATTCGTTTCTTGTAAATACCCGTTTCCATCCATGTTCATAATAATGAAAGAAGCCACTTTCCGCTCTTCTTCATCTATTTTATAATACTGTATTTGATTTAATAAATGTTGCTGAATCGTTGTAGAATCCACACTGTAGATTTCCATCTGATTCTCGACTTGTTTGCTGGTACTTTTACTGTTGTTAGAGCTCTTTTTCTTCTCCCTCTCAAAACCACCTAACTCAATAAGGGGATTCTCTAACGATTGCTCATACAAAAACTCCGATAATTCTTGTACATTATACTGGAGCATTGTAATCGCTTGCCTTAACTCTTGTGTCATTGCCAAACGTAAGCTTTGTTCTTGTAAAAGACTTGCCTTCAAACTAATCTCCCCCTTGTTTCTATTGTACAATAAGTTTGGTAAAAGGAGAATCCTCACGCAGACACCCATTCCAAAATATTATTAATTTATATGTATTAATGAGATTTTCAACTTACAACCGAAATTTGAATAATATTGAAAGAAAATATTAAGGTAAAAAATTATTATCAAGTACTAATAGTAAATCTTATTACTAGATATAACAAGAGGGAAATAAAAAAAGTCCTAACCTACAAAACGTAAGTTAGGACTTTTTGACGCGCCCAGAGGGATTCGAACCCCCGGCAGACGTGGTACCGGAAACCACCGCTCTATCCGACTGAGCTATGGGCGCATGATTATAGAAAACACTTCATTTTCTTCTCATAATAATAGCAATAAAATCCATCTAAATCAATAAAAATATCCCCGTAATACCTTATGCATCTTAGCTAAAATCATATAAAATCTATTCCACCCCTAAATTTTCCAATCATAAATTCACCCCAACTCACAAATTATAACCTATGAATTGATATTCCAAAGGGGGCTTCATTCAATGACTGTAATTACAAAATTAAAGCAAACTGTTTCTGGATTAAAAAGTGCACAAGCTAGCTTAGAGGGATTCGCTCTTGATACGGATAACCAACAAGCTAAGCAACTTTTCCAAACAGCTGCGCAGCAAACACAAACGATTATCGATTCTTTAAACCCACGCGTTGAAGAAGTCCAACAAGAAGAACCACAATACTCACAGCAATAACGCATCCGTCTTGCTGTGAAATAGAAAAAGGATGATATGCAGTCATCCTTTTTCTATCACATTACATATTGCAATAGAAATGGAATGATAATTATGCGAAAACTCGGCCTCATAACCGCATTATTTGCACTTCTATTTAGCTCTTTTACCGGATGTAATAATAGTCCTTTAGATAAAAAAGTGAAAGAAGAAGCAAAACGAACGGAGAAAGAAAAAGGTCCAAAGTTAACAAAGACGAGTACGGAATCCTTTAATCAATCTATATCACAAGGAGCGAAGAAAAGAGCTCTCGCTATGGATGAAATTATAAAAAGCACAGCAGTGAATTCAAATTTAGATCTCTACATAGCAGTTACACCTGAGCATCACGAAAGGTTTGGATTAAAACCGCTGCGCAGCAAACTTCAAAAGCAATTAAGTGATGAATACCCCACTTTCGATGTTCGTGTAAGTACAGATAAAAAAATCTTTATGTTACTCGAAAAACTTGAAAACAAAATTAAGAAAAAAGAAGTATCTAAAGATGAAATTAATAAGCAATTAAAATTCATCGGCAAAAAAATGGAGTCTAACACTTAACGCTTTTTAAAAGAAAAGGAAGGATTGCAATGTCTAGTAAAGATAAAAACTTAACCCCTGTACAACAGGAGTATAAAAAATTCGAACAAGAACGCGAACCGAAACGACCTGTCTTAAAAAATTGTATAAAAGCCTTTTTCGTCGGTGGTTTTATTTGCTTCATAGGACAACTAATCTCTACTTTTTATATTACTTATTTCGATTTCACTGAACGTTCGGCAGGAAATCCAACCGTCGCAACTCTTATTTTTATTTCTATGTTACTAACTGGATTTGGTATATACGATCGTTTTGGGCAGTTTGCCGGTGCTGGTACAGCTGTACCTGTTACTGGATTTGGTAACTCTGTTATTGCCGCATGTATCGAACACCGAACGGAAGGATTTGTACTCGGCGTTGGTGGTAACATGTTCAAATTAGCTGGTTCTGTTATTTTATTTGGTGTATTTTCTGCTTTCGTCATCGCACTTATTAAAACGATTCTCGTTCAATGGGGAGGGCTATAAATGTTACAAGGGCACCGAACGTGGGTATTTGAAAACAAACCAGTTATTATTTCGACAGGAGTCGTTGGGGGGCCATTTGAAGCAAAAGGGAAAATCCCAGAAGACTTCGATACCCTCCATGAAGATTTATGGCTCGGACAAGATTCCTATGAAAAAGCACATAAAATTTTATTCGAAGAAGCTTGTAGTCGCGCAACTGAAAAAGCAAAACTTCGTAAAGATGATATTCAATTCGTACTTGCAGGAGATTTAATTAATCAAATTACCCCTACAAGCTTTGCTTGCCGTACACTGGGCACTCCTTATCTCGGGCTATTCGGGGCTTGTTCTACTTCTATGGAAGGTTTAGCACTTGGAGCAAGTATCGTAAATGCAAAAGGCGCAAAATATTTATTAACCGGGGCATCAAGCCATAACACCGCTGTAGAAAAACAGTTCCGCTATCCTACCGAATATGGTGGACAAAAGCCACCTACCGCACAGTGGACAGTAACCGGTGCTGGGGCCGCTATTTTAAGCGATACTGGTCACGGCCCTAGGGTAACATCTGCAACAATCGGACGAGTGGTTGATATGGGATTAACAGATCCGTTTAATATGGGAGGTGCAATGGCTCCAGCTGCCGTCGATACAATTGAAGCTCATTTACGTGAACGTCAAATTGATGCCTCTTACTACGATTTAATTGTAACAGGCGATCTCGGACATGTAGGCCGTGAAATTGCTTATGACTTACTACATAAACACGGAACAAAAGTAACGAGCGAACAGTTTCAAGATTGCGGGCTACTCATTTATAGAGAAGGACAGCCTGTCATAGCTGGTGCTAGTGGACCAGGATGTTCCGCAACAGTCGTTTATGGTCATTTATTAAACCGAATGAAAAGAGGAGAGTTCAAAAAAATACTTGTCGTTGCGACAGGCGCTTTACTATCTCCACTTACATTCCAACAAGAAGAAACGATTCCGTGTATCGCTCACGCCGTTTCGATTGAATTTGGAGGTGCAACGCAATGATTTTTTTCTGGGCTTTCGTCATTGGCGGACTCATATGTGTAATCGGACAACTTATGTTTGATGTTGTAAAACTTACACCAGCTCATACAATGGCAACACTCGTTGTTGCCGGAGCTATATTAGATGGATTCAATTTGTATGAACCATTAATTGATTTCGCTGGAGCTGGTGCAACTGTGCCTATTACAAGCTTTGGTAATGCTCTCGTTCATGGCGCAATGGAAGAAGCTGCAAAACATGGCATCGTTGGTGTTATCACAGGCATGTTTAAAGTAACGAGCGCCGGCGTATCCGCAGCTATTATTTTCGGCTTCATTGGAGCATTGTTATTCAAACCGAAAGGATAAGGAGTGTTTGTATGACTGTTATCGCTAGCGTTAAAACTTGCCTTGCTAGTGTAAGAGGAGCTCAAGCAAGCTTAAGTTCCCTTTCGCTAAATTCTACAGACGATGAAGCTAAACGCATATTTCATGAATGTATGTTAGAAATGGACAGTATCATCGCTGATTTACAAAATAGAGTTTCAGTATTGGAACGTGAAGAACCTCAATATAAAGGGTTTTAAGTAGACTGGAGGAAATGACTATGTCTCACCTGCCGGAATGGACACTTGTCATTATTCGCTCTGTATTCATATTAATCATTTTATTCACTATCACAAAGTGCTTAGGAAAAAGGCAAATTTCTCAGCTTTCCTTTTTCGAATACATAGCAGGAATGACAATCGGTGATATCGCCGCTCAAATATCTACAGGGCTTGACCAAAAGTTTTTCCATGGCGTCTTCGCTATACTTATTTTCGCCTCAGTACCTTTTTTCGTTGGCATTCTTTCCTTAAAAAACAAAACTGCTAGAGACTTTTTTGAAGGAAAATCTACAGTGTTAATAAAAGATGGCAAAGTACTTGAGGATAATTTAAAGAAAGAAAAATATACTAGTGATGAGTTACTCGAACTTCTTAGAGGAAATGGTGCATTTAGTATAGCTGAAGTCGAATTTGCTGTCTTAGAACCGAGCGGAGAATTAAATGTATTATTAAAGAAAGATTCTCAGCCACTTACTGCAAAAGACATCGGTTTAAAAGTACCAAACGAGAAAGAACCACAAACTGTTATTATGGATGGAAATGTACTAGATGAACCTCTTTCAGCAAGCGGACATAACCGCGCTTGGCTACATTCAGAATTAGAAAAACTCGGTGTTGTTATTGAAAATGTCTTTCTCGGTCAAGTGGATTCATACGGACAACTTACTATCGACATTTACAATGACAAACTCCAAATGCCTTCTCCTCAAAACAAACCTTTATTATTAGCATCTTTAAAAAAATGTCATGCTGATCTTGAACTATTTTCCTTAGAAACAAAGTCGAAATCAGCAAGCGAAATGTATAGTAAAAACGCGAAACAAATCGAAAAGATTTTAAATAAAGTAACCTATCTTTTAAAAGACTAATTATCGAAAGAACGCTTCAGTTAAAAGGCGTTCTTTTCTTTTTTTCTCCAGTTTTCATAACGTTTAAATTTATGTAATTCGGTTATGATGTTGAAGATACATAAGCAGGGAATTTCGAAAACATAGCGAATATTTCATGGTACAACTACATATTTTTTTGATTTAAAGTGGTTTCGTTTGACCTTTATTGACCATAATTGTATTATAAGACTAAGAAAGCTTTAGAAGGAGGAAATAACAGATGAATTTAATTCCTACAGTAATTGAACAAACAAATCGTGGAGAACGCGCTTACGATATTTACTCTCGACTATTAAAAGACCGCATCATTATGCTTGGTAGTGCAATTGATGACAACGTAGCTAACTCAATCGTTTCCCAGCTTTTATTCTTGGAATCTCAAGATCCAGAAAAAGATATTCACATCTACATCAACAGCCCTGGTGGTTCTATCACAGCGGGTATGGCAATCTATGATACAATGCAGTTTATTAAACCACAAGTATCAACAATCTGTATCGGTATGGCAGCATCTATGGGTGCCTTCTTACTTGCAGCAGGTGAAAAAGGAAAACGTTATGCACTTCCAAACAGTGAAGTAATGATTCACCAACCACTTGGTGGAGCACAAGGTCAAGCGACTGAAATCGAAATCGCTGCAAAACGTATCCTATTCTTACGTGAAAAACTAAATCAAATTCTTGCTGACCGCACTGGTCAACCACTTGAAGTACTACAACGCGACACAGACCGCGACAACTTCATGACAGCAGAAAAAGCTTTAGAATACGGTTTAATCGATAAGATCTTTACAAATCGTTAATACTTAAAAGCGGAAGCGGCTCGTTCAGAATCGCAGGGTGTTGGAGCTTTTACATCCGAGGCGCTTTTTGCCTCGAATGTAAAAGCGAAACAACCGGAGATTCTAGCCGCTGGAGCTAGATATACTAAATGCGAAAGCGGCTCGTTCAGCTCTGACTGGCTAAGGTTCTTTCGCATAAAAGGCGCTTTTTGCCTTCTTATGCGGAAGGTTCTTAGACACGAAGAGCTAGCCGCTGGAGCTGGATACATAAAAAAGCGCCCTATAATAGGGCGCTTTTTTTATAGTGGGACCTCCGCACTCGTATACCCCATTCAGTATCCACCTAAATATATCAGCGATTTTTCAAATATATCGACCGTAACCCCAATTATATCGGCGATTATTTTCATATATCGACGTTTCGACACAACTTATCGACTTACCGACAATTCTCGACAAACATCCCCCCCACATACCCCACCTCCACCAGCAAATAACAAAACAAAAAAGCTATCGCACATGCGCGATAGCTTTTTTACTGTACATATGCAGCTAATGCTTCTAAAGCCTCTTCTGCATCTGAACCTTCTGTTGTAATTGTTATCATGCTTCCAGTTCCAATTGCTAAGCTCATAATCCCCATTATGCTCTTTGCATTTACTGTCTTTCCATCTTTCTCGATGAAGATATCTGCATGAAAGCGATTTGCCTCTTGTACAAACAACGCAGCCGGACGTGCTTGTAAACCGTTTTTTAATGAAACCCGAACTCTTTTTTGAACCACAGCTCCATTTCCCCTTTAACCTCTTATTTTTTTACTACCGTTTCCCCCGCGCGTAATTTCTCTGCAATTTCATCGATTTTACGCAAACGATGATTAATACCCGACTTACTAATCTTCCCCCCGGATACCATCTCACCTAACTCTTTCAATGTTACATCTTGATAATCTCTTCGTAATTGCGCAATCTCTTGTAGTTTATCCGGCAATATATCAAGACCAACTGTCTCATCAATGTAACGAATATTTTCAATCTGCCTTAGTGCTGCACCAATTGTTTTATTTAAATTAGCTGTTTCGCAGTTCACTAAACGATTTACAGAATTACGCATATCACGTACGATTCGAATATCTTCAAATCTTAAAAGCGCATTATGAGCACCTATAATATTTAAAAACTCTGTAATTTTTTCTGCTTCTTTCAAATACGTAATGTACCCTTTTCTTCTTTCCAACGTCTTACTATTTAAATCAAATCCGTTCATCAGTTCACATATAGCATCATTATGTTCCTTATATAACGAAAAGATTTCTAAATGATAAGATGATGTTTCTGGGTTATTTACTGAACCACCTGCTAAAAATGCACCTCGTAAATACGATCGTTTACAACATTTCTTCTCAATCAATTCTTGTGATATATTTCGAATAAATGAAAAGTCATCTCGAACGATATGAAGATCAGCTAATATTTCACGAGACTTCTCAACAAGCCGCACAATATATACATTATTTTTCTTCAATCGCATTTTTTTACGAACAAGTAATTCTACCGTCACGTCATATCCTTTTTTCAAAAGCGTATAAATCCTTCTTGCAATTGCCGCATTTTCCGTTTGAATATCGATAGATAGACGACGGTTTGAAAAAGAAAGCGACCCGTTCATTCGAAGCAACGCTGATAATTCTGCTTTCTCACAGCATTCCTTCATCTCAAGATTCGTCAACTCTTTCTTTGTTTCTGATGCAAATGACACAGTCAACACCTCCTTATACGATTATTGCGGAACAAAAATCTTGTCCTATATGAATGAGGAGCGCTACCTCAAACGAGGCAACGCATATTTATAACAATGAATATAAAATCGAAGCTAACTTTAACGTATCATGCCTTACAACATGATCATCATACTTCGCTAATCCCTCTTGAATAACATCAATATTATTTTCAACAAAACGTTCTTCATCCACTACAACTGGTGTAGACATTTCTTCATCATATAACTTACGTAATTCACAAGGAATCTCACGGTTATTTACAATTGCAGTATTAATAAATGGTTGCCCTAAATGATCGTGTAACGCCTGCACATGATCAAAAGCAGTATATCCCATCGTTTCACCCGCTTGTGTCATAACGTTACATACATATACCTTCTTCGCCTTTGCAGCAAGAACAGCGTCTCCAATTTTGTTAACAACTAAATTGGGTAATATACTCGTATACAAACTTCCTGGGCCGAAAACAAGTAAATCAGCTCGTTTAATCTCAGCCAACGTTTCATGCAATGGCTCTACATCTTCTGGAGTCAAAAAGACGCGATTAATCTTCTTTCCGTAATAAGGAATCTTTGATTCACCTGTTACAATTTCTCCATCTTCAAGTTCCGCATGAAGTACCGCACTTTGATTCGCTGCTGGTAATACACGTCCTCTGACATTTAATACTTTACTTGTTTCCGTAATCGCATGGAAAAAGTCTCCTGTAATCGAGGTCATACCTGCCAACAATAGATTTCCTAACGCATGACCTTTCAGTCCGTCTCCTGTTGTGAAACGGTGCTGAAATAAAGCTTCCACCAGTGGCTCTACATCCGATAACGCAACAAGTACGTTACGGATGTCACCTGGAGGTGGAATTTCTAGCTCATCACGTAATCTACCTGAACTGCCACCATCATCAGCAATTGTAACAACTGCTGTAATATCAACAGGATATTGCTTTAATCCTCTTAATAAAACAGAGAGTCCAGTTCCGCCTCCCATGATGACAATTTTAGGCTTTCTCTCTTTTTTCATCCCTTAATGGCCCTTTCTCTTCTCCACATCACGATGAGATACATGAACACTATACTCTGGTTTCAAATGTTTCCCAAGGTATTCTGTAAGCGTAACAGAACGATGCTGTCCACCTGTACATCCAATTGCAATTACAAGTTGACTTTTGCCTTCTCTTTTATAATGAGGCAGCATGAAAGTAATCAGATCCGTCAACTTCTCTAAAAACTTATGTGTCTCATTAAATTTCAGTACATAGGAAGAAACTTCTTCATCTAGTCCTGTTAATGGCTTCATATGTGGAATGTAATATGGATTTGGTAAAAAACGAACATCAAATACTAAATCTGCATCAATTGGAATACCGTACTTAAATCCAAATGACATAACATTTACACGGAATGCTTGCTCAGTTTCTGTTGAGAACAAGTGAACGATTTTTTCACGTAATTCTTTCGGTTTTAAATCCGATGTATCAAGCACAATATTCGCTCGTGCCTTCATATCTGTTAATAAATTGCGCTCAGCTTCGATTCCCTTTAACGGCAAACCAGTTGGTGCAAGTGGATGCGAACGTCTCGTTTCTTTATAACGAGTTACAAGCGTACTATCTTTCGCATCTAAAAATAAAATATGAGGAATAATCCATGTACGTTCTGATAAATCATCAAGTGCTCCCCATAAATGTTCGAAAAACTCGCGGCCACGTAAATCAATACCAAGTGCCACTTTATTCATTTTCCCTTTTGAATCCGCCATAAGCTCAATAAACTTTGGCAATAACATCGGTGGCAAATTATCTACACAAAAATATCCTAAATCTTCAAAACTTTGTAAAGCTACTGTTTTTCCAGCTCCAGACATTCCTGTAATAATTACCATTTTTATATCATTATTCTCTGTCATCGTATCCTCTCCTTGACGGTTTAACTCGGATCTAATCGATATGAAAGCAACTCAAAATCTGGAGTATATACAAATGTACCGTAGATTATGCCATTTCCTTTAATTAAATAATCAATAATGTGATAATCTCCTGGCGCCATTGCTAAATCATCAATTTTATCAAATGTATGCCAACCAATGATGCCTTCTTCGCTCTCTAGTTTGTTTTCTCCTGCAAAATCTGTCGCTAAAAAGGAGAACATCATCCATTCAGAAACAACTTTATCACCTTCTTGGATGACAAAGGTGAAGACCCCCTTTAACGCTGGGTTTTTCAAATAAATACCTGTTTCTTCACGATACTCGCGAACAACGGAATCTCTTACAGTCTCCCCACGCTCCATTTTCCCGCCTGGTGCAACCCACCAATTCCGGCGAGGTTTTTGGAGTAAGAGTACTTCATTATCTCTAATTAACACACAGTTTGTCACTCTTTGCATGTTTCTTCACCTCAGCTACTTGCAGTAAAATTCCTCACTGCATACTTATTTCATTATACTATCAAAAACAGTTTGCTACAACGAAGGAGCCAGTCCTCTTTCGCTAAGCATATGCTACTCAGCAATTTTAAAAAAGCTTTCTATAACAAGCAATGTAAATGCTTAGATTTTTAATGAATAGCATGAAAAATCCCCTTAACGATTTTTATCGTCAAGGGGATTAAAGCCCTTATTTCTTACCGAAATAAGTAACAATCGCAAAGCCTAAAATAAAGGTAATAATTGAACTTATAATTGAAAATCCGCCAGTCGGAATCCCAGGGAATACAATTACAATTGAACCGATTACAAGTCCAATAATTGCCGCAAATGTCATACTTTTATAACGATCTAATAAAAAACTAATGCCTTTACTACTTACAACAAATCCAACCATAACACCAGCACCGATAACCACGATTAAAGGTAAGTTAAGTGTAGTTAAAGCGTTAATTGCTGTCGGATACACACCAATAATTAATAAAATAAACGATCCACTAATTCCAGGAAGCAGCATGGCCATACTAGCCATCCATCCTGCGAAAAATAAACCAATTGCATTTAAAATTGTTAAAGTCGTAATTGGATCTGCTGCCTTATCTGGTTTAAAGAAAGCTGTAATCGCAACAAGAATTGCTGCAACTATTAATAAAACGATGTGCTTACCTTTAAACGACGACTTTGCATCAGCTTCCCTCATTAGCATCGGTAATATACTAATAATTAAACCGAGGAAGAAAAATTGAGTCGGTTCATAATGATTTGCAAGTAAATATTTAATAACGTGACTTAACGTTAAAAATGCCGCTGCCACGCCAGCTGCAAGGGGAATTAAAAATCCTAAATGTTTTTTCCATTCACGACTAAAGAATCCACTAATTGCCGCAAGCAATTGTTCATAAATCCCTAACACAACAGCGATTGTACCGCCGCTCACACCAGGAATTAAATCACTAACGCCCATACAAAATCCACGATATATATTACGCCATTCCATACTGAATAAATTCCTCATTTCTTATAGTGATTTTTTCCGTAAAGTCCAGTATATCAATAAGAAAGCTTATAATCCTTATATTTTTTGACAAAACTTTGACATTTTCACACAAAAAAAGAAGAAAGCTCCTGTCGGTAGCTTTCTTCTCACAAGGTATATTATCCCTTATTTTTCTGATACAGTTTTTAATTCCTCTAATAATTCTTCTACGTAATGTTGTGCACTTTGCGCTGCAATACTACCGTCACCTGTTGCAGTTACAATTTGACGAAGCATTTTCTCACGAACATCACCAGCTGCGAAAATACCAGGGATTTTCGTTTCCATACGCTCGTTCGTTTCAAGGTAACCATTTTCATTTGTAATACCTAGTTCAACAAATGGTTTTGATAAAGGTAACATACCGATGTATACGAATACGCCATCAGTTTTGACTTCTTTCTCTTCTCCACTATTTACGTCCACAAGTGTTACACTTCCTACTTTACCACTTGCTTCGTTGATTTCTTTTATCGTGTGGTTCCAAATGAAATCTACTTTTTCGTTTTGGAAAGCACGGTCTTGTAAAATTTTCTGTGCACGAAGCGTGTCACGACGGTGAACGATCGTTACTTTTGATGCGAAGCGTGTTAAGAACACACCCTCTTCAACAGCAGAATCTCCGCCGCCAATTACGATAAGTTCTTTTCCTTTAAAGAATGCCCCGTCACATACTGCACAATATGATACACCGCGGCCGCCAAGTTCTGTTTCACCCGGTACACCAATTTTTTTATACTCTGCACCGCTTGCAACGATAATTGCACGTGCTTTATATTCTTTTTTACCAGCAATAATTGTTTTGTATTCCTTACCATCGATGACTTCTTTTACATCACCGTATGCATATTCGGCACCAAATTTCTTTGCATGCTCGAACATTTTATTTGATAAGTCTGGTCCTAAAATAGACTCATAACCTGGGTAGTTTTCTACATCTTCCGTGTTTGCCATTTGGCCACCTGGAATACCACGCTCAAGCATTAATGTGCTTAAATTTGCACGAGATGTATATACTGCAGCTGTCATACCAGCTGGTCCTGCACCAATAATAACGACATCATAAATTTTTTCTTCTGACACACTATTCACTCCTATCCATTCCTACACAATTAAGTTACCCTCATTATACTGTTAGCATCATTTTTTTCCCAATGATTTGCTTATCTTATGTGTGCGTACGCTTAACAGCTTGCACATACTTTCGGACAGTCGCTACAGATACATTATATACATCTCCAAGCTCCGACTGTGTCATTTTATTTCCTTGTTCGCCGCGTACAATGTATTCAATCGCAGCTGACCAGCCGTACACATTTGTAAATATGTCTCCAGATGTATATAAACGTATGAACGTACAAAACCAAAAGTGTAAACACTCTTCAATTAATTCATCATCTTTTTTCGTATAATTGTATAATGCATCCGCGATTCGTACGCACTGCTCAAATTGTTGTAAATCAGCTGGAATACTCTTATGACTATTAAGTAAAAAGAAGTACTTTGCAAGTTGCGACACGATGGGAACACCGTTCTTCGCTTGCGTTATATCAAAAAAGAATCCAACCTTCTCCGGCGTTGACAATTCATTCATTAAATATAAAGCTAGCATTTGTTCTTCTAGCGTCGCACTTTGCTGAAATGATTTTCGTAATTCTTCAAATAACACGTTTTGTCCTTCATCTGCTAAATTCAGCGCATTCCACGGTTCTTTTCCCTTTTTATCAGGATGCAATTCCACGACATGTTGCCACATTTTTTCAGCTAGTTGTTGATCTTTCACCATATACGCAGAATATGCAAACCAATAATAAAAACTAACGTCTCCCTCGTATCCTTGACGCTTTAATAGTTTGAACCATTTATATGCATGCTCGAAATAACCAATTGTTGCAAGTGTAGTTCCCAGTTTCAAACGATGTTCAAATGAAATTGGATATACTGAAACTAGCTGTCCCGCTAACGCTTCTACTTGTTTATGCTCTCCAATTGAATATAGAAAAATAAGCGTATTACAAAGCGCATGTATATTACCAGGATTTTTCTCTAAAATCATTTCTGTTAACTTCAGTGCTTTGTCTACATTACCAGATTGAAAATGTGCAATGGCTAAATTATTATGCCCTGACCAAAACTCCGGATAATCCTTAGTAACAATTTCTAATGTAGCAATTGCTTCTTCCAATTGTCCATTACGAATATAACGATTCGCTTCTTCCTGCATAACAATTAAATCATCTTCATCTTCAATCTCTTCCGCACCCATTGCTTCTTCTTCCATAATCTCAAGAAGTTCTAATGTATCTTCTACGAATTCCTTCTCTTTTGCAACTTCTAAATAACGATCTGCATATTTCTTCGCCTGTTGAAATAACCCCATATATGCATAATTATTTGCAATAAAATAATAGCACTGTTCAAGTTCTGGATTAGATCTAACTAACTTTAAGAAGATTTGATTCGATTCTTGATATTCACCAGCCTCAGATAATACTGTTGCTAATTGACATAGAATAAACGGCTCCTTCTCACTTTGTGCCGCTCTTCGAAAATATTTAATTGCATCTTGCAATTTTTGTCCTTTGTAAGCTCTCATCCCTTTTTTATAAAAGAAGTCCGCTAATTGATTAAAAGAGATAACTTGTCCGTTCTCCTTATATATCCTTTGATTTTTCCCCATATATCCTCCAGTTTTTTGTTTTCTTCGTTCACACATTCTTCTATCTATAAGTATAAACGATTCCGTAAAAAACAAAACAGTATATTATACTCAATTATTTCCTTTTTATTCATAAAAAAAGAGGAGAAATGTTACATTTTCACCATGAACCTTCTCTTGCGGTCATTTGCTCTTTCGTATAAATAATACGCATTGGATTTCCACCTACGAAAGCACCGCTCGGTACATCTCTATGAACAAGTGTGCCAGCTGAGACAGTCGCACCGTCTCCAATTTTCACACCTGGTAATATTGTTACATTCGCTCCAATCATTACTTCATTTCCAATGACGATTTCGCCAAGTCGATATTCACGAATTAAATATTCATGTGCTAAAAGCGTTGTGTTATAGCCAATAATCGAATTCTCTCCCACAGTTATCTTTTCTGGGAACATAATGTCCGGCATAACCATAAGTGCAAATGATGTTTTCTTTCCTACTTTCATCCGTAAAAAAGTACGGTACAACCAATTCTTCACAGATAAAAATGGCGTGTAACGCGCAATTTGGATAATAATAAAGTTTTTCATTACCTTCCAAAAAGACACTGTTTTATACACATTCCATAACGAATTTTCTCCTGAAACAGGATAGCGCGTTGTCCGTCGCACTTAGCTCGCTCCTCTACTAACTTACTTGGACCTTTATGAACGGTTCATATTAGACAAAATCGGTAGCAAATCACTCATTTTATCTAGCATAAAGTCCGGCTTGTAAGCCTCTAAATACGCTCTACCTTTCAACGTCCATGAAACCGCAGCTGTTTTCGTCCCCGCATTTTGACCACCGACAATATCATGATGATTATCCCCAACCATCAATGCCTCTTCTGGTTTTGCATCTAATAATTCAAGCGCTTTTTGAAGTGGCTCCGGATGTGGTTTCACATGCTCTACATCATCAATTGTCACGACAACATCAAAAAATTCATCAAGCTTTGACAACTGTAATCCCATCTCAACGGTTTGTCTCGCTTTCGTTGTAACAATACCAACTTTATAACCTTGCTTCTTCAACTCTTGAACTGTTTCATATACAGTTTCATATTCTTCTACTAATTCATCATGATGATCATGGTTAAATTGACGATAGCTTGTAATTAACTCTTCAACCTTACTTTCATCAATCTTACTGAAAGTATCATGCAAAGACGGACCGATAAATGGCAATACATCTTCACGCTTATATTGATTTGGATAATATGTATGTAAAGTATGTAAAAAAGAAGAAATAATAAGTTCATTTGTATTAATTAACGTTCCATCTAAATCAAATAACACTGTATTTATTTTCATTGCCTGAGTCCTTTCTCTTTCCTGAATATGAAAGAAGCAGCATCTTATAATAAGATGCTACTTTTCTCTAATTTTCTAAATATCTTTTATCAGCTTGCCCCATTTTTCGTCTCACAATAATGAAAATAATAGAAATAACAACAAGTCCAATTGACATTACTTGTGCAATACGAAGTGGTCCTAGCATTAAACTATCTGTACGTAAGCCTTCTACGAAGAAGCGTCCTACTGAATACCAAATTAAATATGTGAAGAATAATTCCCCGCGACGTAAATTCACTTTTCTTAATGCAAGTAGTAAAATTACACCTACAAAATTCCATAATGATTCATATAAAAACGTCGGATGATAGTACACACCCTCAATATACATTTGATTAATAATGAAATCTGGTAAATGAAGACCTTCTAAAAACTGTCTCGTTACTTCATCACCATGCGCCTCTTGGTTCATAAAGTTTCCCCATCGGCCAATTGCTTGTCCTAGTAAAATACTTGGAGCAGCAATATCAGCCAACTTCCAGAAGGAAACTCCACGTCGCTTCGCAAAAAGAATTCCGGTAATAACAGCCCCGATTAAACCACCATGAATCGCCAAACCACCTTGACGAATATTAATAATTTGACTCGGATTTTGTGCGTAGTATTCCCATTCAAAAATAACATAGTACATTCTCGCAAAAAGAATAGCGATCGGTACCGCAATTAATACAAGGTCAACAAATGTATCTTTTGGAATACCTAGCCTTTCTCCCTCGCGAGTTGCCAGCCAAAGACCTAATAGCACACCTGTACCAATAATAATCCCGTACCAATACACAGGAAACGGCCCAAGTTGGATAGCTACACGGTCAAGCTGTGGTACAGAAGCTAACAGCATATGTATATGACCTCCCTCTCCAAAGTTTACTCCTGATTTCCTAACTCAATCGCACTCATTAATCGTTCTGAGAACTGTTGTGCTGCATTGACTCCCATACGTTTTAAACGGAAGTTCATCGCTGCTACTTCAATAATAACAGCCAAGTTTCGACCAGGACGAACTGGAAGTGTAATCTTCGTAAGTTCTGTATCAATAATTTTCATCTTCTCTTCATCAAGACCTAAGCGATCATAATTTTTCTTTTGATCCCAAATTTCAAGATTAATAACAAGTGTAATACGCTTATAATTTCGTACTGCCCCTGCACCGAATAACGTCATAACGTTAATAATACCTAGACCACGAATTTCTAATAAATGCTCGATTAAATCTGGTGAGCTTCCTACTAATGTGTCTTCATCTTCTTGGCGAATTTCTACACTATCATCAGCAACAAGGCGGTGACCACGCTTTACAAGCTCAAGAGCTGTCTCACTTTTACCAACACCACTTTGACCTGTAATTAAAACACCAACACCGTAAATATCTACTAATACACCATGAACAGCAGTTGTTGGTGCTAACTTACCTTCTAAATAATTGGTTAAACGACTTGATAATCTCGTCGTCGTTTGAGAAGAACGTAATAAAGGCATGCCTGATTCACGTGATGCTTGTAATAACTCATCTGGTACATCTTGATTACGAGTTATAATAATACATGGCGTCTCCTCAGTACAAAGCGCTTTCATTCTCTCTTGTTTTTGCTCTGTTGTTAACGTATCAAAGAACGTAAGCTCCGTTTTACCAAGAAGCTGCACACGATCTGCTGGATAGTATGTAAAAAATCCTGCCATTTCAATTCCAGGTCGTGATAAATCACTTGTATCAATCGGACGATGAATGCCTTCTTCACCACTGATTAACTCCAATTGAAATTGTTCAATTAAATCTTTTGTCCTTACTTTCGGCATATGTATAAACCTCCACTCCGCTGCGGGTTCAGTCTCGTTTGATGTGAAATTCCATTCTATCGGATATTGTACCATTTTTTTCTGGAAACAAGAAATACGGTTTCTAATAAATAGAAAAAAACATTTCATACGAATAATGAAATGTTTTTCTTTTTGTCACTTTCTCTTTTTTTCATATAGAGGTTCAACAATTGCCTTTTCAATTATCATATTAAAAATTGAAATACAAATTGCCGCAACAATCGCTACACCAAATCCTGATATATTAAAAGCATCTCCTAATAATGAATCTGCTATTTTTAACGTAATCGCATTAATAACAATTAAGAAGAACCCGAAAGTTACAACCGTAATTGGTAACGTAATTAAAATTAAAAACGGTTTTACGAACACATTTAAAACAGCCAAAATAATACTCGCAATAATTGCAGTTTGTATATTTGCTACGTAAAATGCATCTGGTGCAATCCCTTTTAAAAGTCCCGATACAGCGATTAACACAACGCTATTTACAAGAAGTGATACAATCCATCTCATTTCGTTACACATCCTTTTAACCATATATATTTCATCATACGCTAATAGATAATAAACGCAAGTATCATACAAATACTTATATCAACTTATTCTACTCTTCATGCTTGTATACCTACTAACACTTCCTCGCAAAATAAGGACCACACCACCTATTTTCATGAGTTTTTACAAAGGTCCAAGTGAAATCTTTATCTACAATATAGATATCGCCTTTATACGCATCGTCTGTCTCACACAATATATCATCCATATGTAACAAACTCGCATCCTTTATTAACAGTACTTCATCACAGTGTTGGTAGAAAACATAGCACTCCTTTTTCGCTTCATTATGAAACGCTCTCTCTGCTTCTGTTCCTTCTAAACACTTCTTTTTCTCATAACTAAATATGTGCCATAGATAACCACATGCATACCTATCTCCATAAAGAAAAATATCTTCTTTTTCTTCATCACTTAAATGATTTGCAAAGTGATCCTCCCAGCGCTTGCGAAAATATATACCCCAACTTTGAAATTCTCTTACCTTCATATTTTTCTTCCTTAACATCTCTAAAAACTCCATCTTCTCCCCCTATACAATAAAAAACCGAGCGTCATTTCCACTCGGTTTTCATCAATAAACTTATTGCGATAACTCTACTTCTTTTATTTTCTCTTTCATTCTTGCTTTATCACGATTTAAGATCTCTTTTAAATACTTACCTGTGTACGAGCGCTCTTCTTTCACTACTTGCTCTGGCGTTCCAGAAGCAACGATTTGTCCACCTTTATCTCCGCCCTCTGGTCCAAGATCAACGATATAATCAGCTGTTTTAATTACATCTAGATTATGTTCAATTACAAGTACAGTTTCACCGCTCTCAACAAGACGTTGCAGCACTTCTAAAAGACGTGCAATATCATGCGCATGCAAACCAGTCGTTGGCTCATCTAAAATGTATAACGTACGACCTGTAGAACGACGGTGTAATTCAGAAGCTAATTTCACACGCTGTGCTTCCCCACCAGATAATGTTGTTGCTGGTTGACCTAATTTCATATAACCAAGCCCAACATCTACAAGCGTTTGAAGTTTACGCTTAATTTTAGGAATATTGGCGAAGAAGTCTACTCCATCTTCAATTGTCATCCCTAACACTTCAGAAATATTCTTATCTTTATATTTCACTTCTAACGTTTCACGATTATATCGTTTACCGTGACAAACTTCACACGGAACGTATACGTCTGGTAAGAAGTGCATTTCAATTTTAATAATTCCATCACCACGGCACGCTTCACAACGGCCACCTTTTACGTTAAAACTGAAACGTCCTTTTTGATATCCACGCACTTTCGCTTCATTCGTTTGTGCAAACACATCACGAATATCATCGAATACACCTGTGTACGTCGCTGGATTAGAACGTGGTGTACGACCAATTGGCGATTGATCAATATCAATTACTTTATCTAAATGTTCAAGACCTCTAATCTCTTTATGAGTACCTGGCTTCGCTTTCGCTTTATATAGCTTTTGCGCTAACGATTTATATAGTACTTCATTAATCATCGTACTTTTACCAGAACCAGATACCCCTGTTACCGCTACAAACGTACCGAGTGGAAATGACATCTTCGCATTCTTTAAGTTATTCTCTTTTGCGCCGACAATCTCCACTTTACGTCCGTCACCTTTACGTCTTTCAAGTGGAACCGGAATAAACTCTTTACCGCTTAAATACTTCCCTGTTAATGAATTCTCATCTTGCATCACTTCAGCTGGTGTACCTGCTGATACGACTTGTCCACCGTGAATACCTGCGCCAGGCCCGATATCAAGTAAATAGTCAGCTGCCATCATCGTATCTTCATCATGCTCAACAACAATTAACGTATTACCTAAATCACGCATTTCTTGCAATGTACGAATAAGACGATCGTTATCACGCTGGTGTAAACCGATAGAAGGCTCATCAAGAATGTAAAGCACGCCAGTAAGACGAGAACCAATTTGCGTCGCTAAACGAATACGCTGCGCCTCACCACCTGATAATGTTCCGGCGGCACGACTTAACGTTAAATAATCTAAACCGACGTTTACTAAGAACCCAACGCGCTCCTGAATTTCTCTTAAAATTAAATGAGCAATTTTTTGTTGTTTCTCCGTTAACTCCACATTTGAGAAGAATTCCTGTACTTCTTGAACAGAATATTTCGTTACATCAGCAATCGTTTTCCCACCAACGAAAACAGCTAAACTCTCAGGTTTTAAACGTCCACCTTTACACTTCGGACAAGCTTGTTCTGCCATATACTTTTCCATTTGCTCACGAATGTAATCAGAACTCGTTTCGCGATAACGACGTTCAATATTTGGAATAACACCTTCAAATAAAATCTCATTTTCCTTTACTTGACCAAATTCATTTACATAGCGGAAATAAACTTTCTCTTCACCGCTTCCGTACAACACTTTATCAAATAAATCTTTCGGTATATCTTTCACAGGCACATCCATATCAACGCCGTAGTGATTACATACAGATTGTAAAAGTTGTGGATAGTATTGTGAACTTGTCGGTTCCCAAGGCGCAATCGCATGTTCATTTAATGATAAATCCCAGTTCGGGATAACAAGCTCTAAATCGACCTCTAGCTTTGAACCAAGTCCATCACAAGAAGGACATGCTCCGAACGGACTGTTGAATGAGAACATACGCGGCTCTAATTCTCCGATTGAAAAACCACAATGCGGACAAGCATGATGTTCACTAAATAGAAGTTCCTCTTCTCCCATTACATCAATTAACACTCGGCCTCCGCCAAGCTTTAATGCACTTTCAAGTGAATCAGCAAGACGGCTTGCGATTCCTTCTTTTACAACAATACGGTCAATTACAACTTCAATGGAATGCTTTTTATTTTTATCTAACATAATCTCTTCAGATACATCAAGCATTTCACCATCAACACGTACACGAACATATCCTTGCTTCTTAATATCTTCAAGTACTTTCACATGTGCACCTTTACGCCCAGACACGATAGGAGCTAACACTTGTAATTTCGTACGTTCAGGATATTCAAGAACACGGTCTACCATCTGCTCTACTGTTTGTGATGTAATTTCAATCCCATGATTTGGACAAATTGGCGTACCAATTCGCGCAAATAATAAACGTAAATAATCATAAATCTCCGTTACCGTTCCGACAGTTGAACGTGGATTACGACTCGTTGTTTTTTGATCGATTGAAATCGCTGGTGACAATCCTTCAATCGTGTCCACATCCGGCTTATCCATTTGTCCTAAAAACTGGCGCGCATACGCAGATAATGACTCTACGTATCTGCGCTGCCCTTCTGCATAAATCGTATCAAATGCTAATGATGATTTCCCCGAACCAGACAATCCCGTTACAACGACAAGCTGATTTCTCGGAATGGTTACATCAATATTTTTTAAGTTATGTGCTCTAGCACCTTTTACAACGATAAAATCCTTGCTCTTACTCACTTTTTTCACCCTTCCGCTTTTAATTCTAATAGTAAATCTCTTAGTTCAGCTGCACGCTCGAAGTCTAACGCTTTTGCTGCTTCTTTCATCTCTGCTTCCATCTTCGCAATTGTCTTTTCGCGCTCTTTTTTCGTCATCTTCTTAGCTGGCGTTGCTTCATACGTTTCCGTTTCTTCAGCAGCTGTCGTTGCACGGATAACATCACGAACGCCTTTTTGAATCGTTTTCGGCGTAATACCATGCTCTTCATTGTAAGCTTCTTGTATACTACGACGACGCTTCGTTTCTTCAATCGCAATTCCCATAGATTTCGTTATACGATCTGCATACATAATAACGCGGCCGTTTTCATTACGTGCGGCACGACCGATTGTTTGAATTAATGAACGCTCTGAACGTAAGAACCCTTCCTTATCAGCATCTAAAATAGCGACAAGTGATACTTCTGGAATATCTAATCCTTCTCGTAATAAGTTAATACCGACAAGTACATCAAACTTACCAAGGCGAAGATCACGAATAATTTCAATACGTTCTAACGTTTTAATTTCAGAGTGAAGATAGTTCACTTTAATTCCTACATCTTTTAAGTAATCCGTTAAATCCTCTGACATCTTCTTCGTTAAAGTCGTAATTAATACACGCTCATTTTTTGCAATACGATCTTGAATTTCTCCTAATAAATCATCAATTTGACCTTCAATTGGTCGTATATCAATTGGTGGATCTAAAAGCCCTGTTGGACGAATAATTTGCTCTATTACTTCTGGCGACTGCTCTAACTCGTACGGTCCTGGCGTTGCTGAAACATAAATAACTTGATTTGTTTTCTCTTCAAACTCATCAAACATAAGCGGTCTATTATCTAAAGCCGATGGCAGACGGAATCCATGATCCACAAGCACTTGCTTACGTGCTTGGTCACCGTTATACATCGCTCTTACTTGCGGTACTGATACGTGCGACTCATCCATGACGATTAAGAAATCTTCAGGGAAATAATCTAATAACGTATACGGTGTTGCCCCTGCTGGTCGAAGCGTTAAATGGCGGGAATAGTTTTCAATGCCTGAACAAAAGCCCATCTCACGCATCATTTCTAAATCATAACGTGTACGCTGTTCTATACGCTGCGCTTCTAACAACTTACCATTATCATTTAATTCCTTTAAACGCTCTTCTAATTCTTTTTCGATATTTTCAATAGCGACCTTCATTTTCTCTTCACGTGTAACGAAGTGAGATGCTGGGAAGATTGCTACATGATCACGTTCTGCTAATACTTCACCTGTTAACGCATTTACTTCACGAATACGATCGATTTCATCACCGAAAAACTCAATTCGAATACAATGCTCATCAAGTGATGCTGGGAAGATTTCAACTACATCTCCGCGCACACGGAATGTACCACGCTTGAAATCAATATCATTACGTCCATACTGTACATCAACAAGTTCACGAAGCAATTGATTGCGGTCTTTTTCCATACCAACTCGAAGCGAAACAACTAACTCGCGGTATTCTTCTGGAGAACCTAAGCCATATATACACGAAACACTCGCAACGATAATTACATCGTCCCGTTCAAATAATGCAGACGTTGCCGAGTGACGCAATTTATCAATTTCATCATTAATCTGCGCATCCTTTTCAATAAACGTATCTGTTTGTGGTACATACGCTTCTGGCTGGTAATAATCGTAGTAACTAACAAAATATTCAACTGCATTATTCGGGAAAAAGTCTTTCAACTCACTATATAACTGCCCTGCTAACGTTTTATTATGAGCCATAACAAGTGTTGGCTTTTGCACTTCTTTAATGACATTTGAAATCGTAAATGTCTTACCCGTTCCTGTCGCTCCAAGCAACACTTGCTTTTTCTTTCCACTATTAATTCCCTCTACAAGCTTCTCTATAGCTACCGGCTGATCACCTTGCGGGGAATACGCTGAGACAATTTCAAATTGACGTTCCAAGAAAATCCGACCTCCTCATAAAAATCTGTATTATTATTTTACCACGAATACCTATAAAAAACCTAAAAAAACGAACAGATATTCGGTAAAATTTTCGACAATATACACGTAGAAAAAGGAAGGAGTAAATACTTCCTTCCTCTACTAATTCTATTTTTTAGGTACATATACTAAGTCATATCCATTGCGCCCATTTTCATTCACACAGTCTATTAACCTATAAGCCGTTTGCGATTCACACTGCTCTTTAACAATCCTTTTACAGCTATCTTTATATAACCTCTTATCCTCACCAGCAAATTTGTCTTGTCTACTATCTAACACATAATGTATATCTTTCCCACTATGCTCTAATGTTTGAAAAACCGGGTCATCTTCTTCGGTATACTGTACAATTCTTATTTCATCAACTTTCCCTTGTTCCACATTCCAAACGAACTGCTCGAATTTATCTAGATTGGAAATCCTGGTTCCCTTTACAATGACATCATTCTTCTTGTTAATTGTAGTGTTAGATGGTGAACATGCTACTAAACTAAAGAGAAATAGATATATATAAATGGTTCTTTTTCCTATTTTTATCCTCTCCTATAAAAATTATTTGTATACCCAAAAGCTACTTTCAACTATGAAAGTAGCTTTTCTTTTCCTTTCTCCTTCTTCGGAAAAATAACATATGAAAATGAAATTGCTGTATCAATTAAAAATACAATCGCCCACACTTGGCTGACGCGACTTGCAGCTTTATTTAAAACGATTCCCGATTCTAACCAATTACCCCATTTTTCAAATGGAATAAATCCATACGCGAAGTAAAAGAATATGTGCACACCAACGAATAAAACAAGATGTAATACCCAATTTTTTATTTCCTGCTTCGCATAAGCCATACCTGTTAATTCTACGTGCTCTTCCATAATTGGCGCTGGTTCATTCCGCCATTTCGCAACTAGCTTTTGCGCAAATATATCAAGCTTCTTCAAATCCTTTTTCCCGTAGAAAACTGCATACAATAAAATAATTACAGTAATGATCTGAAAGTTAGAGAACTTTCCTGTTTGATAATAGTCCACTACTCCTAAGGATAAAATGAACACTTCATTTACGAGTAGTACAATCCCCATAATAAAGCTTGCCTTCTTCAAACGGAATCCGTAACGGAGTAAAAAGAAACCGATAGCCGATAACCAAAATACAATCTCTGCCCCAATTAAAAAATACCAACGATATTCTGCGAGTATACTCATTTACCCTTCTCCTTTTCATCATATATACGAAAAGCTTCATCCATATATAATAAAAATTCTTCTTCAATTGGATACATGCTCATTTTCTGTGAATCTTCCTTCGATTTTCTAACTTCCCATAACTTATCTAAAAATGCTTCATCACCATTGGCCATTTCTAAACACTTCTGCATTAATCTCTTCGTTGCCCTTTGTACCTCATCACTCGCGACTTCTTTGCCGTATTTCATAAAAGTGCGTAATTGCTTTAATACATCTACCCACTCTAAAACATTCGGATCTTGTTCACTCATATTTGGCAAATTATGAAGCAATTTTTGTTCTTCCTTTGAAAACACTTCATTTTGAAATATTTCACGTATACGAGAAGACTGTTTTGAAAGCTGAATCAGTTCAAACATAACTTTCCAATCAAGTTCTCCCTCTACATCTACCGAATAAACAACAGCTTGTAAAACACGCTCCATTCGATTAAACTTCTTTTGTTCTTCCTGTACAAATCGAAGTTGTTTTTCAAGCAAATCCTTTAAATTAAGCTCACCTTTTACTAACATATTCGCAGACTCTTTTAATGAAAATCCCATTTCCTTTAAAAATAAAATTTGTTGCAAACGAATAACGTCATTTTCACTATATAACCGATGCCCGCCTTCTGTTTTCCCGCTCGGCTTTAATAAATCTATTTGATCATAATAACGTAATGTACGTACTGTTACCCCTGTTTCTTTCGTCAATTGTTGTATTGAAATCACTACCATCACCTCTTCCCCTTCATTATAAAAGATGACGTTACGTCACTTTCAAGCCTTTTGTAAAAAAATACAAAAAGCTGTTTATACTCTTCGTATAAACAGCTTTTACGGAAATAATCCTTTTTGTACAGCGCGCCCACAAAATAAAATAAGTGCTCCAACAACAACACTCGTTGCCGTTTTATGATAATGGGCTAATAATAATAATAAATAATACGATAAACCTACAGTACCAATCATAATACACATACTCGGCACTGGATTACGAGAAAAGTTTTGCATTCCCCAAAGAAGCGCAAATATAGCTGTAGCGACACATAACACCGGTAATCCCATCCCAGTTCCCCTTTTTCTATCTATTATTCCTTGTTGCCAACACGCTCGTTGATGCCGTACTAATTAAACTAATTAATAAACCAAAACCAATCCTTATATATTTAAACGTTTAATTTAATTGAAATCTCTCAAGCTTGTCAGTTATTTTCTTTCTCCTTACTCCAGCGTAAAGATTTCCTCCACCTTCACTCCAAAATATTTGGCGATTTTTAAGGATAGCTCTAGACTCGGGTTGTAATGATGATTTTCAATCGCCACGATCGTCTGCCGCGTCACCTGCATCGCCTTTGCCATTTCAACTTGTGTTATATGATTTTGCTTTCTTAATTCTTTTATTTTATTTTTCACACCCATAGAATCCACCTTCAAAAGTAAAGATATCTTTACTTGAATTATAAATATTTTCCAGTTTTAAATAAAGATATCTTTACAAATTTTAGAAAAATATTTCACTGAACATCTACTCTAACGAAGTACAAGAGTAATTCAATTTATATCAGCGATTTCCCAAATATATCAGCGCAACTTAAATTATATCGGCGATTTCCCAAATATATCAGCGCAACTCCATTTATATCGGCGATTTTTCAAATATATCGACTTACCGACAAATATCGACATCCGTAGCGCTACTATAATCATAAGAAAAAGCTGTCCCCAAATACCTTCAGGAACAGCTTTCTCCTCTACTACATAAATCCTAACGCATATACAAGAACGTATCCAAGAACCGATAAGCAAATCGAGCCAATCAGCCCTGCCACGAATGCTTTACTTCCTAATTTACGGAAT
Organism: Bacillus sp. M13(2017); assembly: GCF_002218325.1. Lineage (NCBI taxonomy): Bacteria > Bacillati > Bacillota > Bacilli > Caryophanales > Bacillaceae > Bacillus > Bacillus sp. M13(2017). The sequence continues at coordinate 251,054 of NZ_KZ268502.1, read as the reverse complement.
GTTTTAAACTCTACATTTAAACCGAGCCCTGCCATCGCCATTGCGATTAGCATATAAGCAATGACAACAATATATCCCGCAACTACTTCTGGAATAATCCCGAGCGAATGCACTGCACTCATTGCTAAAAACCCGAAGATGAACCACGGAATTGGAAGGTCGCGCCACGATCTTTTTTCCTTGCTTCCCTCGCTCTTACCAAACCATAATCCGATTAAAATCGCTACTGGTACAAGCATTGCAACGCGCGTTAGTTTCACGATAACTGCGATGTCTACAGCCGGGCTTCCTCCTGGCGCCGCAGCTGCGATGACATGAGCGATTTCGTGAAGCGTCGCACCTGAGAATACACCGTAACCGTACGGAGATAAACCAAGCACTGGATATAATAACGTATAAATAAGCGTAAATATAGTACCTAAAATTGCGATGATTGCTGCTCCAACTGCCGTTTCGTCATCTTTTGCTTTCACTTGCGGTGCAATTGCCACGACCGCGGCTGCGCCGCAAATTGCCGTACCGCATGCAGTTAAAATTCCAAGTTTCTTTTCTACTTTAAATACTTTCGTTAATCCGTATACAACAAAAATAGTAAATGTAATAACAACCGCCGCGATGACCAATACTTTCGGTCCCGCCTTCGCAATATCAACAAGATTTAATCGCATTCCAAGTAAGATGATTCCAAAGCGCAGCAACTTCTTACTCGCAAAGTTCGTTCCTGCAATCGCATCGTGAGGAACTCCAATTGCAGCGCGCCAAATCATCCCAATTAGAATAGCAATTACTAATTGTCCCATAATATTTAAAAATGGAAGCTCTGCTAAATATTTCGCGGCAATTGCGATTAATAATGTAATCCCAATTCCTTGCGAAAATCCAAAGCCCTTCTTCTTTTGTATAACAAGTGTTTGTTCCACCTTGTACCACCCCAATAATCGTATTGGAACATGCATGTTCTTTCTACTTACATTATAAGAGAGTTTCTATAATAAGTTTAATATCAATACCAAATCTCTATCATCAGAAATACTTATGATAAGATGATAGAAAAAGAAAGGAGCAGATTATATGAACGTAGACATTTTAAAAATTTTTGTTACTGTCGTTGAACAGAAACACTTCTCCCGTGCAGCAGAATTATTAAACCTTTCACAGCCTGGCGTAAGTATGCATATACGCAACTTAGAAAACGAATTTGGCACTACGCTTATTCAACGCTCCCCGAAACACGTCCAAGTTACGGAAGCAGGAAACATATTATATATACATGCAAAGCAAATGCTCTCTCTTTACGAAGATGCTAAACAAGAAATTAACGAACTACATAACGTTGTAACAGGAACACTTCGCATTGGTGCTAGTTTTACAATTGGTGAATACTTACTTCCAAAAATATTGGCTAACTATGCGAATGAAAACCCACACGTCGAAGTTCATACTTTCATCTCAAATACAGAAGACGTTTTGCAGAGCCTTCGTTCTAATCAAATTGATATCGGCTTAGTGGAAGGGCAAGTCGTATACGCTGACGTTGACGTTGAAACATTTATGCAAGATGAAATGAAGCTCGTCGTCCCGCCAAATCATCCATTGCTCCGCACAAATGAAATAAATGAAAGCACACTCCAAGATCAAGTATGGGTATTAAGAGAAAGTGGTTCTGGTACACGCGCTTATAGTGATCGCTTTATTCATCAACACCATTTAAAAATGAAACGATTCTTTACATTCAGTAGTATCCAAAGCGTAAAGGAAGCTGTTAGTGCCGGGCTTGGCATCGCTATACTTTCTGATTGGACTGTACGGAAAGAGCTACTAGCAAAAGAACTATTCCACGTCGAAGTTCCAAATGAACAACTCATCCGTCCATTCTCCATCGTACGCGGCAAATATTTCATTCCATCTAAAGCCATTCAAGTGTTCTTAAATCATGTAGATTCTTTTGCGAAAAAACAGAGTTGACCTTCACATTAGTGTGAAGGTTTACAATACATGTAAAAGGAGTGAAACACATTGCGAATTGGAGAATTATCAAAAGAAACTGGCGTTAGCGAAAGATCAATAAGACATTACGAAGAAAAGGGACTACTCCCTTCTAAGCGCCTCGCAAATGGCTACCGTGATTTTAATGAAAGTGCCATCGAAAAAGTGGAGCTGATTCAAATGTACTTACAAATCGGCTTAAATTTAGAAGAGACGGCAAGGATGCTGCGTTGCCTTGCAATTGAACCGCACCTGTACGACAATCCGTGTAGCAGTATCCTTACGCTTTATGAAGATAAACTCAATGAAGTAACAAAACAAATCACATTGCTTTCCAACATCCAAACGAATTTGCAAAAACACGTTTCACTCCTAAAACAAGCAAAAGAAAAGGGATGATTACATGTTTGTTATACATGGCAGTTCAAGACAAAACGGAAATACAGAAGCTTTAACACATATGATGATAGAGGGCATTGAAACAGAACAAATTTACTTGCGTGATCATACCGTCTATCCTATTACAGACCAACGTCATGATGCAGAAGGATTCCAACCTGTAAATGATGACTATGAGCAGTTAACGAAACGCATGCTAGAGCACGACACAATTATCTTTGCTACACCATTATATTGGTACGGAATGAGTGGACATATGAAAAACTTTGTTGATCGCTGGTCACAAAGCTTGCGCGATACATCTCTTCATTTCAAAGAAAAAATGAAAGGCAAAAAAATGTATGTTGTCATCGTTGGCGGGGACAATCCAAAGCTAAAAGCATTACCGCTTATTGCTCAATTCCAATATATCTTTGATTTTGTTGGTTCTTCATTTGAAGGTTATGTTATTGGGGATGCGAATGGACTAAATAAAATTAAAAACGATGCTGAGGCGCTGGCAAAAGCACAATTGTATAATAATAAATTCAAAAATAGCGAACAGAAATAAGTTTGACAAACCCTTTTGTATGCGTATACAATAAAAGTAATATTATGAAAGGAAGGTACTTTGACCAATGAAGTTCTAATTCTCTTATTTATTTCATCCATCACAAATAGTGAACAAAAATGATGAAAACTAGCAGGGGATTAGTCTGTCCATTTGTCGATACTTTCTTTCGAAACGATCATGTAAAAAATCGTTTATTTATGTACGATTTTTTACATACAAGGGCGACGTTTATCCTCTCTAGTGAAACTAGGGAGGGTTTTTTATGACTATTTTATTCGCAAGTAATATTGAAAAGAGCTTTGGTGATCGCACACTATTTACATTACCATCACTGGAAATTCAAGCACAGGATCGCATAGGAATTGTCGGAGTCAACGGAGCTGGTAAATCTACGTTATTACAAATATTAAGTAAAGAAATAGAAGCTGACAGAGGCATAGTAACTCATCATAGTTCTATCGCCATCATTCCTCAGCTTAGCGAAGAACTACCGGAAACCGCTTCTTCTCTCGCAAAAGGAAAATGGAGTATTTCAAACGTTACCGACGCAATGAGCGGCGGTGAACGAATGCGGCTAAAGATTGCTCATGCTCTCGAACAAAATGCAGGCATTTTATTCGCTGATGAACCAACAAGCCACTTAGATATGGTCGGTACAGAGCAATTAGAAAAGGCACTTTCATCTTATAAAGGGGCACTTGTTTTAATATCGCATGATCGTGAATTTCTAGATAATATATGTACCAAAATTATTGAAATTGAAGACGGTATTATTCAAGAGTACAAAGGGAATTATTCAAACTATCGAAAACAAAAAGAACGTGAACGAATACAAAAACAAGCAGAATATGAGCAATATATACAAGAAAAAAATCGTTTAGAACAATCCATTCTACAAAGAAAACAACGTGCTTCTAACATGACAAAAATCCCAACACGGTTCAGTTCATCTGAATCTAGACTTTATAGGTTAAGTGGGGCTCATGGCCAAGAACAAGTTAGCAAAGCAGCGAAAGCATTAGAGACACGTCTCGAAAAACTAGAAAAGAAGGAAAAACCAAAGGATCTTTCTCAAGCTCAATTTGACGTACAATACCATACACCCATTCATAGTAAGGTGGCAGTACAATTCAATAAAGCAACAAAGAAAATAGGCGACCGCACACTATTTAAAAATATGAATGGAACTATTGCCCCTGGTGCAAAGCTTGCCGTTTTAGGGGCAAATGGAAGCGGCAAAACCACTTTGTTCAACATGCTTCTCACAAACGAGCGTGGCATGCAGCTATCGAAAAGTTGTAAAATTGGATACTTCGAACAAACATTATCTATTTTAAAAACAGATAAAACAATTTTAGAAAATGTTCTAGAAGAAACAAACTATACGGAAGCATTCGTTCGCACAATACTTGCGCGGCTTCTATTCCGCCGTGAGGATGTTCATAAACCTGTGCACATTCTAAGCGGGGGTGAACGAATGAAGGCTGCACTCGCAAAAGTATTTTTAGGAAACTATAATATGCTTCTGCTCGATGAACCGACAAACCATTTAGACTTAGCAACGCAAGAAGAATTAGAAACCATGTTACAGGAGTATCCTGGCACTATACTTTTTATTAGCCATGACCGTGCCTTTATTCGCTCTGTTGCAGACCATATTCTCCAAGTAGATGAGAGTGAACCAAGAATCTTCCACGGTAATTACGAGCAATACACAAAAAGAACCAGCGGAGATTCTGTAAATGTTACTGAACAAGAATTGTTACGATTACAAACAAAATTAACAGAAGTCATCGGCCGGATTTCCATTCCAAATCATCACGATGACATCACATCTCTCGAACAAGAATATGCAAAATTATTAACTCAAATTCAAAAATGTAAAGAAGCACTCTAATGTCTTCCCTATATATCGACGGGGCCTTCCACATTTCCCAAGGAATATTGAAACTTCGACATATAAAAGTAAAAAGCCGTGCATCAGCACGGCTTTTTACTTTTATATACGGACAGCAGTCCCGCTCACCGCAACCATTAGCATTCCTTCGCGAACTACTTCGTAATCCACGTCTATACCAACAATTGCATTCGCATTTTTTTGTCTTGCGAAAGTTTTCATTTCTTCCATTGCGATGTCGCGTGCTTCTTTTAATTTACTTTCATAAGCGCCCGCACGACCGCCGACAACGTCACGAACAGAGGCGAAAAGGTCACGAACAATATTCGCGCCCATAATCGCTTCTCCATTGACGATATCGATATACTCAATAATTTCTTTTCCTTGAATTGTAGACGTTGTTGTTACAATCATACTTTATAGCCTCCCATATGAGATTTTTACCTACTTATGGTGCACTAATTCAGTACAAATTATATTTACGAACTAAACTGAGCTTCGTATAACCTACTATATCCTCCGCCTTGCTCAATTAATTCATTATGTGAACCTTGTTCTGCAATACCATCTTTATTTACAACGACGATGCGATCTGCATTTTTAATCGTTGCAAGTCTGTGAGCGATAACTAATGTTGTACGACCAACAGATAGCTCCGCAAGCGATTTTTGAATTGCAAGTTCTGTCTCAGTATCTAATGCAGAAGTTGCTTCATCCAATATTAAAATTGGAGGGTTTTTCAAGAACATACGAGCAATAGCTAGACGCTGCTTCTGTCCACCTGAAAGTTTCACGCCGCGCTCACCGATAACAGTATCTAAACCGTCCGGCTGTGAGTAAATTAAATCTTCTAACTGCGCACGTTTTACTGCCTGCCAAATTTCAGCTTCTGATGCTTTTAAATTTCCGTAAGCAATATTTTCACGAATTGTTCCTGAGAATAAGAACACGTCTTGCTGCACAATTCCAATTTGCTTACGAAGTGAAGATAACGTCATATCTTTCGTATCAATACCATCAATTTGAATCGATCCAGATGATTGCTCATAAAAACGTGGTAATAGGCTACATAACGTCGTTTTCCCAGCTCCTGATGGTCCAACGAACGCCACTGTTTCACCTGCATGTATTTTCAAACTAATGTCATTTAAAATCGGTTCTTTGTTTTCATATCCGAACGTAATGTTGTTATATTGAATATCACCATGTACATGTTTAACTTCCATTGCATCTTTAGAGTCTACAATGTCAGGCTCTGTTTCAAGAAGCTCTACATATCTTTTAAAACCAGCAATCCCTTTCGGATAGCTTTCGATTACCGCGTTAATTTTTTCAATTGGACGGAAGAAAATATTCGTTAATAGAACGAATCCGATAAATCCGCCGTACGTTAATTCTCCTTGCAAAACAAACCATGTACCGCATATTAAGACGAAAAGCGTTACAAGACGCATAAGCATATAACTAATCGATGAATTTAACGCCATAATTTTATACGCCATTAATTTCGTTGTACGGAAACGAGCGTTGTTCACAGCAAATTGCTCTTTCTCAAACTTTTCATTTCCGAATGCTTGTACAACACGAATTCCCCCAACATTGTTCTCAATGCATGCATTAAAATCAGCAACGTCTGAGAATAAACGTCTAAATGTACCTGTCATTTTTTTATTGAAGTAAAGTGCTAACCATAATAGGAATGGAATGACGAAGAACGTTAATAACGCTAACTTCCAGTTGATCATCATCATAAATGAGAATGCCCCAACTAAAGTCATTACGGCGATAAATAAATCTTCTGGTCCATGGTGAGCAATTTCCCCAATTTCCATTAAATCGTTTGTAAGGCGTGAAATTAAATGACCTGTTTTATTATTGTCAAAAAATCTAAATGATAGCTTTTGAATATGATCAAATAATTTCTGCCTCATATCTGTTTCAATGTTAACACCAAGCATATGTCCCCAATATGTAACGACATATTGTAAGCCTGCATTTAACATATAAACTGCGAGTAAACCGAAACAGGCCCATAAAATAAGCGTCCAGTTTTGCCCTGGCAATAACTTATCAATAAATTGATTTACGATAAGCGGGAAGCCAAGTTCTAATAATCCTGCGACAACCGCACAAGAAAAGTCGAGTATAAATAAACCTTTATATGGTTTATAGTACGAGAAAAATTTACGCAGCATATCTTACCTCCATTTTCCAAAATTAAAAAGACTCACTAAATGATAACCATTATCAAATAATTATTCAAGTTATCCGTCTATGAAACTGAAAATAAGCTTTCCGACAGTTGTCTTTTTTTGCCGGAAAGTCAATATATTCGAATAATCGCCGATATATTTCGAGTTGCGCTGATATATTTGCAAAATCGCCGATATATTTCAAGTTGCACTGATATATTCGGATAATCGCCGATATAAATTTCATTTACTAACTATCCTCCCCCCAAAAAACAAAAAAAGGTACCACCACAAGGTGATACCATTCCTTCTATTACATCGCTTCCGAATCCCACTCATGCTCCTGTTCAACGAATACAATACCTAATTCGTGATGTCCACCAGCATATAATGCAGTTTGTGCAAGACGAAGCTCACCATTTGTATCTAATACTTCTAATTTACAAAATGCTCCTGTCGTCTTCGTTTGAAGCGCATCATAAAATTCCTCGGCGCTTTTTGGAATGACTCCATTTACTTTCGTAATAATTTCTCCAGGAAGTAATTTCAGCTCTGCTCCAATTGTATTTGGAATTGTATCTAGTACAACGAGCCCATCATTGCGTGCAGCAAAATACGCTGGTCTTGTTTCATCGGCAATTTTTTCTTGCATCGAAATTGTGAAACGCCCAAGCATAGCGACTCCCATCGCGATAATTGCAAGTACGTGCCACCAGTAGCTTGCGATTCCTAAAACGAGCACAAGTCCCGCTAACCCATAAACACGTCTTCCTGTAAATAATAAAGCTTCCGTCGGCTCATAACTTTTAATCTTTCTCATAAATCCAATTAAAAATGGAACGAGGAATAGAGAATATGTATTTGACCCTATTGAAACGATAGGCCACCATGAAATAAACTGCGTTACCGCATCACCCGGTACAAGAATAAAAATAGGAACGATCCATAAACGCTTTGATTCGTGTAAACCAATCTTTAATCCACGCTTCCCCTTCCTAATCTTCGGCGTCGAATATCCTACTGCGTTTTTAGAAATCAATAAGCCTTCTACAATAAGCATCACGCCTAGTAAAATAACAAGGGATACAATGGTACTCTCTTCACCTTCTCGAAGCTGTAAAAAGGAAACTGGTAGCTTAGAAGATAATAGAACACATACAATCGCAATGCTAAATGTATAAGCTGCCGATAAATATCGATACATAGCCGTTAATCCAAATAGTAACGTCCAAATTAAAATGGCCCATAAGCTTGCTTTAGAAACAACAAGTCCAAGCCCAATCGTAACAATAGACACTACTAATCCATATCCAATCCCTGCAAATAGAGAGGTTCGCAGTTCAAACCAAATATCATAAACTTTAAAAGAAAAATCTTTTCGTTCTCTTAACATACGTAAGTATCCAACGAAGATACTACTTATTACAAATATATAGACAGCAGGGTGTAAGAAAAAACGTCCAACTGCCCGCATTATTTCAAAAATCCACGCCTCCATGAACTCATTCACCACCATTTATATCATTCTTTCTTTTTATATTATCATAACTAAACAAACGTTTGTTTAACACAAAAAAATACAGGCAGCAAACTGCCTGTATTTCTTCTTATTTTGCCATTAATTTTAATGCTGACTGTAATTGTAGATCATTTTCTCCAGAACGGATTTTTTCGATAATTTTAGTTTGAATCGCTTCAGCTGTCTTTTTATCAAGCTGTCCTGTCGCTTCCATCTCATTTGCATTTTGGAATGCTTTCAGAGCCGATTCTGTCTCTTTACTAAAGTATCCATCTTCACGACCTGGTACATACCCTAAGCTCTTAAGCATTTCTTGAGCATGTTTTACTTGTACATCATTTGAATTGTATGAAAGTGTTTTTTCAATTTGAATTGGTGTCGCATGATAATAATTTGGTTGCTTCACTTCTACTGTTGGCGCGATTCCTTTTTTATGAATCCAGTTCCCATCCGGTGTTAACCATTTAAACATCGTTAATTTAATGTTGCTGCCGTCTTTAAATGGAACAGCTTGCTGGACAGTACCTTTACCAAATGTCTTTTCACCAATTAAATCGTATCCTTCTCCTTCTTTTAGCGCACCCGCTAAAATCTCTGAAGCAGAAGCACTTCCATTATCAATTAATACTGAAATTGGATATGGTTTTCTCTCTTTCAGTTCTGTAGAGAATTTCTTCTTCTCACCATTTCGCTGCTCTACTTGTAGCATCGGCTTTTTATTCGTCATAATTTCTCCTAGTATATCTTCTACACTATTTAAATAACCACCAGGATTACCACGCACGTCAATAACTAAGCCTTTTATATTTTTCTTCTCTAACTCTTTTAACTGATCCTTAAATTCTTTCGCTGTATTTTCAGCAAAAGAAGTGATTTGCATATAACCGATATCTTTTCCACTCTCTTGCTTCACAGAACTAAATACTGTAAAGATTGGAATCTTTTCACGCTTAATTTTAAATACGATCGGATCAGTTACTCCCGCACGTTTAATTTCAATTGCGACAGTCGTTCCCTTTTTACCACGAATTTTTAATACTGCTTCTTCACGTGATAAGTCTTTCACACTGTTTCCATCTACAGATAAAATTTGGTCATTCGGTTTAATTCCTATCTTTTCTGCTGGTGAACCTTTAATTGGCGATACGATAATAAGCTTACCGTCCGTCTTGTTCACCTCAGCCCCAATCCCCTCTAATTCGGGATCAAGCGATTCACTAAACTGTTTGGCTGTTTCTTTATCCATATACGTGGAATAAGGGTCCTTCAGCGTAGACAACATACCTTGTATTGCACCTTCAACTAACTTTTCATCTTTCACGTCTTCCACATAACGTGAATCAATTAGTGCATACGCCTCATTAATTTTTGCCAAATTCCCTTGCGCAGTGCTAGCATTCCCACTCGAAATTGTTTGCGTTACTTCTGATGGGTTAACCCCAAATACAGACATGCCTGCAAACATTCCGCCAGCACCAATTAAAAATGCAACAACCATTCCAATAATTGCAACTCTCCGTTTCAATGCGGAATTCCCCTTTCCAAAACACACAGGTGGTGTAGCAAAAGGCATCACACAGTGTGTGATGCCTTTACCTATTTCTACTATATGATAAGCTTGTACGAATTATGTTTGCAACTTTTTATACTTTTAAGAAGCGACGAATTGACATTACACTTCCCCACATACCGATTAAAGCACCGATTAACACTAGTAAACCAGCTAATTGGAATACGAACGGACTGTATGGTAGAAGCTCGAAAATTGTTCCGCCAAGTTTTTCATTAAACACACCTTGCAACGAATTATACGTAATTAGAATTAGGCCAATTGGAATAATTGATCCTAATACTCCTAAGAATAATCCCTCTAGCAAGAATGGCCAACGAATAAACCAGTTTGTTGCACCAACAAGTTTCATAATTTCAATTTCTGTACTACGAGCATAAATTGTAATTTTAATTGTATTAGAGATTAAGAACATCGCTGTGAATAAAAGACCAGCAATTAACGCAATCCCAATGTTACGACCAGTTTTTACAGTATCAAATAATCGTTCAACTTGCCCTTTTCCGTACTGAACATTACTAACAAACTGCATTTTTTCAACCTTCTTCGCGATTGTCGCTGTATCGGTTGGTTCTTTTGCTTTTACAACGAATACGTTTTTAAGTGGGTTATCTTGTTCAAATAACTCAAACGTTTTTCCACTATCACCTAAGCTTTTAATTAAACGTTTTAACTCTTCTTCTTTAGAAGAATATTTAATAGAATCTACTTTTGCAATCTTACTCATATCTTCTTCTAATTTCTTTTGATCCGCTTCTTTTGCAGCTGGATCAATGTGTACACGAATCTCTACATCTTGCTCTACTTTAGTCGCAAAATGGTTCATATTCATAATCGCTGTTAAAAAGACACCTACAAGTAATAATGTAACTGTTACTGCACTAACAGAAGCAAATGTCATCCATCCGTTACGTGATAGATTCTTTACACCTTCTCGCAAATGTCGACTAAGGGTCTTAGCCTTCATATCCGTATCCTCCCTCAATCTCATCTCGAACAATTTTTCCGCCTTCAATCGCGATTACACGATGACGGATTGTATTTACGATATCTGCATTATGCGTCGCCATAACGATCGTTGTGCCGCGCTCATTAATGCGAGTAAAAATATTCATAATATCAAGAGCTGTTTCAATATCTAAGTTACCTGTTGGCTCATCGGCAATTACAACCTTTGGTCTATTTACAATTGCTCTTGCAATAGCCACACGTTGTTGCTCCCCGCCCGAAAGCTCACTTGGAAGTGCGTCTGCACGATCTTCAAGGCCTACAAGACCTAACACTTCTGTTACACGCTCACGAATTGCATCTGGTTCTTCTTCAATTACTTCTAAAGCAAACGAAACATTCTCATATACCGTTAATTTAGGTAGCAATTTGAAATCTTGGAAAATTACGCCTAATTGGCGACGGAAATACGGAACGTCTCTTTCTGCCAATGTTTCGATAGTAAGTCCATTTACATTAATAGATCCTGTAGATGGTTTCTCTTCACGATACATCATTTTAATAAATGTAGATTTCCCGGCTCCACTCGGTCCAACTACGTATACGAATTCACCTTGTTTAATGTTAACTGTAAGACCAGCAATGGCTTTCATACCATTCGGGTACTCCTTATAAACATTCGTCATTTTTATCATTATTTATCACCCAATACTTAATGATTTTTTTCGAAATACTTTTCTGTACATCTGAAAATAAAAGACATCCTTCATTTTCATTTAGTCATCCTTGTTGAAGGTAGTTTACTTATGCTTTCTCATAAGCAATACCACTCTATGTAATATATTTCAGCAAAATTCTACAAACCCCATTGTAACATCAAACGGTTTCCAATTTGGATACATTTTTGTTACAGTTATGTTACATACCAGAAAAAAGGAAAACGAGCTGACTATATTATCAACTCGCCCATTTCACCTTTTTATTTATGTTCAGCTAACCATTCAGATACTTTTTTGGCATCTTCACCTTGAATAAGTCCTGGTGACATTGAACCACGGCCTTTTTTAATAATCTCTTCGATATCTGCAGCGTCGTACTTACCGCCTACTTTTCTTAAATCAGGTCCAGTTGCCCCTGATAAATCTGTTGCGTGACATCCCGCACAACTTCTTTGGAAAATTTGTTCTGCGCTGTCTGTGCTTGCAGACTGTTTCGAAGACTTACTCTCTTCTTTATTTCCGCATGCTCCTAAAGCAAAAACAACCGATGTCCCTAGCGCAATAGCCAACAATTTCTTTTTCACTTCTATCGCTCCCCATTGTTGATATTCTTTTTATTCCTAACACATTCATTTTCATTATAAGCATTATCTTTATATAGAAAAACTAAGGTGTATTTCATATTCCTCAAAAATACAGTGAGAACCTTGATAAAATAAAGCTTTCATAAGTTGTTTCAATTCTGTGAACAACTTAAAAAACTTCTATAAAGTATCCTTTTTAAAAGGAAAATTAGAAAAGTTCTATATAAATCTTTACCCTATTACCGCTCTATTTTACTATTCTCTACTTTTTACAAAACAATATACAGCATTGTAATCTACATATAATCCCATCAAAAAGAGAAGTTGTCGTTTCCAACTTCTCTTCCTCTTTACTTCATCTATAAAAATAGAATCAAATTCTTTATATCCTCTATTGTCCTCAGCATGCGCCAACAATTTCGTTGGCTTTTTTTCGCTTATTAGATGCGAGAACGTAAGTAAGCATCAATAAATGGATCAATCTCTCCATCCATAACAGCTTGTACGTTACCAACCTCCGTATTTGTACGATGGTCTTTTACAAGAGAATACGGGTGGAATACGTAAGAACGGATTTGGCTACCCCATCCGATTTCTTTTTGCTCTCCGCGAATTTCATCTAATTCTGCTTGTTGCTCTTCTAGTTTCTTTTGATATAATTTCGCTTTTAACATTTTCATCGCATGCTCACGGTTTTTAATTTGAGAACGCTCCGACTGACATGTTACAACCGTATTTGTCGGTGTATGTGTAATACGAACTGCTGAATCTGTCGTATTTACGTGCTGCCCACCAGCTCCACTTGCTCGGTACGTATCAATTTTTAAGTCTTCTGTACGTACTTCGATTTCAACTTCATCATTGAACTCTGGTACAACTTCACAAGATACGAACGATGTATGACGGCGCCCTGAAGAATCGAATGGTGAAATACGTACAAGACGATGTACACCTTTCTCTGCTTTTAAGTAACCGTAAGCGTTATGACCTTTAATTAATAAAGTTACACTCTTAATACCAGCTTCATCACCTGGTAAATAATCAACCGTTTCTACTTTGAATCCGCGTTTTTCAGCCCAGCGTGTGTACATACGTAATAACATAGAACCCCAGTCTTGTGACTCAGTTCCACCTGCACCTGGATGTAATTCTAAAATCGCATTATTTTTATCATAAGGATCACTTAATAGTAACTGAAGCTCATACTCATTCATTTCTTGAATTAAGCCTTTTACTTCTGATTCTAATTCCTCATGTAAATCTTCATCATACTCTTCTTTTAAAAGCTCATGCGTGATTTCTAAATTTTCGAACGTCTCATCTAACTGACGGAACTTTCCAACCATATCTTTTAACGCATTCGCTTCATTAATTACAGCTTGTGCGCCTTGTTGGTCATCCCAAAATCCTGCGCCCATCATTTTCTCTTCTAATTCTGCAATTTGTTTCTCCTTAGTAGGGAGGTCAAAGAGACCCCCTAAAAGCCGCTAATCGCTTAGCCATTTTCTCTAATTCCTGTCTAATTTCTACTAATTCCATTTCCTTCACCTCTATGTAATTGCTGTTACTTTCGTATGAAAACAAGGGAAACTCTCTCCACTTATTACGGAGAGAGTTTAATCCTTCTTAATTATACATTTTTGATATAAAAGTTTGCAAAACAGCCAAAGCTACCGTCCTATATTACTGAACGATACCACAGCAGTTTTTATATTTTTTACCGCTACCACATTTACATAAATCGTTGCGGCCCACTTGGTCACCTTTTACAACTGGCTTTTTCTTTGCTTCTTCGCCATCGCTAGAAGGATGAACAGCTTCACCTTGAACAACTTCTTGACGTTCTAAGTTTTGTTCAATTTCAGCTTTCATAATGTAACGAGAAATTTCCTCTTCAATAGAAGCAACCATTGACTCGAACATCGCGAACCCTTCCATTTGGTACTCACGAAGTGGATCGATTTGACCGTAAGCACGTAAATGAATACCTTCACGAAGGTGATCCATCGCATCAATATGCTCTGTCCATTTCGTATCTACAACGCGGAATACAACAACTTTCTCAAACTCACGCATTTGCTCTTCTGGCATAAGCTTTTCTTTGTCATTGTAACGCTCTATTAATTTCGCCATAATCGGTTCGCTCATTTCCTCAGGAGCAAGGCGACGTAATTCTTCTTCTTTTACATCTCCGTCTTGAAGAAGGTTTGTATTTAAGTAGTCAACAAGACCTTTAATGTTCCAATCTTCTTCAATTTCCTCTTGTGTATGAAGCGCAACAGCACGTTCTACTGTAGATTTCATCATACCTTCAATAATGCCACGTAAGTTTTCCGATTCCATAACCTCTTGACGTTGCTTATAAATAACTTCACGTTGCTGACGAAGTACATCATCGTATTGTAATAACTGCTTACGTGCATCATAGTTATTTCCTTCAACACGTTTTTGTGCAGATTCTACCGCACGAGAAACCATTTTACTTTCAATCGGCTGTGAATCATCCATACCAAGGCGGTCCATCATTGCTTTCATATTATCTGAACCAAATCTGCGCATTAATTCATCTTCCATTGATAAGTAGAACTGCGTCACACCAGGGTCCCCTTGACGACCGGCACGACCACGTAACTGATTATCAATACGACGGCTTTCATGTCGTTCTGTACCGATAACTGCTAGACCGAAGATTTTTACATCATCTCCAAGCTTAATATCTGTACCACGACCAGCCATATTCGTTGCAATCGTTACAGCACCTTTCATACCTGCTTCCGCAATAATATCAGCTTCACGTGCATGGTTTTTCGCATTTAAGATGTTATGACGTACACCTTTACGCGTTAACATTTTTGAAATAAGCTCTGAAGTTTCAATTGCAACTGTACCTACAAGAACAGGTTGCCCTTGTTTATGACGATTTACAATATCCTCAACAACAGCATTGAATTTACCTTCCATTGATTTAAAGATTAAATCGGCACGATCATCACGAATAATCGGTTTGTTTGTCGGAATTACAATAACGTTCATATTGTAAATGTTACGGAATTCCTCTTCCTCTGTTTTCGCTGTACCAGTCATACCAGATAATTTTTCATACATACGGAAGTAGTTCTGGAATGTAATTGTTGCAAGCGTCATGCTTTCATTTTGAATTTCTACACCTTCTTTTGCTTCAATCGCTTGGTGTAATCCTTCGCTATAACGACGACCTTTCATAAGACGACCAGTGAATTGGTCTACAATTACGATTTCGCCTTCTTGTACAACATAATCTGTATCACGATGCATAACAACGTGTGCACGAAGCCCCTGATTAATATGGTGAAGAAGTGCTACATGTTTTAAATCGAATAAGTTTTCAATATGGAAAGCTTTCTCTGCTTTCGTAATACCATCTTCTGTTAGCATTACATTTTTCGTTTTCACATCAAATGAATAATCTTTTTCATTTTCTAACGTACGAACAAATGCATTTGCAAACATGTATAGCTCTGTTGATTTTTGAGCTTGTCCTGAAATAATAAGCGGCGTACGTGCTTCATCGACTAAAATAGAATCGACTTCATCGATAATAGCAAAGTGAAGTGGACGTTGAACGCACTGCTCTTTATATAAAACCATGTTATCACGTAAGTAATCGAATCCAAGCTCATTATTTGTGCTATACGTAATATCAGCAGCATAAGCCTCTTGTTTCTCTTCGCGTGACATACTATTTAAGTTAATTCCTACTGTTAAGCCTAGGAACTCATGAAGTTGTCCCATTTCATTCGCATCACGTTGTGCTAAGTATTCATTGACTGTAACAACGTGAACACCTTTTCCTGTTAAAGCATTTAAATATACAGGTAATGTAGACGTTAACGTTTTACCTTCACCCGTTTTCATCTCAGAAATATTCCCTTCATGTAAGGCAATACCACCCATTAACTGTACGCCATATGGACGCATTCCAAGAACACGAGTTGCCGCTTCGCGAACAACCGCGAAAGCTTCAGGTAGTAGATCATCTACTGTTTCACCTTTTGTTAGACGTTCTTTAAATTCAAGCGTCTTTCCTTTTAATTGTTCATCAGTTAGTGGCTTAATAGATGACTCTAATGCATCAATTTGCTCAACTGTTTTCTGCATACGTTTAATTTGGCGTTGGTTTACATCAAACACCTTTTTTAAAATACCGATCATAGGAAATACGCTCCTCTTTTTATTAAAATAAAACTTCCGATTGTTTTCTTTTTCTCTATTACAATCAGTCGTTATAACAATCAAATGTATGTTATGCCAATTTTTCTCCTAATTAAAAAAACTAAAATGTATATACCTAATGATAATTGTAACACTTGTCTTATAACTATGACAACAATCGGCCGAATGTCTCGTTCTAAATTAAGAAAAGTTTTTTAAAAATCTATTTTCAGCAAAAAAAGCGCAGCCATTTCGGCTGCGCTTTCGAATTATTATTTAGTTTCGATTAAACCGTATTTCCCATCTTTACGGCCATATACAACATTAGTTTCATTTGTATCAGCATTTGTGAAGACGAAGAAATTATGTCCTAGCATATCCATTTGTAGGATTGCCTCTTCAACGTCCATCGGTTTTAAGTCGAATCGTTTTGTACGTACAAGTTCTAATTCATCTTCTTCTACCTCATCCAAAACAGCTACTGCTTCTGGAAGGATAAAGTTCGTTTTCATAGAACCTTTCTCACGTAACTTACGATTTACTTTTGTTTTATGTTTACGAATTTGTCTCTCAATTTTATCAACTACTAAATCGATAGCAGCGTACATATCGCTATTAGTTTCTTCTGCACGAAGTAATAAATCAGTAAATGGTATTGTTACCTCGACACGTTGCTTGTCAGAGTATACTTTTAAATTAACTTTAATCTCTGGGAATGTATCAAAATAACGCTCTAACTTACTTAGTTTTTTCTCTACATATTCCTTTAATGCTGGAGTTACTTCAATATTTTCACCACGAATGTTGAATTTCATAGATGAATTCCTCCTTTCAAGCCTATGTACTATAATTTCGACATTGGCTTAAAAACTCCTTCTAACTTTTTTAAAAAAATTAGTGGAATTGCGATTTTTTTATCGTTTTTTGTTGAAATGAAAAGATGCATCGTTTCTATCTTTATTTTATCCTATTAACATCGTGAATAACGAATATAACTGTGGACAATTCGTTACAGAAAAGAAACAACTTTTTGACAACTTACCCTATAACAAAAACCCCTTGCGAAAAACAAGAGGTTCTACTACATATATATAACGTTGCCACAAACGCAGCTTTCTCTTCCAAAAACAATATCCCCTACAGTTTCACAACATTAGCTGCTTGTGGTCCACGTGCTCCATCTACAATGTCAAACTCTACTTGTTGCCCTTCTTCTAATGACTTAAACCCATCTTGTTGAATAGCAGAAAAATGGACAAATACATCGTCACCATCTTCACGCTCAATAAACCCAAATCCCTTTTCTGCATTGAACCATTTCACTCTTCCTTGCATGTTCATTCCATTCCCTTCACTCTAAAAATCAGGGCATTCGCCCCATATTTTGACTATAACGAATGACAACATATGAAGTCAAAGAAGACTTGTCGCCTTTTTATTATCCCTTTCGACACTGCCATATTAACTTCTACAAAGTGTCAAACTAGATACTTCCGTTGCCCCTCTCTCATATAACAAACTTCCGATTTGCCTAACTGTAATTCCTGTCGTATACACGTCATCAACGAGTAAAATATGTTGTCCAGAAAACATCTCTTCTCCCTGAAAATAAAAAGGATTGCTTCCTGACACCCTTTCTTTACGTGTCTTCTTACTTTGCTTTTCTGTTTCCCTTCTTCTTAATGATGGATAAGAAATTTTGACAGGCAAACAAGTTGCTAATAACTCAGCTTGATTAAAACCACGTTCAACTTCCCTTTCCTTACTAAGCGGAACAGCTATAACGGTTGAAACATTGGCAAAATAATTTTGAAATAAATTTCGAAACGGGCGATAAAAAATGCGAACTAACTCTGCATCCCCCCGAAACTTAAACTGCGCTACTATTTCTTTCATCCCATCATCATACATGTATAACGAACGGTTTTTAAAAGAACGATACTTCTCCTCTTTCATCCACCTTATACAATCTATACAAATACCGTCTTCTTGAAATGAGGTAGAAACAAATTCTAAAGGTCGCCCACATTCCATGCAAATTTCTCCTATAATATAAGAAAGTTTCTGTTCACATCTATCACATATATATTTTCTATGACACTTTACAAAAAAATTGTACCAACTAACCTTTTCTACAAAACACTCATCACAAAGTAAACAATGCATTAATCAATCAATCCTTGTTCTTCCGCATTTTTATTCATACCTTGAATATGTTTTTTCGCGCGTACCATCGCTTCTGTCTTACCATAGTGAAAATAAATAACCTCTCCATACGGTGCTTCAGAGCTCCGCCCTGCTCGACCCGCAATTTGTACGAGTGCACTTTCTGAGAATATTTCTTCTTCCGCCCCTAAAACTGCGACTTGCAAATTTTTCAACGTTACGCCTCGCTCTAAAATTGTCGTTGTAACTAATAATGGGATTTCTCCCTTTCTGAAAGCCGCTATTTTTTCTTTTCTCCCCGGATCTTCTGCATGTACACCTTCAATTCGATTGTTTAATGGTTTTAACAACAAGCTTATTTCTTCTATATATCGCACATGGGGGACAAATAAAAAAATGGGGAATTTTTTATTTAAGTATGTTTGTAACCACTGTAGTAAAACTCGAGGAATTCTTTTATGAATGAGGTTTTTTTTCCAATTCCCGCACCAACAAAATAAAGGAACTGGCAAGGGATGACGGTGATATCGTCCAGAAACAATAACACCTTTTTGTTTACCTTTTCTAAGTTTTCGCTTCCACGTTTCATCTGGAGTCGCAGTTAAATAAATACGCGCCGCTCTTTCTTTCATCGCTTGTTTTACCGCGTACTGTAACATTTGATCTACACAATATGGAAAAGCATCTATTTCATCTACAACCATGACATGAAATGCCCTATAATAACGTAATAACTGATGCGTAGTCGCAACCACTAGTACTGCATCTTTTTCTTTATCCACACTCCCTCCATATAAAGCCGCTACCTTTATATATGGAAATACTTCTTGCAATCTCGGTGCTAATTCTAGAACAACATCCGTTCTCGGCGTTGCGATACAAACTCTTTCCCCTTTTTGAAGCGCTTCGTTAATTCCGTAAAACAACATCTCTGTTTTTCCAGCACCGCAAGTAGCTAGTCTTGAATACCGAAAAAATTCGAGACAAAACAAAAGAGCACAGCCTGTATATAAAGTGCGACCAACACTCTATATACCGTCCACCTGATTACGCCAGGTAAACACTTGCTATACTCTCATGAATTATTTTACATCATGTAGGGTTTATTCAGCAACGTTTACCAAATTGGTGACGTTGCTTTTTTGTTTCCACAAAGGAGACATATAATATGGAAAGAAAACGTATCGATGTTATCGCAACTAAAGAATCCTTCCACAATCTTTCTACATTTAAGGAAGTAGAAGAACTAAATAAAACTATACGTGCATACAGAGACACTATCCGTATGTCTATTAAACGTACTGACGTAAAATCTAAACTTATTACGTTACTTGAAATTTTAAAGCGCCACAGTTGTAAATATGTAGGTGTTAGTTTTCTATGCAAAAATAGAATTGCTGAAAAGATGGAAGTTTCATATAAGACTGTACAACGTTTAATTAAGAAACTTGTGGATCTAGGGATGGTTAAACAAGTAGCAATGAAACGCACAAAAGATATGCTTCAAACTTCTAATGCCGTTATCATTCAACCAATTGTGGAAGAAGTGTCCAACAAGGTAGATACAAAAAGTCCTATAAAGTGTCCTACCATTAAAACAACCCCTGTTTCCTTAAAACAAAATATAAAAGATATAAACAAACGTAATAGTAATGAGAATAGCAATACACCAGAAGAGAATATTGAACAAGCTGATTTTGTTGCTCATTGGGTACCAAAACGTTTTGTTTCTTTAGTTAGCTCTTTTTATCATGAATCAAAAACAATTCAAGAACTGTGGAAGGTCGTAAGACAGTGCAATAAAACTATTAACTTCTCTACAGGTGATAAAGCATTTACTAAAGACCAGGAACTTACTATTGGCTTAAAAGCTATTAAAGAGTTTGTTATGAAAATTAAATCCGGAGTAAAAATGAAGAAAGGTAAATTCGCTTATTTCAACGGGATTGTAAATAACTTAATGGACAAGTTCTACTTTGACAAAAAGTTTATGGGATTGTAACAAGGTTCTATCTGCATAAATAAACAGAAGTTCCCCAATACCAGGTTAACTTCTGCTTATTTCCCCCTTTTTTATTTTTCGGGGTTATGTTACTGTAATGATGTCAATATTAATTATAAAGTGATGGCAGTCACTTTGTGGAGCGTTGGTGCCTTTCTGAACGTGTTTTGGGCTCAGGCTTATCAGCGGCTCCATCTTTCTTTTGAGACTTGTACAATTTTGCAATTAAAACAATATTAATCGCAAACATTAACAACCCAAATACAGTTCCAATATTTCCTGCTACAAAGTTATTAAATGATGTTGTGTATGCTGCAAATTCTTTTGGAGTGAACCACATTGCATAACTGTGAAGTGGTGCCGCTTTAACTAGTACTACATAAATGAATAGAATAACTTCCGAGAAGTGTTTTACTACGAATTTCAAAATGTTCTTCATGTTGTATTCCTCCTAATGATAAATTTTTTATGTTCAGGCTGCTTACTTTTTAACTACAATCAATAGCACCAACTCCTTTAAAAGCATCAAATATCTTACATTCAAATCTAAACCTTTTTAACTACTAGACTATAAAACAATTATCGGCAACACTCCTTTCACATAACCGACTAATAGATGTAGCATTTGAATAAATCAATTGCACACGCATTTTAAATTTTTTCATATATCTACTATATCGAATAAATTCATACTCTTGTTTCACCAATATTCCCTTATATTTTCTATTTTCGACAAATAAGAAGAATTTGATTACACCATTTCAATTTTTGGGACATCTTTTTCTCTACTTCTCTTTTATATCCTATTTCAATATAAAAAATTAGTAACATTTTGCTCTACCATGTCGGACCCCGTTAAGAATCTCAAAAATTTTTACCTCTTTGTAATATGTACGCATTACTTTCCTTATCAGCCATTTATTTTCAGCTATATTGTGTAATCACCATTGTGACGAGATTTATGATAAATAACACATTCGTTTTTATGGATTGCATAAGTTTTTAGTAAAAATAAACAGATTAATATGGCTTACTTCTTTTATTTTCGACAAATTCATTGATTCTGATACTTAAATTACTACACTTATATACATTTCATATTTTGAAATAAGTGTGCGTAGAAACAAAAACAATTGTATGTACCAATGCTTTTCGATTAAATATGAAATTTGAAGTTGATGATTTTGTTGATGTGAAATAATACCAATATCTCTAATATCTGATATACTGATACAGTTATTAATATCAATTAGGAGGAACGACCTTTGAAAAAATTAATTATTGCAGGACTTTCAATAGGACTTTTAGCTGGATGTGGTTCTACTGATAGCAAGAGTGAAGTTAAAGAACAAACAACACAAAGCGAAAAACCTGAAACTAGTACTAAAAAAACTAGTAAGCATCCTTTCCCTAAAGATGCTAAACCAGTTGGAGAAGGAAAAATAACAGTTGATACTCCAGCCGGAAACTCCGAAAATGGAAATGTACCTGTCTTATTCTCGGATAAAAACACAATCATGGATCAAATCGGTTTAGATTATGCTAATTTCCAAGGTGACAAACAAACATTTGTTTACGTTGATAAAATCTTTGATAGAACTACTCAAGTCGGTGAATTAACACAATCAACTTTCACATTAGCAGAAGATACATTAAAACCAGGTGTACATACAGTTACTGCTGTTCAATTTGAGAATGATGACCCAAAAGGTAAAGTACTGAATTTTGTTGAAGCTAAATATGAAGTTAAAGAAAAGAAATAATAAATACTTGATACATTATTTAGTTCAGGGGGCATCTTCATGAAAGTTGTACGCTCTATATTTAAAGGATTTCGTTTAATAGGTTTAATTGTAAGACCTATACTCAAAGCATTATCTAAAAGTAAGTTCTAGCTACATAACAACAAAAAAGCCGACTCATAAAAGAGTTGGCTTTCAAATTATTCATATGGTCGATATTTTTCTCTTAATTGCCCTAATTCTTCAGCCAGTTTTTCTACATCTTCACGAAAATACAACGAAACCCTATCAACTACTTTAATAGGAACAATTCGTCCTTGTTTTACAAGTACATGTAATCTTTGGGTTGTGACACCTAATAAATTTACAGTTTCATTTGCTGTTAAAACTACTTGGTTAACTAACTTTTCTATTTCTTCACGACTTATTTTATAGTCCATACTCATTTTTCGTCCCTGCCTTTTTTCCATAAAGAAATTAAATTAATAACAAGCGCTATAGCTAAAATTATTGTGGAAGCAATTCCTAAGTAGTCACTTACTTCAGGCTTCTTATAGTTTGTTACTGTAACCACTAATATTAAAAATAATACTAATACCAAAGTGTTTCGGTCTAACTTCATTTTTACATGGATTGGATTTTGTGTAATTTTGTAATTATGTTATAATATTTTTAAGGTTGGGGGAATTTCTTCCCCCGTTGTGTTATTTGCGTCTAGTCTTGCGGGCTAGGCGTTTTTCTATTTCTTCTTCCTTTTTCTTCTCCTTTCTGTCTTTTATGTCGTTTAGAGCTTTCTTTGCGTTTATGATTCCTACCACCATCGCTACTATGTAAGCTAGATTTCTAAGAACCTTTTCTGTTAAGTCCCAATCCATGTTTCTCACCTCCCTTACATATATAATTATACCATACCTATTTATTCAAATCAATAGGTAATAGTTAAATAATTGCTATAAAATAAAAAAAGCCGTCATTATGACGGCTCTTACTTTACTCTTCAAACTTCACATATTCACCTGAAACCCATTGGTCTCCACCCACATTATACCAACCATCTCTATATCCCCACGACTGATATTGTTCTCCTTGGTACACATTTTTTACAATGTCATAATTAGTTCCTGGACCTTTACGAACACGCAATACATCTGCTGTAATAGTAACTATTCCTACACCATTATTGACTGATTGCGAACTTGTCGGTGTGCTTTCTCCTCTATAACGAATGTATGATGAATCATTATAAATCCACTGATTGCCACCAAGGTTTAACCATCCATTTGATTGTCCCCATACTTCGTAGGACTCACCTTTACCTAATTGACGAATAACCCCGTATCCAGTACCTGGACCTTTACGAAGATTGATGCCATTCCCCTCAATATACGCAATACCTGTCCCGTTAGTTGACGGTGGAATAAGTGTAGGAGTTACTTTACCATCTCCATTGTATGCATTTTGAACTCTTTCAATAAAATTATTCCAACGTCCTTCTGCCAACATACGATGAGGACAGTACTTCCCACTCCATGATTGATGTGTACGGACTTTATTAATTGGAATATTGTACTGTTTCATTAGTTGAGCTACAACGATAGCTGCATTGTCTTCCGCTTTATAGTATCTATCTCCACCGCTTAAAGAATAGCAAATTTCAACTCCGATAGATTTACGATTACCGTTCCCGTTTCCGTCGCCAGTATGCCAGGCGTTACGCTCTAAAGGGATTCCTTGTACTGCTTCTTTATCATCTACTGCAATATGAAATGAAACCTGATTATCATTACGAATCATATAAGCTACTTCGTTTTCTGCTGTAGCATCGTTGTAAGTATTGTGGACTGTAATGAATTCCGGATTCATTGTATAAGGACACTTTATACAATATTTACTTGGGTCAACTAATTTTTTTCTAATTTCCATTATAGAACATCTCCCTTTTTCTCTTCTTGTTTTTGTTTACCACCTAAAATTTCAACTGCATTTGTTAAAGCTTGTGGTAACGGAATGCCCATTCGACCAGCATTTTCTAAAAGTGAAAGTAATTCATTACCCATGAAGAAGAAAATAGTCGCTTCACGAATTGCACTGTTACTTCCAAGCGCTGAATCTAGTTGTGCAGCCGCTCCGACCAAAAGAAAAAGCACCACCTTTTTGGCGATGCCTTTGAAACCAACTTTACTTTTTAATTCTCCGTTATACCCTGCTGCAATCATGCCAGTTAAATAATCAATAACTGCCATCGTCACTAAGATTTTCAATGTTGCATCCCATCCTCCCAAGAAATACCCACAGAAGCCACCGAAAGTGGCAATAAAGATTTTTAATAACACATCAATACGATCCATCTTTTCCTCTCCTTTTTTAGATAATAAAAAAAAGACCAGCTTATGGCTGCTCCGGTTTCCTATTTATTAATTTTTTTTAGTCATAATCCTTTCAGTTGCGATTTGCTACTGTTCTATTCAGAAGGTACATTCTGTTTTTCCTGTGAAGCTTGTGTAATTCTGTCTAAGCAATCTTTGCAAATTTCCTGATTACCGATTCTTGTTGTATTTGTATTCACACCACAAATATCACAAAACCTTTCTGCAGTTCTAACGAACAGATTAGAAGTATCAGAGAATAATTCCACTTTTGTATTTGGTTTAATACCTGCTGTTTGCAACATATCCAATGGAATTTTGATTGTCCCATCTTCACCAACTGTTCCTAAAATACCTAAAAATTGACTCATTTCATTTTCTCCTTTCATCATTGTGAGCTACTTATAAAGTTCCATGCTTTTCCATCGTGGTAGTAAGCTCCAAATCCTCTATAACCATTCCCCATCCATAGAACCCCTTGTTGAGACAAAGGAATCTTTCCAAATGAGTTGAATAATATACCCGATGTTGAAATTGGTGACGTGAAGTTAACTCTCTTGGCTGTAAACCAAATCCCATCTTGAGCTGTTATACCGATATTACCTGCATTCGTTAGACGAATATTACTTTCAGCGCCATTATAATCTACATAGCGATAGTAAACGCCATTTCCATCTTTGTAGATACTTCCAATATTCCTACCAGTCCCATCACCTTCACCAAGGATTATATATGGGTTACGTGTTGTACTTTTTCTCTCATCTTCAAATCCCATCACAATTTTGGCAGAGCCTTGGTTTACAAAACGAATAACCTGATTTTCCATATGGAGGTATTCTTTTGTAGCACTTGTTTTGATAGTCATACCTTGGAGTAATCCAGCTTTTAACCAAGATGCTTCTACTCTACCTACCAAATCAATTAGATTGGCTGAAATTTTAATCTTTTCTGCCGTTTGATTGATAGATGAAATGATTTCACCTTTTTTTACGGTACTAAGAATATTCTTCTCAGTAACTTGAATACGTCCTTCCATATTCCTTACATAAGCATTCGTAGCAAATTTATCATTAGATTGAGTTTGTGTATAAACCTCTGTCTTTTTTGCTGCTAAATCAATACCTTTTTCATTAACACTAAAACGGTTATCGATTTGAGTCATCTTTTGATTGTATTGCTCAGTTGCTACTCTATTAGCTATATCTTCTAGCATTTTATCAGAATCAACTTGATCTTTAGGGTGTAACCAAAATTCTGTAGCTACTTTCCCCCGCTGTAACATAGGCATGCAAAACCAAGCTCTACCATTTCTTTGTACGTATGGTCGAAATCTTACAAACCCAGTTCCTGCTGGAGCTTTAGCTGTACAAGTAGATTTAATCCAAGTATTGTTAATGATTTGAACCCTTTCTCTAGCAGTTGAAATTCTGGTTGTTTTATTCGATTGCCAAAACTCCATCTCGATATACACACCATTATCAATAGGCACTTTCCCATCAGTGTTAAAGTAAGCCGAAACAACAATGTCTTCATAAGGAGAACAATCTATAAACTGCCCAAAAGCACCCCACCATCTATCCTGGTCTTGTCCCGTAGTGTGCATAGAAAACGAGTTGTATCCTTTATACTTTAGGTTTGGGTCTATAGCGTGCCCATTCGACCACCCCCAGTATTTGTTCCCTTGAGTAAAACCTGCATCGCGAATCTCATTGATGGCTCCAAGACCCCCAACATAATTTTCAACATCTTTCTTTTTCATTGTTAGATTCAATGCCTCAGAATGTTGCTCTAACGTTGTAGTAGCTTGAGTCAATGTTTTCCCTTGCTGTGTTTGAGTCTCTTGTAATTTAGAAACATTTTGAGTGATTCCATTTGCTGTCTTCTCTACCTCAGTAACACGTTTATCAAAACTACTTTGATTATTTTCTACTTTTGTTATTGTTTCTTTAATGCCACCTACACTTTTTTCAATCTCAGTTGTTTTCTTAGTGAATTCATTTAACGACACTTTATCAGCGTTTGAGGTGTCCCAGTCAGTAGCTATAGTACCTTTTTCTACTTTAAGGGCATTAACTCTAATCCAAGCGTAACCATTTTTTCCATCTAACGCTCGTTTTGTAGTACCTGCGATAAGCAAAAATGCTTGATCATCATCTCTATCGGCTGTGAATGTAAAATGAACTCTATAATAATTGTTATTCTGTCTATCGTTGATCTTAGCTACAATCGGAAAATCTAAAGTGTTAATATCAGGAATTCTTCTGTTTCCACCTTCAGCCGTATACATAATGTAAACGTAATCCAATAACCAACCTAACTCACTAGTTGCAACATTAAATGAAATCGTATATTTTTGACCTTTTTTAACTTTGAATTTACGATCATGTGACCGCATACCAACTTGTGTTCCATTAGGCACAACTTGCTGTTTACCATCGACTACAGTTTCCATTCGGAGTGAATAAGGAGTTGGCAACGAAGTTAAAGCACTCTCATTTGTAACATTAACAGCACCATAATTCCCCCAACGACTCCAACCATTAGCATTAATGAATTCTGTTCCATTAATCATGTTAGTTGCACCGACTTCTAAACCATCAACTTTACTATTAATTTGTTCCATTCGTTCTTTTGTACGTCCAGCTTCCTCTTTAATTTCAGTTGTTGTTTTAGTTAGTTCACTTGTTGTTTGCTGTACATTGGAAATTGTCTTTTTTGTGCCTTCTACAGTGGATTCAACCGTATTTAATTTATTACTAATGTCAGTATCTTTTTTAGTTAACGATTCGATGGATTGTTTAAAGCCGTTTGCTGTTTGCTCAGATTTCGTTACACGTTCTGTAAGCTTTCCCTGTTCGTTTTGTACATTTGATACCGAAGTATTTATTCCTTTAATAGTAGTCTCGATTTCTACTGTTTTTTTAGTGAAATCAGCTGTGGATACTTGGTCTTCTGGTGCTGGTGTCCATGCCGTTGGTATTGTGCCAATTTCTAATTTAAGCTTTTCAATTAACACGTCCCCCGTAAAATCACGTGCTAAAGCGTAAACTGAAACCTCCTTAATAGGCTTATCCATTACTACTGCACTTGCTGTAAACCTTTCCTGGTTATATTGTTTACCTAGGGTTAAACGGTTTTCTACGCGGCAACTTGGATAATGAAATGTATTGTCTGTGAAAGTAATCTTCACTTCGAAACCAGCCCATTTATTCGTTGTACCCCATGCAGTAACTTTACCTGTAAATAGGAAACTCATAGCAAGATTCTTACCCTGCATTAAGGTAGCTATGTCCTTTGCTACATCAAAGTAGGTATGCGGCTTATTTTCCCCAGTCTTCACTGAATGTGATTTAGTAGCTGTTTCTAGTAATAGATTTCGTCCACCAACTTGAATATTATCAACTTGAGTTTTCAGATTAGAAAGTGTCTGCTTCGTTCCATCTGCCGTTGATATAATCTCATTCGTTTTACTTTCAAGTTGAGACAAACCATCATTAATTTTCGTTAACTCCGACTTCTCTGCTTTTTGTTTAAGAGCTTCATTTGTTTGACTAATAGATGTATTAATATCTTGGAACTTCTTAACGTTACCATTCTTATCAGTTTCATAGATTTGTTTTCCTATAAAACCATCTTTAATTTCATCTTTCGTATAAACACCGGATTTATCAGCCTTATCTTTTAATTTATTATTAATCCACGTTTGATCAACTTTGTCATTAACCTGCTTTTGAACACCGACTATTTGTCCAGCTATTTCTTGCACTTTACCTTCCGCACTTAGAACCTTTTGATTTAATTCTGTCTTTGTGAATTCAATATCTTTGCTGACCTGCTCTATTGTTTCTTTTTTAACCAATTCCACATCAGGAACAACCGGGTCCCAAATACCATCTTTCCAGAGTTTTAAAATGCCCGGCTTACTGTTAGAAATATCTAACCATAATGTTTTTCTATCTTTGAGCCCTGTTGTTGGTGGGTATTTTGATTCAATGATTTCAACGGTATTATTTTTAACATTCTCTTGTACCTTTTCAGCAAGTGTTTTTGCTGCTTCTGACTCCTTCTTTGCATTACTAGCTGTTTCATTCGCTTCTTTCACTAACTTATCTAGCTGATTTATCATTTCTTGTTTATTGCCAAGCGAACTAAGAATACGATTGTAAATCCTTCTTAATTCTTCATTTGGATCAATAATTTCATGATAATCTCCAAATACATATTTATCTTGCAATGGATTTTTAAACGATTCATCACCAACAATTGCCCTAGCTTCTAAATAAAGCTTAGGTGTGAATCCAGTGTCTTTTATTCGAATCGTATCGCCCTCGTTAATTAATTCGTGAGCTAATCCAAACACACGACCAATTGATTGTGCTTCAACTTCATAAGAAACAGATGTATTTACACGTTTTTTTAACTCTGTATTCATAAGAGTCATTAAACGTTTGGCATCCATGTCATCGTTTTCTGTTTCCGGACTATAGAAACCAAATTTATGATTCCCTTTCTCGTTCCATCTTTGGAAAGCATCATTGTCCACAAGATAAGGAACACCCTTATTTATTTCTGTAATGGTAATGAATTCTCCGCCTTCTTTTTTTACGAAACCTAATAAGGCTGTACAAATATTTTGAGAGTTTTCAATCCGTTTAATTCCCAACAAGTCTTTACCAAGGGTTATTTCTTTCCCTGTTTCTTGACCACGCTTCTTAACCATATCTACATAACGCCCAACAACTTGAGAGCCTACAACTTCAGCGCGATATTGAATTTCTAACTCAAACAAAGAAGCAATCTTTTTAAGAAAAGACAACGGATCAATAAATTCATCGATTGTCATAGAACGGAAACTAGCATATTCTAAATTCCCCTTTTGCCACTTTGTGCCCGCAAGAGCGATATCAACCATTTCAATTACGGTTTTACCTTCTAATTTTTGTGGAGGGATAATTCCAGCTTTAGCAAGTTGAATCCATTCTCCTGATGCATAAGCAATTACTGATCTATCATCGGAATCTTTTTCAATTTCAGTAATTACATAAGGAACAATACGTCCATCGCGCACTTCTTTTAATACTAAGTTTTGCTGTATAAGTGTGGACGAATGCCTTGTATTATCAAATACTCGAAACTCTAATGTATCAATGTTGTTTTTGATTTCCCAATGTCGTTTATCATCCCAATAATCTGCGGGCTGAATGCTTGATACAATCTGTCCTGTTTTAAAATCGCAAACATGTAATTCACCACTTGGCGTTCTCATCTATATCTCTCCCTATAACTGATTGTAGCTATAACATCCGGCGGCATAATATCAATACGATTATCTCCACGAATGACCTTAGGAAACTCACTAAATATATCTTTAATATTAATAGCGTCTTTCCCATTAATCGTAACAAGGCTTCTTTCTGTATCAATAATTACTTTATCTCCTGTATCGAAAATATAAGGCTTTGTATTTGAAGGGACTTTGTTTACCTTCCAAATCTTTAAATCGTCAATTTGCATTTCGTTAATAGGCTGGTGATTATCCCACTTACAAATCGCGATCATAACTTGTGCTATTTTACGTTCTGTCATCGGATTTCCTGTTTCATCAATCCAACGTTCCACAAGTGAAGCACCATCTGTCTCTGTACCATCTATAAATTTAGCGACATAAACAGACCATTGTTTTCCTCTTCTAGCAATACGTAAACGCCCTCGGAATTGGTTAAATGTATTCGAATAATATCCACTTGTATCAACTAATTTCCGAAAACTATTGGGTGTTCCGCTATTCCCAATTTTCATATGAGCCTTTGTAATTTCAGCAGTCCCATATAGATCATTCATATTGATGCGTGCTACCACATTACTTGCCTCATCTAGAAGAAGAACTTCAACACGCCCCATTTCATCAATGTTTTTGGACTTTAAAGTCATCCATGCCTCCATTTCAAAATCTTGTAATGGTCCGCCCGGAATACTTTTCTTAGCTATTGCACCGTAAAATCCTTTTCCCTCTCCGTATTCTTCACAATATAATGCATAACCATCTCTTGATTTAAAACTACCTGTCCCTTTCATTTCCTCAACTTGTCCAGTAACAGGAGTCCATCCTATTGGTGAAGCCATTTCATCCCATAGCACACGCTCACGCTCTTGGACAGTGGATTCTTCCACAGTTAATGGATATCCAATACGGAAATAGTTTCGTTCTAAAGGATATTTACCAAACCATACATCTAAAAAAGTGCTTGGTTTTTTTACAGTCATTTCAATTAACGCTGGAGCTTCTACGCTTCCTTTATTCGTGAAATAAGAAGTAGTCTCGGTAGACCAGTTTTGAGTGAATGTGTAAGTTTGTACTTGCCCTAGCTTATAAGGTATCGGACAAACAAATTTAATTGTACCGATTCCAAGTGTTACAAATTCATCCGGGTCAAAGCTATCATCCACTACCGCTAAATATGTTCTATTTGGTTCTACATCGAAAATAAGCTCTGCTGTTTGATCTGTAATTAGCCAATCTGCAATTTCTTCTTTTATGATTTCTAAATCAGATCCATCAGGAACAATGATTCCTACAGGGATAGATAAAACACGCATTTCCGTTTGTGTGTTTAATAGTCTTGCGCCTGGATATCCAGGAACACTTAGGAAATTCCTTTTTAATGGCGCCCAAGTTGGTCTTTTCCATCCTTTTGCGATTTGAATAAAGTTTTTTCGTTCGTTATTAAATGTAAAAGAACTCATGTTGACACCTCATTTTTTATATAATAAAAGAAACCCAAACCTAAAAGTCTGAGTTTCTTTTTGTTTCTCTTTCTTGATACTCGGTTGTATATCGATACGTGCCACGCGCCACATCTCGTCCCTCTAAAACAACAGGAACTTCAACAACTAAATCGCCACCAAGCATTGGAAGTACTCCACCGTCAGATGATCCTGAAGAGTAATTAAATACTTGATTTGATACGCTGCTTGTCATGGCTTGTCTACTATTTGACATACTTCCATACACACCACTCATGACAGTCTTTAATCCTGATAATTGACTTACAGAACTAGCCATCATACGGCTCATATCACTCATTACTTGATTTATTTCACTAAACCTAGCAAATTGTTCGCGTGGCATGGCTGCTGCAATTCCAGCACCAATTGATCCGAGGGTCTTTTTATTTAAAGGTAAAACTGCTTCTGGTCCAGCTTCTCCAGCTCCTTGCAAGTTTCCACCCATCATTCCAAAGATAGTTGGTTTAGTGAAAATACCACCTTTTGCCCGCCAATCTATATTAATTCCCGATGGAAAAGTAATGTCTTTTCCTAAAACGTTTTTCGTACTAGTTTGCAAGCTGAAGTGTGGAAGAGGCGGCATTTCAGGTTTTGGGATTTTCAACTTCATATTTTCAAAGAAGCCCTTTATTTTACCAACAAACTCTTCTACTCTTCCAACCGCATCTCGTATCGGATCAATAATAAATCGTTTCGCCGCTTCAAATTTTTCTTGTGCTGCATTCTTTACAGAATCGAATTTTTCTCTAGCTGAATTATATAAATCAGTAAATTTTTGCTTTGCCTGATTATAGGCATCTGTTACTGGCTGAATAACATATTGCTTTACTAGATTCCAAGCTGTAAGCGTATAGGATTTTATAGAGCCCCAATTTGATAATATCCAATTGGCTAAATCAGCAAGCTTTTGCTTGGTTGTATTCCACAATTCTTGAACTGGCTGAATAACGTACTGTTTTACCAAGTTCCAAGCCATAAGGGTGTATGATTTGGCAAATTCCCACTGTGAACTTAACCAAGAAATTAAATCGCTAAATTTCTCTTTTACTAAACTCCAAGCTTCCTGTACAGGCTGGATAATATATTGTTTAAATAATCCCCATGCAAC
Organism: Bacillus sp. M13(2017); assembly: GCF_002218325.1. Taxonomy (NCBI): domain Bacteria; kingdom Bacillati; phylum Bacillota; class Bacilli; order Caryophanales; family Bacillaceae; genus Bacillus; species Bacillus sp. M13(2017). The sequence continues at coordinate 218,326 of NZ_KZ268502.1, read as the reverse complement.
TTGTGCCACAGCTTTTGCGATTTCCCATTGTGTACCGAGCCATGTAACTAATTCACCTATCTTTGTACTTACCCAGTCATAAGCTTGTTGAATTGGTTGAATGATATATTGTGAAATGGCTGCCCATGCAATTTGTACCCCTGCTTGTATTAATAGCCATCCAGCTTGTAGTACTGTTGAAATTAATGAAATGATTGGATCTAAAACAGTAACGATGGTATTCCAAGTTTCTTGCCAAGCTTGTACGAGTGTCCCCCATAATTCTGAAGCTGTTGTAACTAAAGAAGTCCACCAAGAAGATGCTGTTTCCACAATTCCGGACCATAAACTACTAAAGAATTCCCCTATCGGATCAAAAAAACTATGCATCATTTCAGTAAATGAAGCCCAAGCTCCTGAAAAGAATTCAACAATAGAATTCCATGTACTACTACATATTTCGCCTATTCCTGTCCATAAATCGCTAAAAAATTGCCCTATTGGATCAAAGAATGAATGCATTGTTTCTAAGAAAGAACTCCATGCCTCACTGGAGGATTGAACTATTCCATTCCAAAGCTCTATTAAATATTCTTTAATAGAATTCCATGTTTCTATTGTCCAATTTTTAATATCTTCCCAATTTTTATAAATTGCTATACCTAAAGCAACTATGGCTGCTATGATAATTGGAACAATGGCAACTATCCCTGCTGCTACAGCTGCACCAACCCCAAATATACTCATTACCGTCATGACTATTGGCGCAAGAGCCATAATTGCACCTGAGATTATACCAATAGCCATTGCAACAGCTGTTAATGTGGCTGCTAACTTTGGATTGTTTGAAACCCATTCAGCTATTTTTGAAATGACATCCGCTATTACACTAAGAACTGGCTGAAGCGCAACTTGTAAATCCTGCATCGCTTTTTGAAATTTAACTGCTGGGTTTGCATCCATTTTCTTAATGGAATCATTCAGTTTATCTTGTTGCTTTCCAAAATCAACTGTTTTCTCTTTTGCACCTAGCAAAGTATTAATGATGTTTTGCCCTTGATCTTCATACATTGTCCCGAAAAATTTAACACCTAATTCATTACGTTTTGTTTCATCTTCAACCTCTGATAAAGCTTGTGCAATTTCTGTCATAGCTGCCGATCCATCTTTACCACCTTTAGCTACTGCCTGCCCCCATTTTTCAACTTGTTCTGCTGAAATTTTTGTACCTTCAAGAGCTTCAGTCATTGCTTTATCGACACCTTGACCAAATTCAGCCGCTTTAATACGCCCTTCTTTCAATCCGTCTAAGAGGTTATCAATATTCCAGGTTCCTGTATCAACACCAGCTGCCATAATAGCTTGTACTTCTTCAGCATTGTATCCTGCTCGCGTGAGCTGGCCGCCATATTCAGCGATAATATCTAATTGTTCTGGCGGAAAACCCATTTTTAATAAGGCGTCAGCCATACCGAGAGCGCCTTCTTGTGAAATGCCTAGTTCATTGCCAATTTCATTTGTTTCTTGAATTAATTCAGTAAAATCTATGCCAGCATAAGCATTAGAAATAACAGCTGCACTCTTTACAAAAGAAGCATTTGCTTCATCACTAACACCTTTATTCAAAGCCCATTGTCTTCTTACACCCTCAAGTGCTTCTTCTGCATCCAATCCATAGGCTGAAATTCCTCTTACAGCATCCTCTACTGATTTTTTTGAGGATTCAGGAACATCAAATCCTATTTCAATTTTTGTTTTTAACTTGGACATATCAAGTGCTTTTTCAACAGCTGCTGCCATACCTCCGCCTGCTGCCATACCACCAATAACATTTTCGAGTCCTACTTTTAGCCCTTCAAACTTTTTCTCCGTTCTTCCGGCTTCTTGCTGTAAATCTCTTAACTCATTTTGTACTTGTCGAATCGAATTTCCTGCATCCACAGATCGAAGAGCGCGTTGTAATTTATCAATATCCGTCCCTGCGCCTAATGCTTCACGGCCGATAATTCCAATCGCTTGCTCTAACTGTTTACTTGTAGCCGTTCCATTTCGAATTGCATTCACAAGACGATTTCCTAATGCTCCTGCAAAATCATCAACACTTTTACCTGTAGCTCTAAACAATGTTTCTAGTTGTCTTGTGGAACTCGCTACATTCTCTTGCTCAGCTTTCATGTTTCCTAGTTTATTTTTAAGACCATTAAGTGACCCTTCTGTAAATTCAATTTCACGCCTGAATGCACGGTATTGTTCTTCAGAAATCTTTCCGTTTTGAAATTGCGCTTGGACTTGTTGCTCCGCTGCTTTCAATTTGTCCAACTTTTGCGTTGTATTTTCAATTTGTTGAGTTAATAACTTTTGCTTCTGAGCCAAAGCTTCAACATTACCAGGATCAAATTTTAAAAGACGTTCAACATCTTTTAGTTCTTTTGCCAAGCTATCACTTTGCTTATTAACATCTTTTAAAGCATTTTGTAACGGTTGAGTGTTACCATTAATCTCAATTGTAATTCCTTTAATTCTTCCTGCCATTTTCTCACCCCTTTCTTAGAACGAATCGAAGTCTTTTTGATTTGCTTTTCTAACTTTTTCTTTATCCGGATTCTCCATTTCAGCAAATTCAGCAATATAGTCAAAACAATCACCGATTGTCATATCTTCTAAATCCCAACTTGTTAGTTTCGCTTTATAACAAAGAGCAAGGAACGTATCGGATGTTAATTCTTCATCACCGAAAGTCCCTTGCCCTTCATTATTTTCTGTTATTTTTTTTTTGCTCCCATAGTAACTTGGATTAAATCCATAATTTCCGGCATAATTTCTTCGATTGGGAACTCTTCAAATCCATCTAACCACACCATAGGATCAGGAATACTTTGATCCGCTGTTTTAGCGAATAACCAAGTTAAATCATAAATAAGTTCAAAATCCACATTACTTAAATCAACATTAGACATATCAATAGGTTGTTGCGTACCATCCGGTGAAGTTAATGCGCTAATTGCTCCTAATCCCATCAAATCAGCAAATAAATTACGTCTAAATTGAGCCTTATAACGTTTGACTGTTGCTGCTGTACTTTTAAGTCGGATTTGTTTTCCGTCTATTGTAATTGTCTTTTCCATTTACTTACGCTCCTTTTGGTGCTGCTGGTTTTTTAATGTACACTTCTTTGTACCAGTTATCGTAAATTGCTTGAGTCGTTTTAGACGTTGTTTTTGTTTTAACCATTGGTCTTCCGCCAGGCGCTAAAACAATTGGACTAGATACAAACTTCAATTCATTTGTATTTGGTTCAGCTGAATTTGTTTTTGTTTTAGATGCGATTGTCGGACGGCTCGCCGCACAGTTATACATAACGTGTCGAGTTGCGTTCACATCGCCATCGAATTCAAATAGTAATGCAAATGATTTTCCTTTGGCATCAGCTAACTCATTTAATACACCGTCTGTTTCATCTAATTGCTCTCCTAATGCATCGATAGCAAATTGTTCCGGAATAGTTGCAATAGATAGCGTTCCATCATAACCTTGGTTATTACTTGCCGCATAATAAAGCATATCATCAGCATAAAATTCAATTAAATCACCGCGTGGTTCAAAAGTTAGTTCAACCCCACCAGGTAATGGAACTGGAGTACCAAATTTCACTATAAAGTCTTGAATATCAATTGGTACATAATGTACATTCTTCAAACCAAATGTGACTTTATTTTCTTTATTCATTTACATCAACCTCGTTTCATATATTTTTTGATACATTTTTTCAGATTCAATAAAAGTCCCATACGAGTCATAAGGAATCTCATGATCGTCTAGGACTTTTTCAAGTTTCGCTTCTGCAACTAAATCTTTTTTAGTTGTGTAAAGCTCTATGTTTAAGTCATTTATCTTGTGGTAGACCTTGTTATCGGCCATTAAATTTGCTGATCCGTCCACAAGAAAACAAATATAAGGTGGCGCTGGAACTGGTTTAGTCGGTGTTGCTGTAAAATGAGAATAAGCCACAGGATAGCCTGTAGCTTCAAGCATTTTCTTTAATTCAATTAAGTTCATTGTTGAACCGACCTTTCAATTCGCTTTGGTAACTCGTCAGTTACATACTCCTCAACTGGACGAATATGCACTTTTGCTGGAACACGACCACCATCAACTTTCGCATGACCATTCTCTAAGAGATGTGTTAATTGCCCCTTTATATTATGAATAATAACTCCTTTCCCCTCTTTTTTCTTTCGCCACCCTTTACGATAACCACCTGTTTTTTTAGGACTATTTTGTTTTAATTTCCCTACAGCGATATCGCTTATTTCATCAATCTCATTTTCTAATTTTTCGTCCACAACACCAGCATACCTTTGTAATTCTCTGGTAATCTCACTTGCTAAATCATTGATATTAGCCACCAATATTCACCTCACAATATAATTCTGTGAAGCCATCCGATCTCATAAAGGAGCGGTAAATAGTGTATTTCATTTCCTCATATTTTACCTTGCTTTCCTTGTCATACTCATCAGAATCAACAATTAGCATAATCTGTGGTTTACGATTAAGCTGTCCCGCTGAATAAAATTCAGATTGACTAATACTTAATTCAGAGCAAAATATTTGTCTTGGTTTTTCATTTGTACCAATTTCTTGTCCAAGCTCATCCTTTTCAGTTTCAATGGAAATTAAAAAGCACACACCGTCTAATGATATGCACTTTGAATTTCCTACACTGGGTTTAATCGACGGCATCTTTAATCCCTGCCTTCTTAATCACTCTATTATTAAGACGGATTTGTAAATTTCGAGATAATGGAACATCTTCTTGGCGATGTCGATAAACCCATGCTGCATAATCAACTGTGAGCATTTGATCATCGATATTTTCAAAATCTAATACAATTCCTGTTCTCTCAATCTCATTTTGAGAACTAACTAATAAATTATTAAAATAAGCATCCCTCAAATCGTGAGTGATACCTAAATCAAGTTTTAATAAAGTTAATAAATTTGTTTTTACTTGATTATTCATTGCCTTCTAATTCCTTGATTAAAGGCTCACCTCTAAGATTTTCGCTCCCCGAAAGTTCTTCAATCCGTTTTTTCTTTCCTTGCCCCTTATGAGGGTAATGATCTCCCTTTCGATAAATGTGATTATTATCTTGTAAGTCTGTAAAATCTTCTAAGACTTCATACTTAGCCATTCATAACCACCCTTTCTTTATGCTCCCGCTGGCGCTTCTGGTGTGTATGTGATGTAGTATCCTGCTTGTTTGTCTACAGCTTTAGTATCAAAGCGAACAAAGCCAGCTAATAATTGACCGTAAATGTCATTATCAGTCCATTTAACAGATGCTTTTTTACGATCAAATAAAGTACAGAATTCATACGCATCACCCACAAAGCCAACTAAATCGCCATCTTTTTTACCAATCATATCATCATCTAAGACTACAACCTCTTTGCTCTTAATACGTTTACCAGATGCAACTGTAATATCATCCTGTAATAAATAACGACCATTTTTATCTTTCAATAAGTCTAATGCATTAAATAGTGAAGAGGAAACATAAAATTTCACATTATAAACCTGCTTAAAACCTGTATTTAGTAATGTAACAATCCCGTCTAATCCAGTTACAGGTTGAGCTGTAGCTGTTTTAAAGATAGCTGCAATTTCAGCATTTTTTGTATTTAAATCTTGGTCCTGAATATCTTCTGCAATGAGACCCGAAATATCATAATCTGCATCATCAATCATTTCTTGAGAAACAGGAATGTAACCACGATACGTTTCGATGTCGTATGATACATCTTCAAATTTAGGATGTGCAAGTTCTGGATTTTTTGCCAGCTCTGCAACTGAAATCATTTTTCCGTTTGATTTCTTAATAATCGGGTATTTACCTGAACCGCGATTTACTGGGATTTTTCGTACGTATTGTGTTAAATCTACTGTATCTACTTTTTCTTGTTGTGGTTTTAATAATTCTTCTGGAATTAATGCTCCCCCCTCCACAGATGTGAATCCAGAACGCGTTTGATCTTTACTGCGCACATAAGCATTGATAGCTTCACGTGTTTCATTGTGTTTTGGCATATTGCGTTTCGCTCCTTTATTTGGTGATCTACGATTAGATGCTTCTAGTTCCTTTTCTAGTTCCTCGATTTCTTCTGTTAATGTTGTTTTTTCATCTTCTGTGGAAGTAATAGCATCATCATTTTCCTTAATACTTGCTTCAAGTGCTGTTAAATCTTCTTCATTGTCGATTCCTTCGATAGATGCTTCCAACTCACTTCGTTTTGCAAGTAATTCCGTTAATTTTCCTTCCAAAGTTGATAAGGAATTTCGTTTCATATTTAATTTAGCGCCAATTAATACTGGATTAGGCATTGTTTAATCGCTCCCTTAATTGTTTTTTTCGTTGTTCTAACCTTTGTTTCTTGATAACTTCAACATCTTTTTGTCTGGCCATAATATCCGTTTGTGGATAAGCTGGGAATGCTGTAATAGAAACCTCATGTAGCTCAGCTTCAGTTATTCTCCATTTCATCGTTCCATCATCACGTGTAATTTGTTCTTCTTTTGTTGGATAAAAACCAAATGAACAGCCACGTACTTTCCCAGTCTGTACTTTACGATACGCACTTTTTGCATTTGGATCTTCTAAATCAATAATCGCTTTTCCCCATAAACCATAGTTATCGGACTTTAATTCAAGCGTGTCACTACCAAAACTAGCTAAAACCATTCTTGAATCATGATTATCCAGGCACATAATGTCATTGTTACGTAAACTATTTTCAAATGCTCCTGGTGCCACTTCTTCAAATGCTCCTGGCCATAACTCAGTTTCTTGATTGTAGACAACAAAATACCCCTCAATCACTGCTTCATTTTCGTTTTCACTATCTCTAGTTTTTAATTCTGACGTAAAGTGCATATGGCGTTTATTCATCGTTCTCACCTCCCTTCAGTTTGTTTTGGCTACCAATCTTATTAGCTGGAATATAGTTTTCTAAGATGATGAGCTCTTGCATTTCTGGATCAGGATCCAGTCCAACCCAATCACGTAATTCATTTCTTCTCATTGCATTTCGGTCAACCATTTGTGTGCCAGCTTCCACCATTTCACTTAAATTGTATGAGTATAAACTTCGTGGATTTAAACGGAAAAACCAATTTGGACTAAATAACAAATCACGTGTTAATGTTTGTGCTATAACTTGTCCGATCGAAAAAACGCGTGTATTAATGAAATTGTTATATTCATCTTTATTAAACTCACCAACACCCAAGAAAAAAGCCGGAATCCCAAAGAGCCCAGCAACAGTTTTCTTATCTAATTCAACACCTTCATTAATAGCAATATCTTTTAGCGATAAAGGTTTTACTTGCTCAACTTTTATTAAGTCTGCGGGGATGATCCAAGGCCTACCACCTTCTGTTTCTGCAAAATATTTAGCCATAATATTATCTCTACCTTCTTTACTAGATAACTCTTCTGTCATGGCATCCACAGAAATAATAAGTGATGGCATGTATTTACCGCTCATAAAATTATTCTTTGTTCTTGTAGCTTGATTTAAATTTCTTACGATTTCCTTTAATGCCACACGATATCCAGTACCACGGTATGGATAATTAGGATGAGGGTTAATTACAAAGTGAATTACCTCGTCTGATGTGTACGTTGTACCGTTGAAGTTGATGAGGTAGTTGCCATCCACATCTTCATAGCTTACGGCTTGCATTTGAAACGGTGTTAAATCATCAATGAAAGTCGTTTTTGGATCAATACCAATATGAACAATAGAATTACCATCACCATGAAGTAATAAGTCACTAACAATCTTATAAACCCAAGATTTACGAGTCATATTCCGATGTGGTTCAATATCTATCTTTCGTGACAATTGATTTCTCAACCGTTTATCACCTTCATCAGTATTTTCCATGAGATGAATTGTCATATTAGAAACTAAATCGGCTATTTTATCAACTGCAATTAATACATCAGGATTGTCCGAAAGTCTTGTATAACCAACTGTTTCAACATCTCCAAGTGCTATTGGAATAGAAACAGATGAACGTGTTTTTTTCTTTCTCCAAAACTTCAAAATTTACACCTCCTTCCTAAGATTAGCTTTCTAACCACGTTGAAGCATCAACAGCCTTTTCAAAGTTTTCAAGCATACGAATAGCACCAAAAACAGCCGCATCAAAGATATCGATACGCTGGTTTGGCATAACTTTTTCATATTGAATCATGTCATCTGTTTTCTCGATTGCTGCAACATTCTGCACACAATATTCAAATGCTTGCGAATGTAAATAATAAAACTCTCCATCCTTAGTTTTCTTTTCAATACGTCTAAATCCCTCAGATTTCTTGTGGAAGTATTGTGGTTGGTCAACCATTCGAAAACCTTTACTCTTCATTGCAAGGAAAAATTCTCGACTAAACTTTCTATCAAAACCAACCTGTTTAATTTTAAATCCCTTTTTCTTCATTTTGATAAACCAATTTACGATATCAGAATGATTTACAGTAGGCGTATTACACATGGTCAACCAACCATCATCTTTCCAACCAAATAAAGGGATATTGTCTTCCTCTGCCTTTTGCGTAGCTGCTATAATTGGAAACCAAGCATGAGGAATAACGATATCTACTCCTTTGTAATTTCCATACAAAGCCGCCGCTGTTAAATCGTGCATCTTCGAAAGATCGGCGCCACCAAACCAATCGATTTTCAATTTAGCTAACTCTTCAAGCGTCCAATTGTACTTTTTGTCAGAAGCTTTGAATTCATCTAAATTAAAATAAGCACGAATAGCTGATGTGTAAATGTTTAATGACTTTGCTAAAAAGTCTTTCCTCTGTTGAGGATCATTCTGTGCTTGTAGTGCATCGTTCAAGAGATCATCAGGTCGAATTGAAACCTCATAAGCTGGATTTGCTTTTTGATGTTCAATCGGGTTTGTGTAATCCACATTTCCTTTTTCATCTTCATCAGCCTTTGCAATGAACACAAAATAAGCCTCGTCTTTCACAGTGCCATCAAGTATCTTTTTACAATACTGTAAACGTTGATAACAGAAGCTTGTCATATCATCTCCGGCCGTTGTTATACCAATCATTAACTTATTCGTATAAGCTTTCATGGCTTCTTTGATGATATTATATTGTTTTGGTGTTTTATAAGCGTGTAATTCATCAGCAATAGCAATATTACAGTTTAATGAGTCCTGTTTATCAGGATTCGCTGCTAATGCTTGGATGAAAATAGAACCGTCACCTAAATCACCAGAAATAGAATGTTCCTGGTTATTATCAATTACCCTAAAATTCTCTTTTTCACCCATTTGACCAAGATTAAAGTTTATAAAATTAAAGCTTTCAAGGGATTGTTTTAATGCTGCCGAAGTAATATAAATTTTACTTCCAGATTTCCGATTTAATAATCCCAAAGCCCAGGCTAATCCTGCTGCAAAAGATGTTTTTATATTTTTCCTTGGAATATAAATAAACGCTTCTTTAAAACGTCTAATTTTTGTCCCCTTATGATAAAATCCTAGCAAATTATATACCTGGTACTTATGAAATGGCTCCAATAAAAAAGGCGTACCTCTTAGCGGTGTGCCGTCCAATTTTTCCCCTTGAGCATGTACGAAAGTTTTTTCAATAATTCTTATAACAAACTCTGCATCTTTTGGATTGAATTCATAATCAGGATTTTTTAAATCTCTTAAAAATCTTTCACAACCTTGTATTTGCTCTTTATTTGCTAATTTTCTGCCCTCCACAATTGAAGATGCGTATTCCATAACTAAGTCATAATTTTCATATTTACTCATGAACTATCACTCAATGCTTGTACTAATTTTGATTTTGGTTTTTCAGTTTCTTTTTTACGAACTGGTACTTCTGGACGTTTTATTCGTTCATACGTTTTCGGGTTCAAACATAGTAAATTCGAATAGTTGGCCAGGTCTTTCCGCAAAGCTTCCATAGCTGTGTAGATCGGGGTTTTTCTTTCATTCGTCGCCCCGGCTTTATTTGTATATGAATCTGTTATTTTAAAACCTGACTCTTCAAATTGTTGTTCGAAAGCTTGATATTGAGCTAACATACCAACATAAATGTTAATTGTATGTTCAAAATCATCCCGATAAACACCCAAATGTTTCATATTAGCAATCACAGTTTCTTTCAATTTCATTTTTTCTTTTTGGTCCATCCGGGCACCACACCCCCTTTCTAAAAAAAATATAGTCGCTCTATTGGAAAAAGCTCCCCCTCTCGGTCCCCATAAGACCCTTTGAATTATTTTTTAAGTAGGGGGGATTGTTTCATTTCTTCTTGATTGATTTCTTTCAGAAAATCTTCGATTAGTTTATTGATTAAATTTGTTGTAGCTTCTTTCTTTTCTTTTGGTGTTGTATTCTCTTGCATATCATCAAACGTTTCGATTAATGGTTCAATCTTTTCTAACTCAATATACTCTTCAAGTTTCTCTTCACCAATTGCATTAAGGATTGTTCCAATGACTATTGCCTTTTCAAGTTTAGTTAGTTGTTCCATTACCCTTCACTCTCTCCATTCGTTCTATCCATTGCATACCTAACTCGGTTAACTCATCACTCACTCGGTCATGCATCTTATCGTGACACCTTCCACACAAGCTAACCAGATTACTTGTTGTGAGTCTTAGCTCCGGTCTATTCCTTAATGGATGGATATGATGTACTGTCGTTGCTTCTTTGTTCTTGCCATATCGTTTACATTCTTGGCATTGGTACGAGTCACGTCTTAATACATTTGCTCGTTTGTTCTTCCAGCGTTTTGTTTTGTAGAAGTTAGTCAATGTTACTCACTCCTTATTCACCAAGTAATAATTCATCCGTCTTTACTAATCGTTCCTTATTACCTTTATCTCTTTCTAATAAATCTTTTATCGGTGTTTGCATGAGGTATTCTACAGAATAAAACATTGGCTTCTGTCCGTGAAGTTTATAATATTTGAATCCACTAATATCAATCCCAGACTTCTTATACGCTTTCTCATGAGACTTCAAGTATTTGATATACGCTTTCTTATCAATAGGTATAAGGCCAAGCAAAGCAATCTTACCGTTTAAAACACTGTTCAATTATTATCATTCCTTTCTTACTTTTCTCCAAAACAAAAAGCACCCATTATGGATGCTTCGAAACATATTAAACTTCTTAAAAATAAATACGTATAAATTACACATATTATATTGCACGTATAAAATATACGTGTTATAATAAATATAGAGTTAAAGGAGGTGAACAATAACTCGAAAATACATAAGAAAGGAGCAAGCGCTTTGCCATCATACAGTTCTAAACAATTAATAAAAATGGCTGAAGAACACCAATGGGAACGTCAGCCAAGTAAAAAGCGCGGTAAAGGTGACCATTTAATCTTCACCAAACCAGGAGCACCGTATCACATTTCGATACCTCATCCCGTCAAAGATGTTGCAACTGGAACCGCTCATAAAATTGTAAAGCAGATAAAGGGGTTTTAACCCCTCTGCTTTTCTAAAAACTGTATGATACTACTATAACCAATTTTTAAAGAAAATCAACAAATGTTAATTTTAATAAAAATGGAGGTTTTCAAATGAATAACTCAAATAGACATACGTATAAAGATTTCTATAGTTTTACTGCTATATTAGAACAATATCCCGATGAAGATGTTTTCAGCGTTTCATTTCCTGACATAGTTGGTTGTCATGCACAAGGCGACACAATTCAAGAAGCTATAAACAACGCTAAAGAATCCTTAGGATCCATTTTATATAACATGGAGATTAATCACTTAGAAATACCAGAACCAACCTCATTAGAAGAATTAAGTTTAGATATAGAGTTTTATGAGAATATTTCTAAAAAGATAATGGTACAAATTGAAATTCATATGCCATTATATAGAAAAGCTATAAATAATAATTCTATTAAGAAAACATTAACTATACCTCAATGGTTGAATGAAGCAGCTATAAAAGAAAATATAAACTTTTCACAGGTCTTACAAGATGCCTTAAGAGAGCAATTAAATATAAAATTACCTTTTGATAAAGACTATAATATAAAAGCAAATAATAATGATTTAAATGAGTATAATATAAATAGTGATAATAATAATTAAGGACGCCCTGAGCGTCCTCTTTTTTATATAATAAAAAGCACTCCATAAGGAATGCTTTCACATCTTTTCTATTTAGTTTAGTTCTTCACACCAGAATGATACTTTTAAATCAATACCAGTGTTATCTAAATAAATAAAATCTCTACGATTTACTTTATATAAATAACCTTCAATATATATCGTATCACCTACATTTGGAATTGGAGCACTGAAATTTTCATAGATTTTTGTTTTTTCATGTACTCTTGTTTTTGACATATCTAGAAATTCTAATTCGACTATCATCTTCAACATCTCCTTTCTATCTACATTATCTGATAAAAAGAGACATTTTTACAGAATAACATTTCGTCATATATCGACATAATAAAAGAGCAACCGTGCACCAGTTGCCCCTTCGTCAATTTCTTATGTTATTACTATAATCTATATTTTCAAGAGTTAACATTCATAAAACTGGCTGTCAGTAAAGTGCAAGTTTTTCAGCGAACTTTATTCTCCTTACAATCTCAGCATGTTTCTTATAGATATAACTAGAACTGTAATTCAAATCCTCAGCTATTTCCTCTAATGTCATTCCGTACACATACTTCATTTTCAATAATTTATTTTCTAATCCTTTGAACTTACTAATCAAATTCAATAAATCATGCATTGCATTCATATTATGAGCTAACTCATATTCAATTGCTTCAATACGTTCTTCTACCTTTGCACCTTCCGATTCAGCAGTTAAACGTACATCTTGCAAATCACCACTAACCCAACGTTTTAATTCAGCTTTTGTTTTATCCAAGTTGTAATCTAAATAAGCAATATCTTCTTCTAATTTTTGATAATCTTTTAGCCAATTAAACAAATTTGGGTTCACCTCTTTCATTTCTCTATCCAAACAAAAAAGGCACAAGACATACGCTTAATACGTACAGCTTGTGCCCTCCAGAAGACTGGTCGGACTCTTTAATTTACTTTTAAGTTAAGATCTGAAATTGTAAATTCTTTTGCTAATTCATTTTGATATTTCTTAAAGAACTCCATTTCTATTCCTAAAAGATTAGATAAAAATTCAACATCAACCATTAGTAAATCTAAAAGCGCTCCTAATGATAAGTACTTTCTATCAAATAAGAGTTGTAAAATACTTCTTACCTTACCAGGTTTCATAACTTTTATCTCTTCATCAAGAGGCTCTCTTATTTTATACCCTTGTCTATTTAATTTAATGTTAAAATATCTATACTTTTGATAATCAAGTAAACCAAGTGAATGTGCTCGATATGCCATCGCTTGAATTGATACAACCCATTTCTTTTTTAAATCAATGTATGAATCAGGGGATGACATCTTGATGAGCATACTAAAATCCTCAGTAAATTCTTTTTCTGGCAGTAAAAATGCTCCAGCGAATAAATTTGCTTCTTGTTCATATTCCCTATGTGATTTATTGTCTAATAAAGAAAATTCAACTTTATAATGTAACAGTAAGTGTCCTAATTCATGAGCCAAATCAAAATTTCTTCTAGCAGCAGACTTTTTCAAATTTCCCAACATAATAAAAGGGCGTTCATCTTCTGACCACAAGCTATAAGCATCTATTTTTTCCCCTATAGCCTTTTCAAAGATAAATGCCCCTTTTTTTTCAAGCATAAATAATAAGTTTATATTGCTCTTATTTCCTATATTTAAAAACTCTCTAGCTATACTAGCCGCTTTCTCGATTTTTACTTTTCGTTCTTCACTTGAATTATTAAGATATTCAATAATCTTATTTCTTAAAATAACTATTTCATTTGGAGGGTAATACAATTTCTTCTCAATAATTTTTAAAAAGGAGTTAAGATACTCAATATTTTTTGCTTCACTTTGATTTTTTTGGGCACTATTCATTACTTCTGCTCTATATGCAATATGGCATTGCTGCACATTCGTATTTCCATTTTTAGTAAGAATATCTTCAGAGTAAAAATATTTACTTTTTACCCCAAAGATATTTTTCATTTTATTTATAACTTCTAACTTAGGAGACATATACCCGTTCTCATATTGCCAAACAGCTTGCTCTGTAATATCCAACATTTCGGACAGTTGTTTCCTTGTATAGCCATGGAGAATTCGAATGTTGGTCAAAGTTGTACCAACAAACATGTATATCTACCTCCTATATAATACTAACTTCGACTATCATCATCATCGTTATTTGTTTGTTCTCGATCCAGTTCTTCCTCGTGGAAAATATCAAAGTCAACAGCCGCAGGTGAATCGTAGTTATACTCTAGTTCATCACTTTCTAAAACAGTGATATCCACATCGTCAAAGTCCACTGAGCTATTATTAATTAATTCCGTTAAATCGTCAACTAAATATGCTTTTTCATCATTAGGATTCGGCATCCAAACTAATATTTTTGAAATCATAAATGCTTCATCAATTTCATAAGTTACAATATAAAATTTATTATATTCTGTTTGCAGCCTGCTCACATCTGTATCCTCTAATGATTTCAATGTATTATCATCAAAAATGGATAAAATCTCCACACCTTCCGTATCTTCCGTGAATAAATCAGGAGCTTTTGGAAATGTAATATTATGATTTATTCTAGATAGTTTCTTTAAATAGTTTTCATCATTTTTCTTTCTTTGCTTCCTTCCATTAATCCCCTTACCACCTGGAAAATTCTCTTCATTGAAGTACTTAGCATTTTTGACAATGAACATGCTCTTGTCTTCAGAATCCGAAAACTGTAAATATCCCCAAGTATAACCTGCTTTAGCCTTTTTATACTCAATTCCTACTCTTTCACATTCTCTTGCTGTTTGGTCATCAATGTGATTTCCTTTCACCCATGCATATGCATCACTAATTAGCATTGTTCGTTGTTTTTCATTTCGTTCATGAATATAACTTTTATATCCATTCAAAATTCCATCAACAATTACTTGGTTTACTTCTAAGTTAAAAGTATATTCTTGCATCTCCTATCCCTCTTTCTATTTTTATAGTATGTAATATACTTAATTATATATCATATTCTAAAAAGTTAAAGAAAAAGTGATAAAAAGCAAAAAAAATTAAAGTTAGAACTCTTCACCCTCCTCTCGTTTCATTCTTTTAACTCTTCCTTGATGTGTAATAATTCTATATTCACCGTAAATCGGTAACTCTCTCACTTTTGCTTTTCCATTCGATATAATTACTATGCAATCTTTCTTAATATCCAAAATGTCTATTTCTAATTTTGTTGTTCCTGGATTTATTTCAATATCTTTTCTTCTCAAAATAACACTCCTCTTCTTACTTAAATAATTAATCATTTTTATGGATTACTCTTTTCCCCCAAACTGAAACCCAGGACAATATTTATTCAGCAATACTTTCATCTTCAACAATTTTCAACTGACCAGGAGCGACATCAGTTGTTCCATCTAGATTAACGTTGTATTCCATACCTTCATGTGGTTCTTCATAGAACTCATCAAGAGACATTTGAGAAGGATCAAGATTGATAGAAACATTTTCGCCAGCGAATGGATAAAGTTTATTAATTTTATCTTTTGTATCACCTTTTACACTGAATTCAAGAAGAGTTTTTTTACTATCACGTTGAATCTTTACAAATTCCGCGCCAATTGGTTCAACTTCGTCTTTCTCCACCGTTAAAATAACAATCGTCCCTGGCATTTTTAATAACTCATCAGCATGTGGAAGTTCATCACTTAATACGTGAAACTGTAAAACTTCTTTTTTATCATCCTTTTGCATTTTCTTGAATAATACGTTTAATTTTACGTTTGTCATGGTTTATTTCTCCTTTAATTGTTTTGATTTCTATCAGATGACACCCTTCTTCAAATACTCACGAGCCATGTATAAGAAGTGATGATATATGTAATTACCTGTTGTAGCTGGCTCAATAAATACAGTTGAAAATCCATATCGCACCTCAAATGTTTTTAAACTACCAAGTAATGCTTCTGGTTTGTATTGACTTATATACTCACCTTTTAATATTTTTTGATAGCCTTTTAAATCTTCCACAAGAAGAACAAATGGATGTTTAGCAGCACGAATCAATTCATTTTCAAATCTCGTACGATCTTTAATTGATTGAACCAATTCGTCTACACCGTTTTTACGTTCTACTCCGGCGCAAAGATAAACATCTCGTGTAATGCCCATCTCAGGATTCTTAGGGATTACCGCTGAATAATCGGCCGTATCAATTTTTCTAAGTCTGAATGGAACATTCTTTTTACGAAAATAATCAAGTACATGCTGATTTTTCTGTTCTCTTGTATCCACCATGATTTCTAATGTATCTAGTATTTCTTTCAATTCTTTTTCTGAATATCGATAATGAATCGCTGGCATTTATTTCACCTTCCTAAAGTGCGACATTGCACGATTGAATATTTCTTGTGAAAGCTCGTCCGTTAATTTATTTTCATAGTTGGCCACAGATTCTTTAACATGTAACCAACCATTTAGTGAAAAGTTCAATGTTAATTCCATGACCAACCTTGCAGCGGCTTCATCCTGATTAAACCAATCATTTATTTTCGGATTTATGTCTTGCTCAACACCGATAAAAAAATTAATAATTTTATCTATCGTTTGTTTTACCGCATGATCTTGGTCCGAATAATTACCTTGCAAATATTTAATAATCCGTAACTTGTATTCTTTAATAACTGATTCAATTTCAGGAGCAATCTTTTCATGGTTCTCAATGTATAAGTCATCGCCATCAAGAACGAGCTTCGCTCCCATCGATTGAACATCAACACATATTTGTTTTGGATGCATATTACACCTCTTTTTTTAATGAGTTACTAAATAGTTACTAAGTTATTTAAAAAGTTACTCGTGTAAACCCAGTCATATCAAGGGTTTAAGCGTTATTTAGTTATCAAAGTTACTAAAGTTACTCGTTTTTCTATTAAAGCCCTATATATATATTATTTTTTTATTTATTTATTTTTCATGGGAATGGAACATAGAAATTAAGTAACTTAAGTAACTATTCATCTACAAACGTTGTCATATCAACGTTTATACGAGTTACTAAAAAAATAATTAAGTAACTCTTTAGTAACTCTACCCTAAATTTTTTTCCTTTTTATAGGAGTTACGTTGTTTTTGTCTTCATTCTCAGTTGAAAATAAATTCGAACCAGCTAGTTTATTTAATGTAATTCCAAGAATAAAATTTTTATTTGCTGTACCTTTCTCTTTTTTAAATCCACGAATTTCTAATTGTCGATAAAAAGCACGATTCTTTAAATCCAATTCATTATTTTGAAAACACCACTTTGTATAATTTTCGTATAGTAGTTTCGCTTCAATTTTCACTGAAGGATTCACTATACAATTTTCATCAATGAAAGGTGCCAATATGTCCATGTCCTCACGATATTCTGCAGTCGCTGCCTTCACAGCTTCAGGAGCACGCAACCCTTCGGCCTGCCACTTCATGCAGCCCTCAACAGCCCACCGCAAAATACCAGGCATTTCTTTTGCTAATTTATCTGGTAGATCATAATCAATCTTGTCTTTTGGGATTGTTACGGTAAATGGAATAAGCATAATTCTTCTCCAAATACCTTCATCCGAACCTTTTACAATCGGCTTATGGTTGGTAGTGAAAAACACTTTAAATTCTGGTGTAAATTCAAAGTATTCCTGGCGTAAGAAACGAGCTGACATTTTCTCACCACCGGTGATTTGTTTTACCAGGGCTTCAGATAATTGTTGCCCTTCTTCACTCTCAACAGCTGATACAAAACGCGCTCCATCTAATCTGGCCACATCGTTATTGATTCCTGAATCATTTCTCTTTTTCAGGAAAGTATCACTGTTTGTTTGCCTTCCATAATCACCAAGTAAGTCTTGGATGATATTAATAAAAGTGGATTTACCATTTCGTCCATTACCGAATAAGAAAAACATTACTTGCTCTTTGGTTACACCAGTTAATGAATAACCAATTGCTTTCTGCAGGTAGTTAATTAGTTCATGATCTGGTTCACCTGCAGCTGTTTTAAAAATACTTTCTAAGAAAGCTTTCCAGTTTGGACACTCAGCATTCCTGTCATACTTGATTGGAGAAATCTTTGTTAATAACAAGTCACGATTATGCGGTAATAATTCACCGTTCTTTAAATCAATAACTCCGTTATCACAGTTAAATAAAAAGTTATGAGCATCCAATTCTTTCTTTTTCACTGATACCATTGGTCGCACATCCAAAATGCTATTTATCCGAATGGAACGTCTTTCACATTTCTTTGCCCAATCATGTAACAACTTTGATTGATATTTATCTTCTGTAGCCTTTGCTTCTCCATATATGGCTCTCAGTGTTTTGGCCGTAATAGCTTCAATCTGTCTCTTACTATCCTCATGCCAATGCTTACCGTTCCATATAAGCCATTCCAACTCATTACAGTACCGAACATTTTCGCCATGATAATACGCAATACGCTCCGCATTTCCTAACTCAGTTAAATGAAACTTTGGAGCTTCATCGATAATTTCCTCAGTATCTTCAATTGAGTTATCGGATATATAAACTTCATACTTTTTCTCTTCCAGCGGTTCATAATCAGCTATTGTGGAAGGAGTGGAAAGAATTGCTGTATCAATTGTCATTTCCCCGTATGTACGGCCATCACTTGAATGTGGTTTATCCCACTTCTCACGAAGTAAGGAAGACTCTCTAAACATAGAATCCATCTTTGCAGCATCTTTATCCGTCCAAAATGCTAAATGATTACATAAAGCCATATCAGTAGAAGAATGATCACCATTAATCAACATGCCCTGGAATAAATCTTTAATGGCTGCACCGTTTTTACTACCAAACATTCGCTCCCACAATTCTGAGTTCGATAGGCTAGTAATGTCTTCTCGTTCAAATGAAGTAGTGCTTGGCTTCTTCTCTGGCTTTGGTTTTTCTTTCAAATACTTCTCAAATAAAACTTTTAATTCATCCGTTCTATCTTCCACAGGAACTTGATCTAAGCAATTACCGGTGAAAGTGAAATACCGTCCATGTCTATATACTTCCAATCCAAGGTCTACATTTTTCCGTCCTGTACCTGGTCCCTTTAATGGCAGCTTGCCTTTTGCAATAATGTGGATGCCATCACCACTTGGTGAATATTCCGTGTAACTACTTACCGTTTCAATAACATCCTCAGCTAAACTTGTAAGAGCACCTTCTTGGATACAATGGTCAATATCAATGCCAATGAATGGATCATCCTTTGAAAACATGAATCCAATGCCGTCATAATCTCCTTGTTCATAGAATTTTATGATTGTCGGAAACGTTGACCAGCTACGCTTATTATTTGATTGAGCCATTTCCCCATTGATTTGATAAGGAACTTTTGTTTTCTTACCGTTTCTTACTTCTGACCGCCATAAGATCCAATGAGGAGTGTTTTTAAGCTCTGCCGGTATTTGATTAAATTTATATCTCATTTTATTTTCTCCCTTTGGAAAAGGGAGCCGTTAGTAGCTCCCTCCTATTTGAATCTTGTTAATTAATTTTTAGAATGGGATATCCTCATCTGAAACTGTAAATCCAGTACTTGGAGCTGCTACTTCAGACACTTTAAAACCATTTACTTGTGGGTATTTTTTACCGTTGTACTCACGTTCACCTACTACTAATCGCAACGGTTTATTTAAGAATGTATCAGCCCATTCTTTGTAGCTGCTAAATTGCATTCCATCTGGGAATTGTGCCGCTTTTGATGCTGCTTGGAATCGCCACATTGCTTTTTCAGTAACCGTAAAGTTATCAAATAAAATCTTTTGACCTTGGAATGGTTGGTCTACATCACTGCGAATTTCATAATCAACAATTACTCGATTATTACCTGACTCTGCTTGCTTTAATTCATAATTAACAACTGTTACTTCATATTCACCTGGTTTAATTACCTCAAATTCTGTTGCTTGACTGTGATCTACTTTAAACATTATTTTTCCTCCTTGTTGTTAAAAACTTGTATTCTATCTAAAGCGGCATTTAAATATTTAAGATTGAAATCTTGGAGTTTTTGTTTTGTTTTAAACTCAATTTCATCTAGCATCTTCGCTGCTTCATCACTGGATTCAACAATTTTTATTATTTGTTCAATAAGAGCCTTTCTTTCGTTCTCTTGTTCCGCTCTTACGTCCACACCGAGTTCCAACCATTTATAAATAATTGCACCATGCTCCGGCTTAATTAATTCACCATTTTCATTTATTAAATTAGAATTATCCTTAGTTGGTGTAGCTGTATGATTTTGTTCCATACGTAGAACAATCATGAATTCGTACTCCAAATCATCTTTCTGAATTGGTTTTAACCCTAACTTACGAATTTGAAGCTTATCATTATCATCACGTTCAGCTTGATACTCTTGCTTAGTACGTAACGTAGCAATAATATGAACATCATTTTCTGTAAGGGATTTAATAAATTCTTTAATAACCGGCTTCATTGTTTTCCAATCTTGAAAACGGCCACCTAAATCTTGCTGCTGGTCCAAGATACCTCCGATACCTTCCCAAGCATGTGAAAGGCTATCTGCAATAACCACTTCACAACCACTTTTCTTTAATAGTTCAATTGCTTGTTGGTATCGCACTGTGGAATACGGTGCATCAAGTTCTACATATTTAAAGCTACCAATCTTGTAACCTTTAATTGTATTGTTTGCATAAAGAAGCGAGCGTTTGTGTTCCGTATCGATAACACCAATCTTCTTCCACAATTCTTCTTCTGGTAAATCTGGATAAGCTTCTTTCATCATTCCATATGCCAGAATTAATGATGTTAATGTTTTACCACCACCGCTAGCACCAAATAACGCTATACATGCTTTCAACTTTTCACGTTGTGCATCTGTTACTTGCAACATACTTATACCTCCACACTATAAGAAATAGATTCAGGTTTAACCTTAACCCCTGGAACAATTTGTCCATCCCCATCTACAACTACTTTCTCATCACCAATTTGAACAATTTTTAATGTTTTCTTTAAATCGGCCCATTTCACACTATTTTTGATGAACTCAGCAAGGTCATTTTGAATTACATAATCCAAGAGAAGTTCCTCATTAGCTTTATCAGGCGCTTCCTTACTCTTACGAGTTTTGGATTTACCGTAAGGCGTAGAAATTGTTTTCTGTTTTGGATCCGCTGCAAGCTGTTCTGCGTGGTAACGTTGAACATGGCTTTCAAAGAAGGTAATACTATTGTGGACGGAAATTAATTCACCTTTTTCCCATTCAGCAATGCGATCACGTTCAACATTTGCTAATTGATTAATTTCCTTTTCCTTTGCTTTAAGAGCTGTTAATTTACGGAATGCCCAGTTCAAACCGTTAATATCCGTAATTTCAAACTGTTGCTCCGCATCTTGTAATTGGTCCACTTCTAATAATTCATTTTGTTGTAATGCATTCATCGATATTACCTCCAAATGTATTTTTAAAGTCCCGTGCAGTGTAAAGAGAAAGATATGTAAAACCATTTTTCGTAAACTCAACTTGAAGAGGATATTCCCAATCATCACGCTTTACCACTTCTAAATCCCCTTCTTCAGTTAAAAGTTTTTCTAATAATTGATGTCTCACATGAACCTGATTCTCGGGATAAACGCCCAGAATTCCTTGCTCTTCAGCTAAACGAATAGCTTGTACACTATTTTCAATCGCTTTAATATCCATCAAAATTCCACCACCTTGGCATATTCCACTGTTTTGCGGATTACTTCTCCACCAACATCGTTGGCTACTTGTTTTGATTTTTCATATTCAAATTCCATTGCGCTTTTTACTAATTTCGTTACTACTAATGGATTTGGATTACTGACAAATAAATTCCCCACACTTACTAAATATGTAGTTTTGGGTGTTAATTGTTCATCCATCCTTTTTCTCTCCTTTACAGCAAATCTATTCATGCTATAATGACTGTGAATTTTGTTTTTCTAAATCACCTGTTGGTGCAGGTGGTTTTTCTTTTTATACAGCTCGAAAGCATTCAACATTTTGTTCCGCAATTAAGTAATTTGTTAGATTTCCTTCAAGTACGGCATCCTGGCCAAACATAAAATACTTATCATCTTGCTTAATTTCAGAACCATAGAAGTCTTCAATTGGATGATCTGGTTCTTTAATAGATTCCTCTTCAGCAATGTCTTCCACAATTATTGCATCAATATTACTTGCATTAACGTGAGATGGTACCTTCCCAATAGCACCTTCATATTCAATTTTCGATAAAGCACCAAAGTTATTTTTAAATGTTTTAAATTGCTCTACTGTAAAACTTGCTTTAGCACCTGACTTAAAAATCAACGTTACTTCCTTCAATTAACTCACCTCATTCATTTTCTGTTCCATTACAACCCACTCTTGTGGAAATACAATCTTTCCATCGAGTGCATGAACTACAGTAAAATCATCTTCATCACAAATTCGAACTTCAGGGAAAATATGCTTTTGTAAATTTACATAGTTCCAAGTTTCTTGTGCACTCGCAAGGTTAACCGCTGGACAAAACTGTCCGTCTTTTTCAATAAAGCAATAACCTTTGAACAATTAACTCACCTCCCTTCGGGCTGAAACCTTACGGTTCATTTCCCTTAGCTGACACTTTGCTTCTAATTCAGTAATGAGTAATAACGCTGGACTCTTTCGCATCTCAGCACATTGCTGACGTACTTGAGATGCTTTCATTAATTTACTTGCGGATAATACTCCGTTCATGATTAGTCACCTTCCTTATCTATTTTTGTTTTCCGATATAAGTTAAATTTGTACACAACTTGCCATCCTCTATTACTACTTCTCTTTCATAATTCGACAAAATTTTCTCATGGTTGATTTTTTCTACTTTTTCACCGTACCTCCAATATCCAGCACGAAGTAGAAACTCGGAATACCCTTCTGGAATTGGTAATTCATAACCATCTAAGGTTATTCTAGTTACCTCAATGCCTTCTCTAATTATCATTTCTTTCACCTTCTACATTTCAAGAGTGACTCCACTTTCAACTCTACTTAAAGTAGAGTCTACATTAAAAAAAATTTGATCATAACTAATTTCTAGCAAGTCACAAATCTTCTTTGCATTTCCTACAGTCACCTCATCAGGATGATTTTCCATATTTCTATACGTTTGAACATGGACATTTAGTTTTTGCGCCATTTCATTTTGAGTAAAACCCTTTATTAATCGCGCTTGTTTGATAGTGAGAATCATCACTTTCACCTCGTTTCTATTCGCTTGTAAACTCATAATAATCTACTAAAAGTAGAATGTCAACACTACAAAAACTATACTAATCTACTTTTATATCATTTTTAAGAATTTAAAGTAGAATTTTTTCGACATTACATTGAATATATTCTACTTTTAGTATAATATTATAGATATAAAGTTGACGGAGGTCACTATAATGAGCATAGGAAAAAATATTAAAAAATTAAGGGATAAACATAATCTTTCACAAAAAGAGTTTGGTGAAATAGCTGGTGTTTCAGATAAAGCAGTATCAACTTGGGAAAAAGGATTGAAAGAACCACGAATGGGAGCTATCCAAAAAATAGCTGATCATTTTGGAATTTTAAAAAGTGACATCATCGAAGACCAAGATTCTAAAGTTACTCATATCAGACCGAACCAACCAAAAATTGAAAATAACTGCAAGGCTGTTCCATTACTAGGGGCAATAGCTGCTGGAACTCCACTTGAAATGGTAGCTGTGGAAGAATGGATTAACGTTCCAGTTGAAATAACAGATAATCATCCACATGCATTTTTATTAAGAGTAGTTGGTGACAGTATGAATAAAGTCATACCGCCGAACATGTTGGCATTAATAGATCCAGATACTGAAATTAAGAATGGGGATATCGCAGCAGTTGCAGTTAATGGGTTTGATGCAACTTTAAAAAGATTTTACAAGTTCCAAGACGGAATTACTTTAGAACCTGAGAGTTATAATCCAGAACATAAAACACAATTTTATGATTCTAAGGCTCAAGAATATACTCCTGTTGTAGTAAAAGGGAAATTAGTTTGGTATATGGCACCTCTTAACGCTAAATTTTAAAAGTAAAAGGTGATTATTTTGACTAAAGCAGCTATATATATCCGTGTTAGTACGCAGGACCAAGTTGAAAACTATAGTATAGAGGTCCAACGGGAAAGAATAAGAGCTTTTTGCAAGGCAAAGAGTTGGGACATCTATGATGAATATATAGATGGTGGTTATTCTGGTTCAAATTTAGAACGTCCTGGTATAAAAAAGCTTATAACTGATTTAAAGAACATAGATGCAGTTGTTGTATTAAAATTGGATAGGTTATCTCGTTCTCAAAGAGATACATTAGAACTCATTGAAGAACATTTTTTGAAAAACAACGTAGACTTTGTATCTATAACAGAAACATTAGATACTTCCACACCATTCGGTAAAGCAATGATTGGTATTCTATCTGTATTTGCTCAATTAGAGCGTGAAACAATTGCAGAACGTATGAGAATG
Source organism: Bacillus sp. M13(2017) (assembly GCF_002218325.1). Lineage (NCBI taxonomy): Bacteria > Bacillati > Bacillota > Bacilli > Caryophanales > Bacillaceae > Bacillus > Bacillus sp. M13(2017). The sequence goes on along the minus strand of NZ_KZ268502.1, from coordinate 193,606 downwards.
GGACATATTAAACGAGCGGAAAACGGTTTAAGAGGTAACGGCGGAGACTATGATCCAGCTGGCTATACTAGGAAAGATGGACACTTAATAATTAAAAAGGACGAAGCTACTCACATTAAAAGAGCTTTTGATTTGTATGAGCAATATTATTCAATTACTAAAGTACAGGAAGTTTTAAAAGAGGAAGGTTATCCTATTTGGAGATTTCGAAGATATAGGGACATTCTTTCTAATACATTATATATAGGGCGTGTAACCTTTTCAGGAAAAGAATACGAAGGTCAACATGAACCTATCATTTCATCAGAACAATTTAAACGTGTACAGGCGCTTTTAAAACGTCACAAGGGACATAATGCCCATAAAGCTAAGCAAAGCTTGTTATCAGGGCTAATAACTTGTTCTTGTTGTGGAGAGAATTATGTATCATACAGCACAGGTAAATCTAAGGCTGCTGAATCCAAAAGATATTATTACTACATTTGCAGAGCCAAGAGATTCCCAGCTGAATATGAAGAAAGATGTATGAATAAAACTTGGTCCAGAAAAAAACTTGAAGAAGTTATTATATCTGAATTAAAAAATTTAACTGAAGAAAAGAAACAGACTAATAAAAAAGAGAAAAAAATAAATTACGAAAAACTAATTAAAGATATAGATAAGAAAATGGAACGTTTGCTTGATTTATTTATGAATACTACAAACATAAGTAAAGGCCTTTTAGAGCAACAAATGGAAAAGCTTAATTTAGAAAAAGAAAAATTACTTAATAAACAACAACGCTCTGAAGAAGAATCACTTTCTCGCGAAGTAACCTTGACTACTATTGATGATGCATTTGAAACGCTAGAGTTCAAGGAAAAACAGATTATAATAAACAACTTTATAGAGCAGATTTATATCAATCAAAATAACGTCAAAATCATTTGGCGTTTTTAAATAATAATTTTATGTATTCATTTCCGGCTATTCATACAGCCCAAATAAAGAAAGATTCTTTCTGCTTAATAGCTTCTATAACACCTTGCGCCACCAACTCCTGACCGGTAGACAAAACCCCTTTCCACTGCAACTGATTTAACTCTCTTTCTTCCTTTCTTTCCTGAATCCCACGAACGAGTACAGTACATTCACTAACTCTCCCCATCGTGATGCACTTCCGGCAATACGTGCATCTTTTACTGCACCTTTTACATAAAAATGATGCAAATAATCGCTGCTCTATATTTCCGCAGCGCTGACATATATATTTAGAAGCCTTCTTTGTTATGCCTTGTACACATGCGACTTCTCCCTTCTTTTTCAAATCACTTAATTCTTTCCGTAAATCTGAAGAGAGTTCTTCTAATAGCAACTGTTTTCCAGCAAGCATTCATACCACCTCCAGCACTACTATAAACCTTTCTCATCATCTCGTAAAAACTCAAAAAAGCCGATAACCTACTTAGAAAATAGTAAGCTATCGACTTTATACACATGTTTTATTCTTTTATAAATCCTAGAATCGACCGTATCCTAAGAAATGTTTTTTGTTATACGAACTGTTAATATCACCGTACGCAATTCCTTTATCGCTAGCATGGATCATTTGGCCATTACCAACGTAAATACCGATGTGAGATGGGCCTGCTTTGTAAGTACCTTGGAAGAATACTAAGTCTCCTGGTTGTGGGCTACTTACTTTAGAAACTGAGTTCCAGTAACCATTAACGTCTTGACGACCTACACCAAAAATGTAAGAAATGAATCCACTACAGTCAAAACCACCGTTTGATGGAGATGCACTTCCCCAAACATATGGCTTACCCAAATATTGCTTAGCTTTACCAATTACGCCAGTATCCGGTGGAGTTGGTGCTGGGTTTTGCTCTGGTGTTTTCTTTTCTGCTTTAGGTGCCTCTTTTTTAGGCTCTTCCTTTTTAGGTTCTTCTTTTTTAGGCTCTTCTTTTTGAGCTTGTCCACCATTGTTTGCTGGTGCAGCTTGCTCTGCAGGTGCTTGTGCTGGCTGAGCTTGCGCAGCTTTAGCAGCTTGCTCTGCTTGTTTTTGAGCAGCAGCTTCTTGTGCAGCTTTTGCTTGTGCTTCTTCTTCTGCAATGCGTTGTAATTGTAACGCTTGTTTCTCAAGCTCTTTCAATTGACCTTCCGTACTTGTCATTGAAGTTACAACTGTATCCATTTTACTGCTTAAATCGTTTACCGCTGTTGCTTTTTTCTCTTTTTCAGCGTCAAGTTCTTTCTTAGCAGTTTCAATTTGAGCTTGTGCTTCTTTTAATTCTTTTTGTTTCTCTTTTACCGTTGCAACATCTTTTTTCACACTAGCTTGATCTTCTTGTTGTGTTTTCATGATATCTTCATCAGACTCAAGAATTTTAGAAACAGAAGTTAAACGATCAACTAAATCTGCAACGTTTTTAGAGTTTACAAGAACTTCTGTTACAACGTTCGTATTTGGTTGTTCTTGAAGTGCAACTAAACGCTTTCTTAATAGCTCTTCACGTTTTGCAATCTTTGTTTGTAATTCTGCAATATCTTTATTTTTCTTTTCAATTAATTGCTCAGTATCAGAAACTTTTTTCGTTGTTTCATCAAGCTTTGCAGCATTCTCTTGAACAGATTTATCTAAACCTTGAATTGTTTTGTTTAAGTCATTCATTTGTTTTTGTAATTCATCACGTTCTTGTTGTTGTTTATGTAAAGTGTCATTTTGTGTATTAATTTGTGATTTCACGTCAGAAATTTTATCTTCTGCAAATACATTTGGTGTTAGCCCTGAAAACATTAACCCTGCAACTAATGCGCAAGATGTCATTTTTAGCTTTTTCATTTTATTTTTTACACCGCTTTCTTTTTTCTTTTTCCGTATATAACCTATAAAATTTATACCATAATTCGGGATTTTTTTTGCTAATGTTACGTTTTTGTAAAACAAATGTAATATTACATGTGACTATAGTGCAAAATTCGTATATTTTTGTATGTGTGTGTAGAAATTTATATACTTTTCTTACTTCTATAAACAAAGAAAAAACGTAAGGAATCCCTTACGTTTTATTAAATATACGAATAGAAATGAAATGCTACTTCATCCATTTCTCAGCCCAATTTTGGACCTCATCCATAACACTTTCTAACGCTTTTCCCTTGTCAGTTAAGCCATACTCGATTCGAACTGGTACTTCTGGATAGACATTACGAACTACAATGCCCTCGCTTTCCAATTCCTTCAAACGCTCTGACAACATACGATCGCTCATATTTGGGATAATATCTGCGATTTCTCTAAAACGTTTCGACTCTTCAAGCAAAGATTTAATAATTAAGCCAGTCCACTTCTTACTAAGCAGAGTAAAAGCTGACTCAAACTTTGGACATAAACAAGAATTATGCTCCATATGTTTCACCTCTCTCCCATTATAATATAGTTTCTTGTAAAAAGTAAGTTATAAAACTTTCCTCATTATTTTATTTTACGTACATTTTACCATTTCCAAATATTAACTTGTCAACTAAACGTAACATACCTGTAAAAAAACCCTCTTAAAAAGAGAGCTTTTTATATCTTTATTACTTCGTATACCATCCAAGACCTAATGCACCTTCACCTAAGTGCGTACCAATTACAGCTCCAAAATAACCTGTACGAATTGTGACGTGAGGATATTTTGCTTCTAATTCTTTCTTCCATTCATTCGCTTCTTCTTCACGTTGTGCATGAATGATAACTGCTTCCATAGGTACACCTTTACTTGCTTGCTCATCAAAAATTTCAATGATACGTTTTAATGCTTTTTTACGTGTACGAATCTTTTCAAACGGAATAATGATTTTATCTCTAAAATATAAAACTGGCTTCACTTGTAACAGACTGCCGATGAAAGCTTGTGCGCTATTCAATCGACCACCACGCTGTAAATGATGTAAATCATCAACTACAAAATAGGCGTCCATCGTTTTCTTCATTTCATCAAAACGAGCGATAATCTCTTTTGGATTCTTTCCTTCACTTGCTAACTTTGCACCTTCACGCACATAAAATCCTTGTACTTCACAACTAATTTCAGAGTCATACGTGTACACATCAATACCCTCTACCATCTGTCCAGCTGTCGTTGATGTTTGATATGTACCACTAATTCCACTTGATAGGTGAATACTAATAACTGCATCATAATCTTTAGCTAGTTCTTCATATAGCTCAACAAACTTTCCGATTGCTGGTTGAGAAGTTTTTGGAAGTTCCTCTTGTTCACGTACTTTCACATAAAAATCATCTGCTGAAATTTCAGCTTCTTCTTGATAAGATTCTGTTCCAAACACAACGTTTAATGGAATCATATATATATTGAGTTCATCACGAATTTGCTTCGGTATATATGCCGTACTATCAGTAACAATAGCTATTTTCATTTTCGTACCTGCCTTATAAAAAGTTTTATTTTCTAATTTTACACGAAAACTACAAATGGTGCATCCATACATGAAAATGCCGGTTGAAATTATACCTACCATCTCGACAAATTACAACAAAAAGATAAAATACTCACCAAAAACTTCAGCATATTTAGAAAAAATGTTTGAATATAAAAAGGCTCGCTTTTAAAATGGAAAGTACTAGTCATTTTGATAGATAGGGGCGTACACAAGTGCTATTACAATATTTTACAATCAAAGACTACGGCGAACACGAAATCGTCATTCAAAAATCAAGATTTATTTGTTATATTAGCCGAGCAACGACTGAGGAAGAGGCTCAAGCATTTATACAAAAAATAAAAAAACAACATTGGAATGCAACACATAATTGTTCCGCTTATTTAATTGGCGAACAAGACCATATTCAAAAAGCAAATGATGACGGCGAGCCTAGCGGTACAGCTGGCGTACCAATGCTAGAGGTACTTAAAAAACGTGGACTAAAAGATACCGTTGTTGTCGTAACACGCTATTTTGGTGGTATTAAACTTGGCGCAGGTGGATTAATTCGTGCATATGGAAAATGTACAAGTGAGGGCATTAATCATGTCGGTGTTGTCCAGCGAAAACTAATGCGTGTGATGCAAACCGAGATTGATTACACATTACTTGGCAAAGTGGAAAATGAATTACGCAATTCAAAATATGCCATTAAAGATATACATTATCTAGAAAATGTCACATTTGATACGTATGTAGAAGAAGACGGCAAACAAGCATTTACAGATTGGATGATTGAATTAACAAACGGGAAATGTACAATTACAGAAGGAGATATGTTGTACTTAGAACAAGATGTTATCTAAGCATAACCCATTTATCACCTTCAAAGATTAATGTAGTGAATTACTTCCCTACGAATGAACTAACGAACTAAGGAGATTATATATGGAAGAACGTTATTATCATCTCCAAAATAGCAGAATAAAAAAGAAGCGAAGAAGGAAACTTTTCTTCTTCCTTATTTTCGCATTTTTATTTGGCAGTATAGGAGTTTATGTGTTAAATTCTTACTCTTCTCTTATGGGGATGTATAGTGGTTTTACTCGTGAAAAATCGGATTTAAGAAATAAAGATGTAGAAATTACAAAGGAACCTTTTACAATTCTCATTATGGGTATAGAAGATTATGCGACAGACGGTCAAAATGGTCGTACAGACTCATTAATGTTTGCAACAGTCAATCCAAAAACACAAAAGATTTCACTTATGAGTATTCCTCGTGATTCTCGAGTTAAAATTGTTGGCAAAAATAAAGAAGACAAAATTAACGCTGCCCATGCTTACGGCGGAGAAGAAATGGCAATCAAAACTGTCGAAGGCTTTCTAAAAGTTCCTGTAGACCATTATCTTAAAATTGATTTCCAAGGCTTTAAAGGTATCGTTGATGCTGTTGGCGGCGTTACCGTTGACGTACCCTTCGATTTCTGGGAGCGATCTGACGTCGATTACTACAAAAAAATCCAATTTAAGCAAGGACAGCAAAACTTAAACGGTGAAGAAGCACTTGCTTATGTACGTATGCGAAAGCAAGATCCAAATGGCGATTATGGTCGAGCTGCTAGACAAAGACAATTACTAGCCGCTGTTGCTCATAAACTAAACTCCACTTCTACTGTATTTAAAATTAAAGATTTAACAGCTGTCGTTGGAAAATATATAAAAACCGACATTCCTATTTCAGACGGACTTGCTCTTTACAATAAACTTTCTGGATTTGATCCTTCTACAATGCAAACGTTAAAGCTTGAAGGTGAAGATAAAAAGATAGGCGGTATTTATTACTTCCTTCCAGATCCAATCAGTATAGAAACGGTGCGTAACGAAATTGAAAAAGAATTAGGAGAAAAAGCAAAAAATCCAACTACAAAAAACAACTCAAATCCTGATTCAAATTCAAGTTCTAATTCTAACGAACAAACAAAAAAAGAAACAAACCAAAATAAAACACCAACTGATCCGCCACCTTCTACAAATGCTCATGCGGAGTGGATTATGCGCAATCAGCCGTAGCAAAAAGGCCCAATCTATCCGATTGGGCCTTTTTTATTTACTTATTAAAGTGTTGTAAAATTGCTTCTACAATACGCTCTGATGCACGACCATCACCGTAAGGGTTAGATGCTTTCGCCATCTTATCATGAGCTTCTTTATCTGATAACAACTCATCAGCAAGACCAAAGATTGTCTCTTCGTCTGTTCCTGCTAATTTCAGCGTACCTGCTTCAATACCTTCAGGGCGCTCTGTTGTATCACGAAGAACAAGAACTGGTACACCAAGTGATGGAGCTTCTTCTTGTACACCACCAGAATCCGTTAACATTAAGTATGAACGAGCTGCAACATTGTGGAAATCAATTACATCTAGCGGCTCAATTAAATGAATACGGTTATGTTCACCTAAAATTTCATTTGCTATTTCACGAACGACAGGGTTCATATGAACAGGGTATACAACTTGTACATCTTCATGCTTATCAACAAGACGCTTAATTGCACGGAACATGTTACGCATCGGTTCACCTAAGTTTTCACGACGATGAGCTGTCATAAGTACAAGACGATCATTTCCAAGTTTCTCTAGTACAGGATGACTATATGTTTCTTTTACAGTCGTTTGCAGCGCATCAATCGCTGTATTTCCTGTGATGAAAATACGTGATTCATCTTTATTTTCCTTCTGTAAGTTCGTTGCTGATTTTGCTGTCGGTGAGAAATGAAGATCCGCCATTACACCTGTTAATTGACGATTCATCTCTTCTGGGTATGGAGAATACTTATCCCACGTACGAAGGCCCGCCTCAACATGACCTACTGGAATTTGATTATAAAAAGCAGCTAAGCTTGCAATAAATGTTGTTGTTGTATCACCATGTACAAGTACAATATCCGGCTTCGCTTCTTTCATTACTTTATCCAAACCTTCTAAGCCACGCGTTGTAACATCAATTAAAGTTTGGCGATCTTTCATGATATTTAAATCGAAATCTGGCGTAATTCCAAAGATACTTAATACTTGGTCTAACATTTGGCGATGTTGTGCTGTTACAGTCACAATCGATTCAATTTTTTCTGGGTGTTTTTGCAACTCTAATACAAGAGGTGCCATTTTAATTGCTTCTGGACGTGTCCCGAAAATTGTCATTACTTTTAAACGTTCAGTCATGTGATTGCCTCTTTTCTTTCACTAATTACAGCTTCTATTATGACATATAAAAATAGGCATGAGTATATCCCTTTTTAACGTATAACAGAAACTTTTCTATTACAAATACTTTTTCTTCCCACCGAGTAATAATCTATCTTTTGTTTCTTAACATCTTCATCAGTATAACAATTTCTCCCATCAAATAAAATAGGCTCCCTCATAAGTTGTACGTACTTTTCTAACGGATAAGTTTGAATATCTTCCCATTCTGTTACGATAAAAACCGCACTCGCATCTCTAATCGATTCATCTATACAATTGCTATATTGTATAGCATCTCCAAATATATTTTTCACATATTGAATTGCTTTTGGGTCGTAAAGAACAATATCTGCACCTATATTAATTAATGCTTCTATTATAATGAGAGATGGTGCCTCTCTAATATCATCCGTATTTGGTTTAAAGGATGCGCCAAGAACTGCAATCCGCTTTTTATTCATGTTCATGACTTTTTTCGCTTTTTCAATCAATAGCAGTTGTTGCTTATTATTTACTTCAATAACCGCTTTTAACAAACGAAAATCATGAGCAACATTTCCCGCAATTTGCACCAGCGCTTTCGTATCTTTTGGAAAACATGATCCCCCGTATCCAATGCCCGCATTTAAAAAAGACGCACCAATTCTCTTATCCATTCCCATCCCTTTAGCAACATCCAGTACATTTGCGCCTACCTTCTCACATATATTTGAAATTTCATTAATGAAACTAATCTTTGTAGCTAAAAAGGCATTCGACGCGTATTTAATCATCTCTGCACTTTTAATATCTGTAACATACGTTTCTAAGCGTAATTCGCTATACAAACTCTCTACTCTTCTTGCTACTTCCTCACTATCTGCTCCAATTACAATACGATCTCCATGAAAGAAATCATAAATACCTGAACCTTCACGCAAAAACTCTGGATTCGATACGATATGTAATGTATATCTCCCCTTTAACTCCTCCTCAATCCATCCTTTCATTACATCATTTGTACCTACTGGAACTGTACTTTTCGTAACAACAATAATATCGTTCGTCGCATATACTCCAATATCATTACAAGCACTCTGAATATACGTTAAATCCGCCGTCCCATCTAATAAAGGTGGTGTTCCAACTGCAATAAATATAAACTCTACATCCTCAAACGCCTCTTCTTTATTTGATGTGAAAGTTAAAGCATTATTCTCATATGCATCATTTATTAATTCATGTAATCTAACCTCATAAATAGGTAAATCCCCTTGTTTTATCCGTTCAATTTTCTCATCATCTATATCAAAACATGTAACTGAATGCCCCAACTTTGCCAATCCTACTCCTGTAATCAATCCAACATATCCAGTACCTACTATCGTAATTTTCATTTCCTTTTCGCACAGGAATATACAATAGAAAAGATATGAAATATAGAATTCTCCCTGTGCTTCCCCCTCTCACATTAAAAATGAGAAAACTCTTTTCCTTTTTCATTATATGAATTACTTCCCTCATTCTTTTTAAAGTTTTTGTAAAATTAAATGCACTATAATATAAAGTGCAACTTAATCATTGGGAAGCCAGCTACCAGCTCACTCCAGATAAATTCCCACATTTTAACACGAGACTTACTCATTTCTACGTGTAACACTTATAATACTGAAATAAAAGTATTCACTATCGAAGAAAAAGAGGAAATGTCATATTCCAAAGTCCAGTACGATTAACCTTCTTATATGATTCAACATTCTATATACAATTGTCATATATTCTATCCGCTTCCATTAAGCGTAAAAAGAAAAAAAGATTGAATTCTAATCTTTTTGTGATACCATATGTTATGAGCCTGTAAATAAACATCATAATTTTCAGATAAATATATTTTCAAAAAAAAATTACGTTAGACTATAAAGGGTGGGGTATTAATGGACTCACAAGTGATTTATGCCATTTTGGCATCTTTCATCACTGTACTCGTCGTTACTCCTTTAGTTATTAAATTAGCTTTTAAAATAGGAGCGACAGATAAGCCAAACGCACGTAAAGTGCACCAAAAGATTATGCCTCGTCTTGGCGGGTTAGCAATCTTTATCGGTGTAGCTGTAGGATTTGTTGTTGGCGGCTTATATGAGCAAAGAATGTTATCGATAACGCTAGGTGCGATTATCATTGTAATCATCGGAATTTTAGATGATATGTACGAGTTATCTGCGAGAGTAAAATTCGGTGGACAACTGTTAGTTGCCATTATGATTGTAAAAAGTGGATTATTAGTGCAAGTATTATATATCCCATTCCTTGGGGATACTGAACTTGGATGGCTTGCTTATCCAATTACAGTATTTTGGCTTGTAGGTATTACGAATGCAATCAACTTAATTGACGGCTTAGATGGATTATCTGCGGGGATTTCATCTATCGTACTTGCAACGCTAGCATATATGGCCTTCACTAGTCCATGGGGTACTGGAACAGCTATTATATTGCCACTTGCATTAATTATATTAGCAAGTACAATTGGATTTTTATTCTACAACTTCCATCCAGCAAAAATTTTCATGGGAGATACAGGAGCACTATTTTTAGGATACTGTATTTCTGTTATATCGTTACTTGGATTATACAAAAGTGTAACGTTATTCAGTTTTATCGTTCCAATTATCATTTTAGGTGTACCTATATTTGATACGATATTTGCAATCATCCGTCGTATCGTAAATAAAAAACCTATTTCAGCACCAGATAAATCGCATTTACATCACCGCTTACTTGCAATGGGATTCTCTCATCGCAAAACGGTACTAATTATATACGCATTCGGTATTTTCTTTAGTGTAAATGCCATTATTTTCACTAGTGCAACATTATGGTTATCCATTATTCTTCTTTTCGCTTTGATTTTCTTCACAGAAATCATTGCTGAAATAATCGGGCTTGTACATGAACGCTACAAACCAATTATTTCCTTTTATAAAAAAGTGAAAAAACGCGAAGACTAATTGTAGTATAGCCTTTACCATTATGAAATATTCAAATAGCATCCTCTTTCTTATAAGAGGATGCTATTTTTTATTCCTTATTTTATATTTCCAAAATATAGATTGTTTGAGAGTTCCTCTATTGGAGAAAGATATACATAATAAGAAACGTATCAAGTTTTCTTTTTACATCTTGATTGTCAAACTGAGGGTGAATGTTATGATCAAGCGAGTATTGCAATGTATTATTTTATTTTTGACCATTACTATGTACGCATCATCTAATACTGAAGCAACAACTGTTATTCCTGCTGAATATCATCCAAATACTGAAACGACCTCTCCTACACAAAAAATTGCGTACTTAACATTTGATGACGGGCCAAACAAATATACTACACAAATTTTAAACATCTTAAAAGAAAAGAACGGAAAAGCAACTTTCTTTGTTATTGGCGGAAAAGTGCCACATTACACAAAAACGATGCAAAGATTAATTAAAGAAGGACATTATATCGGTCTCCACAGCATGTCACATGATGTAAAACGCCTTTACACTGGTGACCCTTCCACTTTAATTGCAGAAATGGAGCAAACACAAAGCATTGTCCAGCAAGTTACGAAATTAAATACACATCTCGTTCGCGTTCCATATGGTAGTATGCCTTACTTAAAAAAGAATTACCGTGACGCACTTGTATCGGCCCAGTATAAAATGTGGGATTGGACAATCGATACATACGACTGGAAAAGCTATGACAATCCTTCTGCCATACTCGAAAGAATACGTAATCAAAGTGATGAACAAGTAGAAGTCATTTTAATGCATGATTCGAGTGTAACCGTACAAATACTTCCAAAAGTAATTGATTATTTACAGTCACAAGGATACAAACTTCTTCCCTATAATCCTTCTTCTCATCTCAAGGTAAATTTTTGGAAAGACACAAGATTGTAACAGCTTTAGTGCCTATGTGCTAAAGCTGTTTTATTTTTCTCTTCCCACCCTTCCCGTTTTTGTGTAAAATTTTAAATAGTGATGAAGTTTCGAGGTGAATAGAAATGAAACGAATAGATCTCATTTTTAACGCAATACAAAAAGGCAATTATACAGAAGGTGTAACCGCATCAGAACTCGCTACCTTTCTGCAACTAGATCGCGCCAATGTAAGTAGCGACTTAAACAAACTTGTAAAAGATAAACGTTTATTAAAAACAAATACGCGTCCCGTTCGTTTTTATATAGAAACGAACGCTTTGTTGGAAACGCATTCAAAAGAAGTGACTTCATTAGATACCTTTGCAATTGAAAATACAAGCCTTAAAATCGCAATTGAAAAAGCGAAAGCTTCTATGCTCTATCCTCCAAACGGTATGCATACTTTACTGCTCGGAGAAACAGGAGTCGGAAAGTCTATGTTTGCTTCTTTAATGCACGAATATGCAATTGAAGTTGAACAACTTCCTAAAAATGCACCATTTATCGTCTTTAACTGCGCTGATTATGCAAATAATCCACAGCTACTACTTGGACAGTTATTTGGAATTAAAAAAGGAGCTTACACAGGTGCAAGTGATCAAAAAGGGTTAATTGAAAAAGCTCATGAAGGGATTCTCTTCTTAGATGAAGTACATCGCCTGCCTCCAGAAGGCCAAGAAATGCTTTTCACCTTTATTGACCGCGGAGTATATCGCCGCCTTGGAGAAACAGAAAACGAGCGTAAAGCACAAGTATTAATCATTACTGCAACAACAGAAGAACCAAATTCATTTTTATTAAAAACATTTACAAGACGTATACCGATGACTATCACGCTGCCACCACTTCGTGAGCGTACACATAAAGAGCGCTTTGCTTTACTACAACTATTTTTTACAAATGAAGCAATTCGTCTGCGAAAAGAAATTCACGTTAGTCCGAATGCAATGCGTGCTTTCGTCTTTTACAATTGTCCCAATAACATCGGTCAATTAAAAACGGATGTACAGATCGCCTGTGCGAAAGCCTATTCTGAATTCGTAACAAAGAAACGTGATTCTGTCTATGTTTCAAGTACAGACTTACCTTGGTATATGAAAGAGGGGCTGTTCATCGAAAGAAAGAGCCGTCACTTATACCAAATACCAAATGAAACATTTGTATTTACAGGTGATGAAGGTTGGAGTAATCATAAAACAGAAGATGAAAAACGCTCTTCTATTTACGATTATATTGATTATAAATACGAAGAACTTCAAGCACGCGGTATTGAAGAGGAAGAATTAGAATTACTAATAGAAAATGATGTTCAAAGCTTTTTCGTACAATATTTTAACCAAATATCAAAAAAAACAAGCCATGAAAATGTTTTTAAAATTGTGGATCGTAATATCGTTTCCGTATGTGAAAAAATAGCGGAACTTGCGGAAAAGCATTTATCTAAGACGTTTGATGAAAAAGTATTTCTCGCTTTAAGTTTACATGTACAGACAACTCTACAACGTTTACAAAGCGGCAAACAAATACATCACCCACAATTAAATCAAATTCGTACGAAATATAAAAAAGCCTTTTCCGTAGCTATGCAAGGCATTCAACTACTGGAAGAAGAGTTACAAATAACAATGCCTATTGATGAAGCTGGCTTTTTAACAATGTTCTTCGTTGTTGATCCAATTCCTGCCTCACAAACAGAAGTAAAAGTATTAATATTAGCACACGGTAATGGCATAGCAACTGAAATGGCAAACGTTGCAAACGAACTTCTCGGCATTGAGGAAGTAACCGGTATTGATATGCCGTTACATGAATCACCGAAAGATTTCTTGGAACGTGTGAAAGTATATATGAAAACACTACAAAATGTAAATGGGCTTCTCTTACTTGTCGATATGGGGTCACTTGCTTATATCGGTGACATATTAGAAACGGAGTTTAAAATCTCTGTACGTGTTCTCTCGATGACGAGCACACCACATGCACTGGAAGCAGCTCGAAAAGCTCAGCTCGGTTATTCATTAGATGCGCTATATGAAACAGTAAAAAATTTAACACCGTTTTACTTAAACGTACAAGAAGAAAAGAAAAAACCTCTCTCTCCAATGAAATCTGTTATTTTAACAGCTTGTTTAACTGGTGAAGGAAGTGCTTTAGCTATTCAAAAAATGTTAGAGAATTATTTACGATTTGATAAAGACTTAATTGAAATTATTCCGATTAGTATCGTCCATGAAAAAGATTTAACGAAAATGATCGAGAACATAAAAAAAGAGCGTAACATCATTTGTATTGTCACGAATTTCGATGTGCAAGTGCCATGCTTAACATATCATTTCCAAGACATCGTAAACTACACAGCAATTCAGCCCATTCAAGAATTAATTACGTATGAAGAAACATATGCAAAAATGGCGGATATTCTTGAACAACAAATGCAGCGTAACGATGGAGCATTACTTATCAAAACAATTCGTTACGCATTAAATACAATTCAAGAATTAATTTCCTTACAGCTAACTCCTGATAGCTTAATGGGTGTTATTCTGCATATGAGCTGTATGGTTGACCGTCTTCAAAAAGGAGAAAACCTTCTTCCTCACCCTGATAAAGAGAAAAGAAGACAAGATGAATACTGGATGTATATGAAAGTAAAAAAAGCATTGCAACCAATTGAAAATACATTTGAAATACAAATACCTGATGACGAAGTGTTTTACGTTATGGACTTCTTTATTAAAAATCAACCTTTTAAAAATTAATTGAGGCCGTTTTTAAAAATATCGACCGTAACATGAGTTATATCAGCGATTATTAAAATATATCGGCGCAACTCAGATTATATCAGCGATTCTCACAATATATCGGCGTAACTCAGATTATATCAACGGTTTTCACAATATATCGTTTTACCGACAATAATCGCTAAACTAGCACCTTATATAATGAGAAAAGGCTGTTCCAACATATGGACAGCCTTTTCCTCTACTTCTTTACTTTTCTAACTCGCCCTCTTATTTCTCCCCTTTTTTGTGATTTCGTATGGACATTAACATATACATTTGCTTGAATAATTTCTTGAAGTAAATGTACAAATGATTTCCCTTGTAAAGGTCCCTCAAAATCCTCTACATTCACTACACCAGTAATACTTCCCTCGTTCAAGCTAATCCCTTGCTCCAGTGGACCATACAAATAGAAAACAACAGGACCAATTTGAGTAGACTTCCCTAAATGAATTTGACACGATGTAACCTTTTCTATATTTTTTAGTATTACTCTGTAATGCAATTTCGTTAAATCATCACTAAAAATAAACTCTGCTACCCCAAAAGCTTCTGTATTTACAGGAGGCACTTCCCTCTTACCTGTTAACCTGGCAAAGAAATGTGTTGTCATAAGGCATTCTCCTTATATAAATTTCCCAGCACTACTTCTACTACTTTATGGTTTAGACATAATCATTTATGACTTTTTCAATTTTAATTACAAAGAAAAGATTCACAAAATCTTTACATTAAAATCGTTCCTATAGATTGAACGTCTCTTGTATAATGCACATAGAAAAACATTATAGGAGGTTATTTTGAAAAAAAACAAACACACCTTTCACACATTATTAGAGATTTTTCTCGTCTCATTTAAATTAGGACTTACTTCATTCGGCGGTCCTGTCGCTCATCTCGGCTATTTCCACCACGAATACGTGCAAAAAAGAAAATGGATGAATGAACGAAGCTATGGAGATTTAGTAGCATTATGTCAATTCCTTCCTGGTCCTGCCAGCAGTCAAGTCGGTATGGGCGTTGGATTATTAAGGGGCGGGCTTTTAGGAGCTATTATTTCATGGATTGGATTCACTTTACCGTCTGTACTTATTTTGGTTTTCTTCGCCTCATTCCTTAATCAGTTCGATCTTGGAAGTGCTGGCTGGATTCATGGACTAAAACTTGTAGCAGTCGCTATTGTCGCTCATGCCATATGGGGAATGGCGCAAAAGTTAACTCCAGATCGCAACCGTGCAACAATTGCGATCGTAACTGCCGCAATCGCCTTATTATGGCCAAGTAGTTGGACACAAGTCATCCTCATTATAATATGTGGCTTTATCGGCTGGTTTTTATATCGCAACCAACCAATTAGCCAATCTCAAAATATAAAAGTACCTATTTCAAAAAAAATAGCAGTTTCTTGTCTCGTCTTATTCTTTGGACTATTACTACTGCTACCAATATTAAGACCGTTCTCTTATTACATCGCTTTATTTGACAGTTTCTATCGCTCTGGCGCACTTGTATTTGGAGGAGGACACGTCGTGCTGCCCCTTCTTGAAGGTGAGTTCGTACAAAACGGAATGATGACGAAAGAACAGTTCCTAGCTGGATACGGATTAACACAAGCAGTACCAGGACCACTATTTACATTCGCCTCTTATATAGGAGCAGTGTTAAACGGGACGCTTGGGGCAATACTCGCAACAATTGCGATTTTCCTCCCTGCTTTCTTACTCGTTATTGGTGTTTTACCATTTTGGAACAGTGTAAGAAAAATATCTTTCATACAAGGCGCACTACTTGGAGTCAATGCCGCTGTTGTCGGTATTTTAATTGCCGCTTTTTATGACCCTATTTGGACAAGCACAATTATGAACGCTGTAGATTTTGTTTTTGCGTCTCTTCTATTTTGCTTGCTCGCTTTTTGGAAAACACCACCTTGGGTTATCGTTATACTTGGAGCCTTTGGCGGATATGTTCTGTCCATTTTATAAATAGAAAAAACGACGGCTATACCATGCCGTCGTTTTTTCTATTAAAACTTTACAAGCTCTATTCCTTCTGGCAACTCACTCTCTGTTAAAATACGCAATTCCTTCACACGATCCATTACGTAAGAAGAACGCTTCACAAGCTCTGGATCAATATAAGCTGGATGAACCATAATTTCTACCGTTTGTTCACCTTGTACTCTTTCTTTTAACTTCACAAAGTAATCTTCCGTCACACCATCTGCGTAAAAGTCACTGTAAAACACATCAGAAAATGGATGCACCGCTCTATCTTCCTCACAACGACGAATTGGAACATTATATGTAGCCGCTAATCTCTCAAGAACATCGTGTAAGATCGGTAATCCGTGTACATGATGATGACTATCTAAATGAGTTGGTGTTAATCCGTAAGATAAAAACTTCTCAATTTGAGCAGTCCATTCTCTCTCAACTTCTTCTGGATTTATATTCCCTTCCCTTACAACACTTTGTTTATGAAACGACCCGTTTGCCCCTACGAGTGACGGTACATCCTTTAACAGTGGTTCCCCTGCTGTTAATACGAGATGTACGCCTACTCCGAGTAGGTTGTACTCTTTCGCTAAGCGTACCGCATGCTCTGTTCCTGGCATATTCATCATCATCGTCGTTGAATTTACAAGTCCATTTATATGTCCATCAATAATGCCATAATTTGTACCTTCTGTAAGACCGAAATCATCTGCATTTACAATTAACTTAATCATCATAATACCTCCTAATAAAGTGAAACTTTAATCAGTGGGGGGTTTTCTCCCCCCACTGATTATTAGTTGAACCAATCGGACTTTTATGGGCAGTTGATCCCCCACCTAATTTCTTTGTTTTCGCTGAATTTTGAGGTAGTGGTCTTACTGCCCATTAAAGTGGGATAGAATAAAAAAAGCGGGCTAAATAGCGCCGCTTTATTTCTCTACCTTTTTAAAGAATTGCGGAAGATACTCTTTATGTGCTTCCAACATTTCATCTAAAATTTGTTTTGCAACTTTATCTGATGGTACAAGTGGATTAATTGTCATAGCAAGCAGCGCCTTATGATAATCCCCTGTAACAGCAGCTTCAATTGTTGTGCGCTCGAATGATTTAATTTGTTGTACTAAACCGCGAACTGGTACTGGAAGATCTCCAACTGCAATTGGTTTTGGGCCTTCTTTCGTAATAATACAGTTCACTTCAACAGCTGAATCATGTGGTAAGCTTGCAATTGTTCCGTTGTTTCGTGTATTAACAGGCTGGATATCACCTTTATTATTGTAGATAGACGTAATTAAGCTACATGCTGCATCACTATAATAAGCTCCGCCACGTTTTTCTAATTGTGGTGGTTTAATATCTAAGTTCGGGTCTTTATATAACTCGAATAAATCATTTTCTAATTGTTTTACTACTTCTGCACGTGTACCTTTTTCAATTGAAGCTTCTTTCTCTTCTTCTAACATTTCACGTGTTTTGTAGTAGTAACGATGGTATGGACATGGAATTGCACGAAGGCCACGAATAAAGTCTGGTTCCCAGTTAAGCGCTGCGATATTTTCCATCGTAATTTGCTTTTCTGGATCTGTCACAAGCTCTAACACACGATCCATTACACTTACGCCATCTAAGTATACATCTAGTCCGTATACCATATGATTTAAACCTGCGAAATCAACGTGAACACGACTCGCATCTACTTCAAGTAACTTTGCAAGACCCATACGGATTCCGATTGGAACGTTACATAGACCAACTACTCTTTGAATATTTGTATAACGAAGAACAGCTTCTGTTACCATACCAGCTGGGTTTGCAAAGTTAATTAACCATGCATTCGGACAAAGCTCCTCCATATCCTTACAAATATCTAAAATAACAGGAATCGTTCTCAGCGCTTTGAATAAACCACCAGGACCATTCGTTTCCTGACCGATTACATCATATTTTAATGGGATTGCTTCATCTTTTGCACGTGCTTCTAATAAACCAACACGAAGCTGCGTCGTTACGAAATCAGCATCCTTTAATGCCTCGCGGCGATCAAGCGTTAAATGTACCTCGATTGGTAAACCAGATTTTTTTACCATACGTTTCGCTAAGTTACCAACGATTTCTAACTTTTCTTTTCCTGCCTCAATATCTACTAACCAAATTTCACGAACAGGAAGCTCATCATAACGCTTAATAAATCCTTCAATTAACTCTGGTGTATAACTAGATCCACCGCCGATTGTAGCAATTTTAATTCCAGTCATGCTTTATTCCCCTTTCGCTTCTAACTTTTTATAAAGATCGATAAACTCTGCCGCTAATTCTTTTACTGTAATCGCATTCATTAAATGATCTTGTGCGTGAATTAAGAGAACACTAACCGCTGTTTTTTCTCCTCTTGCTTCTGATTGTATGAGCTCTGTTTGGAAATGATGCGCTTCATTGATCGCTTCTTTCGCCTTTACCATCGCTTCATCAGCCTCTGCCATTTTCCCCTGTTTGGCAAATTGAATTGCCTCCATTGCAAAGCTGCGTGCGTTACCACTATTTAAAATCAATTGGAATGGAATTTGTTCTGCTGTAGTCATCATAATTACCGTCCTCTCTATAAGGTTCAACCGATTGAAATACCCCTTCAGTTTGAACATTTCTATTAAATTATTATTTTATGAATGATAGTTTGGTGTTCTTGTAGATGAGTATCATCTTTTTGAACATGATATAAAGGTAATTGTTCTCACAGATCATGTTGTCTGTGAGAACAATTATTATGTTACATAGGTACAGAGTTGTTATTTCCTTGTGCTGCTGCTTTTTCAGTACGAACGACTGAACGGTCACATAACACAACGAATGGATAATAGATTACCATCGCAATTACAAAGTTGAATAACTGTAGAATTGCACCTGAAAGATGTCCACCTGTTACAAGATAACCACTAATAATTGGTGGTGTTGCCCATGGAATCATCGCAACTGTTTTTGGTACCCAGCCAATAGATATAGCTGTATAAGAAGTAATTACCAAGACAATTGGTGTTATGATAAACGGTAAGAATAAAACTGGATTTAAAATAATTGGTGTACCGAATATTACCGGTTCGTTAATATTGAATGCACCTGGTCCAATTGATAAGCGAGATACACCGCGTAATTGTGCACTTTTTGCTACAAGTAATACAACTACTAAAAACGCTAATGTTGCACCAGAACCACCAAGATATACGAAAGTATCAAAGAATGGTTTTGTAACAATGTTTGGAACATCAAATGCAGATGTGCCACCTTGGAATAACTTCATATTTTTCTCTAATGCCGGTAAGTATAACGGCTCAATAATACCACCAACGATATTTGGACCATGTAAACCGAAGAACCAAAGAAGATGAACAAGGAGTACAATGACAATTGCACTTGGTAATGTCCCTGCTAAACTTTGCAGTGGTGATTGAATCGTATTAAAGATAAATTCATGAACACTTGTACCAGCTAATTTCACTGCTAATTGAATACCTGCAACTACTGTTAAAATAACAAATGCTGGAACTATAGCTGCGAAAGATCTTAAAACTGCTGGTGGTACTCCATCAGGCATTTTAAAAGTAATGTTTCTTTGTACAAAGAAACGGAATACTTCAGTAACAAGGAGTGCCACAATAATTGCTACGAATAGCCCTTGTGCACCTGTCCAAGCTAAGTTCAATCCGCCTTCTTTCGGTGTTGTTGGCGTAAGAATAATTAACGCACCAAATGAAATAATACCTGCTGACAAACCATCAACGCCGTAAGATTTTGCTAAGTTATAACTTGTTGTAAATGCTATGATTAGTGCTAGAATCGCGAAAGAACCAGTCCACATTCCACCGCCAACTTGTTTCCACGTTTCACCAAACAAACCTTTCATGAAATCTTGGAAAGCTTCAGATGGAAAACCATTAATTAGTGATGCCAGTGCACCAACTAAAATAAGTGGCATAACTGCAATAAATCCGTCACGGATCGCAGCTAAGTGACGTTGCGATCCGATTTTACCAGCGACAGGAACGATATATTTCTCCATGAATGCAATAAACTTTTGCATTTCGCTTCCCCCCTAATTATTTTTTTAGTGTTAATGCGTGATCTAAAACTGCTTCTCCATTCATCATGCCGTAGTGCATTGGATTGATAACGTCGATTCCAACGTTTTTCTCGTCAGCAAGCGTTTTCATTGAAGAGAGCATGTAACGAACTTGTGGTCCTAGTAATAACACATCTGCTTGGTCGATATTGTTTTTTACTGCATCCCCAGATACAGCCCAAATCTTTCCTTCTAAACCGCGAGCTTTTGCAGCCGCTTCCATTTTTGTAACTAGTAAACTTGTAGACATCCCTGCTGAGCAACATAATAAAATATTCATTTGAAAATCCCCCTTGTGTAGTATAAAAAATTTATGTTTTATTTATTTTTCTTTACGCTATTTATTAATGCAATTAGCGTGCCAACTTTTTAAAAGCACTAAAATCAGTGCTTTTTCGAGCATTTTCTTTGTGTGTTAACGCTTTCAATTAGTGTGTCGTCTAAAAAACACACAGTGTGTTATAAAACAACACGCTTTTAACACATAACTGTATGAAAATAGATTAGTGTTTAGTTGTCTAGTTGTGTTTAAAACAAAAAAACACTAAAAAAATTTTTTTAGCGTGAAAATCTATTAAAAAAACTCCTCTATCTATTGTCCAAGCAAACTCTACTAAATTACATAGAATAGAATAAAATAACACAATTCGAAAGGGGATTCCTATGCCAAAACATAGAAAACAAAGCAAAATAAAGATTTATAGAATAACAAGCTATAAAAAAGACAAGCGTTCTGAATTAGACTCTAACAAATTTGAACTAGAACAGCAGGAGGTAGAAAATAAGCAGGACAAGCAGGACAAACAAGATAATCAAGTACAATCGGAAAATGTAGTCATAGTACCCACAGATTCACACAACTTAGATATATGGGATGAAATTTCTCTAAAGGAAATACAAGCTGGTGAACATACAAATTTATTTGTGGAACAAAGTAATTATCAAAATATTAATTTGTTACAAGTTAGCGATATCCGTTTATATTTGGACAAGCAACTACAATTCAGTTCCGTCGATGAGCAAATTTATCATGAAGCACTTGTACATCCAATTATGTCAAAAGTAATTGATCCAAAACGTGTTCTCATATTAGGCGGTGGCGATGGTCTTGCCCTGCGAGAAGTTTTAAAATATGAAACTGTACTACATGTAGACCTTGTTGACTTAGATGGATCGATGATTGATATGGCTCGTAATGTTCCTGAATTAGTTTCTTTAAACAAAAGTGCATTTTTTGATAATCGTGTAAATACACACGTATGTGATGCAAAAGAATTTTTAAGCTCTCCTTCCTCTTTATACGATGTAATCATTATTGATTTCCCAGACCCAGCGACAGAGTTGTTAAGTACTTTATATACAAGCGAACTTTTTGCTCGTATAGCTACATTCTTAACAGAAGACGGCGCGTTCGTCTGCCAATCTAATTCACCCGCTGATGCACCACTAGTATATTGGAGTATTGGTAAAACAATTGAACATGCGGGATTAACTGTGAAAAGTTATCATACAATCGTTCCTTCTTTCGGAACTGACTGGGGATTTCATATTGCCACTAATTCTGCCTATGTACTCGATCAAATTGAGCAATTATACGTAGTACCAACTCCTCGAACATTGCCTTCTCTTCTTTTTCCTTTATTTCAATTTAAAGAAGAACATCTAGAACAACGTAACCTCGCTCTTTTAAATTCAGAATCAAATCTTATCTTACACCAATGTTACAAAAAGGAAATGGAGTTTTGACGATATCACAGGAAGGAGTGCTACCTTATGAAATATTCTACTTTCGGTAAGCATATAATAGTAGATTTGTGGGGAGTGGATTTTTCCCTATTAGATGATATGTACTTTTTAGAACATCATTTAGTTAACGCTGCTGATCAATCTGGTGCCCACGTTTTAAACGTAAGTACAAAAGAATTTGATCCGCATGGTGTTACTATTTTAGTTTTACTATCAGAAAGCCACCTTTCTATTCACACTTATCCAGAAAAAAACTTTGCAGCCATCGACTGTTATACTTGCGGTACGACCGTTGAACCGCAAATAGCGATTGATTATATCGTAAGTATATTAAAACCAAATGAGATGCATATAAAAAAACTAATTCGTGGTATAGGAGAGATTGTAAATACTGATTAAATACCGCTCTTATTCATTTGTAAAAAGGAGGAGTGTAAATACCATCAGTGGAACGAACATTCCACTGATGGTACAGACACATACATAAAGTGAAACTTTAATTAGTGGGGGTTTTGTTCATCTCCCACTAATTATTAGTTGAACCAATCGGGCCTTTACGGACAGTTAAGCTCCCTCCTAACTTCCTTGCTCCAGCCACATTTTGAGGTGGGAGTTTTACTGCCCGTTAATGCGGGATAAAAAAACCTTGCATACGCAAGGTTCATTCAGTCACTGACATCTTCCTATATAATTCTACAAATTCACTCGCTAATTCCTTCACCGTAATCGCATTCATTAAATGATCTTGCGCATGCACCATCAGAAGGGTAACTTCCGTCTTTTCACCACCAGCTTCTTTCTGTATGAGCTCCGTTTGTACACGGTGCGCCTCTTTTAATTCCTCTAGTGCTTCTTGTAATTTAGCTTCAGCTTCTGTAAACTCCCCACGCTTCGCACAATCAATTGCTTCCATTGAA
Organism: Bacillus sp. M13(2017); assembly: GCF_002218325.1. Classification (NCBI taxonomy): domain Bacteria; kingdom Bacillati; phylum Bacillota; class Bacilli; order Caryophanales; family Bacillaceae; genus Bacillus; species Bacillus sp. M13(2017). Next base: position 170,444 of record NZ_KZ268502.1, on the reverse strand, counting down.
CAACTTCTCGCGTTTCCCCCATGCAAGATTAAATGAAAAGCTTTCGTCTCTATCGTATCCATTGTAGTTCTTTACTCCCCCTTTTCTTCCGCCAGTTTTTGTTTATCCCATATTTTTAAGAACGGTAAATAAATGAAGAATGCTAGCGCAAAGTTAACAAGTTGTAAAATAACACCTGAAATTTTCCCGCCCGATCCTAAATATCCACTAAAAAGAATAGGTGTCGTCCAAGGTACAGCGGCCCCACTTGGACGTGCGACCCATCCCCATTCCATTGCAAAGTAAGAAACAATTGTTAACACAACTGGAACTAATATAAATGGAATTAGTAAAAGTGGGTTCATTACAATCGGCATACCAAAAGTTACCATCTCATTAATATTAAATATACCAGGTGCAATTGACAATCTCCCTAAACTTTTTAATTGTTGACTTCGTGCAAATAGTAACATTCCGACAACTAGAGCAAGCGTTGCACCAGAACCGCCCATATAAATCCATAAATCAAAAAACTGTGCCGTAATCGTATTTGGTACATCTTGCCCAGCTTGAAAAGCCACTCGGTTTTGATCCATTAACGATAACCAAACGGGGCTCATTACACCACCAACAATAGTAGCACCATGAATTCCACACGACCAAAGAACATGAACGAGAATAACTGCTATTATTGCGCCCCAAAGACTAGCACCAAGTACACTAAGTGGCTCCTGTAAAATTTGTCCTACAATATTATGGATACTGCCAAAAGAAGTATTTTCTATAATTAAGCGTAAAATCCAAATAACTGTTACAACAATAAATCCTGGAACAAGTGCCGCAAATGAACGCGTGACAGCTGGTGGAACTGTCTCTGGCATCTTTATAATTATCTTTTTTTGTACAATAAATCGATAAAGTTCAGTAGATATAAGTGCAATAATCATTGCTACAAATAACCCTTGGCTTCCCATTAATACAGCTGGGATAGCGCCTTCTACAAGTACACTCTCTTTTGTACTTGGTATAATATATGCAACTTGGAATGGAGTCGCAAGTAAAAACGTCACAAGCGACAATGCCCCGGATGCTAAAGCATCCACTTTATAATACTCTCCAAGCCTGTAAGCGATTCCAAAAACAGCTATTAAAGCCATTATATTAAAAGTTGCACTAACTGGATAGCCTAAAGCTCTCTGCCAATTCTCCCCAAACAAACCTGCCATAAACTCGTTATATCCCGGTATCGGTAGCGCACTAATAATAAGGAAAAATGATCCAATAATTAAGAACGGCATCGTTAAAATAATTCCATCTCGAATCGCTTGTAAATGCCTCTGCTCTGCAACCTTCCCCGCTATCGGCATCACATACTTCTCTAAAAACCGTATCATCTATCCCACTCTCCTCATGGTTTCATTGACAAAGCTGCTTGCAAGATAGCTTCTCCATTACAAAGTCCGTAATGAACGGATTGAATGACATCAACAGGTATCCCTTTATCCTTACATAATTCTTGCATCTTCGGTAATAAATAACGTACTTGTCGTCCAAGTAAAAGTACATCGGCTTTATCAATATGGCTATTTACTTCAGAACCTGATACAGCCCAAATCTTTACCTCTATTCCTCTTGCCTCTGCTGCTTTCTCCATCTTTGTAACAATCAAACTGGAAGACATTCCCGCTGCACAGCAAAGCAAAATATTCATTCCGCTTCCCTCCCCCTTTTATTAAGCCTAAGTTATGGTGCATCCCTTGCCACCACTAGTTTACAAATATATATGTCTAGATTTCCTGCTGTATGCCGAGCTTAAAAACAAAAATTTCTTGGTTTTCACGCTATTCCATTTATCCGTATTCTCCTAGTAAAGAGGACTCTAACTCGCTATAATGATTCAGTATGAATTTTTTTAATTGATAGGAGGATATATTTATGAAGGCATATCGCTTTCCACTTATTTTATTATCTTCTATCCTAATTGGTGGTTTCATTGGTTATTTCATGGGTGCCGATGCAGTTGCTTTAAAGCCGCTTGGTGATATTTTCTTAAACTTAATGTTTACGATTGTTGTACCTTTAGTGTTCTTTAGCATCGCATCGTCTATTGCTAATATGGATGGATTAAAACGTTTCGGTAAAATTATGTCTAGTATGGCTGGGACTTTCTTATTTACAAGTATTTTAGCTGCTATTTTTATGATTATTGTCGTGAAAGTATTCCCGCCAGCACAAGGTGTTGTACTAGAACTAACACAACCTGACAAAGCCGGCAAAGCTGTTAGTGTTGCAGATCAAATCGTCGGTATTTTAACAGTATCTGACTTCTCTAAGTTACTATCTCGTGAAAATATGTTAGCTCTTATTTTCTTCTCTATCTTAATGGGGATTGCAACTTCAGCAGTTGGCGAAAAAGGAAAGCCATTCGCTACATTCCTACAAGCTGGTGCAGAAATTTCAATGAAAGTTGTATCTTTCATTATGTATTACGCTCCAATCGGACTTGCTGCTTACTTCGCAGCATTAGTTGGTGAATTCGGACCACAACTTCTTGGAACTTACTTCCGAGCAGCAATGGTATACTATCCTGCTTCTCTAATTTATTTCTTTGTATTCTTCACATTCTATGCATACCTTGCAGGTCGCAAGCAAGGTGTACAAGTATTTTGGAAGAACATGGTCTCTCCTACAGTTACATCACTTGCAACTTGTAGTAGTGCCGCAAGTATTCCAGCAAACTTAGAAGCAACAAAGAAAATGGGTATTTCTTCAGACGTTCGTGAAACAGTTGTCCTTCTTGGTTCTACTCTTCATAAAGATGGCTCTGTTTTAGGCGGCGTATTAAAAATCGCTTTCTTATTCGGTATTTTCAACATGGAATTTGAAGGACCGAAAACATTAGCAATCGCACTCGTTGTTTCTTTATTAGTAGGAACAGTAATGGGTGCTATTCCAGGCGGCGGTATGATCGGTGAAATGTTAATCGTATCTCTATACGGTTTCCCGCCAGAAGCATTGCCAATTATTGCAGCAATTAGTACAATTATTGATCCTCCTGCAACGATGTTAAACGTAACAGCAGATAACGCTTGTGCCGTAATGACAGCTCGCCTTGTAGAAGGTAAGAATTGGATCAAAAACAAATTTGCTTAATAGATAGAAAGAGGATGCTCATTTTGAGTATCCTCTTTTTGTCGTTATTTGTTGATAAGTCGATATCCCTTGTCGAAACGTCGATATATTGAAAAAATCGTTGATATATTTGAAGTTATGAACGATATATCCAAAAAATCGTCGATATAATCCATTCCGCCACAAATTTGTTATAATCTTCACAAATATTCCACACTCATTATCCATTCTCCGTACTATAATCATGTATGGAAAAGGAGTTGGACATAATGACACAAAGCGCACCAGAATTTAAAGTTTTGCAAAGCATTGCATTCCTTGCTGTCGTTTTGCAAAGTTCGTTATTATATACAATGAATCAAGGAAATGTCTTACTTGAGCAATCTCTCATTATGGGCATGCTATTTAATCTTGCAAAATTCTCAGCACCTGCATTCATATTTATCGTTGGATTTCATTTAATTCGTCACTATACAAAGCAATTAGTATACAAAGAATATATTTCTGAAAAAGCCGCACATTTACTCATTCCTTATTTCTTCTGGTCTATTCTTTACTTATTAACAACAAACGATATGATCACATTACAAGGCGGAATAAAAAGTGTATTACTCGGAACAGCCGCACCCCATCTTTGGTACGTAATTATGATGTTCCAAATTCACTTATTGTTCCCTTTGCTGTGCACACTATTTTATTGGTTTCAAAAACGAACAGAAAATAAAAAAGACATATATAAATATATGACCATCTTTGCTTGCCTATATTTCCTCTTAATGTGGTATTCTTCGCACTACATTTTTAATGGAGAGAAATTGACTAGCTCAACCATTTTACATTATACAGATCGTTCCTTCTTCTTCTACTCGTTCTATTTCGTCATGGGAGGAATCGCTGCTGTAGCACTAAAAACGTGGCGGCTATTCGTCATGAAACATATCCCGCTTATCACAATATTATTTTTCATCTTATTTTTATTCATCAATTATGAGTTGTTTAGTTTTTACGGAGCAAACTCTATTCATTTAACTGTTTCTACCTATTTAAAACCATCTATGTTTTTATATATCGTATGCGAAATTATCATACTGTATGTGTTATCTATTATGATAGTACAGCGTCGTGGTTTCTTATATAAAACGTTACGTTTCATTGGAAATTACACGTATGGTGCTTATTTAGCTCATTTATTCTTCTTGCAACTATGCACAAAACTTCTTTCCTTATTCACGCTGCAAGAAAATACTATATTATATAGCCTATTACTATTTGTATTAACGGCCATTACCTCTATTTCAACAATGGTCATTTGTAGTACAATACCATTTCACACTTGGATTACAGGTCCTTCTCCTACAACTAAGATGAAATGGACGAAGGTTGTATTCCGAAAAAATCATAGAAAACTATTCAAACCATATATTTGATATAATAATACGGATATAAAAAAGAAAGCGAGAGACACCTATGATTAATCAAGTTGGACAAATTATGCTATATGTAAATGACCAAGACGAAACAGTACAATTTTGGATAGAAAAAGTAGGATTCCAAATCATTGCGGATGAAAATAACGGAAACGGATTCCGCTGGATTGAAATTGCGCCGGCGAAAGAAGCAGGAACAAGCATCGTCCTTCACGATAAAGCGTTAATTGCGAAGATGCAACCTGAATTAAACTTAGGTACTCCTTCACTTATGTTCTTCTCTAATAACTTAGATCAACTGTATAAAGATCTTTCTGAGAAAAATGTCACAGTTGGACAGATTGTAGATTTACCTACTGGCAGAGCATTTAACTTTGCTGATAATGAAAATAATTACTTTGCAGTAATGGAACGTAAATAAAAAAGAAGCTATCCGAAAAAATCGGATAGCTTCTTTCATTTTAAGAAACTTGTTCTGCATTCGTTTCTCTATGCTGTATATGACTCGTGACCCAAGCAATGCCACCGGCAACAACGAGATAACATAACAATATTAAAATTTGCATTTGTAATTGCGACCAATCTCCTAAAGAGATAACATCTTGTAATCCTCTAAGAGAATGGGACATTGGGAGAAACTGTCCAATTTTGCTAAGAACAGCTATGTTTAATTCTCCTGGGAAAGTACCTCCGCTCGTCGCTAATTGCAGGACAAGAAGCGTTACCGCTAAGAACTTTCCAACAAGACCAAATACTGTGACTAACATAAGAATAAATGTCATGAACGTAAAGGAAATCACAATACTTGATAAAACAAAAAGTGGCACACTTGCGACTTCTAATTTCATAACACCTAGCACAACTACATCTACGAGTAGCGCTTGAATAAGTCCAATTAAATATACCAATCCTAGTTTATTAATAAAATGTACGGTTCCACTTACCTTCATATTTTGTCTGCGGCCAAGCGGTAAAATATTCGATGCCATAATTCCGCCAACATAAAATGCAAGTGATAAGAAATATGGTGCAATGCCTGAACCGTAGTTAGGAACGTCAGAAACTGTTGACTTCACTAACTGAACTGGCTCTGAGAACATCGTATTGCGTGCATCATCATTACGAACATCCGCTATCTTCTCTGCGCCCTCTCCTAATTTCGTAGAAAGTTCTTTCGCACCATCGTCAAGTTTAACAAGTCCGTTCGTTAACTGATTCGCACCATGATTCAGCTCTGTTCCGCCACTCGCAAGTTGATTTACACCTTCTTGTAATGATGTAAATCCATTTCCCCACTTCGTAAATCCATCAGCCAAATTCGATGCACCATCTGCTATCTTTTTCGTTCCAGCAGTAGCTTCATTTAACTTAACTCCGAATGTATTCATACCTTCTTCAATCTTATGTTGACCGTCAGTAAGCTTCTTCGCACCTTGTGTCAATTGTTGTTGGCTATTATTTAAAGTACTTGTTGCTTTAGCTAGTCCATTAGACGTAGCAACAATTTTTTGAAAAGCGGGATCTTGCTGCACTTCTGGATGATTTTTCACGTACTCTTCTAATTGTTGTTTTATACTATTAGCCGCACCATCCGCTTTTACTTGGCCTTCAGCAAGCTTCTCACTTCCGCTCACCCATTCATTTGTACCAGCACTTAATTCACTAACTCCTGATTGTAACGTTTTTTCACCTTGTGCTAATAACTCCATACCACTATGAAGTGATGTCGCTCCTTGACTCAGCTCATTTGCTCCCCCCGTTAAGGCAGATTGACTGGATGCAAGTTTTTCACTTCCTTCTTTCAATTTCGATGTCCCACTACTTAAACGATCAATACCATCCGCAAGCTGATTCGCTCCATTTTTTGCATCGGTCGTTCCTTCATGTAACTTCTCAGCACCATTACTTGCATCACTCAATCCTTGTGCCAAATCTTGAAACTTTGAAAAGACGCCTTCTGTATAAGATTTCGTAATACTGTTTGAGATTTTTGTTTTCATATTTTCAACAGCTGTCGTTCCAATTTGAGCCGCTACAAAGTTTTTCCCTGGATTTACTTTGTACTGCAACGTTGCCGGCTCTGGTTTCTCATCCATAAGTGTACTTACCTTTTTAGAGAAATCTTCCGGAATCGTAACAACCATATAATATTTATCTTCTTTTAACCCTTCATCAGCATTTTTTCCTGATACGAAATGAAAAGCCAATTCCTTATTCTCTTTTAAATTTTTAACAAAATCGTCTCCTGCATGAATTGTTTTTTCATCCATCACAGCACCCTTATCTAAATTCACAACCGCAACAGGTAATTTATCTAATTTTCCATACGGATCCCAATATCCAGCCAAGAAGAATCCTGAATAAATTAACGGAACGATTAATAAAAAAATTAAAGCGATACGTCCATGTTTATGGTGCCACATCGCTTTCCAATCTTTAAATATAAGTTGAATTCCTTTCATGAAACATACTCCTTCTCCTAATTTCACACCATTACAATGGTTTAACAGATTTACTATACACGTCACTTTCCATACTGTATAATACATCTTTAATTATCAATTCATTCCTTTTGGTCTATAGAAAGGAGATTCGAAATGGAACTGCTCCAGTTAAAATACTTTCAGACAGTTGCACGACTAGAACATATGACAAAGGCAGCTGAAGAATTGCATATCGCGCAACCTTCACTCAGCAAAACAATCGCTAGACTCGAAAAGGATTTAGGCGTCCCTTTATTTGATCGCCAAGGCCGACAGATTACTTTAAATTCTTTCGGAAAAGTATTTTTAAAACGGGTAGAACGTATTTTTCATGAATTAAGTGAAGGGGAACGAGAAATTAAAGATTTAGCCGAATTACAACAAAGCTCTATTACACTGGCCGTTTCTATTCCGAGAATATTACCAGAACTACTTGGCTCTTTTTTACTAGAACATCCTAACGTTCGATTCCAACAATTTCTTGCATCCACTCCTTCTATGAAACGACAACTAGATAATATAGAAATTGACTTTTGTATCTCCTCTGTACCAATTGAAGGTGAGGAGATTGTTTGGGAACCACTTATTACAGAAGAAATTTTCTTAGTTGTCCCTTCAGACCATCGTTTATCAGGCCGAGAAAATATCCACCTGCATGAAGTAAAAGACGAACCATTTATTAGTATGAACACTGGCTATGGATTTCGGCACTTAACAGATGCATTTTGTAAAGAAGCTGGTTTCACTCCGCATATTGCTTTTGAAGTAGATGAACCGACCGTGATTAGCGACCTCATTAAGCAAGGTCTCGGCATCGCTTTTGTTCCAAGTTTAACTTTATTAAAAAACTCTGCTTTAGCATCAAGCAAATTGCGTATTATTGAACCCACTTGTCAGCGAACTATCGGTTTAAGTTGGTCGAAAAAACGCTACTTATCAAAAACAGCTCAGCAATTTCGTGAATTCGTGATTGATTACTTCTCCAACATTAGGACGTAAGATTATATCAACAAATAAAAGTTGCCACCCTCATATGGTGGCAACTTTTATTGTTCACTCTTTTTTAATTCCATTTCAGCTAAAAGTGGTAGTACATTATCAAAAATATGCGTATTATTATTTTCACCTGTTACATATCCACCGTAATATCTACTAAATACGTTATCATTTCGGAATGTGGCCATATGATCATACAACTCTTTCGCAAACTTTGTATCACCTGTTTGTAGTACGTACAAAATCGTTAATCCGTATGCGGCTGGCGATTCATAATTCACAGTTTGTTTTCCCGTTTCTAAATTGTAACGACCGTATAGCTTTCCATCCTCCTGGAATTTCTTCTTTATAAATTCTAAATAAGCAGCTGATGAAAGACCACCTAAACTTCGATGATATGCAACGTACGATTGGTCAATAAGATTCACTTCTTTATCGTACGTAAATGTACCATCTTCTTTATACTCTTTTGGGAATGCCCAGCCATGCCTTGGATAATCCGCTAAAAACTGAACGACTTCCTGATATTGCTGAGCAGAAACTTTGCCGTACTTCTTCATATAGGAGAATGCACGCGGATTTATGTATGATGTTGTTACAAAATTATTTTGTTTCCCTGCATCTGCATCATAATAATCAACATAATAATTATCTTTTTTATTATAACGAAGTACAGCATCACTTAATTGATCGGCAACGTTTTTATAACGCTCTTCCTTATACATTTCATAAGCACGATATAATTGTTCTATAATACGAAGATCATCTATAAGTGCATTTGTAGCTGACTGCCTCTCTCCCTTTTCAGAGAGTTTCCATAAAACGATATGATTCTTATATACGAAATTATCTTGAATAACCTTTACTTGCTCATCAAATAACGCCTGATCATCTTTATCAAGTGTATATTGTAACCATAATCCCGCCGATTCTGATAAAGCTTCACGTCCCTTAGCTTCACCCGTACCTGCCTTAGTATCTACTAAACGATACGTGGCAAGCGTTCCATTGTCATTCACCATATGTCTTAAAATAAAATTTTCTGTACGGTTTCCTTGTAAAGCTGACCAAAATACAATTCCACCTAAAGCGATTAAGAAGATAACCCCAATCCCTATATATAAACGTTTCCGCAATCTTTTCACCTCCCTAGTAAGGCTAACCTTAATTTTATCAGAACATACATAAATTTAAAAAAGACAATCTATTAGATTGTCTCCCGCATTTCTACCCCTCGCAAACCCCTTTAGAAGGTTTATATAGCGATTGTACAAGTCGATCATATTCACGACGTGTAATCTCTTTATTATATAACTTCAATAATAAATCTCTATGCTCTTTTGAAAATGCCATCTTTTTAATGACTTCAGGATACATAAAACACCCTCTCCATTTCACATAAACTTCTTTTCCGAAAAACAGAACTTATGTTCGCATAAAAGATTATAAAAGATTCCTGCGCAAAAAACAAACAAAATATAAGCAACTACTTATTTCTTTCTATTCAAAATATTACAACATTATATTATCATATTCACTTTTTAAATACATATATATTTTTGGTAGTTTTTTTGAATAAATCTTCCAATTCAATCAGAAAATAATGGCAAAAAAGAAGAGGAGTTTACATATGGATACGGTAACATTAGCAAGAGCATTTTTTGGTTCTTCATTAGCATTCCACATTATCTTTGCAACACTTGGCGTTGGACTTTCATTGATGATTTTTATAAGCGAAATACTCTATCACTGGAAGAAAGACTCCGACTATGCCATTATGGCGAAAAGATGGACAAAGGCGTTTGCTATTCTTCTCGGTGTAGCAATTCCAACTGGAACAATTGTCGGTGTGCAAATCTCACTTCTTTGGCCTGGTTTTGCCAAAATTGTTGGACAAGTTATTTCTGTTCCCTTCCAAATTGAGATTTTCGCCTTCTTTTTGGAGGCTTTATTCATGTCGATTTACGTATATGCAGCCGATAAACTTCCTCCATTTATGAGATTAATCTCGCTATTTTTCGTCATGCTTGGTGCCACGGCATCCGCCGTTCTTATTACATCAGCAAATACATGGATGAATACACCAGCAGGTTTTTCAATGAATCCAGACGGATCTGTTTTTAACGTTGATCCGTGGAAAGCTTTCTTTAATCCGAGTTTTGGCACAAGTGCATTCCATGTCGTTATTACGGCTTATGCAACTGGTGCGGCTGTCATTGCTTCTATCGCTGGATTTAAATTATTGAAGAAAAATTTAAGTACACGTGAAATTGCTTATCATAAAAAAGGGCTACTATTAGGGCTTGTCGTTACATTTATTACAGGCGCTACGATGTGGCTTTCAGGACATGAATCAGCGATTGCCTTACATAAACACTCACCTGAAAAACTTGCATCTGCTGAAGCTTTATTTGAAACGACATCACACGCACCGTTATCCATTGGCGGAGTTGTGGATCCTAATACACTTGAACTAAACTATGCACTTGAAATTCCAAACATGCTTAGCTTATTAGTGGGACTAGACCCTAGCACTGTCGTAAAAGGTCTAAACGAATTTCCACAAGAAACATGGCCACCATTTTATACACATACTCTTTTCAACTTAATGGTCGGCACTGCTGCGTTTACCTTTGCTGTTGCAGCAATTGCGCTCTTATATTGGTACTTCGTTTACCGAAAAAAAGGAACAGAACTACCGAAGTGGCTACTTTGGGGGACTGCCGCATGCGGACCAATTATGATGCTCGGTATTGAATTCGGATGGATTTTCAGTTGTAGCGGTCGTCAGCCATGGACAATTTATGGTATGCAACGTACAGTCGATGCATCTACACGCGCTGATTTCGTCGGTCCTTTATTTGTTTTGTTCATCATTTTATATATTGGACTCGCTATTTTAACAGTCATTGTTCTACGGACATTCTTTAGAAGACATCCATTAAAGAATGATTTACAACACCAAGGAGGCGATTCTCGTGCATGAGGAAAGTATTGCAATCATCATCTTATGGGCCCTTATTTTCGTATACAGTATATTAGGGTCTATCGATTTTGGAGCTGGTTTTTGGGGCATGGTATACGCAAAACATCCAACGCTCGCTGCCAAACTTGCGAATCGGTACTTATCACCAACTTGGGAAGTAACAAATACGTTTCTCGTTTTCGTCGTTGTCGCATTTCTCGGCTTCTTTCCGAAAGCGGCCTTTACTCTTGCGACAGTAATGTTCGTACCAGTTATGTTAATTTTAGTGCTCATTGCAGTACGTAGTACATTTATGGTATTTGCTTACTCCTTGCCAAAATATCAATACCTTCTTCGGGTTATTTCAGGTATTACCGGTCTATTAATTCCAGCACTATTAATTACCGTTTTACCCGTTACAGAGGGAGCCTATATTACAATGTCTGAAGGAAAAGAAGTACTCCTATATGGAAAACTTCTTTCTAGCCCGGTTATCTACTGTTATATGCTCTTCGGACTAACGTCTGAACTATTTCTCTCCTCTCTCTTTCTTGCTGATTTTTCGAGAGAACAAAGTTCAGAAGATACGTATAGAATTTATAGAAGAAATGCCATCATCCTTGGTCCTGCAACGCTCGTCACGGCAATTATTGCCCTCGTTGTAATGGATCCAGAAACACATTGGCTTATGCAAGGATTAATAAAGCAATTCCCGTGGTTTACAGTTTCTATTGTTTTATTCGTTATCGGATACTCGTCCCTTTGGTGGACAAACAAAAAGTACAATACACTAGGATACCCTCGCATTGCCGTTTTAGCTGTCGTCGCTCAATATGCATTTGCAAGCTATGCTTACGGGGTCGCGCATTTACCGTATATTATTTATCCTGACGTAACTGTATTTACAAGCTTTACAACGAAAGAAACGTTCTATGCACTGCTCATTCTATACGCAATTGGAATCGCAATTTTACTACCTGGATTTATTTTCTTCTGGAATTTATTCTTAAAAGATCGTACTTTTTTGAAGGAAAAATAATATAACCTTGGAGTCTGTTCCAAAAGGCATTTTGGGATAGACTCCTTTTGTCATGTTTTGTCGTTAAATCGATATATTTTAATAACTGCTAATATATTTTGAGTTGCGCCGATATATTTCAATAATCGCTGATATATTTTAAGTTGCGCCAATACATCTCCATAATCGCCCATATAAATCTCATTTACTACCTTACTGCCCAATCAATTTATAGACTTCTATCACAATAGTTATTTCACTACTAATGACACTTGTCCTTTAGCTTGAAAAACACATATTCGCTTCATCTCGTTATACGTCTAGTTCTTCTTATTTTTTGCTGAATATACTACCAATATAAACTTGAGACAAGCTACATCTGTTTAAGGGAAAATAGAAAGGTAGGCAAAATATGAGCATTGAAATATGGATTACTATTATTGTATTTTTCTTAACAATGATTGTTATCTTTTGGCGGCCTCGAGGTTTAAATGAGGCGTGGCCAGCGGCAATCGGTGCTGGCATTATCCTAATTACTGGACTTGTGTCAAAACCAGACGTCATAGATATTGTTAGTAAAATAGGAGGAGCCTCCATAACAATATTAGCGACCATAGTTATGGCAGTTATATTAGAAAGCTTCGGCTTCTTCCATTGGTCCGCAGCGAAACTGGCAAATCTAGCGAAAGGTTCTGGCCGCCGTCTATACTGGTATATTCAATTATTATGTTTTCTTATGACTCTTTTATTTAATAACGACGGCAGTATTTTAATTACAACTCCCATTTTAATTCTCCTTCTAAAAAACCTTCAATTAAAACCACACCAACAAATTCCTTATTTATTAAGTGGCGCTTTAATCGCTACTGCGTCTAGTGCACCAATTGGTGTAAGTAATATCGTAAACTTAATTGCATTAAATATCGTTAATATGACTCTTTATATGCATACCGCTATGATGTTTGTACCTGCAACACTAGGCTTATTATTTATGTCATGGCTCATGTATACAGTTTTGAAGAAAAAACTTCCGAAAAAATTACCTGTTTCTTCATATGATATTGAAGAAATTTTCTTCACGAAAAACTTCCATCCACTAAAAGGAAATAATTCTGTTGATACGAAACAAAAACGGACAAGATTCATGTTAAAAGTATTAGGCTTCGTCTTCCTTATGCGTTGCCTTCTATTCGTTGCATCCTTCTTATCCATCCCAATTGAAATCGTTGCGGTACTTGGTTCACTCGTTCTTCTCATTTGGAGATGGTACTACTTACGAACAAATCCTGTCGACATTCTGAAAAAAACACCGTGGCACATTTTAATTTTCGCCTTCTCTATGTACGTCATTATTTACGGACTCCACAACGCAGGATTAACAGCTGCACTTGTACAATGGCTCGAGCCAGTTGTGAATCAGCATCTACTTTATGCTAGCTTTGCGATGGGCGGACTTGTATCCATCCTCTCTAACGTCTTCAATAACCATCCTGCCCTTATGATTGGTACAATCACATTAACAGAAATGGGATTAGATCCAGTCACATTAAAAACAATCTATCTTGCAAACATCATTGGTAGTGACATCGGTTCACTATTACTACCAATTGGTACACTAGCTTCACTCATTTGGATGTATATTCTGAAACAAAACAAAATTAAAGTAAAATGGAAAGACTATTTAAGTGTATCCCTTATCGTTATCCCGCTCACAACAGTCGTCACACTATTCCTCTTATTCTACTGGGTACATCTCTTCTTTGCCCTCTAAACAACAGAAGCCCCATTTTGCTACCGTCTTAGCAAATGGGGCTTCTTCTATAATAAAGTTAGGTACTACAGTGTGATCAATCAAGTAAAGAGGTGTAACGTGTTATTGATATAAATGACTACCAGCTTCTTTAAATTCTTCTGCTTTCTCTTTCATTCCTTTTTCAATTGCTTCTGTCGTTTCTAAATCATTTTCTTTTGCATATTCACGAATATCATGTGAAATTCTCATACTACAAAACTTCGGTCCACACATTGAACAGAAGTGAGCTGTCTTTGCCCCTTCTGCAGGCAACGTTTCATCGTGATATTCCATCGCACGTTCAGGATCTAAAGATAAATTAAATTGATCGCGCCAACGGAATTCGAAGCGTGCTTTTGAAAGTGCATCATCACGCTGATGAGCCGTTTTATGTCCTTTCGCAAGATCAGCCGCATGCGCTGCAATTTTGTACGTAATAACACCCGTGCGTACATCATCTTTGTTTGGCAAACCTAAATGTTCTTTCGGCGTTACATAACAAAGCATCGCCGTTCCAAACCAGCCAATCATCGCAGCTCCAATCGCTGATGTAATATGGTCATAACCTGGTGCAATATCTGTCGTTAACGGCCCAAGTGTGTAAAACGGCGCGCCCTGACAAATATCAAGCTCTTTCTCCATATTCTCTTTAATTAAGTGCATCGGTACATGTCCAGGTCCTTCGATCATAACTTGCACATCATGTTTCCAAGCAATTTTGGTTAATTCACCAAGTGTTTCAAGCTCAGAAAACTGTGCTTCGTCATTTGCATCTGCAATAGACCCTGGACGTAATCCATCTCCAAGAGAGAACGAAACATCGTACTGCTTCATAATTTCACAAATCTCTTCAAAGTGAGTATATAGGAAGTTTTCTTTATGATGGAATAAACACCACTGTGCCATAATCGAACCACCACGTGAAACGATACCTGTCGTACGCTTTGCCGTGATTGGAATGTAACGAAGCAATACACCAGCGTGAATCGTAAAGTAATCAACGCCTTGCTCCGCCTGCTCAATTAACGTATCACGATATACTTCCCACGTTAAATCTTCTGCAATTCCGTTTACTTTTTCCAGCGCTTGATAGATTGGTACAGTTCCAACTGGTACAGGTGCGTTACGAATAATCCACTCACGCGTCGTATGAATATTTTTACCTGTAGATAAATCCATAATCGTATCTGCACCCCAGCGCGTTGCCCACGTCATTTTCTCTACTTCTTCTGCAATCGAAGAAGATACAGCTGAGTTTCCGATATTCGCGTTTACCTTCACATGGAAGTTACGCCCGATGATCATCGGTTCAGCTTCTGGATGATTAATATTCGCCGGTAAAATAGCGCGGCCTTCTGCGATTTCCTTACGAACAAACTCCGGCTCTACCCCTTCACGAATCGCAACGTATTCCATCTCAGACGTAATAATGCCATTACGTGCATAGTGCATTTGCGTAACATTTGCACCTTCCTTTGCTCTAAGCGGCTTACGATCCATTTGCGGGAAAACAGGTGTATGTTTCGAAGCCACTTTCACACCGTCATCCTCTGGTTTCACTTCACGCCCTTCGTATGCTTCTACATCACCACGCCCCATAATCCAAGAGTGGCGCGGCGTTGGAATGCCTTTTTCCAACTCGACCTTATACGCAGGATCTGTATAAGGACCGCTCGTATCATACACACGAATTGGCGGATTTGGAACGCCATTCGTTTCGCTTTGTTCAATCTCACGCATCGGGACTTTCATACCTTCTCGTGGTCCATCCACATATACTTTCTTACTCCCTGGTAAACTCGATTTCAATTCAATTTGCTCAGCTGAAACAGATTGTTTCATAAACTTTATTGCCCCCCTGTTCGTGACAAGGACGAGATATGGCCAGCGCATGCCAAAATAAAAAGAGCCAGGTCCATAGAAAAATAAGGACCTGGCTCATAAAGACATCATTATGTAAAGCCGTTAACTTCCCTACGCTGGTACGAGCCAGATCAGGTCCAAAGGGTTAAGAAGTTCACGCGCTTCTCTCTCAGCCTACGCATACGTTAGGCACCCCTAGTTTATCACTGATTTAATTTTCAATACTTTCCCATCATACACCATAATCTGAAAAATTCAAAGTTTATTTCTTTTATTGTTTATGGAATCATCCACGTTAAATAATACGCCTGCACATACGTCATAATACCAACAATAATTACGAAGAATAAACTATGCTTTACTGTAAAACGGAACAAATCCGATTCTTTTCCAGCAAGTCCAACTGCCGCACAAGCAATTGCAATCGATTGCGGAGAAATCATTTTTCCTGTTACACCGCCCGTTGTATTTGCTGCAACGAGAAGCACTTCAGATACACCGACTTGCTGCGCTGTAATGGCTTGTAAATTCGAGAACAGTGCATTCGCAGACGTATCAGACCCTGTTAGGAATACGCCAATCCAGCCTAAGAATGGTGAGAAGAACGGGAATAGTCCGCCAGTTCCGGCTAATGCTAACGCTAACGTAGAAGATAGACCAGAATAGTTTGCGATAAATGCAAACCCTAGTACGAATCCGATAGATAGAATTGGCATTTTTAATTCGCTTAACGTTTCTTTAAATGTCACTACTGCATCTTTTACATTCATTTTCAAAATAAACATGGAAATGATACAAGCAATTAAAATCGCTGTTCCAGTTGCCGATAATACATCAAACTTTAGAATTGCCTCGTAAGGCGTTGGTTTATTTACAATGGGCTCTGCTTTCATTACTAAATTATGTAGACCTGGAATTTCAAACTTAAATACAAGACTTTCTAAAGCCCCTCCTGGAGCGAATAATGCCTTAAAGAAACTTTGGCTCCAAATGACTACCATAACCGTTAATACGATAAATGGAGACCATGCCTTCACCACTTTTCCAAACGTTAATTTCGGCATCGATGCTGCTGTCGTTGCTGCTACTTCACTATTTGCTTGCCCGGATTGATAAGTTTCTTTCGGCTGCCAAACTTTTAAGAACAGCGCTAAACTAATTAAACTTACAAGTGCCGATGTAATATCCGGAAGTTCCGGCCCTAAAAATGTCGCTGTAATGAACTGCGTAATCGCAAATGAACTACCCGCTACAAGTAACGCAGGCCACGTTTGTCTTATACCTTTAAATCCATCCATTAAAAATACGATAAAGAATGGAACAAATAATGATAGGAACGGTAATTGATGCCCAGCCATTTGTCCAATTTTATGTGGATCAATACCTGTTACTTGTCCAGCAACTGTAATCGGAATTCCCATCGCTCCGAACGCCACTGGTGCAGTATTTGCAATCAAACAAAGACCTGCTGCGTATAAAGGATTTAACCCAAGACCCGCAAGAAGCGCTGCTGTAATCGCTACTGGTGCCCCAAATCCTGCCGCTCCTTCTAAAAATGCTCCAAATGAAAATCCAATTAAAATAACGAGTAGACGATGATCGTTCGTAATCGATAATACCGATGCACGAATCACATCAAATTGACCTGTTTTTACAGAAATTTTATATAAAAATACGGACATAATGATAATCCAAGCAATTGGCCATAACCCGTACAAAAAACCGTACCCGGTTGCTGCCATTGCCATCTTGAACGGCATTTTATAAGCGAATAACGCTACTAAAACTGTAAGTACAACTGTAATAAATCCTGCTACATACCCCTTCATGCGGAAAACTGCTAAAGCTAAGAAAAAAAAGATAATCGGAATAAGTGCGACCGCTGCCGAAATCCAAATGTTTCCGAATGGATCATAAACTTGTGTCCATGTGTTCATTGTTCTCTCCCCCTAAAGAATCCCCTTTTAAATAGAATAACCTCATCAATAGACTATCAGGTCATCATACCTTTAAGCCTAAAATAAAAAAACGTTTAAGAAAACGTTTTCAACAACTTTCATTTATACTGTACCATAACAATTTCTATTAAAAAAGATTTTTTTGAAAATTTTATTATTTAATAGAAAATCTTACAAAATCGTCACGTTCTTGTAATGTTTATCGATAGGAAGTTTGCCAAAATTATTGCATAATAATAGTATAACAACAGAAATTATTCATGAGGTGATATATATGAACGGAAATAAAATATTAGCTGCGTTATCATACTTTAGTGTACTATTTGCCCCTATCTTATTCCCTATTATCGTTTGGATTGTGGGAGACGCTGAAACAAAACCACATGCAAAACGTGCTCTATGGACACACATCATTCCAAGTATCGCTACATTCATTGGCGTAACTATTTTAGGAATTATGGGTCTTGGATCTGATCAACCAGATGTAACACTTGGAATTGGATCAATGATTGTCTTAGCTATTTGCGGAATCATCAGCTTATACTACTTCATCTGGAACATTGTAAAAGGAATTAAAGTGCTGAAAGCTTAATTTTAAACAAATGTTTGTTTAAAAAGGGCCCCTTGCAAATTGCAAGGGGCCTTTTCCAAATTCGTTCACTTTATCTCCTGCGTTTCTTCTTTTTTCTCATCATTTTCTTTCGGCGCGTATTCACTTTATCCGCTATAATGTGGAGCGTACTTGCCACAACAATTCCCATTAAGAACGTTACAATTTCAACCTCATGTTTCTTCGCAATTTCTATTAAATTACCATCCAGTGCGATTACATTTAATAGAAATAAAAATGGAGAAAAGACGATTAACATGTACGCAATACGAATCACATCACCAAGTATAATCGTATGCGTAAAGAAAGATCGATGCGGCATTACTTTCTTATAAGGATACCAAAATATACGTAAGAAACCCCATTTGTTATAAGCATTACTGTACGTATCTAAATCTGGTGTTAAAAATGAAGTACCTACTAAAAAACCAATTGCAAAAGTTAATAAAAAATCAAAATTTGTTAATCCATACGAAAAGAGCAAAAACAAAACAACCGGAAGGGATATTAAGTTTATTTTCGTATGCGTTCTTCCTGATGGCATAATGCACTTCCTCGCTTACGTTCGTCCTGTCACCTTATGACAGGTTTCACCTATTGACCTAATTTCTGATCGATAAATGTTGTGTCTATATCCGAACCAAACCATTCTGCCAACTTCACTCGTGCCTTATTTTTCACATCTTCATTGACGTATAACGACACCTGTATTAGTGCGGCCGTTAACGCCCCCAAATCATCCGTATAGCCAATTCCAGCAATGAAATCTGGAATCGCATCAATCGGTGCAATAAAATAAGCAAGTGCTCCAATTACAATAATTTTCACTCGTTTTGGAACATCGGGTCTTTGTAAAACGTAAAACAGTAATAAACTTGCATAAATGACCGACTGCCCTGCTTGCTTTGCAACATGTTTTACTTTCTTCCAAAACGCTTCAACTGAAAATTTTTGTTTCATGTAAAAGCCTCCCTATTTTTAAAAAGAAATAAGCTAGAATATGTTATCAGTAAAAGTTCATGGAAATTACACAAAACCTATCAATGAACTTTCATTGTAACAAACAAACCAAAAAAGAACAAGTGTTCGTTAATTTTCACACGATTTCCTTCATATAATAGATTTCTAGATAACCCTTACCCATCTTCATTTCTTATTTCTCAACAAAGAAAATTTTCACTTCCACTTAACATTCTGCTCTACCTTTGTTATATTTTCTAGTTGACGGACATATAAACGAATGTTAAAGTTTTCTCTGGTAGTGACAAATCTTATACAAAAAATGTAAAATGTTATAGTGTTTCTCAGAAATGAATTTTGTTGTATAATACAGAAATGACGTTATGCTTATGAGCAACAAAAGAAACCAAAAGGGTATGCATAGTTATAGTCGTATATGGGTGAATATAGAACCTTTAATTATGGCCAAGAAAACTATGTATTTTTTATTTTAGCATTTTTCGCTCCAAAATCGACCAAGCCTGATAGAGAAAGGGTGGAAATGAATGAAAGAAACCTTGAAATCACAATTTCAAAATGTGCGTTTCACTGTATTCGTAGCTTTAGCCTTATGGCTGAAAACTTACCTTATTACACGCACAAGCTTTGATTTAAAACTTGAATCTTTCATGCAAGAATTCATTTTATTCCTTAGCCCATTAGCAGCATCATTACTGCTTGTTGGTCTTGCATTATTTGCAAAAGGGAAAAAACGTAACTATATAGCACTTGGAATTAATTTTGTCTTAACAATCGTTCTTGTTGGTAACGTAATGTTCTACGGATTCTACAATGACTTCGTTACTTTACCGGTGCTAGGACAAACATCTAACTTTGGAAGTTTAGGTTCTAGTGTAAAAGAATTATTTAACTACAAAATTATTCTTGCATTTGCAGACATTATCATATTCTTCGTTCTGTTGAAGAAAATGAAAAACTTTGCACCTACAGAGCGTGTAGCACGCCCGATGCGTTCCCTATACTTCGTATCAACAGTTGCTATTTTCTTCGCAAACTTAGGACTTGCAGAAGCTGAACGTCCAGAATTATTAACACGTTCATTCGACCGCGTTATGCTTGTTAAAAACTTAGGATTATATGTACACCAAGTATACGATCTTGGCTTACAAGCAAAATCAAGTTCACAAAAAGCATTCGCTGACGGTAGTAAATTACAAGAAACAGAAAACTACGTGAAAACAACACAAAGTAAACCAGATCCAAATATGTTCGGTACTGCAAAAGGGAAAAACGTAATTGTTGTCTCTCTTGAGTCATTACAAACATTCTTAATTGGCGCAACAGTTAACGGACAAGAAGTTACACCATTCTTAAACCAATTTACGAAAGAAAGTTATTACTTTGATAACTTCTTCCATCAAACTGGGCAAGGTAAAACATCTGATGCTGAATTCCTAGTAGATACTTCTTTATATCCACTAGACCGCGGTGCTGTATTCTTCACACACGGTAATAATGAATATACAGCAACTCCAGAAATTTTACGTCAGCAAGGGTATCACACGTCGGTATTCCACGCAAACAACGCAACATTCTGGAACCGTAACATTATGTATCCAGCACTTGGTTATGATCGTTACTACAACGAGCTTGACTACAAGATTACGCCAGAAACAAAATTAAACTGGGGATTAAAAGATATCGAATACTTCGATCAATCTATTGATATGTTAAAACAAGTGAAGCAACCATTCTATACTCGCTTCCTTACTTTAACGAATCATTACCCATTCACTTACGATGACAGTACAAAATTAATCGACGAATATAATTCTGGTGATGGAGTATTTGACCGTTACATGGTAACTGCTCGTTACTTAGACGAAGCAATGAAACACTTTATTGAGCGTCTAAAAGCAGAAGGTATTTACGACAACTCAGTAATCGTATTCTACGGTGACCACTACGGTATTTCTGAAAACCATAACCGTGCAATGGCACAGTTCTTAGGAAAAGAAGAAATCACTGCATTTGACCATATGAACTTACAAAAAACACCGATGTTTATTCACGTTCCAGGTCAAAAAGAAGGTAAAACAATTTCGAAACCAACTGGAGAAATTGATATTAAACCAACTATTCTAAACTTACTTGGTGTAGATTCTACAAATGACGTTCGATTCGGTCATGATGTATTCTCACCTGATAATAAAGGATTTGTTGTTCTTCGTGACGGTAGCTTCGTTACAGATAAATACATGTATACAAACAGTACATTCTACGATCGTGCTACTGGCGAAGTTGTACAATTACCGAAAGAAGAATCTCAACCACTAATTGATCGTGCCCAAAATGAATTGAACATGTCTGATAAAATCATTGAAGGTGACTTACTTCGCTTCTCTGAAAGTAATAAGATTAAAACTGGTGAAGTAAAAACAGTTATTAAAGAAGAAAAGAAGAGTGCTGAGTAATCTCAGCCTCTTTTTTTATTTTCTTCCATACAACTACTTATATTCATTAACTTTAAAATTACATAACCTTTACCAAATATTAACATAGCGTTAATGAAGAATCTCTATAATAAAATATGTAAACGAGGTTCTACATATTTCTTATCTTTCATCTTTCGTAAGATCCCTTAAAGAAATGTGTAAATCTTTTGTTTCTACTTTCTTATAATTGTCTTTCAACATGTTTTGTTTCCATACACAAAACATTCAACAAGACAATGTCCCTATGAAAGATAGCTACCCTCCTTGTGCAGCATTCCATAAGAATGTTGCTTTTTTTATTTAAAAGCAGGATTCTCATTCTTATTTTCGAATTTGTATATACAAAATGCTGTAAAGTGAAACTTTAATCAGCCCTTACCAATCGGGCAGCTACGGGCAGTTATTCGCCCAATTCACTTCTTTGCT
Organism: Bacillus sp. M13(2017); assembly: GCF_002218325.1. NCBI lineage: Bacteria > Bacillati > Bacillota > Bacilli > Caryophanales > Bacillaceae > Bacillus > Bacillus sp. M13(2017). The sequence continues at coordinate 148,340 of NZ_KZ268502.1, read as the reverse complement.
CCACCCTAATTTTTAAGTGGAAGTTTTACTGCCCGTTAATGCGGGGTAAATCATCCTTACTTCTCTATGATTTACAAATACATATACGGTCATATGTAGAGAATTGCTTACATAAAAATTACTATAGTGATTTTTATCTCGCATGAATGAAAGTTTCACGTTACTTACGTACTTACGAAAGGATGGGACGGAAATTGGCATACGAAAAATTTGTACTTTGGAATGATGAAGTTATTGATACAACAAAACAACAAACGTACATAGAACTTGAAGAGAGAGGTTTGCAGTTCGGAGATGGTGTCTACGAGGTGATTCGCCTATATAAAGGGAACTTTCACTTATTAGATCCGCACATAACGAGATTATATCGCTCCATGGAAGAAATAGAATTATCGCTCCCTTTCTCAAAAGCTGAGCTCATCACTTTACTTTACAAATTAATTGAACGAAATCATTTCCATGAAGATGGCACAATTTATTTGCAAGTATCTCGTGGTGTACAAGCTCGCACACATATATTTTCATATGACAACCCTCCGACAATTTATGCCTATATTACAAAAAAAGAAAGACCAGCATTATGGATTGAATATGGTATACGTGCTATATCAGAACCCGATACTCGATGGCTACGCTGTGACATTAAATCATTAAATTTATTACCAAACGTACTAGCTGCTACGAAAGCTGAACGGAAAGGTTGTAAAGAGGCACTTCTCGTAAGGAATGGTATTGTAACGGAAGGAAGCCATTCCAACTTCTTTTTAATTAAAAACGGAACTCTTTACACACATCCAGCCAATCACCTTATTTTAAATGGCATTATTCGTCAATATGTCCTTTCTTTAGCGAATACTCTTCACATTCCTGTACAGGAAGAACTTTTCAGTGTTCGTGACGTTTATCAAGCAGATGAATGCTTTTTTACAGGCACAACGATTGAAATTTTACCAATGACCCACCTTGATGGGACCGCGATTCAAGATGGGCAAGTTGGGCCTATCACCAAAAAACTGCAAAAATCTTTTAATCAAATCTTGTTACAATCCAATATGGCCTCTTCTTAAACACGAATAATTTCTGTCCTTTCATATTCAATATATGCATTTAAATGGAAATCAAGGTGTAATTTTATGCCTTGATTTTTTTCTTGTAATCTTTTTGTCATATTCAGATTCCTATATAAGTCTTGACAGTAATCGACATGCTCTTTAGAATTTTTAACAGTTGGTAAATATTTCTTCACTACATTACAGACAGAAAGGAATCGACAAATTATGAAAAAGTATCTTGCCGGTCTTGCGGCAGTGTCTGTAGCAGGAGGAGCAGCACCTACACTTGATAGTGTTCAAGCTGCACCTGAACAAAATACACAAAAAGCTGCTACAACTGTCCAAGCTTCTGCATCAAACAGCTCATCTTATAAGGTAAACGCGAGCGTATTACATGTTCGTGCAGGATCAAGCACTTCTCACGACATCATCTCACGCGTTTATAACGGTCAATCATTAAACGTGATTGGCGAAGAAAATGGTTGGTTCAAAATTAACATTAATGGACAAACAGGCTTTGTTAGTGGCGAATTTGTATCAAAAAGTGGAGCAGCAAACAACAATGTAAGTACAGGTGGAAACAATAAAGTTACCGCTGATGTATTACGTGTACGTACAGCTCCTAACACATCTAGTTCTGTTTCTGGACGTGTATATGAAGGACAAACATTAAACGTAATTGGACAAGAAAATGGTTGGGTGAAAATTAACCATAATGGACAAGTAGGTTATGTAAGTGGCGAATTCGTATCTGGCGTTTCTTCTAATGCGGGTTCTTCAAACAACAATACGAATAATAACAACCAAGAAGTAAAACCAGCAAGCGGAAACTATACAGTAAATGTATCTTCCCTTCGCGTTCGTACAGGTCCTAGCACTTCTCACACAACTGTAGGTTCTATTACAAAAGGACAAGTAGTACAAGTTGTTGGAGAAGTTCAAGATTGGTTCAAAATCAATTACGCAGGACAAACTGCTTATGTAAGCAAAGACTATGTAACAAAAGGCGGTTCCAACGAAAACGTTACAGAAGGCAACAAACAAGAGCAAAACAATAATGGAACTATTCAAACTGGTGGTTCTTACGTGGTTAACGCTACATCTTTACGTGTTCGTACAGGCCCTGCCGCTTACCATAGTGTAATTGGTGGCGTTTTAAACGGTACAACATTAAACGTAGTTGGATCTGAAAACGGTTGGTTTAAAGTGAATTACCAAGGAAAAACAGGCTTTGTTAGTAGCGAATTTGTAAAATTCGTTAAAGGTGGCACTACTACTCCTGAGCAACCAAAACAACCTGAAAAACCTAACCAAGGTGCAATTGGCGACTACTACATTAATGCTTCTGCACTAAATGTACGTAGCGGCGAAGGTACAAATTATAGAATCATAGGCGCACTTCCACAAGGACAGAAGGTTCAAGTAATCTCTGAAAACTCTGGATGGAGCAAAATTAACTACAACGGTCAAACTGGCTATATCGGAACACGTTATCTGTCTAAAACACCAGTTGGAGGCGCAGTAGATAATAAGCCTAACAATAACCAAAATAACAATCAAAACAATAACAACAATAATAATACAGGCAACAATAGCGGCGACAGTTCTTCCGTACTTGCATACGCAAAATCAATGCAAGGTGTACCATACGTTTGGGGCGGAACTTCTGCTAACGGCGTAGACTGCAGTGGCTACATCTACCACGTATTTAAGAAATTTGGTCATAACATTAGCCGTCAAAGTGTTGCGGGATACTGGAGTAGCCTACCAAAAACTTCAAGTCCACAACCGGGGGACTTAATTTATTTCCAAAACACTTATAAATCTGGTCCTTCACACATGGGTATTTACCTTGGAGGCGGATCGTTTATCCAAGCTGGAGATAAAGGTGTCGCAATCGATTCATTAAGTAAATCTTATTGGAAGAGCCACTTCTTAGGATACACGAAAGCACCTTAATTAATAGTTTCAAAGCCTTCTAATTTACTAGAAGGCTTTTTTGCTATGAGTTCAACATATTACTCCCTTTCTCCTACCTTCTCTCTACAAAAATAATGTATCCATTCTTCTATTTCATACACTTTATTCTGCAAAAACAATGCATAACGTTATCATAATGTATATATTTTCATAAAAAACATAACCTATTTCATGTCTATTTATTTTATATGTGTTTTTTTGAAGAATTTTCTTTTTATTTAAACTTTTCATTAGACGTTTGACCTCCGATGTCCATTATGATAAGTTACTAAAGATGTTATATTCGTAAACGTATAGACAACTGGTTTATACACTGTTTTTACTATGAGGAAGGAGCATACACTGCATGAATCTTTTATGGGGAATTGGCGGCGTGATTGGAGTATTAGCAATTGCTTTCTTACTATCTTCCAACCGCAAAGCTATTAATTGGCGCACAATTTTAATTGCGCTAGCATTACAAATGTCATTTTCATTTATCGTATTACGATGGGACGCTGGTAAAGCAGGTTTAAAACACGCTGCTGACGGTGTTCAAGGATTAATTAATTTTTCTTACGAGGGTATTAAGTTCGTTACTGGGGATTTAGTCAACGCAAAGGGACCTTGGGGATTTGTATTCTTTATTCAAGCACTACTTCCAATCGTATTTATTAGTTCATTAGTAGCAATCTTATATTATTTTGGTATTATGCAGAAATTTGTTAGCATCGTTGGTGGTGCATTAAGTAAACTTCTTGGAACTTCTAAAGCAGAAAGCCTAAACTCAGTAACGACTGTATTTTTAGGACAAACTGAAGCTCCAATCTTAATTAAACCTTACTTAGCACGCTTAACAAATAGTGAATTCTTCACTATTATGGTAAGCGGTATGACAGCTGTTGCTGGATCTGTTCTTGTCGGTTATGCAGCAATGGGTATTCCGTTAGAGCACTTATTAGCAGCTGCAATTATGGCGGCTCCATCGAGCTTATTAATTGCGAAACTAATCATGCCAGAGACAGAAAAAGTAGATAATAACGTTGAACTTTCTACAGAACGTGAAGACGCAAATGTTATTGATGCAGCTGCACGCGGCGCATCTGAAGGTATGCAACTTGTTATTAACGTAGCAGCAATGTTAATGGCTTTCATCGCATTAATCGCTTTATTAAATGGATTATTAGGATGGGTTGGTTCTCTGTTCGATATTAAACTTAGCCTCGATTTAATCTTTGGTTACTTATTATCACCATTCGCAATCTTAATCGGGGTTTCTCCTGGTGAAGCGATACAAGCAGCAAGCTTTATCGGTCAAAAACTTGCAATCAACGAATTCGTTGCATACGCAAACTTAGGACCACACATGGCAGAGTTCTCTGACAAAACAAATCTAATTTTAACATTCGCAATCTGTGGATTTGCAAACTTCTCTTCTATCGCAATTCAATTAGGTGTAACAGGAACACTAGCTCCTACTCGCCGTAAACAAATTGCACAATTAGGGATTAAAGCAGTTATCGCTGGTACATTAGCGAACTTTTTAAATGCAGCAGTTGCAGGTATGATGTTCCTATAAACTTATATAGAGTCTTCTCTTTCTACAAGAGGAGACTTTTTTCATGCAATCCAAACGTCTTTTATGTATCTATTAATCAATTTATCCTAAATATAAGTACATTATGATACAATAATGTTTAAGTCTTTTTATTTTTCTTATGAAAATAGAGATACTACTTGTTGTTGCCCTTCAAAAGAGTTTCACGGCATGGTCAATTTCTTAATAATTGCGCATACTACAAGTATCTATTGATGAAATAGCTTTAAGGAGGAAAGTTTTGTGAAAGATAAGTTCTATAAAATCCTCTCTATGTGGATTTTACAAATTGTATTTTATTTTACTACTGTATATGTGACGAAATATGAGCATGCGCTCATTTTTACAATAATATACGTAATCGTAAACGTACTATTCTTATTTTTAGCTGACAAAACAGCATTTGTTTTCTTCATACTAGGAACCATTATTTCCGTATTTTATTTGTTTTATCAAGCATGGCTTCATTTATGGAGTACATCAGATCAATGGCAATATATGATTATCCACTTCCTGATGGCAGCTAACTTCTTCATTGTATATATAACAACTCACCTATTGAAAAAAGTGATTCATGAAAATAAAACTTTAACTGAGCGTGTGAGAACATTGGAACAATATATTGGAGAATCCAAATTACTAACAAGACAAGAATTCGAGAGACGCCAAGCGTTATTAACGACTGCAATGAATCGTCGTAATGAAACAGGCTTTATCATTTACTTTGATTTCACTTCCTTTAGTAAATATACGAAGGAAAGTGTTATGGACCGTGTAGCTTCCTTATTAGTTGAAACGGTAAGGAATGATTTTGACCTTGCTGCTGAATATGATAATAATACGCTAGTTATTTTATTACAAAACACAAATGAAGCTGGTGCTGACATTGTAATGAACCGCCTAAAGCCAAAAATGGAGCAATGGCTTGCTGCTGAAGCAATCCGAGATATAAAAATTTCACGCGAGCAAATTGGAAACAAAGGACAGACCCTGTTATGATGACTCTCGTTATACTTCTTTTATTCCTTCTGTTTTGCGTACTCGTTTTTTGGATCAGTATCACATTTTCAATTAAATATGTACTTATTTTTACGGCTTTTCTATTCTCTGGCTTACTCGTTTACTACTCTTTCTTAACAATCGCGGGCCTAATTCACCGAAATAGTAAACGAAAAGATCGTACATTAGAACATTATCCGAGCGTCGATATTTTCATACCTGCCCATAATGAAGGCGTCGTTATTAAAGATACTTTAGAAGCAATGGCTAAGATTGAGTATCCTGGAAAGCTAACTATTTATTTATTAAATGATAACTCTCAAGACGAAACACCTGAAATCGGCGATGATTTTGACAAGGCTTATGCTCATATTCGCCACATTCGTGTTCCCCCTGGTGAACCGAAGGGTAAATCACGTGTACTAAACTATGGGCTTAGTATTTCAGATGGTGAATACTTCTGTGTGTACGATGCAGATAACCAACCTGAACCACACGCACTGCGAATGCTTGTAGAGCACGCTGAAACAACTGAAGATGCTGTTGGAGCTGTTGGACATGTTCGTACAGTAAACGAAAAGCGAAACTGGCTGACGCGAATGATTTCACTGGAATTTCAAATCTTCCAGCTCCTTATGCAATCTGGACGCTGGTTACTATTCCAAACAGGCTCACTGACAGGAACAAATATGCTTCTTCGTCGCTCCGCACTAGAAGAGCTTGGTGGCTATGATCCTTATGCAATTGCAGAAGATGCTGAATTAACATTACGAATTACACAAAAAGGTTATCTCTTACCAATCGTCCCAGAATCAGTTACTTGGGAACAAGAACCAGAGCATTTAAAAATTCTTATTAAACAACGTACACGTTGGCTCCAAGGGAATTTATATATTTTAGAAAAAATGTTCTCATCATTAAGTTTCTTTAAAGGAAAGCTGCTTGTTCATTCCTTACAACAAGTTCTAGTGTATGTTGTATTTTGGCTATTCCTAATCATTTCAAACGTTTGGTTTGTAATTGGGCTACTCGGGATATTCCAAATTCAATATAGCATTCCGCTACTATTTATGTGGTATGTCGCATATATTACATATGTTTCTCAATTATTTAGTGCCCAGAGTGTCGAACGAACCTTTACACCGACTAATATTTTTATTAGCGTTATTATGTACTTTACGTACGCACAGCTCTTTACGTACTTATTTATTCGTAGCTTAATCTTATACTTACGTGCAAAGAGCAAGAAACAAGTCATTGGCTGGGATAAGACAGTTCGATTTAAAAAAGATAAATAATAAAAATAAGCACAGAGCGCCGTATGCTCTGTGCTTATTTATTGCCGTATAAATTATATATCAGACAATACCCCTTAGCTGAAAGTAATTTCACGTCCATCCCCCAACGAACGATCGACCTTCATTTATATACGAAAAAGTGATTGCTATTTTTGTAGAACCAATTGCTTCTCTTGCTGTTCTTTGCGCGTTTCAGTCTTAGGTTCCGTGCTTTCTTGGACACTACGATGTGCCACACGTTTCAAACAAATATGCTTCCACTTTCTTTCGTAACGTTTCATTATTCTAGATGTCCCCCTTGAATGCGCTTTAAAACTATTTGAAATCGCTTACAGGAAATAATATAGCACATATATATAAAAGTGACAACACATTTCCGACATATTTTTGACAAAAATACGAATAGAATTCGCAAGATATCGAATATTGTCGAAACCTATCGTTTTTTCTTCGTATAAAAGGCATACTACTTATATGATAAAGTATTTTATTTCCCCTACCCGCATTTCAAATTCCTTCTATATAAAGTGAAACTTTAATTAGCCATTACCAATCGGGCTTTTACAAGTAGCTCGACTTATTTGCTTTTGCTGAATTTTGAGGTGGTGTTCTTACTGCTCGGCAAATAGAGGTATAAAAAAAGAGCTGATATGAAATCAGCTCTTTTCCTTCTATTATTAATGACGCTTCCTACGTCCTTCTTTTTGTAACTCTTTAAATAATGCTGCCATCATAAAGAAAATAACAAAAACGAACGGGAATGCTGCAATGATAGCTGCCGTTTGTAAGGCTTCTAATCCACCAACATATAATAAGATAGAAGCTAGCGCGGCTAGAACGATACCCCAAATCATTTTAATGCGATTTGGTGGGTTTAAACTACCATGTGTCGTTAACATCCCTAAAACGAATGTCGCAGAATCTGCAGATGTAATAAAGAATGTAGAAATAAGAAGAATCGCTAGAACAGATAAAGCTGATCCAAAGCTTCCCATCTGATCAAACATAGCAAACAATCCTACTTCTGTTCCCATCTCTTTAATTTTTTCAAAGATATGTGCATCACCAAACAGCTCCATATGAATACCTGTTCCGCCGAAAACAGAGAACCAAAGGGCACCAATTATTGTCGGTACGAGTAACACACCGATTACAAACTCACGAATGGTACGTCCTCGTGAAACACGAGCAATAAACGTACCTACGAACGGTGACCATGCAATCCACCATGCCCAATAGAAAATTGTCCACGATTGAATCCATTGGTTTCCACCTTCGTCTAATGGACTTAAACGGAAGCTCATGCTTGGCAATTCTTGAATGTAAGAACCGATTGTTGAAGTGAAGTAATTCATAATAAAGTTTGTTGGACCCGCAAATAATACAATAATCATAAGTGCAAACGCAAAAATAATGTTCGTATTACTTAAATATTTAATTCCTTTATCAAGACCTGTTTGCGCAGATAACATAAATAATACTGTTACGATTGCAATAATAACTAACTGAGTCGTTAATGAGTTCGGGATAGATGTTAAATAACTAACACCACCTGCAATTTGTTTCGCCCCGAGACCTAATGACGTTGCAACACCAAACACAGTTGCGAAAACAGCTAACACATCAAATGAATGAGCAATACGCCCGTGTTCCCCGCCCTTAAATAACGGACCTACTGTCGCACTAATCGTACTTGCTTTTCCTTTTCTAAAGGTAAAGTAAGCAATACATAACGCTACAAACGCATATAGTCCCCAAGGATGTAATCCCCAATGGAAAAATGAAAAACGCAGTGCAAGGCGCGCACTTTCCTCAGTTGCACCTTCTCCAAACGGAGGTGCGTATAAATGGTTTAATGGTTCGGCAACGCCCCAGAAGACTAAGCCGATACCCATACCAGCACTAAATAACATAGCAAACCATGTCATATAACTATAATCAGGTTCGTCATCATCTTTACCTAAACGAATAGAACCGTATTTCGAAACAATTAAAAAGATAGACACACCTAAAATAATAGAAACGGAAATAATATAAAACCACCCGAACTTACTAACTAATGCAGTTTGAATTGCGGTTGTTACATTTCCTAAGCTACCTTTTCCAATAATAGATTCGGGAATAATCCCCCAAATTGTAAATGCAATACATAATGTTAATGAAACGATGAATGTTTTTGTCAGTTTCCTCATCAAATCCCCCTTCGTAGGTTTCGTTTTTGTAAATAACATAAATTCCGATATGTAAAATCGGATAGAAAACTATAATTTTGCGGTGATTTTCTTACTTTCACCTTCACCAATTCGAATTCTTATGGACAGCCTTACCTTTCGTATAACCTTTTCACTCTGCAAGAGCTACAAGTTAGAAATACTGCTGTCAAATTGTGTGAGAAAAACGCGGATAGGAATGTATTTTCCTAAAAAAGGATGTGTTACATATGTAAAAAAGGGCAAAGTTCTTCCTTGCAACCCTTTCGTTTTGTAACAATTATGCGGTTTTTTTGCTAGTATATAGCACGTGTTTATAGCTTCACAAACAAAATGTTTATGTTTATATAACTATATTACCCATAAAACGGTAAAATACTCAAGGAATGTAATCGTTTAGTAAACATCATGTAACACCCTTGTAATATTTTTATTTACGTCGAAAAAAACATGTTGTATTAAATATTTCGAATATAACTAGAAACCTATGAGTCATATAGAATGAAAAACGCTTTCCTATATTTTTTGTTATATTACAGGATATTAACGACTGATTACGAATGGTTTGTAATTGTGTGTTTTCCCCAAATCCGAAAAAATCTGTTGCTATAATGAGGACACGAAAACAAACGCAATGGAGGCTATCATGAAAAAATTAATTGGTATAGCAACAGCAGCAGTTTTTGGTCTTGGGATTTTCACATCATCTGCTAATGCAGAAACTGTTGTAACAACAGACGTACTAAACGTACGCGAAAACCCTACTACGGAATCAAAAGTTGTCGGTAAATTACTAAACGGTAATAAAATAGATGTTCAAAATACAGAAAACGGATGGTCAAAAGTTACTTTAGACGGTAAAGACGCATTCGTAAGTGCAGAGTTCACAAAAAGCATCTACTACGTAACAGCTAACGTATTAAACGTACGTGCTGAAGCGAACACAAACTCAGAAATTCTTGGAAAGTTGAAGAAAGACGATGTAATCGAAACAACGAACCAAGTACAAAATGAGTGGTTACAATTTGAATATAACGGGAAAACAGCTTATGTTCATGTTCCTTTCTTAACAGGTACAGCACCTGTGATTGAGAAACAAGAAACAACTGCCCCTGCTAAAGCTGAAGCACCAGCTAAGGCTCAAACACCTGCAGCACAAGCAAAACCAGCTGCTAAGCCTGCTGTGAAAGCTGCTGAAACTAGCACACCATCTGGTGGTCGTGAGTTAACTGTGGTAGCTACAGCATATACAGCTCACCCGAGCGAAAACGGTGGCACATATGGCGGCCGTGTATTAACTGCAATGGGTCATGATTTAACTGCGAATCCAAACATGAAAATGATCGCTGTTGACCCGAAAGTAATCCCATTAGGATCTAAAGTATGGGTAGAAGGTTACGGAGAAGCTATCGCTGGAGATACTGGTGGTGCAATTAAAGGTAACCGTATCGACATCCTGCTTGGATCAGATAGTGCTGCTCAAAAATGGGGACGCAAAACTGTTAAAGTGAAAATTTTAAAATAACCAATGACTGCTGAAGCCAGTTCTCCTTGTTGAGAGCTGGCTTTTATTTTTTTATAATACATATAAGGAGGTTATATCCATGAATGTAGAAGCAAAAGTAGACTGGATCGGTACACCAAAACCGTATATATATAAAGATGAAGTAGCATACGACGCTACTTCCATTGACTTTTCACTCGCTGGTGATGACAATCGATATAAATTAATTATGCTCAAGTCTGAAGAAAATACACATCACAAATTTGTCCGATATGGAATCAAACCTGGCTCACAAAAGCCATTTCCTATCGACATTCCATTTGAACAAAACATGTTACCAATTATAGAGCAAATATTACATGATCCGTATGTACAAGCGATATTAAAGGAAACGCACTCATAATTGTAAAAAAAGATATCAACGATTTTTCAATTATATCTATCATAACTTACGATATATCAACGGTTTGGCACGAAATATTGATTTAGCTACAAAATAAAGAGGCTGTTCAATATTGAACAGCCTCTCTCATATTAACGAGTTGGACCAGATACATCTTCTGATTTCAACGTATTATTTGCACCAAGAGAATGATACAACATCTTTCCATTTCCATTCACAGTTACAATATGTTCGTTATTAAAACTTTTGAACTTCACAGATCCATCACCGTAACGAATATGATACTCTTCATATGTCGTTACTTTATATTTCGTAGCACTTTGACGCTCTACATTACGAACTTCCATCGTTAATAAGTCTTCTGTAATTCCTTTTTTGTGTAAATACTGTATATAATCACGGTCTTCCTTATACGATTTCCCGCTCTTATCATAATTATTTTCAATTAAACTAAAATCATTTAATGAAATTGCACGTACGTTATCATAAATATGATTTCTTACAAATTCGCCCACTGCTGAACTTGATGTTTCTTTCGGGAATTTTAAGTAATACGTGCTTTGGTCTCCAATTTTAACACTTTCAGATTTCATCACACCAAAATCAGTAGTTTTCTCTAAATGTACTTCTACTGTTTCATCTGTGGATACAGGGCCAAGCTTATAACTTCCATAATTTAATTTTCCACGTTTTTTCCCATTCACAAATACAGTTGCATCACTTTAATCAGAAGAAATACTTACATACTTGCCTTCAAGCGATAAATCCACTTTCACCTTCTCGCTCTGTTCATCCGCTAAATCTACTTCTTTCTCTGTTTCTAATTCAGTAAGTTCTGTCTTCGCCGTTGCCTTTACAACATATGTACCTGGGAAGTATGGCCCCAACTCTTTCGAAGTTTTATCACTAGAAAGCTCTGTTTCTTTTTTGTCATTCACATATATTTCTGCGTTTTTTGCAGTTGTACTAACGCTCATATAATAAGATTTCATGCTGAACTTATACTTTGGATATAAGAACCACTCTTTTCCCTCTTCTACTATTTCCCCGTCCTTAAATGAAGATTTATCTTTTGTTAACTTTTGATCTACTGTCTCTTTCTGTAAATAAGAAAGTAATTGTTTGTTGTAAGAAGGATTCTCTTTTAAATAACGCATGTACGCTTTAATATCCTCTGTCTTAATCTTTAAGCTTGAATCATTCGCTTTTACAAACTCATCAATTGCATTAATATCTTTCTTTTGGAATGCTTCAATCATTACATTTACTTGCTTTTCTTTTGAAAACTTATATGCTCCAAATTTATATGCCCCAAATAATAATGCAGCAATAATGGCAAAACCAATGATTAAAAATAAATTTTTCTTACTTTTCACTGGTTTTGTCTCGCTTTGTAATTCTGTATATGAAGCAGCAGTGTTATCAACGATTACTTCTACTTTACTCCCACACTCAGGACAAAAGTTCAAATGGTCTGCAACATTCTTTTTACATGTTCCACAAAACTTCAACGTGCTCTCCTCCTATTTTTTAGCTAATTTCATTCCAGCAAATGCCGCTACATATGTCACAATAAGACTAAACAAAGTTAAATATATAAATGAATTTTGCATAGATAGTACTGTTCCACTTGTTCCAAATAAACTTGTTACAGTTCCTGAAACATTAATTTGGAACTTAGAAATCATATTCATTACAATCATCATAATTGTGTAAGAACCACTGCATACCGCTAATGTAATATATATATTGGCAGTCGGTAATTTAGCTAACTTTCTTCCCGCTCTAAACATAAAGAACAACGGAATAATAAGCAGTAATAAACCGTAATGGAATACGTTATTCACTTTATCAAATTCTGCAAGGCTTTCCTCATTTACTCCTTTTGAAATCAATATCTCTCTAAGCTCTACGCCATTTACAGAGACGCCTGATATAAATGAAAACGATAGTGTGCTCTCATATGTATTTGATTTCTTACCAATTCTAGTAAATTCCTTACTAAGTGCTGGACTTGATACTTCTAACGGCGCAAAATGAGCCATACTCCATAATTGAGGTGTTAACTCTAATGCTAATAATGTACTTTCAGATTTTAAAGTTGTTATTTCTTTTAATGGTTCAATACCATCTTCCTTACTTACTAACGCCATAATACAAACTGCTACTGCTGTTACTAAAAGTCCTTTTATCATAGCTGAAACACCGTAATAAACAGACGCTCCATATGGCATTAACTCTTGAAATGCTGCTGCCATATTGTTTTTGCTTGTATGAGCAATAAATCCTAATAAGGTAAATAATGTCCCACATACAAAACCACTCAATAAACTCTTAATCGCTGAATAGCCAACCGTAATCTTACCTGCTTCTGAGAATGGAATTGCAAAAGATTGTGATGCTATAAAACTTATAATGAATAAAAAGACTCCATAAATAATACCAACTGTTGCTGCCATAAAGATTTGATCTTTAATCGTTTTCGCAACATGCTGTTTCCCTAACCAAATTCCTGTACCAGCAAAAATAATAAATGGAATGATTAATAATAATGTAAATGGAGTATGCCAAGATAAAGAAAATATCAATCCACTATCATCGTTAGCTGTAAAACCAAGTAAATGATAACTTAACATCGTAGAAGTTGCACTCGAATAAAAACTTGGCAACATTTCTAATTCTTTCGCAAATTTGCTAAACATCTCACTTAACATAGAGGCAAATAATAAACTACCAATCCAACCAGCAATTAACATGAGAATACTTGCAACAGCCCCACCAATCAAACCTTTTTGTAAAACGGCTTTATCTGCTTTAAATTCAACTTTAGGAGCACCATCCATTGTAGGCAATTTTACAGATTGTTCTTTTTTCTTCACAACAGATAAAGAATACCCACACTTTTTACAATATAAATTTTTTTGGGCATTTTCACTGCCACAACCTTTGCAGTATTTTGCAGTATCTTTTTCTAATGTTACTGCATCTATAGCTCCTGCAATCTCCATACTACCTTCATTTGGGCAATAATTTACTTCTTCACCATGTTGTTTTCCACATGTGCGACAATACATTTAATTCACTCCCCACTTTGCTTAATTCCACAAACTGGACAGTAAGTAGATTTTTTATCGATATGCTCATTACATGAAATACAATTTACCGTTTCACCTTCATTTTCTACTGCTAACATCGGGTTAGGCTTTCCACATGAACCACAAAACTTATCATTTATTGATAAAGGTCCACCACATTCACATGTAGCTTTTTCACCTTGTTGTTTTTGCAATTCAACAATGCGCTTTCTTGCTTGATAAATAGCTACATCAAATTCTTGAACTGGAGCAATCATTTCTTTTAAGCTCGCTTCATTTACTCCACTTCCTCTTAATTGAACATACACTTGCTGTCCAACCTCTAATAGAACCTCTGCTTTTTTCTGCATTTGCACTTGCATTCCCTTTTTCAATTGAGCAATTTCTTGTGCAACTTGCAACTTCATTTTCCCTTGTTCTATTCCTTCTTGTAACTTATTCATTCCACTACCTAACTTCGTCTGTAAATCTGACAAATTATTTCTCCTCCTATACGTATATATTCATATACGAAATTAACATTTTATATATTACCATGATTTTCAAGTTATGTAATCCAAATTTCATTTTTTCTGTTTTGAGCATTTTTTGTTTATAATGGTAAAGGAAAGAAATATGTGTACGGAGGAATATTATGCTGCAACACTCAATTACGAAAGATGAAATTATGATGATTGCGAATGAGTTCGTTCAAGGACTAGATCCACAGCAAACAGCTGATCAGGAACATGTCGCTACAGCTCGGCACCTATATCGTAGTGGTGTTGTCTATAACGTTGACTTTGATGGTTATACACTATCAGGAACTGTAGATGCGGAAGGCAACGTATATAGCGTTCATATTCCGATTCGTAACGTCGCTGAAAGTTATTGTGATTGCTTCGCACCAACACAATGTGAGCATATGCTCGCTGTATTACTATCTGCAGCGTCTAGTTTCGGGCAAGTAGGAGATGTATTAACTTTATTTAAAAATAATACGAAACCTTCCCTTCCTCCTATTCGAACTGCAAGACAAGTATTGCAATCATCAGCTTTTGAAGAAACGGATTATAAAAGTTGGGAATCTTATTTTGAAAAAGAATATGAATCATTTAAAAAAGAACAAGCTCGCCTTACTTATAAACAAATGTATTTTCTTATGAGTATCTTTACAGATTTCTATACGAAACTTGAGCGGAAAGCTCCGCGCGTCATCGCCATACATGAATTATTCAGGTTACACGCAGCACTGTACTGCTTTCAAAAATTATTAGAAGAAATTCAGGCATTCGAAGCTAACAAAACGTATTCTTATCACCAACCTGTTAATGTCATTCGCCTATTTGTAGACAAAGTGGAATCCATCGTTCGGGACTTACAATCAGAAGCGATTCCTTCAGAGTCTGAAATAATTTTGCAAGAAACAGCTCGTCTTGTTCATGAAGTATTCTTCTCTACCGACGCTTATACGCAAGAACGATTTTTCATTTATCGCCACATATGGAGTGAACTTTTAAACAATAAAGAGAAAATACAAGAAGAAGAAAAACGAATCGATACGAAAATCAATCCACTATCCAAAGCGTTAGCGTCTTCTCATCTTCTCTTTTTAAATGACGAAGATCTACTAGCGATGGACTTACTAAAAAAACAGCCTGCTTCTGTTGTGAGTCTATACTTCTATTGGTTAGAAGAACTATTAAGTGCCATGCATTGGGATCGTGCAAAAAACTGGCTTTCCTTTACGTATAAACAAGTAAAGAAAACGATCCAAGATCACGAAAATACGATTTTCATAAAAGATGTCGTTCGGCTATTTGTAATCATGTATGAAACATATGCAACACATACAAATGAACAAGCTGGTTTCGAAATGATCTTACAAGAACTATTACCGTATAGTTTCAAAAACTATGAACAGTACGTACTCGCGAAAAAACAGTATCGTACATGGGCAGAGCTTCATCTCCTATATGGATTTGAAGCAATTGAGCTGTTGAAAGAGCCACTGAAAGATATTGAAAAAGAAGCGCCAGAAGTGGCACTTCCTCTTTATCATCTTGCTGCTGTAGAGGCGATTGAAGAACGAAATCGTAAATCATATAAACGCGCAGTTCGTTACTTAAAGAAATTACGTACATTGTATAAACGATTAAAACGTACCGATGAATGGGATGCTTTCATTATTCACATCGCCAATCTCCATTCACGTCTGCGTGCACTACAAGAGGAATTACGGAAAGGAAAATTAATCGATGATCAATCAAACTGAAGTAACAATTAGGCTCCAGCATGTTAGTCAAGGTTGGTTCCTTTGGGGAGAAGATGACAGCGGTGCTCCATTATCCGTAACAAGTTGGAAACGAAATGCATTCACATGGCACTCCACTTCTTTCTACGGTACTTCTCTAAAAGAAGCAACCTTCGAAGGAAAACAAGGTGTGCTACTAACAAATGCACAAGCCTTTGAATACATTGCAAACAAACCAATGAATTCATTTGCACATATGCACATAAACGGACCTATTACAGCACTTACAAAAGATGCAAATGAATTATGGAACGCCTTTAC
Organism: Bacillus sp. M13(2017); assembly: GCF_002218325.1. Classification (NCBI taxonomy): domain Bacteria; kingdom Bacillati; phylum Bacillota; class Bacilli; order Caryophanales; family Bacillaceae; genus Bacillus; species Bacillus sp. M13(2017). Next base: position 131,669 of record NZ_KZ268502.1, on the reverse strand, counting down.
AAGTGGTAGCTTCGTACCAGATATGAATCATTGGCCTAAACAGCCATCTTGGAAAGTTCAAAATACACCAATTGAAGATGACACATTAGCATCTCTTTTCTCAGCAGCAGTTAATGAAAGCATATTACAAGATAATCGCTCAAATGACGGCTGGGAAGATGCTAAAAGACTATATGAACATTACGACTTTACGAAAAGACAATTGGAAACAGCACTACATGAAGAAGATTGGCTTCGAAAAATTGGTTATATTGAAGATGATCTTCCGTTTACAATCGGACTAAGACTACAAGAACCACAAGAAGAATTTGAAATGTGGAAGCTTGAAACAATTGTGACACCAAAGCGCGGGGCTCATCGCATATATGTATATGAAAACATCGATTCCTTACCGAAAAGATGGCACGATTACGAAGAACGGATTACAGAAACACAAGAAGGTTTTAGTAAGCTCATACCGTGGTTAAAAGAAGGAGATACATTCCGAAATGAGCTCTTTGAAACAGAAGCTTGGAACTTCTTAACAGATGCAAGCAACGAATTACTTGCAGCCGGCATTACAATTTTACTACCATCATGGTGGCAAAATTTAAAAGCAACAAAACCGAAATTACGTGTCCAGTTGAAGCAAAATACAGCACAAACACAATCGTTCTTCGGTATGAATACGCTCGTTAATTTTGACTGGCGCATTTCGACGAACGGCATTGATTTATCAGAAAGCGAATTTTTCGAGCTCGTTGAACAAAACAAACGTCTATTTAATATAAACGGTCAATGGATGCGACTAGATCCAGCCTTTATCGAAGAAGTAAGGAAACTCATGAACCGTGCCGATAAGTACGGACTAGAGATGAAAGATGTCCTGCAGCAACATTTATCAAATACGGCTGAAACAGAAATTGTAGAAGATGATAGTCCGTTTACTGATATTGAAATCGAACTAGATGGATATTATGAGGAATTATTCCAAAAGCTGCTTCATATTGGAGATATTCCAAAGGTAGATGTCCCTACTTCACTAAACGCAACACTTCGTCCGTATCAACAACACGGTATTGAATGGTTATTATATTTACGAAAGCTTGGATTTGGAGCATTGCTAGCTGACGATATGGGACTCGGGAAAAGTATTCAAACAATCTCTTACTTACTATATATAAAAGAAAACAATCTCAAAACAGGCCCTGCATTAATCGTAGCGCCGACATCTGTTCTTGGAAATTGGCAAAAGGAATTTGAGCGTTTCGCACCAAATTTACGTGTCCAATTACATTACGGAAGTAATAGAGATAAGGGCAATTCATTTGAAGATTTCCTTCAATCAGCAGATGTTGTATTAACATCTTATGCATTGGCTCAACTCGATGAGGAAGAACTGACTTCATTATGCTGGGATGCTGTTATTTTGGATGAAGCACAAAATATTAAGAACCCACATACGAAACAGTCGAAAGCAGTACGAAACTTGCAGGCAAATCACAAAATCGCTTTAACTGGTACACCAATGGAAAATCGCCTCGCTGAACTTTGGTCCATTTTCGACTTTATTAATCATGGATATCTCGGAAGCTTAGGACAATTCCAACGCCGCTTCGTCACACCGATTGAAAAAGATCGTGATGAAGGAAAAATCCAGCAAGTTCAACGGTTTATCTCACCATTTTTACTGCGCCGAACAAAGAAAGATCAAACAGTCGCATTAAATTTACCAGATAAACAAGAACAAAAAGCTTACTGTCCTCTTACTGGTGAACAAGCTTCCTTATATGAACAACTTGTTCAAGATACACTGCAAAATGTAGAAGGATTAAGCGGAATTGAAAGACGCGGCTTTATATTACTTATGTTGAACAAGCTAAAACAAATTTGTAATCATCCTGCTCTTTATTTAAAAGAAGAAGAACCACAAAATGTCGTTGAACGCTCTATGAAAACAAAAACGTTAATGGAGCTCATCGAAAATATAAAAGATCAAAATGAAAGTTGCCTCATCTTCACTCAGTACATCGGCATGGGAAACATGCTAAAACGTTTGCTAGAAGAACAATTTGGCCAGCGTGTCCTCTTCTTAAACGGTAGTGTACCGAAAAAAGATCGTGACAAGATGATTGAGGAGTTCCAAAACGGAACGTATGACATTTTCATCTTATCCTTAAAAGCTGGCGGAACAGGATTAAACTTAACTGCTGCCAACCATGTCATTCACTACGATCGTTGGTGGAACCCAGCTGTGGAAAATCAAGCAACAGACCGCGCATATCGCATTGGTCAAAAACGATTTGTTCATGTTCACAAACTCATTACAACAGGAACATTAGAAGAAAAAATCGATGAAATGCTAGAAAGAAAACAATCTCTAAACAATGCGGTCATCACAAGCGATAGTTGGATGACTGAACTATCAACAGACGAACTAAAAGAATTACTTGGTGTATAAAGTGAAACTTTAATCAGGCCAGTTACGTAGAGTTTTACTACCCGCAAAAAAAGCGCTAATCTCAAAATGAGATTAGCGCTTTTTTCTATTCCAAAACCAATTACTTATTATAATTCCCGTTAATCCGCCGCACGTATCAAGCAATGAATCTTGCCACATTGGTGTACGGTCCCCCGTATACCATTGGTGAATCTCATCAAATGTTGCATAACCCGCAACGAAAAGAATGGCATATATAAAACATCTTTTCCTCGAATGACCTGATCGATGAAAAGCGTAATAAATCAATGAACCTAGCATAAAGAACACCATAAAATGAGCACCTTTACGAAGGAAAAACTCAATAAATCCGCCTACACCTTTATTCGCAATACTAACAGGGGTTCCTCCACCATAATCGATAGATACCCATGAAAAATGCTCTTTCACAAATTCAACATTTACATATTGTTCAATATCTGAACGCATATCCTGCTTTTTATATGGTTGTGCCGAAGAATAGAAAATCAGCCCCATCCATAGTAATACAGGAATCCAAAATAACCATTTACGATTCATTATCCAGAATTCTCCTCTCTTAATCTTTTAAGGGTACCAAAAAAAAGAAAAAATTTCACGCCAAAACATGACATTCACGCCCTATTTATAAAGTGAAAGGAGGTGATACACATGGCAATTGAAACAATCGTAATGGATTTAACTTTACGTCTAGTATTAAACAACGGATTAGATAAGAACGGCAAAACAGTTTTCAAGAGCAAACAATTTAAACGTGTTAAAACAAATGCAAGCTTAGATCAAGTACACGACGTAGCTCATGCTCTTGCTTCCTTACAGGCATCACCACTTCACGCTGTACAACTTGTAAGCACATCAGATCTTTCTAAACTATAAAGTAAAACTCAGATCAGTGGGGATTTTATTCATCCCCATTGATTATTAGCCCGCAATTTAACCGGCAGATCCAAATCCCGTAAATAGCGGGATAAATACAAAGGAGGGAATAACACATGCAAGTACTAGAGTTGATTTTCGCGAAAGAAGATGGAAAAACAGTCGTTTTTTCTATCGATACGCCCATCACACCCATCGATGCACAAGTTGTAAATCAAGTAATGGATACAATCCTTGCCTCGTCTGTATTTTCATCCATTGATGAAAATACACGAAAAAAGGGAGCTCGCCTTATAGAAAAAAATGTATCTGAAGTTCCAATTACTCTATAAAATGAAAAAGACGAATCTGCATCATTTTGCAGATTCGTCTTTTTTCTTCGGCATTTCAATCGGAATAAAAATCTTTGAAAAACCGACGCATACGTACTTATAATGTTCTCCACCTATATCAAACTCAGTCGTATATGTTGAGAAGAATATATAATCATTTCGCTTCGTATAATGATCAATTAATAACCCAACTTGTGGCTCAACATACTTTTTCGCTAACTTTTTACCGGCCGATGCCAAGTCGCCAAGGAGACCCTCTTCATTCTCTTTTTGAACTTCATCTAGCTTCTTACTCACATCATTTCGCTTCATAAACTGCTTCGCTGCCCATTCTGTATATTCGCCCTTACTCGGATTACTGTTTGCTAAATATACTAGGAGAACGACAACTAAAGCCATAATAATATACTTTTTCTTCATACTATATCACCGCCTACTCTTTTCTATTTTCATATATATGTACAAGCGATGCAAATTAGAAAGACTATCACCTATTGATTGTAAACGAATAGCCAAAATTTACAATATGAAATAGAATATTAACAATCAATTTACTTAATTTATATATAATTATATTCAGAATGAAAATTATAAGGGAGGATATAGAATTATGGATAATGAAAACAACATTTTTATTTCTAGTTCTACAATGATGCTTGAACCATGTAAACACCCTTATTACCGTACAAAAATTATCGACAGTAGCGGAAACCATCTTTACTCCTGTCAAACTGCTCTCCAACTTATACAGAAATCTTGTCTAACAAATATTCATTCTACTTATCAAGGGAGACGTAATGCCGTAAAAACAAAATTTAAATTTAAACAAAACGTTCCAATTCCGATCAATCATAGAGAATATATTTGTGCTTTCCCAACAGAATCTCCTGCTTCTCCAAATTGTATTTGGCTTTTCTTCAAACATGTTCATACAATAGAGTTTTTCAAAAAAGCTAAACAAGCTAAAATTCATTTTTCAAACGGAACTACCGTAACGATACAAATTAGTTCCCATAAGTTAAGTCAGCAATTATGGAAAGCTGGATATGTATTATCCCAAATGAACATGCAAGATTCATCACCTTAATAACAAGTAGAATGGAAGGTAGTATCTCCTTACCTTCCATTCTATTTGCTATTTTTATCCTCTTACACTATCTCGCATTTTCTCGAGTGCTTGCCGATACATCCATCTTACTTGATAATATGTCATTTCCGTCTCTAAAGCGATTTCCCCCATCGTCTTCCCTACAAAAAAGCGTTCAAAAATAATATACTTCTCCTTCTCATCTAACACGCTCATAAAATCCTTCACTCTTATTTCAACATCCTCAAAATGAAAGATATCCTCATACTCTCCTACACATACACATCTCTCCTGCACTGCGAACTCTTTCTTCAATCTCTCTAATATATAACCTCGCACCGTTACAACTGCATATGCAGGGAAACATCCCTTCTTTGCATCAAATCTTTCATACGCATGCCAAAGACCAATTAAACCACATTGATAATACTCTTCATAATCTTTACGAATACCTAATTTCTTTATTTGATTTACAATCATCCCTTCATACAAAACAACTGCCTCTTTAAAAGTCGCTGGCTTCACACAGTACCCGTTTCTAAAAGGTATACCTTTCTAGTATTCCGCGGTACCTTCACAATATAAAAATAAAGAAAAGATTTCACTGTGAGTAATTTCAAATACTACCGACAGAATTTGAAATTACACTATGTAGTATTTGAAATTTTGTTGGTGGTATTTGAAGTAAGGGTAAAAATAAAAAAGGTGACTCCTTTGAAGAGTCACCTTTTTCTAAAAGAATAAATTATGCACCAAATTTTGGAGCTAGACCACTTAAACTAGTAAATCCAACTGAAAGAATAAAGAAAATAACAATTAAAATCGTTGCTTGTTTTTTACTTAGTCCAGCCGTAATATGTAATCCTAATCCCATTACAACTAATGCCCAAATATTGAAAACTTCGAATGATGAAGCAGCACCATGAGCAACTGTACCTGGCTCAAATAAAGTTGCTAAACTTGTATAAGAAGTTTCAATATCTCCACCAAGAATCATTCTAATAATAAAGTTCACAATTGCACCTAAAATTGAAATCGTATATGTGTAGACATAAATAGATAATAATTTCATGTATGAAGTATCATTACTCATAAACATCATAATCACTTTATAAATAGCTGCCGCAATGAAGAACCAAATCGCAGTACCAAATAGTCCACCAACAATACCTGCTCCTATTCCGAAGTAACCAACAACTTTAGCCGCTTCGGCATCAGGTACCTCACTCATTACATCAGGATGATTCATTACTTGATACATGCTAATCCCTGCAATTACAGCTGTTAATATAATGAAAAGGAAAAATGCCCCCCAAACCGGACTTTTCGTCTTCATTCTCTCAAACTGCTCACCTGGAGAAGTAATCATTCCTAATAATGATGGCTTCTTCGCACCTACATCTTGCGTATTAATATTTGCTTCCATTATAACGCCTCCTTCTATTTATATAACCCGTTCTAACGGGCGGTTCACTTCCTCATGCAAGAGGCTACGAACCGCCCACTAGAACGGTAATGTGTAGTTCTACTACACTATTAATTACTCATAACGCAATGCTTCAATTGGATCTAATTTTGCAGCTTTATTTGCTGGAATTAATCCGAAAATAATACCGAGTGTCATCGAGAACAGTACGCCTCCAACGACAACTTCCCATGAAACGAGTGGCGGCCATTTTGCGAATGTAGAAACGATATATGCTCCGCCATACCCAAGACCAATTCCGATTAAACCACCTAGAAGTGTTAACATAACAGCTTCAATTAAAAACTGTAATAAAATTTTACTACGTGTTGCTCCAAGTGCTTTACGTACACCAATTTCACGTGTACGCTCCGTTACAGATACAAGCATGATGTTCATAACACCAATTCCACCAACGACTAATGAAATACCAGCGATACCACCGATAATCATTGTCATAATACCGGTCATCTTCGAAATACCTTCTTGAATTTCTTTTAAATTCATAACTTCATATTTACCAGTTGCATCAGTCGGTTTACGACTATTTAAAACATCTGCAGCTTTTTTACCTGCTTTTTCTAGATTATCTACATTTTTTGCTTGAACAGAAATATTTTGAATTTCATCTTTTCCATACAGTGTCGGCCATAACGAAATTGGAACTAGTGCTTCTGATGGTCCCATTCCCATAAACTCATTATCTGATTTGTAAACACCAATAATTTGCATCGGTTGACCTTTCATTTCAATAATTTTACCGACTGGATTGGCATCCTTAAACACCTTTTCTTCCATTTGTTTACTAATCATAACAACGTTATTACCTTGATCCACATCTGATTCTTGTAAAGAACGTCCCTTTAACAACTTTACTTTATTTACTGCAAAATACTCGCTATCTAATCCAGTAATACTCACCATTTCTTTTTTATCTTCAATATCAAGTGGTTCCATGCTGGAATTTGTTGTTACCACATGTGAAATTTCTGGAATTTTTTTAATTTCAAAAATGTCTTCTTCAGTTACCTTCGGTGCTTCTACCATTCCCATACCGAAAGGATCGTTTATATCTGCACTATAATGAATCGGAACCGTTTGATTACCTGCCCCAACGAACTGCGATTTCAATGCAGCTTCCCCGCCTTGCCCAATCGCAACGACAGTAATAATTGAACCTACCCCGATAATAATACCGAGCATCGTAAGAGCTGAACGCAATTTATGAGCTAAAATAGAAGAGAGGGCAATTTTTATACTATCTAGTAAACTCATACCGCACACCTTCTATCTTCTGTAACTTTCCCGTCTCGCAGTACAATGCGGCGGGAAGAATACGCTGCCACTTCCTCTTCATGCGTAACCATAACAATCGTCGTGCCTTCTGCATTAAGCTTCGTGAAAATATCCATAACTTGTTCACCAGACTTCGTATCAAGTGCACCAGTCGGTTCATCGGCCATAATGAACGTTGGATTATTTGCAATCGCTCTTGCAATCGCTACACGCTGCTTCTGTCCACCTGATAACTCATTCGGTAAATGATGCACGCGATCTGCCAATCCAACTTTACCTAGTGCCTCCAAAGCACGCTTGCGGCGCTCTGCTTTCTTCACGCCACCATATACGAGCGGAAGCTCAACATTTTCCACTGCTGAAAGACGAGGTAGTAAATTAAAATGCTGGAATACAAAGCCAATGTATTCATTACGAATTAAAGCAAGCTTTGACTCGTCTGCTGTTAAGATATTCACGTCATTCAGCATATATTCACCTTCTGTTGGACGATCTAAACAACCGATAATATTCATAAGCGTCGACTTACCAGAACCAGACGGTCCCATAATCGAAACGAACTCACCGCTCTGAATTGTTAAACTAATACCATGCAAAATCGGCACCGCCAATTTTCCTTGATAATACGTTTTAGCAATATTATTTAACGTAATCATTTCTCTTTCACTTCCATTCCGTCATACACATCGTCGGAAGGATTTTTAACCACCTTTTGCCCCACTGTTACGCCTTCTACAACCTCTGTCCAGTCTCCATCAGTAGAACCTTTTTTCACATTTTGTTTACGAAGCTTTCCTTTTTCCTCAACATAAACAAATGCATCATCACCTTTTTCTACAATGCTTTTACTTGGAACAGCAATCATTGTCTTATTCTCTAAGTTTACTTGCAGAGAAACGTGGTAACCTGGAGATAAACCGTCTTGACTATCAAGGCTAGCTTTATATGTATATTGGGACATATTTTGAGTTGCTTCACCCATGCCGCCAGCTTGCGCCATCTCTGCACTTGTTGGGAACTCACTTACCTCTGTAATCTTACCTGTCCACTTCTTCTTATTATTTGCTTTTGCAGTTACAGTGAATGTTTGATCCTTTTGAATTTGTGACTTTTGAAGCTCAGTTAACGTACCTTGAACTTGGAATGGATCTTTAGAAGCTACTTGTAAAAACGCTTTTCCTTGACCACCTAACGCTTGAGATGAACTTTGTGCCGCATCTTTATCTAACTTTTGAACAACACCAGCAAAATTACTATAAATCGTAAGTTCTTTCTGCTTCTTACTTAACTCTTCTTTCTGCAACTTCCCTTTTTCTTTCTCAAGATCAATTGTTTTTTGCCCTATCTCTAACTCGTTTACTTGCTCGTCCATCGGATCCGTTACTTCTTTCCCAGCTCCGCTATCTTTCGCCTTCTTAATTTCTTTCTTCAACGAATCAATCTTCTTTTCCCCTTGATCATAACGCATATCTGCCATCTTCTGATCAAGCTCTGCTTGCTTCATTTGAAGGTTAATCTCTTCATTATCATAAGAGAATAACTTCGTGCCTTTCTCTACCTCTTGCCCTTCTTTTACCTCAATATCTTTCACTTTCCCTTTGGTCGGATCTGCATAGAAGCTTTCAATATTACCAGGCTTCACCTGACCAGAAATTAACTTCGTATTATTCAGCTTACGCTCTGTCACTTTCTCAAAACTTACAGCATCAGCATTTGTTGATGCACCCTTCTTCTTACCTTGCATAACAAAAATATTAATTGCCGCTACAATAACAATTAGTGCAATAACCCCAATAATAATCCATTTCTTCTTCTTGTTTGGAGTACGAACCGTATTTGGTAACATAGTCTCTCTCCCTTTTATAACTTAATAGTTTAATATAAAAATTGTATAAAACTTTCTGAAAATAGATTACATATTATTACAATGTTTTTACAAAGTTTTACACATCCATTTATATTGTAACAAAAATTCCAATGATTAGAAATATGACATTATATCTTTTAAGATAGATTTAAGGAAATATTATATTATATAGAAAAAGCCATCCAAAATAATAATTGGATAGCTTTTTCAAACAAAATATTACGCTACTTTAGGATCTTTTCTCTCATGTCCACGTTGAACAATAAATAAGAAGATTGTTGATAAAACCGCTCCTGTTAATAGTAAGATGAAACAACCATCCCAGCCAGAACTATCAACAATAACACCAATTGCTGCGTTAGCTACAAGACTTCCGCCTACATAACCGAATAGACCACACATACCAACTGTCGTACCAACTGCAAATTTCGGTACTAATTCCATCGCACTTAAACCGATTAAGAACTGTGGTACATAGATTAAACAACCGATAATAGAAACTGCAATACTTACAACAAGTACGCTAGTTGCTTGCCAATATATAAACGTACCAATAACAACTCCAACCATACTAATAATACATAATGGCATACGTTTTCCTTTAAATAATTTATCACTTAAAAAACCAACGATTAATGAACTTGGAATTGCCATACCTTCAAAGATTGCATATGCCGCATGCGCTTCTGCTTTTGAAAATCCTTTAACTGTCGTTAAATAAAGTGGAACCCAGTTAATAACACCGAAACGAATTAAATAAACAAAAGCATTCGCAATACATAAGAACCATACAAATTTATTTTTCACTACATACTTCATTAAAATTTCTTTTGGTGACATCTTATTAGCATTATCTGCTTTTTCAAGATTTTCATAGTCATTACGATACTCATCAATTGGAGGAAGACCTTCAGATTCTGGTGTATCCTTCGCATTGATCCAAACAAGAACTGCAATTACCATTGCGATAATCGCAGGGAAAATAAACACGCCGCCTTGCCAATGATTTTCACCGAAAATACCTACACCAATTCCGACAAGTGGTGGCACAAGCATTCCACCAACGTTATGTGAAATATTCCAAAGGCCTGTTTTCGTACCGCGTTCTTTCTTCGAGAACCATTTCGTCATAACAATACTACAAGGTGGTGCTCCCATACCTTGTACAATACCGTTAACAACAAGTAATGTAACAATCATCCCAAATGATGATGCAAAGCCGAAACAAATATTTACAAGCCCTGATAAGAATAAACCGACTGCGATAAAGCGCTGGGCGAAAGCTTTATCTGATAAATTACCCATAAAGAACTTACTAAATCCATAAACAATTGCCATTACTGAGCCTAGTAGACCAATTTCAGCTGTACTAAAACCATATTCTTGTACTAAATACGTACTTGATAACGTAAAGTTACTACGAACTAAATAATAAGCAGCATATCCAACTGAAATCCCGATTAACACACGAATACGTAGTAATCGATATACACGGTCGATCATATCCGCTGGCAATCTCTCAATTGCAGGTGCTGGCTTGAGCCATTTAAACATATATTTTCGTCTCCTTTTCTCACTTCAGAGAGAGACGCTGTCTATTCCATATCTCGATTATCCCGCTATTTGATATATTTTGGTTCGTCCTTCTAACCGGCTGTCCTTCTATTTCTTTCTCATTCTTCGCAAACATCGTTGGTACGCCAAACGACACTTTTTCTAAAATATGCCCCGCTTCTTCTGATAAACAATAATCAATAAATAAATCCGCAATAATACCACTCGGTGCACGTTTTAGTTTCGAAATCGCATTAACAGATAACCCTGTTTGCTCAGGTTCGTTACTTAAAATCGGAAAGCCTTGTTTTTGAAGCATTCTCTGATCTCCCATAAAGTTGATGCCTATCATATATTCACCGCTCGCAACAAGTTCTGCTGGGATGTAACCATTCACTGTTACTTCTCCAACTTGTTCTGCCAGATTCTTCACATATTCCTTCGCTTCCTCTTCACCTAACGTATCAATAAGTGATTGGAAAAACGTATATGCTGTACCTGAAACATTTGGATCGGGCATGACAATCTTTCCTTTATATACTGGATTCAATAAATCTTTCCATCTTAACGGATACGAGAGACCGAGCGGCGCTATTTCCTCGTTCCACCGCTCTTTATTAATCGCAATTGCCAGCTTCTCCACTTCATAACCGTACCAATAACCATCTTTATCTTTAACAGTCTTTGAAATACGATTTGCATGTTGGCTTATCACAGGAATAGAAAGATTTTTTTGCTTCATCATTTGATGCGCATCTACTGTACCGCCAATAATAATATCCGCCTTCGGATTTCCAGCTTCTTCTTCCACTCTACGAAGAAGTTCTTCTGTTGAAAGACGAATAAATTCATACGTACATCCGCGCGGTTTACAAAATGATGAAAGTAACGCTTCACCAACTTCCTCACGAGCCGCTACATACGCAACAATATGACGATCATCCAAAATAGGGAGACCATTTTTACTATATTTAATAGAGGTTGTATCTCGAGAGCAACTAGACATCGCTCCTCCAATTACTAGCAAAAAGAAGAAAAAGGCTATCTTTCTCATGACGCATTCTCCTTTACGAATAACTCTGCTAGAGAGCTTTTCATATACATAACATTTCCGTTATTATCACCGAGATATTGCACAACAAAGTACGATGGATACACAGAAATCGTAAGAATATCTTCACGATCATTCTTTACACGCTTACCTGTTTTATAAGCTGTAATATAAGCAATCGGTTCATTCTGCGATTGTAATAACTTCTGAATTTCTCCGTAATCTGTAATTTGCTTTGCGTATCGAATAGAATCAAGTATGTGCGTAAGATTGATAGTACGTACCACATCGCCTTGACGTACTACGACATCCTTTGCTGAAGCAAAGAAATCACTAATACGCTCTGGCGTGTAATACAGGCTTAATAAATACGTTTGAAGTGCTGAAATCATCGGATCCATGCCATTCTTTCCGTATACATTTTCCCCATACTGGAACAAGTCACCTACTGCAAAAGTACGCTTATGTCCATTCAAGTACGTTACTTCTCCAGTAAATACTTGTTCTTGGCTCTTAACGCCCTCAGGCTCTATTCGAATTCGGTCAAAGAATGAAACAATCGTATGCAAACGAACTTCATCCGTTACAACGATTTCTCCCCACTTTTCATGTCTTACTTTCACTTCAATTGGAAGAGATTCATTCACCCTTTGTAAAACGGCTTGTTTATCATTTACAATGTTGATTCGATTATAGATTTGCTTCTCCATAACATAAAACAAAACAAGAGAAACAATCATACAAATGACAAACATAAGAATTTGAAATGATAGCCTTTTCATTTCTGCCTACCTCCAAGATAAAAAAACGTTGTTTCGAAAATACCGCATAATTGTTTCATAAATGTATCATTTAACCGCTTTCAAGTTTTTTATGTCTTCCATCCTTCTCGGAAGCAAAAATGTAATGAATATTGTAGTACCTATTTCTTCACTACTCTCAATCCGCATGCTTCCGCCCTGCTTATTCATAATCTCCTGACAAATATACAAACCATAACCATTCCCATAACTAGAAGGAAGTGCCTTTCCTTTCGGAGACTCATTCCACTCTGCAAGCACCACTTCATCTATACCGATTCCATCATCATGAACAAAAACCTTCGCCTCATGCTCATTTACAATTACATTCATACGAATATGCGAAGCATCACTATACTTAATTGCATTATCAAGTACATTTAAGAAAATTTGCTTCGTCTTATCAAAATCCGCAACAACATGTACATCCGTTAACTCATTTATCACTGCAATTTCAAACTGATTTAGACGGGGTTTCACAATTGAAACTGCTTCTTCTGCCAATTCCTTTATATTCACAACTGTAGGAGACACTTCAAACGTACTCGTCCCATATTTCGAGGACTTAAGCAGTTCCTCTACAAGTGATAATAAGCGCTCACTTTCCACAGCCACATAACGAAGACTTTCCTGTACATCTTCTTTCGATTGTAACTTCGGAATTAAATCAACATAACCGATAATTGCCGTTAGCGGTGTTTTTAGCTCATGTGTAATGCGGTCTAGGAAATCTTTCTGCTTCTCTTTCTCCTCCTGCAATTGCTTAATATGCAGCTCAATTCCATCGGCCATCGCGTTAAAAGATGCTGAAAGCTGAGCGATTTCCACGTACTCATTTAACTCAATCTTACTCTTATAATCACCATTCGCGAGCCGCTGTGCCATTTGTCTCAACTGATCAATTGGTTTATGAAGAGACTTCGCCAAACGAATCGCAAAGAAAATACCGGTAGCTACTAAACAAAGAGACGTCATTAAGAAAGTCCAGCTCACATTTGTTAAAACTTCCTTCTCACCCGTTAACTCATTTATAAAACGAATACTTCCAATGACATCGTTTCCATAATATACTGGGCTTGAAAACAAAAGAATAGGAGCTGGATCCGCCTCCTCAAAAACGTAAGACTTCTTTCCCTTCAAGGAACTCTCAATGTCGATGTTACGGTGAAGCAATGCCCCTTTTTGTGTATCTGCAACAACATCGCCATTCTTCCCGATCATCTGCACACGGACATCCATACGCTTCGCTAAATACGACGCAATTAAAAGTGAATTCGGACCAAGCGTATCCACTTCTGCTTCCTTCTCTAAATAATTCATCGTATAAATTTGTGCTTCTACACTTAACTTTTCTAAAGAATCTGCTGCGTTATGATACATATTCTTTTCTAACGTAATATAAACAACTGCATATAAAAGAACAAAAATCGGAATTAACAGCCCAACTATTCCAAACACCATATTTCGCTTTAAAGACATACCATCACCACTTAACAATCCAGTTTATAGCCAACGCCATAAATTGTCTTAATATATTCTCCGCTCGTCCCAAGCTTCTTTCGAAGTCTCTGCACCATAATATCAACGGCTCTCGTATTTCCGATATACTCAAATCCCCATACTTTCTCAAGTAACTCATCCCTCATAAACACACGCTGTGGATTTGAAACAAATAACTGACATAAATTAAACTCTCGGTACGTTAACTGAATCTCTTGTCCACTCACATGTACCTTTCTTTCCTTAGGACAAATCACGATCTCTCCAGCCTCAATTACTTCATGACTTACAGCGGCCTCCGTCTTCTTTACACGCCGCGCCATATTCTTAACCCGAAGAATAAGCTCCGCATAATTAAACGGCTTCGTCACATAATCATCAGCACCAAGCTGCAAGCCAAGCAACTTATCATTCATCTGACTCTTTGCCGTTAACATAAGCACCGGAATATCCCTATCCCTCTCACGGAACAAACGAAGCAACTCATACCCATCCGTATCCGGAAGCATAACATCCAAAATCAATACATCCGGCCCTTCATTCCATCTCTCTAAAGCTTCTCTCCCATCAGCCGCTGCCAACACTTCATAACCTTCCATCTCCAACTGCATCCGAATCAAATTACGAATACTCGATTCATCATCCACCACAAGTATTTTCATCATTCTCCTCCTTCCATCATGTATTATAGTACAGTTTAGTATAGCAAAAATCCTATAAAAAAAGAGAGGGTATTGTCGAACATATTTTGTCGACGATACCCTCTCTTTCACTTATTATATTTATTTAGCATATCCATTCGGTTGCTTTTGATGCCAATTCCAAGCATGTTCAATAATTGTTTTCACATTTACATACTTAGGATCCCATCCTAGCTTCTCTTTCGCTTTCTTAGAAGAAGCAACTAAACGTGCTGGATCGCCCGCACGGCGCGGTGCTACCTCAGCAGGAATTTCATGATTTGTAACCTCACGAACTGCATCAACAATTTCTTTTACACTGAAACCATTACCATTTCCTAAGTTATAGAAATCACTCTCTCCGCCGTTCTGCAAGTCTTTAAGCCCTAAGAAATGAGCCGCTACTAAATCTTCAACATGAATATAATCACGGATACAAGTACCATCTGGTGTATTATAATCATCACCAAACATCATAATCTTCTCACGTTGACCTAAAGCCACTTGCAACACAAGAGGAATTAAATGTGTCTCTGGGCGATGATCTTCTCCAATAATACCATTTGGAGTTGCACCAGCCACATTAAAGTATCTAAAGATCTTATAACGTAAATTAGAAGCTTGGCTATACCAATGAAGCATCTTCTCAATTGCTAACTTCGTCTCTCCATACGTATTCGTTGGATTCGTCATCGTTTCTTCAGTAATAAGATCAACATCTACCTCACCGTACGTTGCCGCAGTAGAAGAGAAAATGAACTTATCTACCTTAAACTCATCCATTACCTCTAATAAACAAAGTGCACCATACACATTGTTATTATAATATTGAAGGGGCTTTTCCATACTAACTCCAACTAAAGAATCAGCTGCAAAGTGCATAACCGCCTCAATATTTTCTTGTTTAAAAACATTCCTTAAAAAGGATTTATCACGAAGGTCACCATTATAAAACTTCGCGCCTTCCGTAATTGCATCTTCATGACCAGTTTGTAAGTTATCTACCACTACTACCGATAAACCTTCGTCTACTAATTTTTTCACAGCGTGAGAACCGATGTAGCCAGCTCCGCCACAGATTAGGATTGAGTTCATTGTTTTCCTCCTACTATTTTCAAATCTCTTAATTATAAAAGGAAAAGGTATACGAGAACTCGTACACCTTTTATCTCTCCTTCATTACTTAGCTACAAAATAATCAGTTACATATTTCGCCCAAACGTCATGTCCTTTTGCACTTGGGAAACCAAATTCTTCTTGTAGGTATGGTAAAATACCTTTCGTTGAAGCATCCGGCCATGCTCCCCAATGATCAATATATGTATAATTATTTTGCGTCGCAAATTGTTTTAATGCTTCAATCGATTTCGGATAATTTTTCGCACCATACACTGGATTTGATGGTTGAATCATAATCGTAGCACCCTTTGCACTAGTAGAAAGTGCTTGAACGAACTTCTGTGTATTCGCGACAGAGTTTCCATTACCAGTTTTACCGTTATCAGTAATAAATGGTGGTTCAAATAAAATCACATCTGGATTCTCTTTTGCAATCTCTTTATCACGTTTATTCTTAATTAACTCTTCTGTGCTTTCACCCTTATATTCCTTTACAGTCACATTCCATAAACCTTTACCGTAAGCAGTTTCTAAATTAGCCGTTAACTTAGCTGCCCAAGCACCCTTTTCAGCTGAAGAAGCTTCATCACCAACGATAACAAGATTTACTGCTTTTTTATCCTCAGCAGCTTTCTTTAACTTCTCTTTCACTGCATCTGGCAAGTTCTTCGCATATGCTTCATTAAAAGATGACTTTGTATCTTGTTTTTTCTCTTCCTTTTTCTCTTCTTTCTTCACTCCGCTATCTTTCACTTCATCCTTTGTTTTCGTTACTTCACTCGTTTGTCCTGTTGCATTCGCAATCTTCTTATTCCAGTACAATTTACCGCTCACAATCGAAGCAACAAACAATACAAAAATAACAAGGACAAGTACTGCTTTCTTATTCATCGATTCACCTCATCTATTAATCTCACAATATATAATACTAATATAAATCCATGCAAAAATAAACCCAACTCCTTCCAAAGGAGTTGGGTTATTACATACTACTTGGTCACTTCAAGATGCGCTCTTAACTTATTCGTTAAATCTTGTTTTGCTGCTTCTGGGACATAGTAGTACCAAATACCATCAGAGGCTTTGTGACCGTCACCTGGGATTTGAATATCTTCACTGTTTTCCAGACAATTTTTATAATTCTTTTGCATATCAAACATTTGATCTTGCGTTAAGTTTGTCTTCACATTTTTTTGAATTGCTGTTAAAACATCACCATAACTTGTTAAAGAAGAGAAAGTAGCGCCTTTCTTAATAACAGCTTGCATCACTTGACGCTGACGCATTTGACGTCCGAAGTCACCGCGTGGGTCTTCATAGCGCATACGTGTGAATGATAGTGCCTCATCACCTGTTAAATGAATATTTCCTTTAGCAAAATGATGCTTGTCTTGTTTAAATTCTAAATCATTATTAACATCTACCCCACCAACTGCATCCACAATATCCTTAAATCCTGCCATATTCACTTCAATATAATAATTAATAGGAACATTCAAGAACTTTTCTACTGTCGCTACAGACATGTCTACCCCACCAAATGCGTAGGCATGGTTAATTTTATCACTCTTTCCTTTTCCAACAATTTCAGTATATGTATCACGCGGAATACTTACTGTCTTCATAGAGTTATTTTTAGGGTTTAATGTAATAAGTATTAAAGAATCAGATCTACCTTTTTCATTCCCTCGCTCATCTACCCCTAATAATAAAATTGAAACGGGTTCAGATTTGCTAATTTTCACTTCTTCAGTACCTTTAGAATCTTTATCGCGTTTCAATGGCTTATGAACTTCATCTAATGTTTTTGAGACAGAAGAGTATATACTATAGGCATAAGCTCCTCCACCTATAATTAATATTCCTACAATTCCTAATATCCAAAATAGGATTTTCTTTTTCATTATTTACCCTTCTTTCAACTTATCTGTCCATTCTTTTTAACGTAACCTTTTCACGTAACATTTTTTTATTTAGTTATCAATACGGTCATTCTGAATCACATGCAATACATTTTATACATGATCCAACTAGATACACCAAATCCAGCAGTCTATCTTCCTTAATTTATTCCCAGAGTTCAAAAATTATTTACTGATACCATTCAACTGCCTAATCACATGTCTTTTCCCAAAAATAGAATGTAGCAGTATGGATCCAATGATAATGAAAACTACGGCAAATATTTTTGGCATTGAGAATGATGAAACTATAAACGATAACGCAGCTCCTCTAGGGGCAAATAAAATCGATCTAGTCATCATTAATGTGAAAATCACCACTATAAAATTTGAGTTTTGCAGCATGTAATAGAATAGATACAGTATTATACCGTATATAATACTTCCTATAAATACACCTATAAAGGAAAAATCATTATACATTTCAGCAACAAAAGATGACCCATATCCATATCCTAATAAATACGCACTAGGCATAATTATATAAGTAAGGGTATGAGCGAATAAGTTACCATTAATTGCCCTATCAGCCGTTTGTCCAAAATACTCAGGTAGCCCATTTAGTGGCCGTATAATTTTATTATTAATAAACTCCATTAAAGGTCCGAAAGTAAAATATTTGTCTTTGGGTATTTGATCTTCGTACAACTTTGTATATCCAATTAGATTCGCACTAATTCCCTGAGAATAGAAAAACTCTAAAATGGAATTACCGACATTTTTCGCCTTTCCTCCCGCACTAAAATCAGCTCTTAAATTACCTATAAAGGTCATAAAAGCTAATAGTATTGGGACTGCAATTCCGCCTAAAGTCCATTCAAATTTCCCTAACCACTTCTTTTCTTGTTCAGGTTGTTTCCCTGTCTTCTGAACACTTCTCATACAATAATAAATAAATACTATTAATAAATTTAAAATAAAAATTGATCTTCTACCTGCTAAAGCAGCAAACAATCCTTCACCTATATACAACAATACTGGGAAAAAGCTTTTTCTTTTAGAAGGATTAGTTGCTAAATAAGCAAAAAAGGCTACATCATACATATTTCCAATTGTAATTAAAACAGTTGGTAGTGAAGATGTAAACGTCATAAAACTTTCGTAATATCCCTCTGTGGCAGCTGTCTGCTTCATTTCATAAACATAAATTAATCGAAATATCATACAAAAATAAAAAAACAATAGACTAAATAATCTAAACGAGTAAAGGTACCCTACACTAAGTTCCTTCTTCTTCTTTAGAAAACTCAAATCAGCCTTTTGAATGACTGCATATCCAATAAAAATAGCAAATAGACTTAAAAACAAACAAATTAAAGTAATATTTATAATACTTTTATCTTCAAAAGCCAGTCCAAAAATCCCTAACAAATTTACATTGTAACCAAAAATTTCAGTGACGACCATTCTTCCTATCAAGAAAGTGAAAAATGTTAGATTAAAGCATAAGAATATACTTCTTTCATAAAATTTCCTAAGTGCATAAAACACATTATGAAAAAAAATAGTTAATGTTGCTATTAATAACACCTTAGGTTCTTGAAATATTAAACCTATTAAAAAAAATAGTAATGCACCTATTAACAAAACATATCTAATTAGGATATTCATAAACAACCTCTCAAGTTTTTAATAAATGTTAGTATAAAACTAATCAATTCTTAATTCTCTCAATTTCATGTAAATATACATAACATCTACTATTTCAAATGTCCATATTTAACCTTTTTTATTTCTTATCTAATTACTCCCTACAAATATAGATTCTTCTTTTTTATAACTTACATAGATTCACTATTTTTAATTTTTCTTTTTAAACTCTAGTTATTATCTATCCTTAAAAATTCTTTTTATATTTTTTAGTATGTAAAGTATATCATTCCACTTAAGTACTATATAGCCAATATAAGCTGTTACATAAATAGCAGCTGCCCATAAAGCACTTAAATACCAGGATACACTAATAAATACTATTGTCATAAATAATTCTAATAAAATATCTTTCTTAACCCTAAGATTTAAAACCTTCGCTAAATATAATTCAGCAATAATACATCTAAATGCCAACAAAAATATAATGCATAAGATTGCTAAATTTAAACTATTTAATAGATATACACTTATGAATGTTAATACTAAACTCAAACCCACGGTGATTAAATTAATTATTAGCATCCACTTTTCTTTACGTAGAGTTTTTAAATACGTATTAATTAGTAAAAGCATTTTACTTTCATAAAGACACATTGGAAATAGCAATGCCATATAAGTTAAACTTTCCGCATACTGAGGTAACCAAACGGATAGAATTGATTTTGCTGGATAATAAAAAGTTAAAAGCCCTACTAATGGTACTGTAATAGAAATCCTCATTGTTTTGTAAATATCCGGGAGTTTCTCCTTCGATGTACGGCGTAGAGTAGGAAATAAAATTACTGCTATTGCATTAATGAATAGCATCAGCATATTGGCTATACTTAATGTTAATGATACCTTTCCGAATGTTTCAATACTCCAATTACCTTCAATAGCAAACCGGACAATACCAATAATAAGCATACTTGCAAAATTAGCAAATAATAATTTGCTTCCCACAGAAATATTAATCCATATTTCTTTAATACTTATTTTTATAGAATCCATTTTCCCAAACACCAATTCTTTACATGAAAATAACGAATACACTATTGAACAGATCTTCCCAACGATATCAGCAAAAATAAGATATTCAAATTGCTTAATACCATTCATTAAAAAGATTATAACTAAAATAAAATAAACTATACGTTCTAGAATTAGAATGATAGCATACTCTTTAATCCGATTAGTTGCTTGTAGCATAAAAGTTAATAATGAACGAGGAACTACCAATACACCTGTCAAACATGTTAATGCGACAACTATCGTTTTACTTGTATCCGTAGAGATTGAGCTATAAAATAAGAAAATTAAAAAATTCACAACAACATCAAAAGCAACTAAAAACCAATACTGCGATACGAAAACAGGTTTATATAAATTATTATATTCCCATCCTCCATACCTTAAATAAGCACCATCTGTCAAACCTAAGGACATATAGGATATATACGAAGAATAAAAGATATACAACTGCCAATAGCCATAATCACTAACACCAATAAATCTAGGTACAACTAAAAGCAACACCGTGGAAATAACTATAGATAAAATATTAGCAATAAATGTATACGAAAAATTACGAGCAAATTTCTTAACTGTACTGTTCATCTAACTACCTCTTTAATTCTATACAATAACATATATAAACTGACAATTCATTTTCCTGTACCCTTAAATAACTTCACTGTTTCTAGAGAGATTTTTTAACATCTCAAATTTCTTTTTTAATTAATACAAGGATTGAATTTCATAACCAGTTATATAGTAAAAAATAGTCTTTATTTTTTATTAAACAGGTTGAATCATGACTTAACGAGAACGATTTACAATAAATATTAGAAAAGATAAAAGCGTTTCTATAAAAAATAATACTTAGAAATCCCTTGCTTAAATCTCATAATATTCAATACAGATTTTCACCTATTTATTATTTTAATTTTTTCGTCTTTTTCCAAATAAAATAATATAGATTAATATTCAATCTAGTAATTATACAAGATAACTTCACAAATTTATTAGTTAAATCACTAATCTTAAATCTATATAAATTCCCCTTTAACTCCTTATAATTTTCTTTTTCAAGCCTTTCTTCTTGCATACCATTCATTAATAAACTAATATTCATATGCATATAATAATTTTTATACTCTTCTATCTCTACCCCTTCTTTAGTGTTCAATAAATTTATAATATTTATTAACGCTGTTAGAGCAGTTAATTTTTTGAGACTAAATTGTGATTGAGATGCATTATTACTATGAATGATATAATGATAATATGGAGTAGAATCATATACAATGTTCCTTGAATTCGAGACAGCCTGACAGCAAAACAACAAATCTTCACAAAAATGAATATTTTCATCGAAATACATTTTAAAGTCTTTATTCAATACATCTACAGAAAAAAGTTTATTCCATAAAAACCCCCTAAATCCATTTGGATTAAGAATTGTATTTAAGGCTTCTTCCTTATTTAATATTTTGACATCTGATTCAATATTTTTATTTAGGATAATACCATCCACAGTTTCTCTGATGTATCCACAAGCTACAATATCTGCCTTATTCTTTTCTATTAAGTGATATAAATTTTCAAACATATTAGTTTCAATCCAATCATCCGGATCAACAAAACCAATATATTTACCACTAGCTACATCTAATCCAATATTCCTGGCTGAAGAGACCCCTCCATTTTCCTTATGAATAACAGTAAATCGTTTATCTTTTTGGGCATATTCATCACAAATTAACCCACTATAATCTGTAGATCCATCATTCACTAGTATAATTTCTAAATCATTATAAGTCTGATTTTTAACACTATCTAAACATCTCGGTAAAAATTTTTCAGCATTATATACTGGAATGATAAGAGAAATTAACATCTTACTCCTCCTTTCCAATTAGTCTACGTTATTTTTATAATATGTTTTTTTGAAGTCATTTTTCTGTTACGATTAATGTTCTTCCCAATACAAAAGTCTCCTAATTATTAACTAGGAGACTTCATTTGTACATGTAACTAGCTGATTTACAAATTCAGAATAAAGAACCTCAGCATTACTTCTTTCCTTCCAAATATCTAATGCATTATCGCACATTTTCTTATACGACTCATTATCCATTATGTGGAATTCATTAAGCGATTCAACAATTTGTGAAACTGTACAATCTTTATCTAATAGGTATCCATTTTTTCCATTTTCAACAATTTCTCTTGTACCACCAACATCCGTAGCGATAACTGGAAGCCCCATAGATATTGCCTCCATGATTGCTACAGGTACTCCTTCGGATGCAGATAAATTAACAAAAACAGTTGCAGGATTTTCTTTATACCAATCTAAAACCTCTTGATTTTTAACGAATCCAGTAAATTTAACTTGTTTCATATTAAGCTTACTTTTTGCTAATTTTTTTATACGTTCAAACTCTGGGCCTCCACCAATATGAGTCCAGACATATGGGATATTCTTCTCTTCTAACTTCACTAATGCTTCTATTAGTAAATCAATTCGTTTTACCTTGCGCACTACAGAACAGCTCACAATATATAACTTATCGTTCATAGTATTACTAAGTACATTAGTTGAGATTGTTCCCAATCTTTCTACACTTACCTTATCCTTATATGCGGGATATGTTTGATTTAAGGTATCTACTCCATCTTGCGAACAAGGATATACTGCATCAAGAGACTTTAATAAATAGTCTCTCTCCGGTAAATATTTCAAAGGCGCCGCATCTTCATACAGGTCATATCTATGTGCGCGCGAAATTGTATATGGATTTCTTTCTTTAAAATATTTATGCTTTAATTCTACAGCAACTCTTGCAGTTATGTATAACCAATAACTATATACTGTAACTGAATCATACTGCTCAAAATCATACTCATTCAATTGATGCTCCACTCGATCATATACATCCATTGCACGACTTTCAAAATAATAACAATATAATTTATGCGACAGTTTCCCTTTAGAATCCGCTTTAATCATTTTTGTTTTTAATTTATCTTTATTAATAGTACTGAATTGTCTTAATACCATTTTGGATTTTCCTACAATGGAATGTTTTATTCCTATTGGTAAAATTATAACATTTTCAGGGACAGTCCTAGTCTGTTGCATCTCATTAGATACCATAGTGGAAATAATATAAATCTTTTTATAACTCTTAGATAGGTACTCTATTTCTGATTCCAAATATTCCTCACCTTTATGAAAAGGGTAATAATTGGTCAAGAGTATCAAACAATTATTCACTAATTTCCCACCTTTTGTTTTTCATCGTTATTTCTATTTATATTTTTTGATTTTATTACAGAGGCTACCGTTAAGAATATAACCTTTAGATCCAACATAAACGATACATTTTCTACATAATACACATCATTTTTCACACGTTGCTCCATTGTAGAATTATTTCTTAAGACCGCTTGATTATAACCTGTAATACCAGGTCGGACATCAAACTTTTTAAAGAATTCTTTTGGATAAATATCCTTATTTCCTAATGGACTTGGTCTTGGACCTACAAAACTCATATCACCTTTTAGTACATTAAGTAGTTGTGGAAGTTCATCTATACTTGTCTTCCTTAAAATATCACCAATTTTTGTTACCCTTGGATCGTTATCAGAATTAAATGTACTACCATCTTCATTACGAATATCCGGTGCATTTACTTTCATCGAACGAAACTTATACATAGGAAATTCTCTCATTCCTTTTCCTAATCTAGGCGCATTATAGAAGATTGGTCCTTTATCTTCTAATTTAATCATAATAGCTACCGGTATTATGATTAGTAGTAAAAAAGGAAGTAATAATAGAGAACCTATTATATCAAAAACGCGTTTAATACCATAACGGTACATCATCCAACCCCCGCATTAATAAATGTATTTCTTCTACAGCTGTAGCAAAATTATAATCTGTTGAAAAATCTAGTAATTCCTTTGCTTTCCTACTATCCATATAAGAAGAATGTATTCCTTCATTAGCATTAGGATCTTTCACTAATAAATTATCTTTGTTTCCAAACGCATTATTAATTGTATTTGCAACTTCATAATTTGTTAAAGCATCCCCGCTACCTATATTAAAAGTACCTGAAAGCTTCTCTTGTTTTAATGCATAAATTACAGATTTTGCTGCATCTTTTGCATATAGAAACTCTCTTTTTGCAACACTATTAGCATGTAAAGTTAATTGTTCACCATGAAATGCTTGTCTGAAAAATCTATTAATCATATAATTATTTTTTTCATTAAACCCATATAAATGGGCGAACCTCAAGTTTTTAATACAAAGCCCTTTTTTTCTAGAATAAATATTTCCAATATGCTCACAGGCCAACTTACTAACACCGTACATTAAATCAGGTAACGGTAACTCCTTCTCATTCCACGGTAGGGACGTTTCATCAGAGTAGGCCGATATTGTAGATGCATACACAATATTACTAATATTATTTTCATAGCATGCATCGTATAAATTTTGTGTTAGAATTTCATTATCATGAAACTCAGATATCTTCCCTTGGCTACCTCTTGTGGCTGCAAGATGCACCACTGCATCTACATCATTTAATTGATTTATCAAGTCTTCCAAAGTATAATCCGAAACTCTGTATTCGTAATCATTTATCGCTTTATTACCAATACTTCTTGTTAAAATGATAGGAGTATTCCCATCATTTTTAATGCTTTCAACAACGTATTGACCTAGAAAACCCGTTCCACCAGTAACAGCTATTTTCATCTTAGTCTCTCTCTCCGTAATTTGTTTTTAATCCTAACCAGCACTACTCTCAAATTATTCAATGGCTTTATTTAGTCTTTATAAATAAAATATCCAATTTTATCATTTTTACCATTTACTGGACGGATATTATCTCCTTGTTTGTAATAATTAAAACTATCTAAGGAATTTTCTATTTGGTTTTCAAATGCCAAATAATCTGCTGCGGTATTTGGTTTTTGACAGATAAATTCCAAAATATATTTATCATTTGGATTTTTTTTGACATTCTCCAATTCAGAAGTATCCCCATTTAATAAGTGCTCAAATGTTAGCTTCATTAAATTAACTTCATTATAATAAGATAGTAAATTCCACATATGGCACCCATCTAAACGAGGGGTTATTTCAATAATATATGGCATTCCCTCTTCCAATTTCATTTGTGCATAAACAGGGCCATTTTTTATTTCCAATTTGGCACATGCAGCTTCTATTATGCCATTTAATAAACTAGTAGTATTAGAAGTAAGGTTTACAGTTGGGACAATGTGTTTATGAATTAATCCTGTATATTCAGGCCAAGTTTCTCTATCGGACGCAACTAAATACTTTACTTTTCCATTTACTAGATAACCATTTACAGAAAGCTCTGGACCAGAAATATATTGCTCTAATATTACTAATCCTGAACGAGAATATTCTGTAGCAGCCTTATAGCTTTCTACATATTCCCCTCGATTTTGAACTAATTTCACCCCTCTTTGCCCTTGTGAATCAGCTGGTTTTAAGATAAAAGGAAATTCCATTTTTAATTCATCATCTTCACTTTTTATAACCTGAAATTTTACATTTCCTTCAAAGTCGTTCCCCAAAGTTTTTCTCATTAAGTCCTTATTATTACATATACGTGCTGTTTTTTCTGATACAAAATGTGGCATTTCTAATTTTTCACTGATTAAAGATGCTATCGGCATAGCTAAGTCTGAACCTGTAGAGTAAACAACAGAAATTTGGTTTTTCTCGATATAATCAATAATTGCCTGTGAATCTAAAATATTTATTTCGGCAAAGTGATCTGCTACATCTGCTCCTGGTCCATCTTTAGCCATTGCACAAGCATAAGTTTCATATCCCACTTTTTTCAGTTCCAAGATTGCATCCATCTGAACTGCTGCAACTCCTAGAATTAGAACTCTTTTTTTCATATATTTATAGTTCTCCTTATCTATTGTTTAAAATCTCTTTAAAAGTATCAGTAATATATTTTACCTCTTCATTTGTTAATCTTGTATGCAAAGGTAACGTGATTTCATTTTTATACATATTAAATGCATTAGGATAATTCTTTATATCAAATCCTAAGTTTTTATACGCTGTAAACATAGGCAATGGTTTATAATGTACATTGCTTGCAATTCCCATCTCGGCTAACTCAATAATAATTTTATTTCTTTCAGACTCTTCAATCCCAGGTATTCTTGCTAAATAAAGATGTCCCGATGAAGAGAAATCATCCCCATAATGTTTCAGACTTTGAATTCCATATGGCAACAATTCTTTGTCATACATTTCAATAATCTCTCTACGTCTACCCATAAGAGATTCATATCTATCCAACTGGACTAATCCAATTGCTGCCATTATATCTGTCATATTACATTTATAAGCTGGGTAAACAATATCATACTCCCATGCGCCTTTTTGAGTCTTTGCTAAGGCATCCTTAGATTGTCCATGAAGGCTGTATAACATAAATTGTTGATATACCCACTCATTGTCTAAACCTAAATCATTGCGCCATACAACGCCCCCACCTTCTGCCGTTGTTAAATTCTTCACAGCATGGAAAGAATAGCAAGTAAAATCAGCAACTTGTCCACATCTCTTTCCTTTTCGTTCAGCACCAAATGCATGCGCTGCATCGGTCATTACAATTATTCTTTCAAATAACTCTTGAGTTTTATTATTAGGTTTGAATAAATCTTTTTTACTTTCTACTATGCTATATATTGTATCGTAATCACACATTTTACCCGCAATATCAACTGGAATAATTACCTTAGTCTTTTCAGTAATTGCATCAGCAAGCTTTTCATAATCCATTTCAAAAGAATCAGGAGCTGTATCAACTAAAACAATTTTTGCCCCTACGTGCTCTATAATTGATGCAGAAGCTGTATAAGTATAAGCTGAAGTAATAACCTCATCTCCGGGTCCTACACCTAAAATTCGAAGTGTTAACTCCATAGCAGCCGTAGCTGAGTTTAAGCAAACCGCTTTATTTGTCCCAACATATTCAGCTATTTTCTTTTCAAGTTTCTTTGTTCTAGGACCTGTTGTAATCCACCCCGACTTCATCGCTTTTATTACTTCTTCTATCTCTACTTCTGTAATGTCTGGTGGAGAAAACGGGATATTTCTTATTGTATTATTAATCATTTAAGCTTCCTCACTTTACTTATTAATTTTCGTTTTAAAACTAGCTAGCTGATCTTAAACATCCAGCAAAAGCCTCTTGTTATACTCAATATTTTAAATTTAGCTATTCACTTCAACTTTATTATTCGCAAAATCTAATAAGGTTTTCCTAATACTCTCTTGACTCATCTGCTCAAACTCATTTATAAATTGTTGAATGGATTCAAAATCTTTTAAAACAGCCTTTCCTATATGGATTTTAGGAAATACTTGTTCCTTATGAATTTCATTATCATTTAACAACTCTTCGTACATCTTCTCTCCCGGTCTTAGTCCACTATATTCAATTCCAATTTCCTCAATAGAATAA
Organism: Bacillus sp. M13(2017); assembly: GCF_002218325.1. NCBI lineage: Bacteria > Bacillati > Bacillota > Bacilli > Caryophanales > Bacillaceae > Bacillus > Bacillus sp. M13(2017). Next base: position 103,439 of record NZ_KZ268502.1, on the reverse strand, counting down.
CCCGAAAGCTGAATTAAATTCTTTGCCAAATCTGCAATTTTAACAGGTTCTCCCATATCTAATACAAATAGCTCTCCACCTCTTGCCAAAGATCCTGCTTGGATTACAAGTCGTGATGCCTCTGGAATGGTCATAAAGTAACGGGTAATATCTGGGTGGGTAACTGTAACTGGTCCCCCACTTTGAATTTGTTTTTTAAACAATGGAATTACACTTCCGCGACTACCTAATACATTTCCAAACCTAACAGCAACAAATCTTGTTTGACTGATCATAGCCATGTGTTGAACAACCATTTCTGCAACACGTTTTGTTGCTCCCATTACATTTGTTGGGTTTACTGCTTTATCTGTTGAAACCATGACAAATGTATTTATTCCAAATGTATCTGCGGCTTCTGCAACATTTTTGGTACCAATTATATTATTTTTTACAGCTTCTTCAGGATTTCTTTCCATCAATGGAACGTGTTTATGTGCAGCTGCATGGTATACAACAAAAGGTTTGTGTTTTTTCATTATTTCAAATATTTTATTTCGATCTTGTATGTCAGCAATTTCTGTTACAAATTCTGCTTGCTCTTTATACTTAGTTCTCAATTCCATCTCGATATGATAAATACTATTCTCTCCATGTCCTAAAAGAACCATTTTTGCTGGTTTATATTTTAAAATCTGACGGCAAATCTCTGATCCAATAGAGCCCCCAGCACCCGTTATTAAAACCGTCTTATCTTTAATCTTCTCACCTATTCCCTTATCATCTAATTGAACAGGCTCTCTCCCTAGTAAATCTTCCACTTGCACATCACGAAATTCATTTACAGACACTTTTCCATCTAATAAGTCTTCTAACATCGGCACAATTTGCGTTTTCGCCTTCGTTTTTCTACACTTCTCAAAAATCTCATTTATTTGCCCTCTATTTAATGAAGGGATTGCAATAATGATATGTTCTATATCATTATCTTCCACAATTTCTTGAATATGATTTGTTGTACCAATAACCGGCACATTATAAATCTCCAATTTTTGCTTATTTCTATCATCATCAACAAACGCAATTGGATACAAATCTGCTTCTTTATTATGTTGTAATTGACGAACCACCATTGTTCCTGCTGAACCTGCACCAATAATTAATGTTCGTTTTTTATTAGTTGCCTTCGAAATATATGTATCACGGAACATACGCCATACGAAGCGAGAACCACCAATTAATAATAAATGTAACATCCATGCGATTGCTAAAATTCGAACATAAATATCGTGATTAATAATTTGTTGAACAATTGCTGTTACTAAAATTGATAGCGTAATTGCCTTAAATATTTGCTTTAGCTCTCCAATACTTGCATATTCCCATGCCTTATTATAAAGCTTATAAATAGCAGCAAAAACATGATGACTACATAATAATGTAATAGAACTAATAACTACTGTCATAGGAATCTTATTCAATACATTTGGATGTATAAACCAATAACTTAAATACACGGCAGTTAGTACTATAAATGAATCTAATAAAATTAATAATGAGAGCCGTCTTCGATAACTCAATATACCTGTTCCCTTCTTTATATAATTCTTATCTTACTCATAATAAAAAAGGACATTCTCTTATGAATGTACCTCTTCCTTTTTTACAAGTTCCTTCATATACTTCATTAACTCTACATTTAATTCTTCATTTTGCAGTGCCATCTCAATCGTCGTCTTAATAAATCCAAACTTCTCCCCAACATCGTAACGCGTACCCTCAAAGTCATAAGCAAATACACGTTGAACTTCATTTAATCGTTGAATTGCATCTGTTAATTGGATTTCTCCCCCCGCACCTGTTTGTTGATTTTCAAGGAACATAAAGATTTCTGGCGTTAATACGTAACGACCCATAATTGCTAAATTTGATGGGGCAGTTCCTTGGGCTGGCTTCTCCACAAATTGACGTACTTGATAACGACGATCGCTTTGTTCAATTGGATCGATAATACCGTAACGATGTGTTTCGTTTTCAGGTACTGTTTGTACACCAATAACTGATGACTGTGTACCTTCATATTGATCCATTAATTGACGTAAACACGGTGTTTCTGCTTGGACAATATCATCACCAAGTAATACAGCAAATGGTTCATTCCCAATAAATTTACGTGCACACCATACTGCGTGTCCCAGCCCTTTTGGTTCCTTTTGTCTTATGTAATGAATATTAATTTTTGAAGAAGCTTGTACTTTTTCTAGCATCTCATGTTTCCCTTTTTCAAGTAAGCTTTGCTCTAATTCAAAGGAATGATCAAAATGATCTTCAATGGCACGTTTACCTTTTCCAGTAACAATAATAATATCTTCAATTCCTGATTCTATCGCTTCTTCTACTATGTATTGAATTGTCGGCTTGTCAACGATCGGTAACATTTCTTTCGGCATCGCTTTTGTTGCTGGTAAAAATCTTGTCCCAAGACCAGCTGCTGGAATAATTGCTTTTCTTACTTTTTTCAATTTTAGTCCCCCTGCATCCTTTTATTTATATGTAGCAATAACAAAAACCCTACCTATAGAGTCTTGTTTATAACTCCATAGGTAGAGTTTCTATTAGAAATAAATTATGGGCATCTAACCCACCCTCACGTCATACTCCCGACGACAAGCGTCTAAGGTAGGTTCGAAATAAAAATTTCTACCCACAGCACGACCGAGTGCCCCCGTTGATAACGGTTAGGAGACATCACCAATTCTTTATTTAAAAAATACCGAACAATTTTTTACGACGAATTTGTTCTGGATCTTCTTTGTAAATTGCCTTCCCGCTAATTATTAAGTACGGATTTTCCTTCAAATCACTCATAACATTCATTCCGAATTCTTTCTCAATTAATTCATAGCCTTCCGCTAAATGAAACCCCCTTGATGTCGTGTTATGTGCATCTGAAGCGACCATATGTGTTAAATTATGTTCTACAAGCTGTAGTGAGAATTTTTTGATTTTCTTTCCAAATTTTCCAAGCAAACTACCTGCTGTCACTTGTGTTAATGCCCCTTTATTTACAAGGTTATATAACTTATCTGGCCGCTCGATTAACTCGGCATTACGTTCTGGATGAACAATAATTGGAATCATTCCCTTTACACGTAATTCGTATAATAATTGTTCAGCATAACGTGGTACGTGATTCGATGGAAATTCAATGAATATATATTTATTTGTTTCATTTAAAGTAACGATTTTACCAGTTTCATAGTCTTCTAATAAGTCACCATATAACCTGACTTCTTGTCCCGGCAAAATAATAAGTGGAATATTATGTTGTTGTAGTTCATCATTTAGTTGTTTTACGTGATGAATAATTGAGGTACGTTCATTTACATATTTGCCATTTTGATGGTGCGGCGTTGCGACAATTGTATGTATTCCTTCTGCTACGGCTTGTTGTGCCATTGCTAAACTATCTGTTACTGTCTGTGCACCGTCATCGATACCAGGTAAAATGTGACAATGTAAATCTATCATTTGTTTCATCCTCCCTCTCTCCTATAAAGATCTTTTTTCCCTTGAATATGAGATATCGCTCATATTCAAGGGAAAAAAGGAGATATGTTTCTACCATATCTCACTCTTTTAATTAGTTTGCACCGTAATAATAATATAAGCCTTCTTCACGTTCACGATCGTTCAGAACAACGCCCAACAATTTACCTTTAGCCGATTCCAACAATCCTTTTGCTTTTACTGCTGTTTCTTTCTCTGTTGATTCACTACGAACAACAAGAATAGAAGCATCACATACATTTGCCATAATTTGTGCGTCGGTAACAGCTAAAATTGGCGGCATGTCAAAAATAACCAGATCATACATACTGTATGCTTGTCCAAGAAGTTCTTTCATTGATTTTGAACCTAACAACTCTGCTGGATTTGGTGGAATTGGACCACAAGCTAAAAAGTGTAGATTATCAACTAATGTTGTTTGCACACATTTTTCTAAACGTTCACTATGTGTTAATACATTCGTGAGTCCAAAAATATTATCTACTTGGAACATTTGATGCATCGCCGGCTTACGCATATCAGCATCAATTAATAATACTTTCTTTCCTTGTTGGGCAAACACAACTGCCATATTAGCTGTCGTTGTCGTTTTCCCTTCACTTGGGTTTGCAGACGTGACCATTAATGAATGTAAATTCGTATCAACAGCTGCAAATTCAATATTCGTTCGAATATTACGATATTGTTCTGAAATTGGTGATTTCGGTTGTTGATGAGCAATTAATTGACGGCGTTGACGGTAATTCTTTTTCTTTTTAAATAAATTAAGAGCCAATTGTTTGTCCCCTCACTTTTCTTGATGATGGAGCGTGTGATTTCACGTTCATTGTTTCTTCATCCATACGAGCAACGATACCTAGCACTGGTAAACCAAGTAACTTTTCCACATCTTCTTCTTTTTTCACCGTGTTATCTAAATACTCTAGTAAGAATGCAAGACCAACTGCAGCTATTAAGCCAACAACGAATGCAATTGCTACATTTAACATTGGACGCGGTTTAATTGGAGATTGATTCTCTACAACTTCTGCCTTAGACAATACTGTTACGTTATCAATACTCATAATTTTTGCAACTTCATCTTTAAATACATCTGCCGTTGCATTCGCAATATTACGAGCTAATTTTGGGTCCTTATCCGTAGCTGTAACAGAAATGACCTGTGAATCTTTTTCATTAGCAACATTAATTTTTCCCATTAAGGCTTGCGCTGTCATGTTTAAATTCAACTTTTCATTCACTTGTTCTAAGATTACTGGACTTTTAATAATAACCTTATATGTATTTGTTAATTGAATATTTGTTTGTACCTCATTGTACTGAATTGCAGATCCTTCTTGCTTCTTCTGGTTAACAAGAATTTGCGTCGAAGATTGATAGATTGGTGTCATAAAGAAGAAGCTAATGATAGCACTTACAATAGCTGCACCAAATGCAATTACGAGGATCATTGCTAAACGTTTTTTTAAGATATGAAATAACTCTTTTAAACTAATTGTTTCTTCCATAAGTTCCTCCAACTTTCTAAAATTTACACATAGGAAAAATTATAACATATAAATCTTACATTTTTTATTTTTAATAATTCAGTTCTATATTTGTTCACAAGAAACAAGTTTAATCTTACAAAATAATCGTAAATATGACAACACATTCCAATGATTCCCCAAAAATTTTATCATATCATGCTTTTTACAATGTATAACTTGATAAATAATTATCAGAAAACAAAAAAGCCAACAAAAATTTTTGTTGGCTTTTTCATATTTTAGTAATAACCATACTGCTCTTTTTCTTCTCTTTTATCGTTCAAAACAACACCTAGTAATTTTCCTGATGCTTTATCTAATATTTGTTTCGCTTTTACGATTTTATCTTTTTCTGTCTTTTCACTTCGTACAACGAGTACGATTCCATCACATTTATTCGCTAGTATTTGTGCATCCGTAACCGCAAGGACAGGTGGTGTGTCAATTAATATAATATCAAACATGTTATATGCTTCTAGCAACGCCTCGTCCATTGCCCGGCTTCCTAATAGTTCTGCTGGGTTTGGCGGGATTGGACCTGCTGCCATTAAGTATACGTTCTCTATATCTGTTTTTTGAATGCATTGCATAAGTTTCGCTTGTCCTGATAATAAGTTCGTTAATCCATTTGAACTATGAATAGCAAATAAGTTTTGTATCGTCGGCTTACGCAAGTCAGCTCCAATTAATAAAACTTTCTTTCCTTGTTGTCCGAAAACAACTGCTAAGTTTGCGATTGTTGTTGTTTTCCCATCACCTGGATCGGCTGAAGTAACAATAATAGAACGAACATGATTATCTACAGATGTAAACTCAATGTTTGTACGAATGTTACGGTATTGTTCTGTAATACGCGATTTAGGTTCTTTATGTGTAATTAATTGTCGTAATGGTTTTCTTTTCTTTCTCCCGAACATATTCATAATCTCCTTTTGTGAAATGCGACATTTCCCTTTTCTCTCTCTTATGCTCGATTTCATACGTCTAATTAATATTTTTGCTGATTTCCCTATATCTCATCATAATCAATAACATTCTACTTTGTCTTATTTAAGTACCTTAACAATATGACAATGCCCTTATTTCTTTATTACCTTTATCACTTATCCTGTTTTCTAGATAAATAATAAAGTAAGTATATGGTAATTACCATCTATTTACAAGATATTTTCTGATTAGTTTGTAAATTATCGTTTCATCGTTATATAGCAGAAATTAAAAAATCTCCTTGTCTTTTCACAAGGAGATTTTTTAATTTCTATTCTTTTTTATCACCAATCGCAAATGTAATTTCTGCCTCACATGCAACTTCACCATCTACTGTTGCAATTGCTTTTCCTTTTCCAATTGGGCCGCGTACGCGTGTCATTTCTACTTCTAGACGAAGCTGATCACCTGGGCGTACTTGTTTTTTGAAACGGCAATTGTCGATACCTGCAAAGAAAGCAAGTCTTCCGCGGTTTTCTTCTTTCTTTAATACTGCAACTGCTCCGACTTGTGCTAATGCTTCTACAATAAGTACACCAGGCATAACTGCATAGTCAGGGAAGTGTCCGTTAAAGAATTCTTCGTTTGCGGATACATTTTTAATCCCAACCGCTCTTTTGCCTTCATCTACTTCTAATATTTTATCAACAAGTAAAAATGGATAGCGGTGAGGAATGATTTCTTTAATTTGTTCTATATTTAGCATGTAACAATCGCCCCTTTTGTAATATTGGTCTTACCACTTGGACATATTGCTATTATCCCATTTTGTTTATTGTTTGTCATTACAAAGTAACATTTTATATTTAGCACAACTTCCTAAAAAAAAATGCACACACTCTATTCCATTAAAATAGTTGCACATTTTTGCAACTGACACGGAGGTAGAAAAGAGTGTATGCCCAAATTAGGGAAAGGCAATATGTATTGAAACATTATTTGCCTTAATGTCGTATTCGACTCATTATATTATAAACGTTTTCAAATAAGGAAATATTAAATTTAACCATATATATGAATATTTTACCTGTTTCCTTCATATTTCTCTATTTTCCTTCCATTTTCGCAAAAAAACAAAATAAAAAAATATAAAAACGAAAAAAGAACTAAGGCATTAGCCTTAGTTCTTTCAAATTATCTCAAAGCACGCTTTGGTAATCTGTCGATATTCTCTAACATAATACCTGTACCAACCGCAACGCAGTGCATTGGGTTTTCAGCAATTAATACCGGTACTTTTAATTCTTCTGCTAGAAGCATGTCGATACCGTGTAGTAAAGCTCCACCGCCTGTTAGAATAACACCGCGGTCGATGATATCTGCAGATAATTCTGGTGGTGTGCGCTCTAATACGCCTTTTGCAGCTTGTACAATAACAGCTGCATTTTCTTTTAATGCTTCTGTAATTTCTTCAGAGCATACTGTAATTGTACGTGGTAAGCCTGTTACCATGTCACGTCCGCGAATTTCAAGTTCTTCGCTACGTGCACCTGGGAATACTGTACCAACCTTAATTTTAATATCTTCTGAAGTACGTTCTCCAATTAATAGCTTATACTTACGTTTAATATAGTTTAAGATCTCCATATCAAACTTATCGCCAGCCATTTTGATAGAGGAAGAGGTAACAATATCACCCATAGATAGTACAGCGATATCTGTTGTACCTCCACCAATATCAACAACCATGTTACCGCTTGGTTGGAAGATTTCCATACCAGCACCAACTGCAGCTACTTTTGGTTCTTCTTCTAAAAATACTGTTTTACCACCTGAACGTTCAGCAGCTTCACGAATTGCTTTTTGTTCTACTGATGTAATATTTGTTGGACAACAAATTAAAATACGAGGTTTTGAAAAGAAGCTCTTTACGTCCAATTTGTTAATGAAATACTTTAACATTGCTTCTGTAATTTCGAAATCTGCGATTACACCATCTTTAAGCGGACGAATTGCTACAATATTACCAGGCGTACGTCCCACCATACTTCTCGCTTCTTCACCGACTGCTAATACTTTACCACTATTACGATCAATTGCCACAACAGATGGCTCGTTTAATACAATACCCTTACCTTTAACATGAATTAATACATTAGCCGTACCTAGGTCAATTCCGATATCTCGCGCAAACATTCCCGTTTTTTCCTCCTCGATATTCAAAATCAGGTTACACCCGAATTCTTTTCACCTAATTTCTGATTTTATCATAAATTTAACAGAAACGTAATATTCGCAAAAAGAATTCTTCTGAAAAATATTACCGAATGTGAACGGAATGTTTGCTACTGTAACATTATTGACGTACAGGCTTCTCTACATCTTCTTTTCTATACTTTTGCTTTGTTGCTTCTCCACCTCTTAAATGACGAATAGACTTATGATAATCAAGAATTTCTTTCACTTCATTTGCGAGCTCTGGATTAATTTCTGGTAGACGTTCTGTTAAATCTTTATGGACTGTACTCTTTGATACCCCAAATTCCTTTGCAATGACACGCACTGTCTTTCTTGTCTCCACGATATACTTACCAATCTTGATAGTTCTCTCTTTGATGTAATCGTGCACACCACTCGCCTCCCTAATTTGGATGTGAGAAGGGTGAAATGAGCCTCGCTGCATACGACTAAGAAGTAAGTGTGAGTGCTGTTTGTAAGCGTTAAACATTCTTGGATTTATAATGAAATGATTCACGATTTCTCACCTCAAACACTCTCTTTGCTTTGGTTTATACCATTGTATTGCCCGCACTACTGATATATGCTACATGTTCACTATTTTTGCGGACTAAGTTAAGAAAAATTACATTTTTTTGTGAGAAATACGTTAACAGTGACTATTTTGGCGAAAAAAAATGACACCTTATATATAAGGCATCATTCTTCTCTTTCAAACTCTTCTTCTAATAATTGATGGTGGGGAACCTCTTTCTTACCGGCAATATAATAATATAAAGTGAATAAAACAAACAATAAAATAATAGCAGTCGACAGAACAAACAAAAATGACACAGTATCCCCTCCCTTTTGTAATATATATTCGAGAATCTCGTCATTTTTCCTTGTTATTGCAACTTTTTTCTCGAAATTGAGTATTTTTATATAAAAATAAAAAAATCAGCTCCCCTAGTGGGAACTGATTTTTTCACTTTCTTATTCTTGTGAAGAAGAATCGTTAGATGATTCTGTAGAACCATTTGTTGATTTTTCTTCTTTCTTCGGTTCTTCTTTTTTGTCACTAGTTGAACCGCTTGTTGATTTCTCTTCTTTTTGAGACTTGTCTTCTGTTTTACTTTCTGGTTTCGTGCTCGTTGACTTCTCTTCTTTTTGAGATTTGTCATCAGCTTTTTTACCAGAAGCATTCGTAGCCTTTGCAGCACCTGCATCAGCTTTAATTTCTGTTACTGATTTATTTAAGTAACGTTCAGGGTTCACAGCCACATTGTCTTTACGTACTTCAAAGTGAACGTGAGAGCCTGCCTCTTTATTCATTGCACTTAGACCGGATGTTCCTAATACTTCACCTTGTACAACTCTTGCACCTTTTTCTACTTTCACACTGCCTAAGCTTTGATAAGATACCGCTACACCATTTCCACTATCAACTGTTACAACATAACCAAGAAGTGAATCTTTTTCAGCTTTCGTTACTGTACCACTTAAAGCAGCAGCAACATTGAATTCTTTTCCATTCTTCGCAGCAATGTCAATTCCTTTGTTCGGGGAATATGTGTTGTTATAAAAGACAAGTGCTTTTTCTTGTTCCGCCTCAGTTGCTGCATCTTCATAAAATTTCTTTTGTACGACTACTTCCGCATTCGCGGCTGCTGGCATTTTCACTACTTCTGAAGATTTCGTTACTGGTACTGCTGGATCTTCCGATTGTGTATACGGTGTTGCTTGATCGTGGTTTGGAGTCTTCTTCGGATTAGCTCCTTGGAACCATAGCGCAACCATTAAGATTACCGCTGCACAAGCAATGTATAGTGCCGGAAACACCCATCTTTTTTGAAATAAATGTACTACCTTTTGCGACTTTTTATTATTTCTTCCTCGCATTCCATCATCACCTCAGCAATCATTTTGAACAATATTCACGTATCCTATACAACGTATAACTAATTACTTTTCGACAAAATCTGTAAAAATATGTATGAGAATTGCAAAATTTCCGAGGAAATGATAGAAAAAAGAAAAAACTGAGCAATTTTGGCTCAGTTTTTAATCTAATTGTTTCTTTTTGTAAACAATAATACAAAGAATGATAAGGCATATAGTCCAAATTGTATTGTTTAAAATATGTTCTTGAATCGCAATCAATCCTTCTCCCTTTATAACTTTTTGCAATGCTTCCATAACATGATTTGTTGGAAGAAGATTAACTACTTTTATAATAAATTCATTCTTAACCATTTCCTTTAACATCGGCCCCATTATGAATATTAGAAAAATCGGGAGCCCCACTATGGATGTTTGTGCTATATTTTGGGATAGTAAGCCAACTATAGTACCTAAAACGACACATAACAATGTTCCTATTAAAATAATAATAACTAGCATACCAATATTTCCTTTAAAAGTATCTAAAATCACTAAACTAATAAAACTAGATGCTAGTACAAAAAATACAGTTAATACACTTTTCCCTAAAATAACTTCTATTGGACTTGCTGGAGACAACATTAATACTCGTAACGTGTGTTTTTCCTTCTCCTCTGCAATAATAATTGCTTGCACATAACTTCCCACCATGGTAATCGTCATTACAATAATAAAACCTGCAAAGAACTCTTTTATAGAATCCATATTACTATAGAATACAGCAAGTAGAATAGGTAATAGCGCCATTAATATAACTTGTGAGTTTTTACCTGCATCATTTATTTCTTTTCTTACAATAGCCGAAAACCGTTTCATTGAAAATGTCATTATAATCCCCTCCCAGTAACTTCAATAAAGATATCGCCTAGCGTTGGTTCGTGTGAATGAATAGATAACAGTTCGCCCTTTTTCATCCATTCTGAAATATGGTTTGCGCCTAATTCATCTTTTTGCACTACTTCTTTTTGTTTATCTTTTAATACGACCTCTATTTGATCCTTAGCGTATTGTAAGCGCAGGTTCTCTGGCGTATCCAGCGCTACAATTTCTCCGCCACAAAGGAAGGCAACACGGTTACAAAGCGTTTCTGCTTCATCCATGTTGTGAGTCGTTAAGAAAATCGTCGTTCCTTCTTTATTTAAGTCGTTTAAGATTTTATGAATGTTTTGTACGTTTACTGGATCAAGTGCAGATGTTGGTTCGTCTAAGAAGAGGATATCTGGTTTATGAAGGATTGCTCTCGCTAGTGTGACGCGTTGCTTCATTCCCTTTGATAATTTTTTTACTGGTGTTTTTTTATCATCTAATAGATTCACTTGCGCTAGTACTTCATCGATTCGTTCTTTTTTGCAATCATATAAGTCACAAAATAATAATAAGTTATCATAAATGCTAAGTCTCTCATATAAACCGCTGTTATCTGTTAAAATACCAATTCGTTTGTAATCGATGCTACTTGGTCCTGTAATATCTTTCCCTAATACTCTTACCGTTCCAATGCTATGAAGCAATTGAGAAGTTAAAATTTTTACTGTTGTCGTCTTACCAGATCCACTCGGTCCGAGGAATCCGAATATCTCTCCTCGCTTCACCTCAATATTTACATTTCGAAGTGCCGTTTTTCCATCGAAACTTTTCATTACATCTTTCATTTCAATTGCCAATGTCATTTCTTCATCCCCTTTGTTTTTCTTCTTTATAGATGAAAGTCGCTTTAGCGCTTTTCGTTCGTTTGTTTCGCTTTTCTTGACTCAATCATATGAAAAACAAAGGGTTTACGCAGTAAAATACCGGTAAAAGGAGTATTTTTACCGGTGAATGAATCGCATGTTAAGCTTATTGGAGCACTTTTTATAGCCCAATCACGCCTTTTAATTCATCCATTCGTCCTTTCGAAAGCGGGATTGAACTTTTTCTTTCGTCATCCAAAATTAAACTAAAACTATTACGAGTCCACGTAATCACTTCTCGTACTCTTTGTAAATTCACAAGATAAGAGCGGTGACATCTAAAGAAACCAAAACCTGTTAATCTTGCTTCTAGTTCACTTAATGTTAAGGCACATACGAAATCGCCTTCACGAACGTGAATATGCGTTACTCCGTTTTGCGTTTCAATGAAATGGATTTCCATCGGATCAAGTAAAATGATTTTATCGTTCACTTTCGCAGGTATTCTTTCTAACTTCATTTGCGGAATCAGTTGAATGACTTTTTCTTCACCGACTTCTTCCACTTCCTCTTGTTCAATTTCTATCTTTTTCACACCATCGTTGTTTAATATGTATACATCCTCTGTTAACGAAAGGGCATCCGATAGGAAAGATGACGTAATAAAGATTGCCTTTCCTTGCTCTTTCATTTTCATAATTGCTTTTCGAATAATAACCGTACTCTCTATATCTACATTTTGCTCCGGTTCTTCCAAAATGATTAAATCCGGATTATGAATCATCATTCGTCCGATATGAAGACGGCGTTTCTCTGAAAATGATAATTTTTCTATTTTAACGTTTAGTTTATCTAGGAGACCAACAGACTGCACAACTTCTTCTATACTTATCTTTGATTCATAAAGCCCTAATAGAAATTTGAAGTATTCTTTCACCTTCAAACGATCATATGCCTCATCTTTCAAAAAACAAAAGCCGATGCGGGAATAATTTTTCTTTCCAATTGCTTCTCCTTCAAACAGTACATTGCCAGTCGAAGCTTCTTCTTCACCAATAATAATGCGGTGTAACACTTTAGCTGTATGATTATTGCATTGCAAAACAATACATTGTCCTTTCTCAACCTTTAGCTCAATTGCCGGTAACTGGTTCGTCTTCCCTAATTGTTTCAACTCTAGTAACGCCATTTCATTTCCCCCAAATGCCTTTTTATCCTATTATATCAAACAGTTAATGGAAAATTATGATACTTTAAACAAAAAATAGATGCCAGAGTCCTGACACCTATTTCTTCACCATCAATTTTCCTTCATAATCATTCATCGTCTTTATTTCAACACCTTTATAGTAATGAGCGACGATATCTGTATATTTCTTTCCTTCCGCTGCCATGCCGTTCGCCCCGTATTGACTCATACCAACGCCGTGACCGAAGCCTTTCGTCGTAACGATGATTTTATCTCCTTGTTGTTTCCACGTGAAATCAGAAGAACGTAAATCTAACTTTTCACGAACTTCTTTTCCTGTTAATGTTTTTCCTTGAAAAGCTACATCCTTTACGCGCTTTCCTTCCGTAAGGTCTTTAATGTTTCCAACCTTCCCGTCTGCTAGCACTTTCACACCGAGACGTTTTTGAAAATCAGCTACTGTAAATGTTTGCTCGCTCGTAAACTTTGGAGAGGCTTGATCCCACGGACTATCTACACTTTTCAAGTACGGATAATCATTTCCCCAATAGTCAGCTGCATTTTCTGTTCGGCCATTACTCGTTGAAAAGAAGGATGCTGAAATTGGTTTTCCATCATACGTTAAAACTTGTCCTGCTGTTTTCGAAACGGCTTCTTCGATTTTCTTCAAATTATTTTCGTAGTTATTACCCCATTGCTTCTTCAATTCATCTTTGCTTTTGTACACTTGATCTTTCACCGTATCTGTCACGTCCGCATTATTTTTCTTTCCTCCGCTTAACATACGTTGTACTACAAATGTTCTCGCTGCTAATGCCTGCGCCTTTAGTGCCTCTATTTCAAAACTGGCATTCATCTCAGAAGCTACTACACCTGTCACATACTCCTCCACTGGTAATGTTTCTACCTTCTTCTGTTTTTCGCGATATACAGCAACTTGAACAGCTGTATCCACTTTTCCTGGAGCTGGTATGCTTTCTATCGCTGGAGGAGTTTTAGAGGCCGTTTCTTCCCCTACTTTTGCTTTCGCAAATGGAATAACAAGGGCTGCAGGTACAATGATAACGAGCGCTATTAAGAGCGCTACTGTAATAAAAAGTGGCTTTGAAAATTTCATCCTATTTTCCTCCAATATAAAAGCTTTACTCCATTCATTCTTATGGAACAACTCTTTCTTTTAGAACATACTTAAGGGGAAGAGTATAAAACGGAAATTTTCTAAATATTTTTACTGGTACGTGCATAAGTATAGAATTTATTGACTATAACAGTAATAACCCAAAAAAATAGCCCCTATGTCAAAAGACATAGAGACTATTTTAATTAAGCGTGAAGATCAGAAACTTCTTGTTCTTTCACTTCTTCTACTTTTTCGTTTACACGTTCAATAGTTGCACCTAATGCAGCTAATTTCTTATGGAAGTTTACATAGCCACGGTCAAGATGTTTTAACTCAGTTACACGAGTATAACCTTCTGATACTAAACCAGCTAAGATTAATGCAGCTGCAGCACGTAAGTCAGTTGCTGCTACTTCAGCACCTTGTAAGCTGTTTGGACCGTTCATAATAACAGAACGACCTTCAATTTTAATATCAGCATTCATACGACGGAATTCTTCAACGTGCATAAAGCGGTTTTCGAATACCGTTTCTGTAATCATGCTTGTTCCATCAGCTTGTAGTAATAATGCCATCATTTGTGATTGCATGTCTGTTGGGAAACCTGGGTGAGGCATAGTTTTAATATCAACCGCTTTTAACTTATCTGGGCCGATAACACGTACACCTTCGTTTTCCTCAATAATTTTAACACCCATTTCTTCCATTTTCGCTGTAATTGAGCGTAAATGTTCAGGTACAGCATTTTCAATTAAGATGTCTCCACCAGTAATTGCTGCTGCAACCATGAATGTTCCCGCTTCAATACGGTCAGGAATAATAGAGTGGTTTGCACCATATAATTTATCAACGCCTTCGATACGAATCGTTCCAGTTCCAGCTCCGCGTACTTTCGCTCCCATCGCATTTAAGAAGTTAGCTAAGTCAACGATTTCTGGTTCTTTCGCTGCGTTTTCAAGAATTGTTGTCCCTTTTGCTAATGTAGCTGCAGACATAATGTTTTCTGTCGCGCCTACGCTTGGGAAGTCTAAGTAGATTTTAGCTCCTTTTAGTTCTCCCTCAACATATGCCTCAACAAAACCGTTACCAACCTGTACTTTTGCTCCCATTGCTTCGAAGCCTTTTAAATGTTGGTCAATTGGACGTGAACCAATTGCACATCCACCAGGAAGTGCAATACGAGCACGACCGTTACGTGCTAATAATGGTCCCATTACTTGAACAGATGCACGCATTTTACGTACATATTCAAATGGTGCTTCAATGTTTAGTTCTTTAGAAGAATCGATTGTTACTTGATTATTTTCAAATACGACTTCAGCATTTAAATGACGTAATACCTCATTAATTGTGTATACATCAGACAAAACTGGTACTTCAGATAGTACATTCTTTCCATCACTCGCTAATAGGGCTGCAGCGATTATAGGTAATACAGCATTTTTTGCGCCCTCAACACGCACTGTGCCGTTTAACCGCTTTCCGCCACGGACGATGATCTTTTCCAAATTATTCCCCTCCGTGTCCTTTTTTCAGTATCTATTCACTCAATACTCAGAAGTTATGATCGGTGTGCCAACCACAATTGTATCTTTGTTGTCTGTAGAACGTATTGCTATTTGCACATTTATTTTCTCTCTATTTGTTGAAAGAGCGTCATCCCACTTTTTATTGTATGCGGAGACTGACACAAATGCTCTTTCTTCTACTTGTTCGATCGCTCTTGCTGAAAGATCTTTCAAAACCTGATTGGTTTTATTTTGCAAAACACCTTCAATCTTATCATTCAGTACACCTTGAACACAAGTGTAAATTATAGGTTTTTCACTAAAAATTTTATTCATGTTTTGAACATACTTCGGGTCCCATTTCGCCCCACTCACTTCAAAGATAATGAAAGTGTTTTCTTTAGTATTTTCTTTACTCCAAGTTACTACTACTCGTTCTTCATGAGAAGCAAACTTTTTATAGGATGTAGCTTTATATCCATCTGGAGATTGCTCTACTTCCCACTTTTGAATATTTGCCTTTTCCTTCACATCGTTTAACAACTTTTGAAACGTATGTATGTTAGAAATTGTTTTTGTTTCTCTCGCTAACCATGACCATTTTTCTACTTTAGCATCATTTTTCTCTAAAGCCTTGATCATGCTCTCCATTTTCTGTTCATCGCTTATCGGTTTCATCTCTCTATATCCAACCAAAAATAAAACAACACTAAGTGCAACAATAAGAATGGCTTTAAACTTCAATTTCATCCCCTCCTATCCCCATTGTTAACGGAGATTTGAGGTTCTATACACTTACTTTACTAAATACGTTAAACTCTTCGAATAGCCTAAATAATCAAGGAAAAAGTTACTTACAGATGTCCCAATTGCAATTGTAATTAAGATGAGTAATACTCGCGTCTGCAGCACTTTTCCGGACTTCATTAAACGCTCAATGTGAATGCCTTGTAAGGCCCACCACGTAATGGTAATAAACAATAAATGCGAAACAATGGCAATCAGTGCTTGTTGCCCTAAAAGTTGTGCCAAAAAATCGACCCCTTTTTACTCAGCTACTACTTATGAAAGAATATAAAAACGATACCATAATAAGTAGGAGCTACACTTTTTCAAATGCACATAGACATCTTACATTTTACATCGTGATTTTCTTTCCAAAAACGTATATCTACATTACAAGTTAACACAAAATAAAAAGCGCAGAGTACTGACTCCACACCTTTTATTTTCACTATTGTACCACGTTCCCTAAGAAGAAGAAATCTTTCATTAATGGAAAATATTCATAAAAGAAATTGTACCCAATCATCGGCATAATCCCTAGTATTACAATCGAAATTGCACAAAGACTCATAACAACCTTTATATTTAACGGTAACCGTATTCTCTCTTCTGTCTCTCCGGTGCGGAAAAACATTTGTTGTAAAATACGGAAATAATATACGAATGAAACAACTGTCGTACCCATCATAATCGAAGCTAGTACGTAATGTGCTGGCTCTACATGAAGCGCGCCTAAAAAGATATTAATCTTTCCAATGAAGCCAGCCGTTCCTGGTATCCCAGCCAACGATAAAATAAAGATTGTCATCATAATCGCTGTAAATGGCGACCTTTTATATAAACCTGTGAAAATCGTTATATTTTCCTCATCATTTTGTAAGATTAAGCCGTGGATGATAGCAAATGCACCTATATTCATAAGCATGTATGCCAGCATATAAAACCACATGCTATCCATCGTAAATGGTGATAATGCCACAAGTGGAACGAGTAAATACCCTGCATGAGCAATGCCCGAATAAGCAAATAAACGCTTTATATTGTATTGTTTTAACGCGACTACATTCCCAACAATCATCGTAATACTTGCTAGCACCGCAATATATATACTCATATGCCCATATAAAGATTGCATATCTCCTTGTATTAATACACTTGCAAAAACCATAAGGAACAAACGAATAATGAGTAGGAAACCAGCAATTTTAGAAATCGTTCCAAGAAAAGCAGTAACTGGTGTAGCCGCTCCTTCATACACATCAGGTGCCCACATATGAAACGGCACTGTGGCAATTTTAAATGAGAGACCAACTAGCAATAAAAGAAATGCGAGAGCTAACAATAACTGAATACCACTAGCGAGTTCCCCAGTGAGTACCTTTTGCATATCTACAATGTTAGTTGAACCTGTAATACCGTATAAATAACTCATTCCGAAGAGCGTAATCGCCGTTCCAATTCCTCCGCTAATGACGTATTTCATTGCCGCTTCATTTGATGCACGGCTCTTTTTTCGTATTCCTACTAAGATATAGGAAGAAAGTGAAAGTAACTCCAAACCAACGAAAAGGGTAATAAAATCAACACTAGAAGCCATGAACATCGCGCCAAGAAGTGCCATTAAAAATAAGTAATAATATTCACCTTTATCTTCAATTGGATTCTTCTTATCATCGCTCATTGCGGTGCATAAAATGAGAGCTGAGGCACCTAATAGCAACGTTTTAAACCCTTTTGAAAATCCATCTAACACAAACGATCCATTTAAAATATCTCCCGCTGGTTCGCTATATAGAGTAATTAATGACACGATTGCTAATACGATGGCAGCAATCGCACCAAGAGCTACATATCTATGGTTCAGCTTAAAAAACAAATCACATATGGAAAGAAGGATGGCGGCGCCGAGAATAATAAATTCTGGCACCATTAGATGCCACGATAAGCTAAGTAACGTATTCATATCCATCCTACTTCACCCCCAATGTTTTCAATGTATTTTGAAGCGGATCCCCTAGTATTTCTGGCATAACTCCAATTGCAATAATACAAAAGATAAGTAGTAAAACAGGGACGTACTCCCATCCGTGTATATCAGATTTTGCTTCCCACTCTTTGTTTCCAAATGTCACTTGAAGTGTCGCCCTTAATACATATACAGCGGTTAAAATGATGCCAATCACACCGACTGCAGCAATGACGGGCTCTCCTTGAAATAAACCGAGAAAGGCAAGAAATTCACTAACAAACCCAGACATCCCTGGTAATCCAAGCGAAGCCATTCCTCCTGCTAAAAAGAATCCGCTAAGTATCGGTACACTTTTCGCAAGTCCGCCTAGCACCGTAATATCCGAAGTTCCAAACCGTTGTTCTATAACACCGAGTAGGAAGAAAAGCAAGGCTGCAATTAAACCATGTGATACAACTTGGAATAGTGCTCCTTGTGTACCAGGTGCATTAAGTGAAGCAAGTCCCATTAACACAATTCCCATATGCGAAATACTAGAGTAAGCCAGTACTTTCCTAAAGTCCGTTTGGATGAGCGCTAAAAAGGCACCGTATAATAAATTGATTACGCCTAATATAGCAATTAGCGTTGCAATATCGTGAAAATATTCCGGGAATAGCCCTTTCCCGAAGCGAATAATACCGTACGCTCCAATCTTCAGCAAAACACCCGCATGAAGCATAACTACAGCTGGATGCGCTTCTATGTGTACATTGACCATCCAGCGGTGCAACGGAAAAACAGGTAGTTTAATTGCAAAGGCAATCATTATGGCAATAAATACACTAAGCTGCAAATTACTTGGGATGACGAGTGCTCCCTCTGCGTTTACACTTCTTAATATCTCTTTCAGCTCCACAATATTTGTTGTACCTGTTTTCGCGAACAAAATTGAGAAAACAATGAGCAAAATAGCTGAGCCAATACCGTTATATATTAAATAACTATACGCAGCCTTTTCACTCGACAATTTTCCCCACTTTCCAATTAATAAGAACATTGGTGGCAACGTAATTTCAAAGAAGATAAAAAACAACATTAAATTTTGAGCAGCAAAGACACCGAGCATTCCTATTTCTAGCATGAGTAACAACATATAAAATGCTTTTAAATTTCTTTTAATAGAAAAGGCTGCAATTGCTGCAAGCATCGCTAGAAGAGCCGTCAGTACCATCATGACAAGTGACAAACCATCAATACCGAGCTCGTAATAAATAGAAAACCACCTTTTATCCACCGCTGTTAAATCTCCGAACTTAATCCATTTCACCTTTTCATCAAATAGTGACAAATTCTTTCCAGAAGCATATGTACAAGCGAGGACTATAGCGATTCCAAATGGAAGTGCCGTCCCAAATAAGCCAAGCGCTCGCACTGTACGCAATTCCTTTTTCGGTGTTAATACAAGCAATAAAATTCCTAAAAGCGGGGAAAAAATGAAGAACGTTAACAACAAATCATTCATCGTAAATCCCCTCCCGTATAGAGCAAAATAATGACGAGTACAGCGAGCGAAACCGCCGTTACAGTACCGTACACTTGTACATTCCCGTTTTGAAGTTTCGAGCCAAGATTACTTGTGCCTTTAACTACACTTCCAATTAAAACTGCAATTCCTTCGACTACATACACTTCAAATAAGCGAAGCACATGAGTGATTCCTTTCGTAATAGAGATCACCGTCATGTTGTATAGTTCATCGACATAATATTTTTCTTTCAAAAGATTATAAAGCGATGTTTCCGTACCCCCAGCCCAATCTCTAGAAATTGATTTCTTGCCATATATGAAATATGCAAGAGCGATTCCCGCAAATGAAACGAGTGTCGCAACAATCATAATCCAAACTGGTCCATGCGCTTCTTCAACCTTAAACCCTACATCTTTCGTCAACCAATCTCCGAGAAACGTCCCAAACCAAGGTGTATTTATATATCCTGCCACTACCGCAAGAACGCCGAGAACAAGCATTGGATACGTCATAACGCGAGGCGATTCATGCACTTCTTCCTTCGTCTTCGCTTCTCCGGTAAAGACAAGAAAGTATAGACGGAACATATAAAACGCTGTTAAAAACGCTGCAATTACTGCTAAAGTAAATAAAACGTAATTGCCATTCATCCAAGTCGCCGCTAAAATTTCATCTTTGCTGAAAAAACCGGAAAGCAGCGGAACACCGCTAATGGCGAGGGTACCTATTAAAAATAGCATACCAGTTACTTTCATCTTCTTCTGTAAACCGCCCATTTTATTAATGTTTTGCGTATGCACAGCATGAATTACACTTCCTGCTGCCAAAAATAGTAGTGCTTTAAAAAAAGCGTGTGTCGTTAAATGGAATATACCAGCTACATAACCGGCAGAACCTAACGCGAGCATCATGTACCCGAGCTGGCTAACTGTAGAATAAGCAAGCACCCTCTTTATATCTGTTTGCACAAGACCGATAGAGGCCGCAAAGATTGCAGTGAAAGCTCCAACGATTGCCACTGTCTGCATCGCCACTGTACTTGCTGAAAACAGAGGAAACATCGTCGCTACTAAATATACGCCAGCTGCGACCATCGTCGCCGCGTGAATAAGTGCCGAAACGGGCGTTGGCCCCTCCATTGCATCTGGCAACCACGTATGAAGCGGGAACTGACCTGATTTCCCCATCGCCCCGATAAAAATTAATATCGCTGTTATTGTAATCATGTAAGGAGGTAGATCCCCTGTATAAATCGCCCTAAATATTGCGTCATATTCAAAACTACCTGCGTACCAAAAAATTAAAATCATCCCGATAAATAAACCAACATCCCCAATACGGGTCATAATAAAAGCCTTTTTTGCAGCAGCCTTTGCTTCTTCTTTAAAGAAATAAAAACCGATAAGTAAAAATGAACCAAGACCAACTAATTCCCAAAATATATAAAGTTGTAATAAATTCGTTGATATAACAAGCCCTAACATCGCAAATGTAAAGAGTCCTAAATATGCGTAAAAGGTTGGTAATCGTTCATCACCTTTCATATAACCTTTCGAATACACATGTACAAGTAGACTCACAAGCGTCACGATAAATAACATTAAAGCTCCTAATGCAGTCACTTCAAAGCCGAATGATATATCCACATCTCCAGCTCTAAGCCACACCCACTTATGCTTCACGCTTGCTTCTGAAAATCTTTCTATTAACACAAGTACCGCAAGTATAAAGGAGAGAAAGACGAAAAAAATACTAAGTACGCTGCTTCCTTCTCTAATTTTCTTCCCGAATATAATAAGTAACAAAAACGAAACGAGTGGGAAAAGCGGTATGAGCCATGCATAATCGATCATTGTTTCCTTCCCCCTTTTTCGGTCACAATGCTATCCTTTAAGCGTATCCATTTCATCCACCTGAACTGTCGTACGATTACGATATAAAGCAATTAAAATGGCGAGTCCTACCGCCGCTTCCGCTGCCGCTACAGCCATCGTAAACAGTGAGAAAATTTGACCTGTTAAATTCGGAAATAAGCCTAATTTACTAAACGCCACTAAGTTTAAATTGGCAGCATTCAGCATTAATTCGATACAAACTAATACGATTACTGTATTCCGCTTTGTTAAAGCTCCAAATAGACCGATGCAAAACAAAATAATCGCAAGTGTTAAATATGCAGAATCTGGAACGCTACTCATTGGATTCCTCCTCTTTCTCGTCCTTTTTCGCAAGTATAATCGCGCCAACGAGTGCTACAAGTAAAATAACTGAAGTTAGTTCAAATGGGATAATATATTTTGAATAGAGAAGCGTACCGATTTGAAGTGTGTTGTTTTCATGGAGAGGTAAACTTCCTTGTGTGCTTTCATTTGCAAAATCAACATTATTAACAGCGAAATACATAACTGCTCCAAATGCTACAACTGCAAAGAAGATAATCCATTTTCGAAGAGTAAGACGCGATTCATTTTCCGCGTTATGTTTCGTTAACATAATGCCGAAAATCATAATAATTGTGATTGCACCAGAGTAAAGTAAAATTTGTGCAACGCCTATAAATTCGGCTGATAAAAGAAAATACAAACCTGCAATGCTGAGGAATGTTAGAACGAGAGCTAGCATCATGTGCATAACTTTCGTTAAGTTCAACATAAGAACACCGCCGATAATTGCAGACAAGGATAGTATAAAGAATGCTACAAACTCGCCATTCATGCCTTATTCTCCTTCCTGACGTTTTCGTCGTTTTCGTCAAGCCACTGCAAATTTTTAAATAAGTCATCACGTGAATATTCCGCGAGTTCAAAGTTATTTGTCATGACAATTGCCTCTGTCGGACAAACTTCTGTACATAAATCACAAAGAATACAAATTTCAAAATTAATATCATACGTGTCGATAATTTTTCCTTTTTTCGTAGGATCCGGATGTTTCTTTCCTGTTAACTGAATACAGTCTGTCGGACAAATGTTAGAGCACTGATTACAAACAATACATTTCTCCGGATAAAATTTTTGAATCCCCCGAAAACGGTCTGGCAACGGCAACGGTTGATTTGGATAATCATACGTTACCTTCTTCTTGCTCAAATTACTTAATGTATATTTTAACCCTTTAAATAGTCCTTTCATCTCTTACTGGCACCCCCCTCATAGATTAGAAGAATAACTCCTTAATCAATGCCGTTAAGAAAATATTTGCAAGTGCAATCGGCAATAATACTTTCCATCCAAACTCCATTAACTGGTCACCTCTTATACGCGGGAACGTAACGCGGAACCAAATTAATAGAAAGACTACACTGCTAAATTTCAAAGCAAACCATACGGCACCTGGGATAAATCCAAGAAACATGACTGGATTCCATCCGCCTAAAAAGAGCACTGTAATTAACGATGCCATCCCGAAGAAATATACGTACTCTGAAAGCATGAAAAACGCCCAGCGAAAACCTGAGTATTCCGTATGATATCCAGAAACAAGTTCTGACTCCGCTTCCGGCAAATCGAACGGCGTCCTATTTAACTCTGCAACTGCTGCGATTAAGAAAACGACGAAGCCAATTGGCTGTACGAAAATGTACCAGACCTTCTCCTGCGCCGCTACAATCTCATTTAAATTCAGACTACCAGCTAGCAAAACGATACCAATTACACTCATTACGAGCGGAATCTCATAAGAAATCATTTGCGCCGCCGCACGCATCCCTCCTAAAAGGGAATATTTATTATTCGATGCCCATCCCCCAGTTACAACACCTATCGTCGTAATACCGGAAACAGCAATATAATAAAGTAGCCCGACTCCAATATCTGCAAATTGAAATTTATCAGTGAACGGGATAACCGCAAGCACCATAAATGCTGGTGCAAATGCAATGACAGGCGCTAATATAAACAGCGGTTTATCTGCTGCTTTCGGAATACTATCTTCTTTCAATAATAGTTTTAAAACATCAGCTACCGTTTGCAGTAAACCGAATCGGCCTCCAACCTGGTTTGGTCCAATCCGCCCTTGCATAAACCCCATCACTTTCCGTTCTGCCAAAATTCCATATGTAACGAAGCCAAGGACTGCAAATAGTAGAAGTACCGCTAATCCAAAAAAAATGAAGAAATTCGTCCAGCTTGAAGGTGATTGTAAGAGCGTCTCAATCATTAGCCATCAACCTCCCCAAGTACAATATCAACTCCACCTAAAATCGTAATTAAATTAGCGATGTTTTCACCTTTTAATAACTTCGGTAAAATTTGCAAGTTATAAAAAGATGGCCTACGAAACTTCAAACGGTACGGCTCTTTCTTTCCGTCACTAGCGATATAACAACCAATCTCTCCGCGCGGCGATTCGATACGTACAAACGCTTCTCCCTTAGGTGCCTTAATAATTTTCGGTACTTTTGCCAGCACAGCTCCATCTTTCGGGAACTGCTGAACCGCTTGCTCAACAATCTTTAAAGACTCCTCGATTTCTTGCATTCGGCAAACGTAGCGATCCCAAGCATCTCCCACGCTTCCAACAGGAATATCAAAATCAAAACGATCATAAATCGAATACGGCTCATCTTTGCGGAGATCCCAGTTTACTCCAGTGCACCGCAAATTTGCTCCGCTTAAAGAATACGAAATCGCTTCTTCCGCGCTATATATACCAACGCCTTTCACACGATTTAAGAAAATCTCATTACCGCTAACAAGATCATGATAACCTGCCAGTTGCTCTCTCATATACGGAACAAACTCTTCCACCTTTTCAATCCAACCATCTGGCGCATCCCACTTCACACCACCAACTCTCATATAGTTAAAAGTAAGCCGTGCCCCGCATAATTCATTTAATAAATTTATAATCATCTCTCGTTCACGAAACGCGTACAGAAACGGGCTGACCGCTCCTATATCAAGAAGATTCGTCCCCCACCAAACGAGATGGCTCGCAATTCTTCCTAGCTCCATCGCAAGTACTCGCAAGTATTCGGCACGCTCCGGAATTTCAAGCCCCATCATCGTCTCTACAGCATGGCAAATGACGTAATTATTCGTCATGGCTGATAAATAGTCCATTCGATCTGTATAAGGGATAATTTGCGTATACTGTAAGCTCTCAGCAATCTTTTCCGTCCCGCGATGCAAATACCCAATAACCGGTGTAGCTTCTTTAATAATTTCCCCGTCAATCTTAATTACGAGCCTGAACACACCATGTGTACTCGGATGCTGAGGTCCTACATTCAAAAGCATCTCTTCCGTGCGGATCATAGCTACACCTCCACATCATACGGTTCATAGTCTTTTCTAAGCGGATATCCTACCCAATCATCTGGCATTAAAATACGCGTTAAATTCGGATGCCCTTTAAATACAATACCGAGCAAATCGTACGCTTCTCTCTCCGGCCAGTCAGCCCCTTTCCAAAGCGCTGTCACAGATTCGACTTGCGGCGCTTCCCGGTCTAGCTTTACCTTCACCGCTACCGATTGTTTCTTACCATATGAAAACAAATGAACATACACTTCCATATGTGTCACAAAATCCGTCGCATGTAGCTCTGACATATAATCAAAAGCAAGTCCCTCATGGAATCGCAGTAACTCCATCACTTCATAATATTTTTCGGGATCCACCACAAGAGTTGGCACATCCTTTGACAGTTTATTAATATAGGAATCTACTAATGCACCCTCTCCTAACTTCTCCCTAATAGCCTCAACATACTGATTTAAATACGGCTGATTTACGGACAGTTCTTCCTGCTTCGGCTCATCCTCTTTCTTACCTTCAGCCCCCTTTGTCTTCGCTCTTGCAGCCGCTGCCGCTTTTGCCTTGGCCGCTGCCGCTGCCTTCGCCTTCGCTTTTTCTTCTTCCGTTACTTCCTCGGTTCCTTCTCTTTTCTGCTTCGCTAACACCGCCGCTTTTGCCTTGGCCACTGCCGCTGCCTTCGCCTTCGCTTTTTCTTCTTCCGTTACTTCTTCTGTTCCTTCTCTTTTCTGCTTCGCTAACGCCGCCGCTTTTGCTTTGGCAGCCGCTGCTGCCTTCGCCTTGGCTTTCGCTTTTTCTTCTTCCGTTACTTCTTCTGTTCCTTCTCTTTTCTGCTTCGCTAACGCCGCCGCTTTTGCTTTGGCAGCTGCTGCTGCACGTCGTTTTGCTTCTTCTATAGTAATATCATTATTTTTTGGTAGCGCTTTCTCTTTTTCTTGACCTTCTTCCTCAAGCTTACTTATTTCCGCCTCGTGTTTCGCTACAAGGCGTTTTCTCGCCTCTTCTTTTGCACGCCTAGCTGCTTCTTTTTTCAACTCCTCTAAATCTTTATTTGGATTACTCATTTATTCGTCACCTGCTTCCCGGTCTTTGCTTCGTAACGAATTTTTTCTTTTAATTTATTAATTCCATAAATTAAAGCAGCTGGATTTGGGGGACAACCAGGAATATACACATCAACTGGTACAATTTGGTCTACACCTTTTACAACAGCATATGAATTTACATACGGACCACCTGCTGTCGCACAAGATCCCATCGCAATAACCCATTTCGGTTCGGGCATTTGATCATATAAGCGCCGAACAATAGGAGCCATCTTCTTCGTTACCGTTCCCGATACAATCATGACGTCCGATTGCCTTGGTGAAGTCCGAAAAAATGACCCAAATCGATCTAAATCATAATGTGATGAGCCTACTCCCATCATTTCAATTGCACAGCACGCCAGTCCGAATGTCATCGGCCATAAAGAATTGCTCCTCGCCCATCCTTTCAACTGTTCCAATGTAGAAAAAAAGATATTTCGTTCTAATTCTGCTCGTTCATTTGGATGTAATTCCTCAAAATTTATAACCATTGTAACACCTTCTTTTTCCAAGCATACGCTAATCCAACTAGCAACATTACAACAAAGATGAGCATTTCAATTAATGCAAATAAACCTAGCTTGTCATACGCAACAGCCCAAGGATATAAAAATAAAGTTTCTACATCAAAGATCACAAACAATAAAGCGAAAATATAATAACGAGCATGAAACCGAATGTTTGCATCATGAAAAGGCTCAATTCCACTCTCATACGTCGTCGCCTTTGCTGCACTTGGTTTATTTGGGCGCAGCATCCTGCCTAATGTAAGAGCCACTACCGGCAGCAATATACCTAATAGCAAGAAAATCAAAACGATCATATAACTATTTTCATATACACTTGCCATTGTGAAACCCTCCCCCCTAAATTAAGAACAAGTTCACATAGTAAACAATATGTCCTAGTTGCAGTAATTATTATTTTTAAATTTTTCTAAATAATGCAACTATTCTAATCATTATAGCAAACTTCAAATTCCTATGTCGATATGTTGGGAGACAGAAACAAGAATTATTAAAATCTATCTTTACAACTTGCTATAATTGTGCAAAATAAATATAAAACTTATATATGCTTTTCAAGAAACCGTAGGTGATATAAATGAAAAAACAAACACATGTAAGTATTCTTATAAGCATTGTATTGCTGTCTATAACGCTTCACTATGTAGCGATGCCTTTTCTGTATGAATACTCATTTCCTTTTCAGCTATTAATCGGAACGAGTACCCTATTAATTGATATTATCGCTTGTAGTTATATACTTTATTTTTCAAACATGAAAGAAGGGCTATCTCGTTTATTTTGGATCATATTATCTGTTGGAGCTCTCTCTTATTTTATCGGTGATATAGTCGTTGCCTATCAGCGTTTAATTGTAAAAGACTTCTATACGTTCGTTGATCCATCTGACTTTTTTTACTTACTTTTTTTAGTTAGCTTTACGTTTGCCTTTCTATACGAAATCATTTACAACCGAGATTTATTAGAAAAACTTTTTATGCTATGTGATATTTGTATTATCGTTACAGCCCAATTTACTTTAAGTTACTACTTACTTATTGAACGAACTATTCACATCTTTACAACATCCTATATCGACATATTTGTTCAACTTACCTATCCAATGGCTGATTTACTCTTTCTCTTAATAGGAATCAACCTTTTATTTAAACCACTATCCTTATTACCTAAAAAGGTCGGTGCACTTCTTGGCAGTGCTTTAATTTTATATGCTACTACAGATGCGATTTATGCTTATATAAAATACTTCATACCAGAGTATTCTATGTTTACAGTTACTCCTTTCTATCAAGTAACCTTAGCACTAGTAGCAATCGCCTGTATTCTCCATACAAAAGAGCCTGAAAAACAAGAACAAGTACTACTAACACCTAAAATTGGTGAATCAATCCGATTATCATTACCGTATATTTCGGTAGTAATGCTTATTGTTTTTATATTAGTTGAATACGTTTTTGCGCCTATTATAGTAATCGGACTTATAATAACTTTCTCTTTCGTTCTCATACGTCATAGTTTAGTTCGAAAACAAAATAAAATATTATTGCTAGCTCAAATGCAATTCAACTCAGAACTCGAGAAACAAATTAAACTACGTACAGAAGATTTAGTAGAACAGAAAAATGAACTTTATCATAATCAACAAATGTTTAAATCTTTATACGAGCATCATCCAGATCCAATCTTCACATTAGATTTGTACGGCAATTTTCTCAAAGTAAATAACGCTGGTACTACTTTACTCGGTTATCAAACGAATGAATTATTAAACCAGCCTTACTACTCACTCATATACGAAGAAG
The DNA here is from genome assembly GCF_002218325.1 of Bacillus sp. M13(2017). NCBI lineage: Bacteria > Bacillati > Bacillota > Bacilli > Caryophanales > Bacillaceae > Bacillus > Bacillus sp. M13(2017). Next base: position 74,846 of record NZ_KZ268502.1, on the reverse strand, counting down.
ATTTAGAAGAAATGATTAACGCCTTTCATCGTGTGAAAAAGGGATATTCTATCTCTTTAGAAATACGGGCATACCATAAAAACAGAGATATTTACTACTTGCACGTTACCGCCGTACCGATCTTTTTAAAGGAGAAAATTTCTGGGGTTTATTTAATGATTAAAGATATTACGGAAAGCAAACAACAACAAGAACAAATCAACTTCCTAGCATACCATGATACTTTAACAGAGCTTGCAAATCGTCGTGCATTTCATCAACATTTAGAACAAGCAATTGCACGAGCAAAAATATCGAAAAAGCCTTTTGCTGTTATGTTTCTCGACCTAGACCGTTTTAAAGTTATTAATGATACCCTCGGTCATCGAGTAGGAGACCTATTACTCATCGCAGTAGCAAAAAGGCTCGAAAAAATAGCAACATCAAATATGAAACTCGCACGGCTAGCTGGGGATGAGTTCACAATCCTTATCGAGAATTACAAAAAAAAGCCAGATGTCCAAAAAATAGCTGATAGGATTGTGGCGGCCATGAATGAGCCATTTGAAATCGAAAATCAACATTTACAAATCTCACCGAGCATCGGAATTGCAATATATCCTGAAGCAGGTGAAGATCCGCTATCCATTTTGCAGCATGCTGATATGGCCATGTACGAAGCAAAGAATAAAGGAAAAAACGGTAGCTCTCTTTACACGAAAGAACTATATAAAAAAATGGAACGAAAAGCTCGAATCGAAAAAGATTTGCCAATCGCTTTAGTAAACAAAGAATTTTATCTCGTTTATCAACCACAAATTGATACGACAACAAATAAAATTATCGGTGCTGAAGCTTTAATACGTTGGAAACACCCACTATTAGGTGACATTTCACCATGTGAGTTTATTCCAATTGTAGAAGAGACGCCACAAGTAGTCCCACTTGGACATTGGGTATTACAAGAAGCTTGTCTCCAATTAAAAATATGGCATACCTTTGGCTACCAAAATTTAAAAATAAGTGTTAATCTATCCGCAAAAGAGTTCCGGCAAGATCAATTAATCGAAAGCATTTCACAAATATTAAACGACGTGCAAGTCGATCCAAAATATGTAACCCTTGAGTTAACAGAAAGAATTGCAATGATTGACGAGAAAGAAACGTTATTAAGACTGAAGCAATTAAAAGAGTACGGTATCCAAACTTCCATTGATGACTTCGGTACTGGGTATTCTTCTCTTGCTTATTTATCAATTTTTCCAATCGATACATTAAAAGTACCGAGAGAATTTACACAATTAGCTGATCATCGTCCTGAAGAACGAGCCATCGTTTCTACAATACTTTCCCTCGCAAATACTTTAAATCTTTCAGTCGTTGCCGAAGGAATTGAAACCGAAAAACAACTTAAGTTTCTGCAAAAACATAACTGTAAATATATGCAAGGTTACTATTTCAGTAAACCACTTACTAGTAATGAGTTTATAAAGTTTCTACAAAAAACCCCCAGTATGAACAAATAATTCATACCGGGGGTTTTTTAGTGCTAAATATTTTTCTCATAATATTCTTCTGCGATCTCTTCGTAAAAAGCTGCAGATGTTGTATAGAAATATGGAATTAACCATAAGAATCCAATCCCTAATGTAATACAACTTAATATAAACCAGCCAATAAAACTTAAACATAAAATGAAATACTCCATCTTATGTCCATCCATCATACGACGACTTTCTGTAATAGCCTGGTTCAGTGAATACTCAGGATGATCGTTTATAATAAAGTATGTCATCGCATAAGAAAATGATTTAATAATACCTGGAATAATGAACAATAACATCCATAAGAAAAGATAAAGATTTACTAATAAATATAATAAAAATGATTTTAGAAATCTCTTTCCCTCTGAAAACCAAACGAATACATTACCAATACTAGCTTGCTTTTCACGAAGGATATTTAAACCAAGGTAATATCCACCTAAAGTTAACGGTCCAGTAACAAAAAATGTAAGAATATTCGTTGAAAGTGAACCATTTGTTTTTTGCCAACCGAAAATTAAAGAAAATCCCCAATCAACACTAAAACTAAAAGCCGTGATAAGAATTGAAATGAGTAGTGTAGCTCCAACAGCTAATCCCCATTTTCCCTCTAATGAATCTAGTGCTTCTCCTTTTAAATCACTAATCATGCGTAGCCTCGCCTCCTATACACAATAATTCTATTAGTATAGCATGTTCCTATTGAAATTCACCTTTTGAAATATAGCGATAAAAGTGTGCTGTCGTCGTACTCATATACGGACTAAGCCAAAGAAATCCTATTCCAAAAGTAAAAAGCGCTAAAATAGCCCATCCTATGAAGCTCAGCCATAAAAGAAACAAATCTAACTTATGACCCTTCATAAGATTCTTACTTTCCTTCATCGCCTGCGAAACACTATATTCTGGATTTTCAATCATCACATAATACGTCAGTGCATAAGAAAAATACATCACAATCATACCAACAATTGAAATTGCTAATAGTACGAAGAAAGCTATTGCAAATGACGTATTCCCTTCTTCACCTAACAATGCAAATAAGCCTATTAACAGCATCGGAATCCATGTACCTGTATATAACAAAATAGCAAGCATTGCCCACATTGTTTTCATCATTCTTTTAAAGCCACGAAATCCTTCAAATAAGTAATCTACTTTAGCATCTTCTCGTTTACTAATCTGTAAAAATACATTTGTATAACCATATGATGTAATCCCATACGATGCGTTACTCAAAATTATCATAATGAAATAAAAAATCCCAAAGGTAATACCTGCTCCAATTGACATCGTTTCCTCTTCAAATGATCCAGTTAAGCTTGCAACTGAGAGAAATATAATAATTCCTGGAATTAATAGTATAAGCATTGCAGCCATCGAAACGACATAACTTAAAATAAAATATAAAATTGTTGATCCAACACCTAGTCCCCATTTTCCCTTTAAAGAGTACAATGCTTCTCGCTTCATTTCACCAATCATTGATTCATCCCCTTTATGAAATATAAATTGTTGTACACTTCTACTTATACAAGCATCAATATAATTATACCAGTTTTGTAAAATTATCCATAAAACAAACAAAAAAAAAATCCGTAAAGGCAAAGCCCTTACGGATTTTTTTTACTTCATATCGGAAACGTTTAAACGGTTCACGGCACGTTGTAATGCCATTTCTGCACGTTTAAAGTCAACATGTGCTTGTTTATCTTGCAGACGTTGCTCAGCGCGACGCTTCGCTTCATTTGCGCGATGGATATCGATATGGTTTGCTTCTTCAGCAGATGATGATAATACAGTCACTTTATCTGGACGAACTTCGATAAAGCCACCGCTTACTGCTACATAATCAGTGTGTCCACCATTTTTCAGACGAACTGCACTAATTTTTAATGGTGCAACAGTTGGAATGTGACCTGGTAAGATCCCCATTTCCCCACTCTCTGCTTTTACACTTACCATTTCTACTTCTTTTTCGTAAACCGGTCCATCAGGAGTTACAATACTGACTGGAAATGTCTTCATACTTCGTCCCTCCTAAGGCCTTACGCCATCATTTTCTTCGCGTTTTCAATAACTTCTTCAATGCCACCTACTAAGCGGAATGCATCTTCTGGAAGGTCATCATATTTTCCTTCTAGAATTTCTTTGAAACCACTAACTGTATTTTTTACAGGTACGTAAGAACCTTTTTGACCTGTAAACTGCTCAGCTACGTGGAAGTTTTGAGATAAGAAGAATTGAATACGACGAGCACGATGTACAACTAACTTATCTTCTTCAGATAACTCATCCATACCTAAGATAGCGATGATATCTTGAAGCTCTTTATAACGTTGTAAAGTTTGCTGTACTTGACGAGCTACTTCATAATGTTCTTCTCCTACAATTTCTGGAGAAAGTGCACGAGATGTAGATGCTAATGGATCTACGGCTGGGTAAATACCCATTTGTGTTAAACGACGCTCTAAGTTTGTTGTTGCATCTAAGTGAGCGAACGTTGTAGCTGGTGCTGGGTCAGTATAGTCATCGGCTGGTACATATACCGCTTGGATAGACGTGATAGACCCTTTATTTGTAGATGTAATACGCTCTTGTAATTGCCCCATTTCTGTTGCAAGTGTTGGTTGGTAACCTACCGCAGATGGCATACGACCAAGAAGGGCAGATACTTCAGAACCCGCTTGCGTGAAACGGAAGATGTTATCGATGAACAGAAGTACGTCTTGTCCTTGCTCATCACGGAAATGCTCAGCCATTGTTAAACCTGTTAATGCAACACGTTGACGTGCTCCAGGTGGCTCGTTCATTTGTCCGAATACCATCGCAGTTTTCTTGATTACGCCAGAATCGCTCATTTCGTGGTATAAGTCATTACCCTCACGAGTACGCTCACCTACACCAGCGAATACAGAGATACCACCGTGCTCTTGTGCGATGTTGTTAATTAATTCCTGAATTAATACTGTTTTACCTACGCCGGCACCACCGAATAGGCCGATCTTACCACCCTTAATGTAAGGAGCAAGTAAGTCTACTACTTTAATACCAGTTTCAAGAATTTCTACTTTAGTAGATAATTCTTCGAATGCAGGTGCTTGACGGTGAATTGGATCACGATGTACATCTGCAGGAACCTCACCATCTAAGTCAATTGCATCACCTAATACGTTAAATACGCGACCAAGTGTTACATCACCAACTGGTACAGAGATTGGTTTACCAGTATCTTCTACTTCTGTGCCACGAACAAGTCCATCTGTGGAAGACATTGCAACTGTACGAACTGTATCATCACCTAAATGAAGTGCAACTTCAAATGTTAAGTTAATACTTCCGTTTTCGTTGCTTTGTTTTACCGTAAGGGCGTTGTAGATTTCTGGTAGCTTTCCGCCATCAAACTTAACGTCTACAACCGGACCCATGATTTGCGTAACGCGCCCTTTATTCATCGGGTTCCCTCCTAGCTTTCTTTTAATTAGCCAACTTTCTACGAGCAGCTAGCTTTTAATTTTTTATTGGTTTATAGCTTACGCGACTCTTTTGACAGAGCCGCTTCCACTTTTTATTGAATCTAGTTCCAGCGGCTAGAACAGTCGGTCATTTCGCGCCTTCCTGTGAGGCAAACTACGCCTCTTCGTCAGGAGCTCCAATGCCCTCCTGTTCTGGACGAGCCGCTTCCACTTTTTATTACTATTCTAACGCTGCTGCTCCACCAACGATTTCCGTAATTTCTTGCGTAATCGCTGCCTGACGCGCACGGTTGAATGAAAGTGTAAGTGAATCGATAACTTCCATTGCGTTGTCTGTAGCACTCTTCATTGCTGTCATACGCGCTGCGTGTTCACTTGCTTTACCATCTAGTAATGCACCGTACACTAAGCTTTCTGCGTATTGTGGCAATAGTACTTTTAAAATTTCTTCTTCAGAAGGTTCGAATTCATAAGCTGTCGTTGGTTTGTCAGACGCCACATCAGTAAGCGGTAAAATTTTATTTTCCGTTACCTCTTGTGAAATTTTACTTACGTAATGGTTGTAGTAAATGTACAGCTCATCATAAGCACCATCTGCGAACATCGCAATTGCTCGAGAAGCAAGGTCTTTAATATCAGTAAATGATGGATGGTCAGATAATCCAACTACTTCATCAATAATGTTAAAGCCGCGACGTTTTAAATAATCACGTCCTAGTCGTCCAAGCACAATAATAGAATATTGGTTTGAATCCATATTATGACGTTCACGAATTACGTTACTTACTGTACGTAATACGTTACTGTTATAACCACCTGCTAGTCCGCGATCAGACGTAATAACGATGTATCCTGTACGCTTTACAGGACGCGCATTTAGCATTGGATGATTAATCCCTTTGCTTCCTTGCGCAATGCTCGCTACTACTTCTTGAATCTTTTCCATATACGGAACGAAAGATTTAGCATTTTGCTCTGCACGGTTTAACTTAGATGCAGATACCATCTCCATCGCTTTCGTAATTTGACTCGTTTTCTTTGTCGAGTTAATCTTCGCTTTTATATCGCGTAAAGATGCCACAGGTTTTCACCACCTTTTTTCCGGAAGTTGGCACGATTAGTAAGAATCCTCTTCCTAATCTACGTTGCAAGATATTCTTGCTCATGATTGAAGGAAAAGAATAGGTGCACCTACTCTTTTCCTTTACATGACCTTTAGCAATCTCAGAGCCCGAGATGCCTTTTATATATACTATCTAGCTCCAGCGGCTTGAATGCTCGGTGGCTTCACTTCTTCCCCTCACATTCAGAACGAGCCGCTTCCGCTTTTATTAATCTAGTTCCGCCTCCTAGCCCCTTTCGTCTAAGAACCTTCCCCACAAGAAGGTAAAAAGCACCTTCTGTGAGAAAGAACCTTAGCCGATGGGGCTGAACAGTCGGCTTCACTTTTTATTATTATTCAGAAGCTACGAATACTTTTTTAAATCCGTTAATTGCTGCTGCAAATTTGTCGTCATCCGCAAGTTTCTTAGTTGTGCGGATTTCTTCTAATAAGTCAGTCGCATTAGAATCTAACCAAGCATGGAATTCTTCTTCAAAACGAGTGATATCTACTACTGGGATATCATCTAGGAATCCACGTGTTAAAGCGTAAAGAATGATAACTTGTTTCTCTACACGTAATGGTTTGTGTAATCCTTGTTTTAATACCTCAACAGTACGAGCACCACGGTTTAATTTCGCTTGAGTTGCTTTATCAAGGTCAGAACCGAACTGAGCGAACGCTTCTAACTCACGGTAAGATGCAAGGTCAAGACGAAGTGTACCTGATACTTTACTCATCGCTTTAATCTGAGCAGATCCACCTACACGAGATACAGAAGTACCCGCATCGATCGCTGGACGTACGCCAGAGAAGAATAGATCAGATTGTAAGAAGATTTGTCCATCCGTAATAGAAATTACGTTTGTTGGGATGTATGCAGATACGTCCCCTGCTTGTGTTTCGATGAAAGGTAGTGCAGTTAAAGAACCGCCGCCTCTTGCATCACTTAATTTTGCTGCACGCTCTAATAAGCGAGAATGTAAGTAGAATACATCCCCTGGGTAAGCTTCACGACCTGGAGGACGACGTAATAGTAATGACAGCTCACGGTAAGCCGCTGCTTGTTTTGATAAGTCATCATATACTACTAATACGTGTTTACCATTGTACATGAACTCTTCACCCATTGTTACACCAGCGTAAGGAGCTAGGTATAATAATGGAGCTGGTTGAGAAGCAGATGCAGTTACAACGATTGTGTACTCTAATGCACCGTGCTTACGTAGTGTTTCTACTACGTTACGTACAGTTGATTCTTTTTGTCCAATTGCTACGTAGATACAAATCATGTCTTCATCTTTTTGGTTAATGATTGTATCAAGTGCAACTGCTGTTTTACCAGTTTGACGGTCACCGATGATTAACTCACGTTGACCACGACCAATTGGTACAAGGGCATCGATCGCTTTAATACCTGTTTGAAGTGGCTCATGAACAGATTTACGATCCATTACACCTGGTGCTGGACTTTCGATTGGACGAGTGTTTGTTGTATTGATTGGGCCTAAACCATCAACTGGTTGACCTAATGGGTTTACAACACGACCAATTAGTTCTTTTCCTACTGGTACTTGCATGATGCGACCAGTACGACGAACTTCGTCACCTTCACGGATTTCTGTGTAAGGTCCTAAAATGATAATACCTACGTTGTTTTCCTCTAAGTTTTGTGCTAGTCCCATAACGCCGTTAGAGAACTCTACAAGTTCACCAGCCATAACGTTATCAAGACCATGAGCACGCGCGATACCGTCACCAACTTGGATAACTGTACCAACATCACTAACTTCGATTTCAGACTGATAGTTCTCGATTTGTTGCTTTATCAGTGCGCTAATTTCTTCAGCTCTGATGCTCATGTGCTTCACCCCTATCTATTCTTCATTAATTCACGCTGAATACGTGCTAATTTTCCTTGTAAACTTCCGTCATAAATGCGATTTCCAATACGTACTTTAATGCCGCCTAGTAAATCTTCATCTACAACATTTTTCACGCGAATTGCATCTTTGCCCGTTCTCTTTGCAAATGCTTCAGCAATGTTAAGCTTCTCTTCTTCTGATAGAAGACGAGTAGAATATACAGTTGCATCCGCTACGTTACGTTCTTCATTAGCAAGAACAACATATTCATCTGCAATTTCAGGTAAGATATCAATGCGTTTGTTATCAATTAAAATATATAACGTATTTAAAATAGATTCAGAAACAGATCCGAATACGTTTGCAAGAAACGTTTTCTTCTGCTCTTTTGAAATGTTCGGTTGCGTTAAAAAGCTATGTAGTTCTCCGTTCTTTACATAAACGTTTTGTACAAGGCGTAATTCCTCTTCAAACATTTCTAATACGTGTTTTTCTTTAGCAATTTTAAAAAGAGCGACAGCATAACGTTTTGCTACAATCCCATTGCTCATCGCGCTTCTCCTACTTCTTTAATATAATCGCGAATTAACTTCACTTGATCTTCTTCTTTTAATTCTTTTTCAATTACTTTAGAAGCAATTTGAACAGATAAAGAAGCGACTTGTTCTTGTAAAGCAGCAATTGCTTGCTCTTTTTCGCGTTGAATTTCTTGTACAGCAGATGCTTTAATTGATTCTGCTTCTTCTTTCGCAGCAGCAACAATAACATCTTTCTGATCTACAGCTTGTTTTTTCGCTCTTTCAATTAACTCTTGTGCTTCAACACGTGATTGTTTTAACATTTCACGTTGTTCTTCTACTAACTTCTTCGCTTCAGCGTTACTTCTTTCTGCAGCGTCGATTTCATTAGTAACATGCTCTTCACGTTCTTTCATAATCCCCATTAAAGGACCCCACGCAAATTTGCGTAGCATCACTAACAGAAGTAAGAAAATGAACAATGTATAAGCAATCGTTCCAAATGGAATGGCAGCCCCTAATAATAAAGTTGGCACAAGGATTCACTCCCTTCAAAATATCTAGATTGATCATATGAAAAAAAAAGACATACGTTTCGTTCATAAAGCAATGGCGAAGAAAGTTCGGAAAAACACTCTTCGCCATCTATGTAAGGGGAGTCTCCCTTATTTGTTCATTACGATGAATGCAATAACTACACCGATGATTGGAAGTGCCTCAACTAAAGCAACCCCGATGAACATAATTGTTTGAAGTGCGCCTTTTAATTCTGGTTGACGAGCAACACCTTCGATTGTACGTGATACGATAAGACCGTTACCAATACCTGCACCTAATGCTGATAAACCAATTGCAATTGCAGCTGCGATTACACCTAAACTCATTTAATTTGTCCTCCTTTGTATTATAAAAAAATAAATTTTTTCTTACTTAAATTATATTAATGGTCATGGCTTACTTTATGAGCCATATAAACCATCGTTAACATAACGAAAATAAATGCTTGGATTGATCCAACGAATACACTGAATCCCATCCATGCTAACATTGGTACAAGCGCACCTACTGCCCCAAGGACTGATGCTCCGCCCAACTTAGCAAGTAATCCTAATAAGATCTCACCTGCATAAATGTTACCAAATAAACGAAGACCTAACGTTAATGTGTTAGCAAACTCCTCAATAACCTTTAATGGGAATAAGAATTTCATAGGTTGGAAATAACCTTTTACGTACTCTTTCGTACCCTTCATCTTAATTCCATAATAATGGGTGAGGGTAACTACCATCACGGCTAATGTTAATGTAACTGCTGGATCAGACGTTGGTGATCTCCACCATGCAATATGTTCGCCAGCTTCAGTTGCTGAATACATGAATGGTAAACCAAGGAAGTTCGATACGATGATAAACATGATAAGCGTAACGCCAAGCGTTAAGAAACGTCCACCTGTTTTCCAGTCCATCGTACTATTGATAATCCCTTTCACGAAGTCAAACACCCATTCCATGAAGTTTTGCATCCCGGTTGGGCGAAGAGCTAAGCTGCGAGTTCCGATAACAGCGATTAAGAAAACAATAACTGCTGCTACAGTAACCATCATAACTGATGACAAATCGAACGTTAAACCTAGAAATTCAACTAATTTACCGTGTTCCACTAGTAATTCACCTCTCTTCCCTGCTCTTATACTCTAAATAAAGAAAATCTATGATCATGACAAGGTATCCTGTCAGCAATCCTACACCTAGGCCCCACATCGCGATTAACTCTTGATATTTGGCTGCAAATAAAATTAATAACCCAATCGTGGCGAATCTTGAATATGTACTTACCGCTGTTGCCTTGAACTTCACGTTTTCTCCATTTGTTACGCGATCTAGCAGCTTGTCTGTTCTACGTGCAATGATGCGCAAACTAAGAAAACTGAAAATCGTACCGATAATCAGTCCAAGAAATACATCCTTGTAAGAGGTAAATCCCCATCCTAGCACTAGAAGCGCAAGCAAGTAGTACATATATTTCTTTTGTCTTTGGACAAGTCCATGTACGTCTATCATCATTGCTCTCCCGAATAGTAATGTCGAATGAGTCGAATCATTGCGTATACCCCTGTTCCTAGTCCGAGTAATAACCCTATAATAAGAAACAACGGAAACGTTCCAACCTTATTATCAATCCACTGCCCACCAAAGATTCCAACAAGAATAGAACCGACTAACTGAGCGAGAATACCTGACATTAAAGCATAAGCTTTTATATGGCTGCGATCGTTTTTTTGCAAGGATTCATCCCTCCAATATGTAACCCTCATTCACGATGTGTTAATAATAACTCATTTTTTTGCATAAATCCTATACAAAACAAAAAGTTTACATTTTCGTCACGGAATAGATGTAATTTTGTCACTGAAAGCCCTACCATCTATCCCCGTTGTTAGCATACAATAGGGTATTAACAGTGTCAACGAGAAATCGTAAAAAATCTAAAAATTTGAGTATTAGGCATTTCCTCCCAAAAATGAAAACGTTCCCCTTCTAAATACTGGTTACATATATGCAATTTCTAACAGTTTTCTCTTTATAATAGAAGGAAATGTTCACAAGTTTGTCACTATTATATTTTCGAGATATAACGCTTTTCTTCCATAATATAGTGTTCCTCAGACGTAAGACTTCTATATTATATGTGAGGTGTATGCAACTTATGTTGTATATACGATGTATATTTATCCTCTCCCCCTCCCCTACTTGCTTACAGCAAAAAAAGACGAGCTGGGGAATCTCCCCTGCTCGTCAGTTGTCTTACTTCGTTCCGAATAAACGGTCACCAGCATCACCAAGACCTGGTACTACATATCCGTGGTCATTTAATTTCTCATCTAATGCTGCTACATAAATATCAACATCAGGATGTTCTTCTTGTACTACTTTTACCCCTTCTGGAGCTGCAACGATACACATTAATTTAATTTGTTTCGCACCGCGCTTTTTCAGAGAGTTAATTGCTTCAGCCGCAGAACCACCTGTTGCTAGCATCGGATCTAGTACGATAAAGTCACGCTCTTCTACATCCGTTGGAAGTTTCACATAGTATTCTACCGGTTGCAATGTTTTAGGGTCACGGTATAAACCAACGTGTCCTACTTTTGCTGCTGGAATTAATTTCAGAATTCCATCAACCATTCCTAAACCTGCACGTAAAATCGGAATTAAACCAAGTTTTTTACCAGCGATCACTTTTGTTGTCGCTTTGCTTACAGGTGTTTCAATTTCAATGTCCTTAAGTGGAAGGTCGCGAGTAATTTCGAAAGCCATTAAGCTTGCTACTTCGTCCACTAATTCACGAAAATCTTTCGTACCTGTATTCTTATCGCGAATATATGTAATCTTATGTTGAATTAACGGGTGATCAAATACATACAGTTTTCCCATGTGAATCTCTCCTTTAGATGATATTCATGCGTTTGCACGCTTTTTTACACTATTTACGATTGTAAAGAAAACGCTACTAATATTCAAGGGCAAATTTGGCAAAATCATGATTTTACGATGAATCTATCTAGTATCTTTACCAATTATGGGAGCTGTATCCTTCATTATATCGCCAAAATTTATTCATCATTTGTATACATACTTTAAAAATAATATATGTCCACAAAAAAGACCGCCAAAACAATTAAGTCTCGGCAGTCTTCTTCAATCTATTATAGATTTGGATACATTGGGAATTTGCTAGTTAACGCTTCTACACGCTTACGTACTTCTTCTAATGCAGCTTCATTGTCATGATTTTTTAATGTATAGGCAATAAGTGACGCAATTTCATCCATTTCTTCTAAACCGAAACCACGAGATGTTACAGCTGCTGTACCGATACGTACACCACTTGTTACAAATGGGCTTGCTGTTTCAAATGGAATTGTATTTTTGTTCACTGTAATACCAACTTCATCTAATACGTGCTCTGCTACTTTACCTGTGATTTCTAAGTTACGAACATCAATCAAGATTAAGTGATTGTCTGTTCCGCCAGAAACAAGTGTAAGTCCTTCTTTTTGGAGACCTTCAGCTAAGCGGTTCGCATTGTTAATGATATTTTGTGCATATGTTTTGAAATCATCTTGAAGTGCCTCACCAAATGCAACAGCTTTCGCAGCGATTACGTGCATAAGTGGACCACCTTGAATACCAGGGAAGATTGATTTATCAATTTGTTTTGCAAATTGCTCTTCACATAAAATCATACCACCACGCGGGCCACGTAACGTTTTATGTGTTGTCGTTGTAACGAAATGTGCATGTGGTACTGGATTTGGATGTAAACCAGCAGCTACTAAACCAGCGATATGTGCCATATCAACCATTAAATAAGCGCCCACTTCATCTGCAATCTCACGGAATCGCTTGAAATCGATAACACGAGGGTATGCACTTGCACCTGCAACGATTAATTTTGGTTTATGTTCTTTCGCTTTTGCTAATACATCATCGTAATTAATACGGTGAGAGTCAGCATCCACGCCATATTCTACGAAATTATATTGTACTCCACTGAAGTTAACAGGGCTTCCGTGTGTTAAGTGACCACCATGAGATAAATTCATACCAAGTACTGTATCGCCTTGCTCTAAAATCGTGAAGTATACTGCCATGTTCGCTTGTGCACCAGAGTGTGGTTGAACATTGACGTGCTCTGCGCCGAAAATTTCTTTCACACGATCACGTGCGATATCTTCTACTACGTCTACGTGTTCACAGCCACCATAGTAACGTTTTCCAGGATATCCTTCAGCATACTTATTCGTTAAAACAGAACCTTGTGCCTCCATTACTGCTTCACTTACGAAGTTTTCCGAAGCAATTAACTCAATCTTTGAACGCTGTCTTCCTAGTTCTGCCTCAATTGCAGCAAATACCTTTTCATCTTGACGTTTTAAATGATCCACCAAAATCCCCCTTTTCTGAACGAATTACATCGATTCCCAATAGTTTTTTCTCATTTATTCAGAAAAAACGAAAATTCAGGTTGTAATTCTTTCGAACCTTCATGTTTTCAACTACATTCTAACATGACTTTCTATATCATAAAAGAAAAAAAAGACCGAAAATCGGTCTTTTCTTTCTTCTATTATAAAGTCAGACAACATACCTTTTATCTTATGATAAACAGTTACTATATGACTTCCTAATTTCTCATATTTAACGGCAAGTGGTAGTCTCTTCCGCTGCCGCATAGACAGCACGTGCCCCACCAATTAGTTTTCCACGTGTTTTGGCCATCGTTACATGCGCACTTCCAATTTCCTTCACACTTGTACGAACCGGAACAGCTACATGCTTTAAATGCATACCGATAAATGTATCACCAATATCCATTCCTGCATCAGCTTTAATAAACTCAACTACTACCGGATCTTTCAAATTGTGATACGCGTATGTCCCCAATGCACCACCTGCTGATCTAACAGGCGTAACTGTTACAATTTCAAATTGATATTTTATCGCTACTTCTCTCTCAACTACTAAAGCACGGTTTAAATGCTCACAACATTGAAACGCTAATTCAATACCTGTTTGCTCTTGAAATTGTTTTAACTCAGAGAAAATCGCCTCTGCTACTTCCATCGTTCCTGATGTTCCAATTCTTTCGCCTAGCACTTCGCTCGTGCTACAACCCACTACAAAAATTTGACCGCTTTGTAATGAAGCTTGTTCTTGGAAATCAGAAAGCAACATTTGTAGCTGTTCTCTTACCTTTACGATTTCTGTCATTACGCCTCTTCCTTTCACAGGTTGGTTCACCAAATTATATTGCACACTACTGATAGTTAGAATCTATTACTTTGTTTCGTATGTTTTAATTTTTCCTACGCGGTTTTCGTGACGACCACCTTCATAGTCAGTTGTTAACCAGATTTTCGCAATATCACGCGCTAGACCAGCACCAATTACACGCTCGCCCATTGCTAGCATGTTAGTGTCATTATGCTCTCTCGTTGCTTTCGCGCTGAAAGTATCATGAACTAACGCACAACGGATACCATTCACTTTGTTTGCTGCGATTGACATACCAATGCCTGTCCCACAAACTAAAATACCACGATCTACTTCACCATTCGCTACCATTTCAGCTGCTGGAAACGCAAAGTCAGGGTAATCAACAGAACCAGCTTCACATTCACAACCTAAATCAATATATTCAATATTTAACTCTTCTAATAAACTTACAAGTTCTTTGCGGATATTCATACCGCCGTGATCAGATGCTATTACTACTTTCATTTTTACCCCTCCAAAGTTTCAATCCATTATCTTCATTTCTCACTCGATCCTTTAATGGGACGAAGTGATCTCCAATATCGTATTATACACGAAACATCAACCTTCTGAATGGTTTTTCAGTAAAGTTTGTACAAGTTTTTCCATCTCTTCTAACGTTTCTTTATAAATAGAAAGTGATCCGCCAAATGGATCTGAAATATCCTTACTTATTCCCTCAGCTACTCCATATAATGTATCTACTTTCTCTTCGACACTCGGATAATGCCCAAGGACAATTTGCTTATGGTTTTCCGTCATTGTTACTACAATATCTGCCCAACCAATCAAAGTTTCGTTTACCTGCTGCGCGGCATGATCGATTGCAATTCCCTTTTCAGCTAAAGCTTCCTTCGCATGTACCGATGCATCGCTCCCAGGATAGGCGAAAACACCAGCAGATTGCACTTCAAACTTATCTCCTCCGTGATGACGAAGCAACGCCTCAGCCATTGGACTACGACATGTATTGCCAGTACAAACAAATAACACTCGTTTCATTCAAACCCACCCCTATATTCCATTTCTTATCACTCATCATAACTTACATTAGAATAGAACAAAAGAAATGTGAATATACAAAAGGCGCATTTCTCTTATATTTTTTCTAAGAAAAATGCGCCTTATCCACATATATGTGAAGCCCTATTTCCAAGTGCCTAGAGTATTTTAACATACCTGCTGAACATACAACAAAAATAAGGAATCCATTTCATACGAAACGGATTCCTCTTATATAGCAATTATTTCATTGTAACTTTCATTACTTCTGTTGAACCTTTTGTAGCTGCTACGCCTACAGTTGTCTTAATAGACTCAGCTGCATCTGTGTTTGTAATAACAATTGGAGTAATTGTGCTTTTCGCTTTTTCACGGATTAATTCTAGGTCGAATGAGATTAATTTATCTCCAGCTTTTACAGCTTGGCCTTCAGAAACGTGAGCTTCGAAACCTTCGCCTTCCATTTTTACAGTTTCTAATCCAACGTGGATTAAAATTTCTGTACCGTTTTTCGCTTTAATTCCGATAGCATGTTTTGTGTGGAATAATTGTACGATTTCACCATCAACTGGAGATACAACTACACCTTCAGTAGGATCGATTGCAACACCGTCACCCATCATACGACCAGCAAATACTGGATCTGGTACTTCTTCAATATTTTTCACTGCTCCAGTTAATGGAGCTACGATTGTTTCTTCATTTGTTTTTGAACCAAGACCGAATAATTTTTTAAACATAGGATAGTCCTCCTTATAATTTACCTAAAAGTTTATAGGGCAATCCCTAGTAAAGCTCGGGATACATGTAAGACTTCATACTTCGAATATTATACTGTAAAAACGCTTTCGAAATAAATTACGTCATTACTAATAGACTCTTATTGTAGCGCTTCACAAAATTCCAGTCAATTCTGATTGTCTGAATAACAATTAGAAGTTAACTTCTATTTATATTTTCTCTTTTTTTGCCCAACTTGTCTAGAGGTCTTTACTACATTTTATTTTTTGTTGTTAATTTGTAAAATTTAATTCAAACTTTTTTCAAAATCCACTTGACTAAAGTAAGTAACTATTTTATCATTACTTACGTAAGGTAAGTTGATAACTTTTAGGAGGTTTTGAAAAATGATGGATTTCGGTCTACTTATTATTCGTCTTATTATAGGAATTACATTCATGGGTCATGGTGCTCAAAAATTATTTGGTTGGTTCGGCGGTTACGGTTTAAAAGGAACAGGTGGCTGGATGGAGTCAATCGGTTTACGCCCTGGTGTATTTATGGCATTTATGGCTGGCGCAACTGAATTACTAGGTGGTTTCTTATTCGCATCAGGTATTTTCATTGTAGTTGGTTCATTATTTATCGTTGGAACAATGTTAATGGCTATCTTCACTGTTCACGGAAAAAATGGTTACTGGGTAACACAAAACGGATATGAATATAACTTAATGTTAATCGCTGTCGCTGTTGGTGTAGCTTTAATCGGACCTGGGGCATACGTTTTACTTTAATTTTTATCTCAAATTTGAGATTCTTGAAAAAAGAACTTACTTCATTACAATTGAAGTAAGTTCTTTTTATGAAACAAAATATTATTTCCAGCAGGATTTTCTCATCGTTATCTTGTAAACAAACAATAAGTATTCATATTTAGAAAGGGGATTACAAGCATGTTATCCATTAATCCAGATGAACAAACTGAAAAAGATAATTACAAATTACTTACTGGAAGTATCATCCCTCGTCCTGTAGCATTCGTTACTTCTGTAACAAAAGACGGTGTATTAAACGGAGCGCCATATAGTTATTTCAATATTGTCGCTGCTAATCCACCACTTATCTCAGTATCTGTACAACGAAAAGCTGGAGAAAGAAAGGACACTTCCCGAAACGCAATTGAAAAAGGAGAATTTGTTGTACATATTTCTGACGAATCATATGTAGCAGCAATTAATGAAACAGCAGCTAACCTCCCGTCAAATGAAAGTGAAATTGAACTAGCAAAACTAACACCAATCAAAAGTGAAGTCATCTCTGTTCCAGGTATAAAAGAAGCAAATATTCGAATGGAATGCGTATTAGAACGTGCAATTCCACTTGGCGGAACGGAAGACTCACCAGCTTGTGATCTACTAATTGGACGCGTCGTTCGTTTCCACATTGCCGAACATCTATATGAAAAAGGGCGCATTCACGCCGAAGGACTCAAACCAATAAGCCGCTTAGCAGGACACAACTATGCAAAATTAGGAGAACAATTTGAATTGGTTAGGCCAGTTTAAAAGTGGAAGTGGCCTGTTTAGCTCTGACCAGCTAAGGTTCTCTCGCACAAAAGGTGCTTTTTACCTTGAGTAGCAGAGGTTCTTAGATGCGAAGAGCTGGCCACTGGAACTGGATAATATCTAAAAGCGGCAGCGGCTCGCTCAGAATGGGAGGGGAATGGAGCTTCTGACGTAGAGGCGCTTTTTGCCTCGCAGGAAGACGCGAAGCCACCGACCATTCTAGCCGCTGAAGCTGGATATATTTAAAAGCAAGGCGGCTAGATTCCTCCCATCACTCAAATATAAAATCCCCTGCTTTTTAGCAGGGGATTTTCTCATTGTAATTCTTCCTTCTTTTCCTCTAAAGTAGGCATTTTCTCTTTTTTCGGCTTCCCTAGCTTAATTACGAAGAAGTATAGGGAAAGCAATGTAATAAGAAAAACAATTAAAAACGGGTACGGAGAGTAAAAGGCACGCGCCGCCTCAGTCTTTCCCGCAACAAATTTCAATGACTCAATATCTAAAAACTCAGCAAACATTTGTACACCGAGCATACTAAACCAAAAAACAAAAAAACTAATAATAATACCAAAAACTTGCTTCAATCTCGTCATTCATCTCATCCTTTCTATATCTGTAATTTTTAGCGCAATAAATATAGTACAAACAAAATATTCACAGAAAGGAACTATCTCACCATTCACGAATTAACTTAATCCAACCTAACATCGAAATTTGCAAAATAATACCCCAAATTATAAGTCTTCTTAGCCATCGAGGATAGAAGGTTAAAAATTTAACATACCATTCCAATAGCTTGTTCATAATTCCCTCCTACATAAAATTATATAGGAAAAAGGATATATAATCCAAACCCAACCAAAATGATACCACCTACTACCTCACCATATGTACCGAGCATATCTTTCGCATGTCTCCCAATTAATAAACCCATCCACGCTAATAACATGCTAACAAATCCAAAAAGTAAAATCGTAATAATTGTTTGTGCCCCATAAATACCAAGACTAAGTCCTACTGAGAAGCTATCTATACTGACGCCAAATGCAAATACGAATAAACCAATTCCAATAGGGGCTGTTCTAGTCTCTTCATTTTGTAAAATGGTCGAATATACGATATAAAACCCTAGTCCAATTAATAAAATAGCACCCGCAAAATGTGCGATATCTCCATACTTCTCTGATAAAAAATGACCTAGTACCATTCCTATAAACGGCATAATAATATGAAATATCCCTATCGTCATACCAATATACAGGATTTGTCTTAACTTTAGGGGCATCATCCCCATACCAAGACTCACCGAGAACGCATCCATCCCTAAGGCGAACGCCATAATTATTAAAGGTATTAGCTGTTCAAACGTCATTCATGCCCCTCCTTGGACGTGCTACTTCACAATATGCTTATCCAAGGAGAAATATTCTGTTTGCTAATCTTACCTTATCATTCAATAATAATATGATGTCCTGCCGCTTTTGTTAAACGATTCATAATTGCATTCCCTATTCCTTCATTAGGAAATGACTCACTAAAAATAACATCCACTTCACTTGCATCAAATGTTCTAAGTACATCATATAATTTAGTCGCAACAATAGCTAAGTCACTTCTAACACCACAAGATAATATAACATCTGCACTATATACATGCTGATACTCTTCTGTCGTTAATACGCCTACTTTAAATCCTTCTTCCTTTTTCTCATCCACAAGATGCTGAATAAACTCACGTGAACCCTCAACAATACTAAGTGGTGCTTTCGGTGCATAATGTGTGTATTTCATTCCAGGTGATTTCGGTTTTTCCTTCTCATCCTTTAAAGCTGGATCTAAAGAAACCGTACCTATCACCGCTTCTAATTGTTCTTTCGTAATCCCACCTGGACGTAATATTGTTGGAACCGCGCTTGTACAATCAATTACAGTTGATTCAACGCCTACTCCAGTTGCACCACCATCAACAATACCTGCAATCTTCCCATTCAAATCTTCATATACGTGAGAAGCTAATGTTGGACTTGGACGCCCTGAACGATTCGCACTTGGTGCCGCAACAGGTACATTCGCCTCTTCAATAAGAGCAAGTGCAATTGGATGATCCGGCATTCTTACTCCAACCGTATTAAGTCCTGCCGTCACCTTCTCTGAAATCCCTTCTTTTCTCGGCAAAATAATTGTTAATGGTCCTGGCCAAAAATGCGCCATTAACTTCTCTGCAACTGGTGGAATTTCTTTCACAATCCCATCTAACTGAGATTTTGTACCTATGTGGACAATGAGTGGATTATCACTCGGTCTTCCTTTCGCTTCGAAAATTTTCGCGATTGCTTCATCGTTCATCGCATTTGCACCTAACCCATAGACTGTTTCCGTAGGGAAAGCCACCGCCTCATTTTCTCTTAATAATTTTGCTGCTTCTTGTAACTGTGGATAATATTTTTTTCTTTCCACAACATTATCCACAACCCACATATTTGTATGCATTTTTTTCCACGTCCTTTTCTACCCTTAAATACTTGTCTATTTTTAGTTTACTATGAGATTTATCCAAAAGACAAACAAGGTTTATCCACAAAATGTGGATAAACCTAATTAATCCGTGGATAACTTTGTGTATAGCTGACAATTTAGTATTATTGCATTCTGCTCTTTTATATTTTTACAAAAATGTTCTAGCTGTTGAATTCCCTCTGAAACCTCATCCTTTTCTATAGTAAAAAAGTCAAAGAACTGAAAGATCGGTACAGATTGTGGATGATTTGTTAGTAAGTACAATTGTTGAACACTTTTTTCTTTCATATACTGCAAAAACATTTCAAAAAAATATAAGAAAGTCTGTTTATCCACATGAGGTGTGAATAAACAAGAACGAATAAGCACATCTTCCCCACTTTGTTCATAACCAATTACAGCTCGTATTTCTTCCGCCTCTTCCAAAATCATAAATTGTGCGTACAACTCATTTATTTTATCATCTTTTTTATTAGCTTGTCCGAAAAAAGAATGTAATCTTTCCACATCTGCTTTCGTAGCAAAATACACTTTCTTCATAATAAATCCCTCCTCATTTTTATATATGAAGAGGGATTTATTAATAGTACTATTTAGAGAATAAAGATGTAAAAGCTTCTACAATAAACAATTTAACTTCTGGCTTTTCTTCTTCCTCTTCTACTTTTACATACTCATTTTGCTTTTCTTGTTTTTTCTCCACAGGTTTCTCCACTTTTTCCACAGTTTTCATTTCTTCTTTACTTACAGGCTGCTCTTCGACTTTTGTTTCATTTTTTACTACTTTCTTTTCAGAAGCTGTTACTTTTTTTACTACTTCCTGCTTTACAGCTTTCGTTTCTTTTACCTTATCTACTTTCTTCTCTTCTTTATCTATTACTTCCTCATCTAGTTGTTTCACCTGCTCCTCTTCAGGAGATTCCGCCTTCACAACGTGCTCTTCTTTTCTTACAGCTGTCCCGCTCGAAAAATCTAAGAAACACATTGGTGGAAATAATACACACCACCAGTTCGCCCCTTCACCTTCTCCAATTGTGATTAATACTGCTTCATATTCTCCTGCTGGATAAATAAAATTCCCGTATACCTTTGTAGGAAACTTTACATTCTTACTAAATTTCACTTGAAATGAATCTTTACTTCCTTCTCTTTTTAACGTATTTTCCACCGTTTTCTCGATTTCTGGAATATGACTTTGAATTACTTTGCGTGCCTCTTCAAATGAAGTTAAATCCGCTACCCACCCATCAATTTGTGCTTTTACTTCATCACGCACTTTACGTTTCAATGCCTGGTCTTTATCTGAATCACTATTTGCTAAAATTCGTAATCGAACGGCCTCTTTCGGAATAACTGAAGGCCCTTTCGCATCAGCTTTCATATATCCAAACTGCACAAGTAACTGTGCACCAATTAATAGTATAAGAAGATAAGCAATAACTTGTTTTTTCATTTCCTCCACCGTCCCTTCTACAAACAGTGTGGACAGACTTTCATCTTTCTAAACTATTAAATTCAAAATCTATATGAATTTTTCCACAAAAAAATAGAGTAAGGTGTGAACCTTACTCCATCTCTGCAAATACCATACGATCTTTTCCGTTAATATCGAAAACAACCTCAACATGAGCATGTGGAAAAGCTTGTTGTAACAATCTTTTTACATCCTCACCTTGTCCTACTCCAATTTCAAACGCCACAATCGCTTTCTTCTGCAACACATTCGGCAATTCTTCCATAAAACGGCGATAGAAATCTAATCCGTCTTCACCACCAACAAGTGCTCTCTTCGGCTCATGCTCTTTCACAACAGGAGAAAGACCACGCCAATCCTCTTCCGGTATATATGGCGGATTTGAAACAACAACATCTAGCTTTTGACCCGTTTTATGAAATGGTGACAATAAATCACCGTGATAGAACGTTACTTCTGCACCTAAAGCTTTTGCATTTTCTTTTGCAACTTCAATCGACTCTTGTGCAATATCTACTGTATAAACATGAAGATTTTCATTTTCTAAAGCAAGCGTAATAGAAATCGCTCCACTACCTGTACCTATATCTGCTACATGTAGTTTCTCATCACCAAAATGGCGCTCGATTCTTTCTAATACTCCCACTATAAGCTCTTCTGTTTCCGGTCTTGGTATTAATACTTCTTCATTCACAAAGAAAGACCGTCCATAAAACATTTCATAACCAATCATATATTGAATAGGAATACCTTCTACATGCTTGTGGATAAACTCCGTAAAGCTTTTCTCTTGATCCTCAGTTATTTCTTCACGCATATTCATAAGTAATCCTGTTCTGTTCACCTTTAATACATGACAAAGGACAATTTCTCCCGCATTTTCATCTCGTCCATTTTCCTGTAAAAAAGAAGAAGCCCATTTCAGGGCTTCATAGACACGCATTACTCAGCTGCCTCCATCTTTTGAGCCTGATCTTCCATCACTAAGGCATTGATGAAATCATCTAACTTACCTTGTAAGATTTGATCTAGCTTTTGAATCGTTAAACCGATTCGATGGTCTGTAACACGGTTTTGCGGGAAGTTATACGTACGAATACGCTCTGAACGATCTCCCGTACCAACAGCTTGTTTACGGTTTTGATCATACTCAGCTTGCGCTTCTTGTCTAAACTTATCATAAACACGTGCGCGTAATACTTTCATCGCTTTTTCTTTATTCTTGATCTGTGATTTCTCATCCTGACAAGATACAACTACACCAGTCGGTAAATGCGTTAAACGCACCGCTGACATCGTTGTATTAACGCTCTGTCCACCAGGTCCACTAGAAGCGAATGTATCAACACGAACATCTTTCTCATGAATATCAATTTCTACTTCTTCTGCCTCTGGTAATACAGCTACAGTTGCTGTAGATGTATGAATACGTCCACCAGATTCCGTTTCAGGAACACGTTGTACACGGTGAGCACCATTCTCGAATTTCAGCTTCGCGAAAGCACCTTTACCATTAATCATAAAGATAATCTCTTTATATCCACCTAACTCTGTATAGCTAGCCTCAATAATCTCCGTTTTCCAGCCCTGTACCTCAGCGTAACGGCTATACATACGGTATAAGTCACCAGCAAATAAAGCTGCCTCGTCTCCACCAGCAGCTCCACGAACCTCAACGATAACGTTCTTATCATCATTAGGGTCTTTTGGAACAAGTAAAATTTTCAGACGCTCTGATAATGTTTTATCTTGTGATTCTAACTCAGAAACTTCTTCTTTTACCATTTCACGCATTTCTGCGTCTAACTTATCTTCTAACATTGCTTTCGCATCTTTTAATTGCTCACGAACATCCTTATACTCACGATACACCTCTACCGTTTCCTGTATATCAGACTGTTCCTTTGAATATTCACGAAGCTTATTTGAATCACTAATAATCGCTGGATCACTTAACAATTCATTTAACTTCTCATAACGATTTTCTACAGCTTGCAAACGATCTAACACATCATTCACCTCTACATCCTAGTATCTAATACAAATAGTATATGGTACTTACTCAAAAAAACGCAAATTATATTTAAAAGCGCAAGCGGCTCGCTCAGAATCGCAGGCCACTTTCAACTCTCGACCTTGAAGCGCTTTTTGCTTCGAGCGAGAGAGCGAAATGGCCGGAGATTCTAGCCGCTGGAGCTAGATAATATATTTAAAAGTGGCGGTGGCTCTTTCAGCTCTGACCAACTAAGGTTCTTTCGACCTAAAGGTGCTTTTTACCTTTCGGGCGGAAGGTTCTTAGATGCGAAGAGCTAGCCACCGGAACTAGATATATTTAAAAGCATAAGCGGCTCACACCGCTCATTCTCTCTATTTTGAAAAAAACCCGCCTTGCGCAGCGAGTTTTACTTATCTTTGTTTGCAGGTACTGCATGACAATGACGACAACGTGGTTCATACGATTCTGAAGCTCCAACTAAAATAATTGGATCATCAAATGCCGCTGGTTCTCCATCAATTAATCGTTGTGTACGACTTGCTGGAGATCCACATACAGAACATACTGCTTGTAGTTTTGTCACATGTTCAGCAATCGCCATCAGCTGAGGAACTTGTCCAAATGGTAGACCACGGAAATCTTGGTCTAAACCAGCTACAATGACACGATAGCCACGATTTGCCAATACTTGCACCACTTCCACAATGTCCCCATCAAAAAATTGCACCTCATCGATTGCAATAACATCCAGCTCTTCTGTAATATGTTCAAATATATCCTTTGAAGCTGAAACAGGAACTGCTTTTACCTTTAATCCGTTATGTGATACAACATCTTCTTCACTATATCGATTATCAATACATGGTTTAAATACAATTGCATGTTGTTTTGCAAATTGCGTACGGCGCACACGGCGGATTAGCTCTTCTGACTTGCCAGAAAACATACTACCGCAAATCACTTCAATCCAGCCATTTTGATTTATTAAGTACATGAAGCTCTCCTTTCATCTACTTTTCAGTTAAAAGTAGGGTAAAGGTATAATATTTTCGCAAAAAAAACAGACAAGCGAATACATACACTTGCCTGTTTTATGTTTTTATTACTTAAGACCGTATTTCTTATTGAAGCGGTCAACGCGTCCGTCTGCAGTAGCAAACTTCTGACGTCCAGTGTAGAATGGGTGAGAATCAGAACTGATCTCAACTTTTAGTAATGGATAAGTGTTACCATCTTCCCACTCAACAGTTTCGTTAGATCCTTTAGTAGATCCGCTTAAGAATTTGAAGCCTGTGTTTGTGTCCATGAATACAACTTTCTTGTAATCTGGGTGAATTCCTGCTTTCATTCTTTTCATCTCCTTCCGCCCTGAATCATTTTCGAAACAGAGTTTTTCATCTTCAGCTGCATACACAACTATATTGATGAAACACATATGATGAAATTATAACAAGGCTAACTTCATTTTGCAACTACCTGTTTTTGTCTTTTTAATTTTAAAAGCGCAAGCGGCTCGTTCAGAATGGGAGGGGGATGGAGCTTCTGACGTAGAGGCGCTTTTTGCCTCGTAGGAAGACGCGAAGCCACCGACCATTCTAGCCGCTGGAGCTGGATATTAAATTGAAAGTGGAGGTGGCTCGCTCAGCTCTGACCAGCTAAGGTTCTTTCGCCCTAAAGGTGCTTTTTACCTTTCGGGCGGAAGGTTCTTAGATGCGAAGAGCTAGCCACCGGAACTGGATATTATCTTAAAGTGGAGACGGCTCGTTCAGAATCGCAGGGCATTGGAACTCTCGACCTTGAAGCGCTCTTCGCTTCGAGCGAGAGAGTGAAATGACCGGAGATTCTAGCCGCTGGAGCTGGATATTAAATTGAAAGTGGAGACGGCTTGTTCAGCTCTGACTGGCTAAGGTTCTCTCCCATAAAAGGTGCTTTTTACCTTTAATGCGGGAGGTTCTTAGACACGAAGAGCTAGCCGTCGGAACTGGATACATTTTAAAAGCAGAAGCGGCTCGTTCAGAATCGCAGGGCACTTTAAACTCTCGACCTTGAAGCGCTCTTTGCTTCATGCAAGAGAGCGAAATGACTAAAAATTTTAACTGCTGAAGCGGCTCATCCAGCTCTGACTAACTCAAGTTCTTCCACTTATTTCCCTCTTTAATATCACCTAAACAGCATAAAAAACTCGCTTACTATAAAATAAGCGAGTCCTGATTTTTTCCCTTTACTTAGTTGTTACATACCTTTTCGAGTCTGCAACAATGTTTTGTAAAAACTCTTCATTTGTCTTCGTTTGACGAAGCTTACGTAAGAAACTTTCAACGAAGTCTGGTGTATCACGCATTGTTTTACGAATGCCCCATAACTTGTCTAAATGTTCTTTTGGAATTAATAGATCTTCTTTACGTGTACCAGAACGACGAATATCGATCGCCGGGAAGATACGACGTTCAGCTAATGAACGATCTAAGTGAAGTTCCATATTTCCAGTTCCTTTAAATTCCTCGTAAATAACATCGTCCATACGGGATCCTGTATCAACAAGGGCTGTTGCTAAAATTGTTAAGCTACCGCCTTCTTCAATATTACGCGCAGCTCCAAAGAAACGCTTCGGTCTATGGAAGGCAGCTGGATCGATACCGCCTGATAATGTTCTACCACTTGGTGGAATAACGAGGTTGTAAGCTCGAGCTAAACGGGTAATACTATCCATTAAAATGATAACATCTTTCTTGTGCTCTACAAGACGCATCGCACGTTCTAACACAAGCTCAGCTACTTTAATATGATTTTCTGGTACTTCATCAAAAGTAGAACTTACAACATCCCCTTTAACAGAACGTTCAATGTCTGTTACTTCCTCTGGACGCTCATCAATTAAAAGTACAATTAATTCTGCTTCCGGATGATTTGTTGTAACACTGTGCGCGATTTCTTTTAATAGACTTGTTTTACCAGCCTTTGGAGGCGCAACAATTAAACCACGTTGTCCAAATCCAACTGGTGCGATTAAATCCATGATGCGTGTCGGTAACTTTTTCGGTTCCGTTTCCAATTTCATTTGGCGATCTGGGTATAATGGTGTTAATGCAGGGAAATGCACACGCTCTTTTGCTGAATCTGGATCATCTCCATTTACAGCTTCAACTTGTAATAACCCAAAATAGCGTTCATTTTCTTTCGGAGGTCGTACTTTACCAGAAACCTTGTCTCCATTACGTAAATCGAAACGACGAATTTGCGAAGCTGAGATATAAATATCTTCTGAGCTTGGAGAATAGTTGATAGGACGTAGGAATCCAAATCCTTCTGATTGAATAATTTCTAATACACCTTCCATGAAAAAGAAACCTTCTTTTTCTGCTCGAGCTTTCAAAATAGAAAAAATTAACTCTTTTTTCGTTAACTTGCTATAATACGAAATCTTAAATTCTTTCGCAAGCTCGTATAACTCTTTTAATTTCATGTTTTCTAATGCTGCAATTGACAAATTCATTCAGACACCACACTTTAACGTTATTCTCTTTTTTCATGGGTAAAGGGAAAAAATACGGAAGGCAAATAATTAATAATGAAAGGCAATAAGTTCAAGTAGGGTAATATTCACTATTGTAACCCTTTTATCTAGTTTTAATCAATACGTTGGAACACAAATACAAGAAGCGAAGACAAGAAAATTTGTCTTCGCTTCTTATTTAATTTAGTTCCAGCTTCAACAGCTAGAATGGTCGGTGGCTTCGCGTCTTCCTACGAGGCAAAAAGCGCCTCTACGTCAGAAGCTCCATCCCCCTCCCATTCTGAACGAGCTGCTTACGCTTTTTATTTAATAACCAAGTTTGGTTTTTTATTCAAGCTATGACGTCCATCCACGAAGCGTACTGTGCCTGATTTTGCGCGCATAACAAGGGATTGCGTTGTTCCTACGCTACCTTTAAATTGAACACCGCGTAATAGTTCTCCATCTGTTACGCCTGTTGCTGCAAAGATTGCATCGTCACCTTTTACTAAGTCCTCCATACGAAGGATACGATTAATGTCTTCTATGCCCATTTTTTTACAACGTGCTAATTCAGCTTCGTTTTGTGGCAATAGTTTTCCGTGAATTTCTCCACCTAAACATTTTAAAGCAACTGCTGCTAATACACCTTCAGGTGCTCCACCAGATCCAAATAAAATATCTACACCTGTACGATCAAATGCTGTATTAATTGCTCCAGCTACATCTCCATCATTAATTAATTTAATGCGAGCACCAGCTTTACGAATTTCTTCGATAATTTCTTGATGACGTGGACGATTTAAAACTGTCGCTACAACATCTTCAATATCTTTATTTTTTGCTTTCGCAACTGCACGTAAGTTATCAATAATAGGCGCATCAATGTCGACCGCCCCGACTGCTTCTGGGCCAACCGCGATTTTATCCATGTACATGTCAGGGGCATGTAACAAATTACCGTGGTCTGCAATTGCAATAACAGCAAGAGCATTCCAGCCACCAGCTGCTACGATGTTTGTCCCTTCTAAAGGATCAACCGCAACGTCTACACGTGGTCCATATCCTGTACCTAATTTCTCTCCGATATATAGCATTGGTGCTTCATCCATCTCACCTTCACCAATTACAACTGTACCTTTCATCGGAATTGTATCAAATACATCACGCATAGCTGATGTTGCTGCACCATCTGCTTCATCCTTTTTCCCGCGCCCCATCCAACGCGCTGATGATAAAGCTGCAGCCTCTGTTACACGTACTAACTCCATAGATAAACTTCTTTCCACGATAATCCCTCTCCTTTAAGCCTTTATATTTCTGCCGTATTTTGTGAACCGTGTTTTTCTATAAAGTGTACTTCCGCAAGTAGTGATGCTTCGCTTCCCCCTTGCGGAAGTATCACTTATGCGTTCTTCATCTCTTCAATTTCTTGCTTTGTCATTTGTTCTCGCCAAATGTTTGCTCCAAGCCCTTTAAGCTTGTCCACTATATTCTCATAACCTCGATCAATATGCTCAAGTCCTGTTACTTCTGTAATTCCATCTGCCATTAACCCTGCAATAACAAGTGCCGCTCCCGCTCGTAAATCACTCGCCTTCACTTTTGCACCTTGCAGTAACACAGGACCAGTTACAATTGCCGAACGACCCTCTACTTTAATTTGAGCATTCATACGACGTAATTCATCAATGTGCTTGAAACGGGCACCGTAAATTGTATCTGTTACAACTCCCGTCCCGTGCGCCTTTGTTAAAAGCGTCGTAAACGGCTGTTGTAAATCCGTTGGAAAACCTGGATATACAAGCGTTTTGATATCAACTACTTTTAGCTTTCTATTACCGTTCACCGTAATTTGATCATCGTTCGTTTCAACTTGAACACCAGCTTCTCTTAGCTTTGCAGTAACTGATTCTAAATGCTGAGGAATAACATTATCAACCGTTACTTCTCCTCCTGATGCAGCTCCTAGAATCATATACGTACCAGCTTCAATACGATCTGGGATGATAGTATGGTGACAACCATGTAAAGAGTCCACACCATCTATTCGGATTACATCTGTACCAGCACCTTTAATACGTGCTCCCATGCTTGTTAACAATGTAGCTACATCAATGATCTCGGGCTCTTTCGCTGCATTTTCAATAACAGTTCTACCTTTCGCTCGTACAGCTGCTAGCATAATATTAATCGTAGCTCCTACACTAACAACATCTAAATAAATACGTGCCCCACGTAGCTCATCTGCTCTTAAATAGATGGCACCTTGTTCATTCGTAACATGTGCACCTAGCGCTTCAAACCCTTTAATATGCTGATCAATCGGCCTCGGTCCTAAATGACATCCACCCGGAAGCCCAATAACAGCTTTTTTAAAACGGCCAAGCATCGCACCCATTAAATAATAAGAAGCGCGCAATTTTTTCACTTTTCCATTTGGCAAAGGCATTGCAACCATGTTAGAAGGATCGACTACCATCTCCTCCTCCTGTCCATAAGTTACTTTCCCTCCAATTTCCTCTAGTAAGTCTCCTAACATTTTCACGTCCGAAATATTAGGGACACCACCAATAGTTACTGGAGTATCTGCTAAAATTGTCGCTGGAATTAATGCAACGGCACTGTTCTTTGCACCACTTACTCGAATTGTTCCATTTAAAGCTCTTCCGCCTTCAATTAGCAATTTTTCCATATTGAGCTCCCTTCTTGTGAATGTATTTACTTTCTATCTTTTTATAGAAAGCTCCCCTTAAGAATCTCAATTACTCTTTCCATCCCAAAACTCAATAAATAGGAAACCATTATCTTCATTTCTCCTATAGCACGAATAGATAAAGATCAACTATTCATCGAATTCACTTTATCAATTTAGATACGTTATCACATTTATTAATAGGACTATGCACATTATTTTCTATTTAAAAACCAAAAATGATAAAATCTTTAGACTTGTTCACGCTTTCATTATACAACGAAAGGAAACCGTCTAAAAGACTAGACGGTTTCCAAAACGGAATTTTATTCTTACGCTTTACCGTTAGAACCGAATTCGCGAATTTTACCAATAACAGTTGCTTTGATAGCGTCGCGGCCAGGTCCGATAAATTTACGAGGATCGTAAACTTCTTGGTCTTTGTTTAATACTTCACGAACAGCTTTTGTAAACTCGATTTGGTTCTCAGTGTTTACGTTGATTTTTGAAGTACCTAAAGAGATAGCTTTTTCGATATCAGCAGTTGGGATACCAGTACCACCATGTAATACTAAAGGTACGCCAGTGAAGTCACGAACTTGTTCCATTTCAGCGAATCCTAAGTTAGGCTCACCTTTGTAAGGACCGTGTACAGAACCTAAAGCTGGAGCTAGGCAATCGATACCTGTTGCTTCAACAAGGTGCTTACACTCTGCTGGGTCAGCGTAAATTACGCCTTCAGCGATTACGTCGTCTTCTTGTCCGCCAACTGTTCCAAGCTCAGCTTCAACAGATACGTTACGAGCGTGTGCGTATTCTACTACTTGTTTAGTAGTTTCAACGTTTTCTTCGAATGGGTGGTGAGAAGCGTCAATCATTACAGATGTGAAACCTGCATCGATTGCTTCTTTACATTTTTCGAAGCTTGAACCATGGTCAAGGTGAATCGCTACAGGAACAGTGATGTTCATTTCTTCGATTAAAGCTTTAACCATAGCTACAACTGTTTTGAAACCAGTCATATGACGAGCTGCACCCTCAGATACACCTAGGATTACAGGAGATTTTTCTTCTTCCGCAGCAGCTAAGATAGCTTGAGTCCACTCTAAGTTGTTCATGTTGAATTGACCAACTGCGTATTTTCCTTCTAGTGCTTTGTTTAGCATTTCTTTCATAGAAACTAAAGGCATGGTGAATCCTCCTAAAAAACGTTTTTTGTATCCGATAAGTTCTTATCGCTGGTAGTATGACCAGAATAAGGTAAAATATGTATATCTACATACCGGACTTTTTTCTACACTCAATAGGATAACAACTTGTACTCAAAAACTCAACCGTATTCACCTGCACAATAGTCCATGTAAACGCTTTTTTCCATATTTTTTATAAAAAATTCATTTTTATGCCTCTACAGCGAGCTCATTTCTCACAGCTTGACGAATTTCATCAATATCAAATGGTTTAGCAAAATGCATTAAAGCTCCTAAATCTTTTGCTTCTTGGATCATATCAAGTTCTCCATAAGCAGTCATTAAAATTACTTTAATACTCTCATCAATTTCTTTTACATGCTTTAAAATCTCTATACCATCCATGCCTGGAATTTTCATATCTAACACTACTAAATCTGGATTATCTTTTTTCACGATATCTAAAGCTTGAAATCCATTTGCTGCTTGGAATGTCTGATAACCTTCTTTTTGGAACACTTCATGTAATAACACACGAATCCCATATTGATCATCAACGATTAAAATTTTACCTTCCATAATTCCCAACCTTTCTGTGTAAGTACAAGATTTAAAGCTTCTTATATCTTAACGATTTATTTTCGCTATTCTTTGGCAAATTCCTTCCTATTCTTTCTTATTTTACCGTTTCCTATTTTGTTATGCTACCCTACGATTTCACCTTTCTAAAAAAATAAACTATAATGAAAGCCGGCAAACACGTACGAAGGGAGTAACATTATGTTAAAAATTTTTTCAACTCAATTAAGTGGTTATTTCTCCAGAGTTTCTCAAAAAGAAGAAATGAATATAGAAGATAGCGCTCGTTTACTTGCTCAAGCACTAGTTGGCGATGGTTTCATTTATTTATATGGTACAAATGAGATGGAGGGCGTTATTGCCGAAGCACTATTCGGTGCTGAACCAATGAAGCAAGCAAAACGCTTATTTGAAAATGGTAAAGAAGCAGAAGTAACCTCTGCGGATCGTGTACTTCTTATTAGCCGTTTTTCAACAGATGAAGCGGTTGTAGAAATTGCAAAAAAACTACAAGAAGAGGGACACTCTATTGTCGGCATTTCTGCTCTTCAAGAAGGTACGGAATCACTCGAACGATATACAGACGTACATATTGATATAAAACTGTTAAAAGGTCTTATTCCAGACGATGAAGGTAATCGCTACGGATTCCCAAGTTTAATAGTAGCTTTATTTGCTTATCACGGAATCAAATTTACAATCGATGAAATGTTAAACGAATATTAAAAAAAAGCGCCTTATTTCAGGCGCTTTTTTTATTACTTGCTCTCTTTATTCGTAATAGAAGCTCTTACGAAGTCATGGAACAATGGTTGTGGACGGTTTGGACGAGAAACAAGTTCTGGATGGAACTGTGCTGCCACGAACCAAGGGTGGTCTTTTAATTCAATGATTTCAACTAGACGGCCGTCTGGGCTTGTACCAGAGAATACAAATCCTTCTTTTTCCATATCCGGACGGAACTGGTTGTTGAACTCATAACGATGACGATGACGCTCATATACAACCGGCTCATTATAAGCATTGTAAGCATTTGTTTCTTCAGCAAGCTTACATGGGTATAGACCAAGACGAAGTGTACCACCTAGGTCCTCTACATCTTTTTGTTCTGGTAATAAGTCGATGATTGCATATGGTGTGTCAGGGTTGATTTCAGAAGAGTTAGCACCTTCTAAACCTAATACATTACGCGCGAATTCGATTGATGCAAGTTGCATACCTAAGCAAATTCCTAAGAATGGAACTTTGTTTTCACGAGCATATTGAATCGCAACGATTTTACCTTCTACACCACGATCACCGAAGCCACCTGGTACAAGGATACCATCTGTATCGCCAACTAATTCTTTTACGTTTTCTGCTGTTACGTGCTCAGCATTTACCCATTTCACTTCTACATCTGTGTCGAATGAGTAACCAGCATGACGAAGTGCTTCTACAACAGAAATATAAGCATCTTGAAGTTCTACATATTTACCAACAAGAGCGATTTTTGTTTTCTTAGAAAGATTACGCACTTTGTTAACTAGAGCAGTCCACTCTGTCATATCTGCAGCTGGATTGTCTAATTTTAAGTGGTCACAAACGATTTGGTCCATGTTTTGTTCTTGAAGAGATAATGGAACCGCATATAAAGTATCTGCATCGCGAGCTTCGATAACTGCTTTTGTATCGATGTCACAGAACAATGCAAGCTTGTCTTTCATATCTTGAGAAACAGGCATTTCTGTACGAACAACGATAATGTTTGGTTGAATACCTAAGCTACGAAGTTCTTTAACACTATGTTGTGTTGGTTTTGTCTTCATTTCACCCGCTGCTTTTAAGTACGGGATTAACGTACAGTGAATGTACATTACATTGTCACGACCGATGTCGCTCTTAATTTGACGGATTGCTTCTAAGAATGGTAGAGATTCGATGTCACCAACAGTCCCACCGATTTCTGTAATAACAACATCCGCATTTGTTTCACGACCAGAACGATATACGCGTTCTTTAATTTCGTTAGTAATGTGAGGAATAACTTGAACTGTTCCTCCTAAATATTCACCGCGACGCTCTTTTTGAAGAACTGAAGAGTAAATTTTACCTGTTGTTACGTTGCTGTATTTGTTTAAGTTAATGTCGATAAAACGCTCATAGTGACCAAGGTCTAAGTCAGTTTCTGCGCCATCATCTGTTACGAATACCTCACCGTGTTGATATGGGCTCATAGTCCCTGGGTCTACGTTAATGTATGGATCAAACTTTTGAATCGTTACGTTTAAACCACGATTTTTTAAAAGTCTTCCAAGAGATGCTGCTGTAATACCTTTTCCTAAAGACGATACTACACCGCCTGTTACAAAAATATACTTAGTCATGAAAAAGCTCCCTTCTATTTTGCTGTTATATAATCACCGTTGCAAAGCGCAACGTATGTAGATAACACTGTATCCATCTTATTGTTAGACTCTTTTTATTTTCTAAACAAAAAACAAAAAAGAAAATTGCTCCCCTCATCACAAAAAGTAATAAGTAGGGAGCAATTTTCTTTTATATTTACACTTTAAAAGTATTATCGTCCTTTTTTAAAGAGCCCAAAAATGATTCTACATGGACGATAATGAAAAGTCAAGAACTACAGTTCTTCCTCTTCTTCTTCTTCAGTTTCATCATACTCAAGTTCTTCTTCAGCGAAGTCATCGTCATCTTCGTCTAAATCATCAAGATCGTCGTCATCTCCGTCTTCTTCTTCAAGAACCTTGTCCAAATCTTCTACATCGTCTTCATCTTCACTTACGTCTGCATCGTCGAAGTCATCTTCATCTTCTTCAATGTAGTCATCAAAACCGTCTTCTTCAACTTTACGTTTCTTCTTCGGTTTTGGTTGAGGCAAGATTTCTTCATCAATTTGCTCGTATGGGTACCAGCTGCGTAGTCCCCAACGATTTTCTCCTAAATTAATGAAACGTCCATCGATGTTTAAGTCTGTATAAAATTGTGCGATTTTCGCATTAACTTGCTCTTGAGATAGTCCCAGCACTTGAGCGATTTCTTGAACCAACTCGTTGAATGTCGTTGCTTGTTTTTTATCCCCTAAAACGCTATGTACAACTTCAATCATTGAACATTCTTTTAGCTCTTCTGGTGAATATTGCTTAAAATCCACTTATGCGGCACTTCCTTTCATCAAATATAACCTTATATATAACGGCCTGCTTAAAAAAATCCATACTATTCATTATAAACAAAAGTCGCACAAATATGCTACAAAAAAAACGGGAAACTTTTATAGGGTAGTAAAATTATAATTTGTCTGTTCCTTATTTCGGAAGCATATGGGCCCCTTGCAATACATACCTAATTTGCATTTCTGTATATTCTTCGAGCGTATACAGTTTTTGCAACGCCCAGCGTCTAAATCCCCACATCTGCCCTTGTATAAAAATATTATGGGCAAGAAGCTGTATTTCTTTTTTATTTAATGTAAATGTTCCATTTTCCGTACACTGTTCTAAAATATCCTCGAACATTCCTACCATTTGAAACTCCTTTTCTAATACATACGGAAGTGATTCTTTCGGTAAAAAGCGTACCTCTTGATACATTATCAATACTTCTTCCTGCAATTCGTCCATCACTTTAAAGTAATTCGTTATTGCTATCTTTAAACTTTCTACACTCCCTTTTTCTGTACACACTACTTCCTCTAATCGTTCTTTTACATGTTCATATATACTATCACAAACTAAATATAAAACATCGTCTTTTGTACGAATGTACTCATAAAGTGTCCCTATACTAAATCCAGCCGCTTTTGCAATTTCTCTCGTTGTTGTACGCGGAAATCCTTTTTGTTTAAACAGTTGCACCGCACCTTTAATCATTTGTTCACGTCTTAACGCAACTAATTTTTCATCTTTCACCGATGCATGTACATTATGTTTAACCATTCCCTTCACCTCTCTCTATTATTTTTTGGAAGGAAAAAGCGTAGGAAAATACCTACGCTTTCGTTCCTACTTCGTTAACATACGAGAAATTACAAGCCTCTGAATCTCTTGTGTTCCTTCATATATTTGTGTAATCTTTGCATCTCTCATATAACGCTCTACTGGATAATCTTTCGTATAGCCGTAACCACCAAATACTTGCACCGCTTCAGTCGTCACCTTCATAGCTGTATCCCCTGCAAATACTTTTGACATCGCTGATTCTTTTCCATACGGAAGCCCTTCTGATTCAAGCCAAGCCGCTTGATATGTTAAAAGGCGTGCCGCTTCTACATCTGTTGCCATATCTGCAAGTTTAAAGCCAATCCCTTGCTGCGCCGCAATTGGTTTTCCAAATTGATGGCGCTCCCTTGCATATTCTACAGAAGCATCTAAAGCCCCTTGTGCAATACCAACAGCTTGCGCCGCAATACCGTTACGACCTCCATCTAATGTTTGCATCGCAACTTTAAACCCTTGCCCCTCTTCTCCAAGTAGATTCTCTACAGGAATACGGCAATCTTCAAACATAATTTCAGTCGTTGGTGAAGAGCGAATCCCTAGCTTGCTCTCCTTCTTCCCAACTGAAAATCCCGGTGTATCACTTTCTACAATAAATGCACTCGTACCACGCTGCTTCGATTCAGGATCAGTTAGCGCAAAAACAACATAAATATCAGCAATACCGCCATTTGTAATGAAAATTTTTGATCCATTTAAAATATAATGGTCTCCATCTCTCTTTGCAATTGTCTTCATTCCACCAGCATCCGATCCAGATCCTGGCTCCGTTAAGCCGTATGCACCAATTTTCTTCCCTTCAGCCATCGGTCGTAAAAACTTTTGCTTTTGCTCTTCCGTCCCAAATTTAAAAATTGGCCATCCCGCAAGTGAAGTATGCGCGGACAGTGTTACGCCTGTTGAAGCACAAACGCGAGATAATTCTTCAATAGCGATTACGTACGCTAAGTAATCGCTTCCAATTCCGCCGTACTCTTCAGGCCATGGAATACCAGTTAAACCAAGCTCTGCCATTTGATCAAATAATTCTCGATCAAATCGCTCTTCCTCATCACGCTCAGCTGCTGTTGGTGCCACTTCATTTTTAGCAAAATCTCGAACCATTTTTCTTATCATTTCATGTTCTTCTGATAGTTTAAAATGCATCTCCGTCTCCCCCTCGCCCTTTTATAAAGCACGGCTAATAACAAGTTTCTGTATTTCACTTGTTCCTTCATATATTTGCGCGATTTTCGCATCACGGAAAAATCGTTCTACTGGATAGTCTTTCGTATAACCGTAACCACCAAATACTTGCACCGCCTCAATCGCGACTTCAACCGCTGTCTTAGAAGCAAATAATTTCGCAATAGATGCTTCTTTACCGCATGGTAATCCTTGTGCCCTAAGAGATGCCGCTCTATATACGAGTAACCTTGCTGCCTCGACACTTGTTGCCATATCTGCAAGCTTGAAGCCAATCCCTTGCTGCGCCGCAATGGGCTTCCCGAATTGTTCTCGTTCTTTTGCATAATCAATCGCACATGCAAGCGCCGCTTCAGCAATTCCTAACGCCTGTGCACCGATTCCAATTCGCCCAACATCTAAATTCGCCATCGCCACCTTGAATCCTTGTCCTTCTTCCCCAAGTAAATTCTCAGCTGGCACTTTCATATCTTCAAAAGTAAGTTGTACTGTACGAGAACCGAGAAGTCCCATCTTATGTTCATCTTTTCCGATGATTAAACCAGGTGTATCTTTCTCTACTATAAATGCAGAAATACCACTTTTTCCTGCCTCTGGATTTGTAGAAGCGAATACAATGTATGTACTTGCTTCACCACCATTTGTAATAAACACTTTCGATCCATTAATAATATAATGATCACCTTTTTTCACAGCTCTTGATTTCAAACTCCCTGCATCTGATCCTGCATTTGGCTCTGTTAAAGCAAATGCGCCTAAATATTCCCCGGTTGCAAGTTTAGAAACATATTTTTTCTTCTGTTCTTCTGTTCCGAAATATAAAATCGGATTCATTCCAACTGACGTATGTACAGCTAAAATTACACCAACTGTTGCACTGACCTTTGAGATTTCCTCAATTGCTAGAATGTAAGAAATAAAGTCCATTTCTGCCCCGCCGTATTTTGCAGGCGCTGGAATACCCATTAATCCAAGCTCACCCATCTTTTGCAAAATCTCTTTCGGGAACACCCCTTGTTCCATGCTAGGAACAAAGGGAGCTATTTCCTTCTGTGCAAAGTCCCGAACCATTTTCCTCATCATTTGCTGCTCTTCATTAAAACGAAAGTTCATATATTCCGCCTCCATTTGCTATATATCCTTTAAATAATTTGGTAAGACCACTATGTTGTAACAAAGGGGGCATTTATTCGTAAACGTAGAATCCACGGCCTGTTTTACGCCCTAACCATCCTGCATTCACATACTTACGTAATAACGGACATGGGCGATATTTACTATCTCCTAATCCTTCATGCAAAACTTCCATAATGTATAAACACGTATCTAAACCGATAAAATCAGCGAGTGTCAAAGGCCCCATCGGATGGTTCATACCAAGCTTCATGACTTCATCAATTGCTTCTTTCGTCGCTACACCTTCATATAACGTATAAATCGCTTCGTTAATCATCGGTAGCAAAATGCGGTTTGATACAAAACCTGGGAAATCATTCACTTCAACTGGTACTTTCCCAATTTTTTTCGTAATATCTTCAATTGCTTCATATACCGCATCATCGGTAGCCAAACCACGAATAATCTCAACAAGCTTCATAACTGGAACTGGATTCATAAAGTGCATACCGATTACTTTTTCCGGACGCTTCGTTACCGCTGCAATTTCTGTAATTGGCAGAGATGACGTATTCGTCGCTAAAATTGCGTGTTCTGGAGCAATTTCATCTAGATTCGCAAAGATTTTCTTTTTAATATCCATTTTCTCAACAGCTGCTTCAATAATAAGATCCGCTTCTTTCACACAATCTAAATCAAGCGTTACTGTAAGACGATTTAATGTCGCTTCCTTCTCTTCTTCCTTCATGCGTCCTTTTTCTACTTGGCGCGCTAGGTTTTTCGTAATGATAGCCAATCCTCTATCTAATTGCTCTTGTTTTAAATCTTGTACCTTCACGTCATATCCTGCCATTGCACATACTTGTGCAATTCCTGATCCCATTTGCCCTGCACCAATTACAACAATGTTTTGTACACCCATTTTTTCTTCCCCCTTAATTGTTAATAAATTTTATACCCTCGAACTTTAATTAGTGAACTTCAATCATCACTGCGTCCCCTTGACCGCCACCGCTACAAATCGAAGCAATTCCAATTCCGCCGCCGCGCTGCTTAAGTGCATGGATTAGTGTAACGATAATGCGCGCTCCGCTTGCTCCAATCGGATGTCCCATCGCCACTGCGCCGCCATTTACATTCAATTTTTCTGGATCAATTCCTGCGATTTCTGTACTTGCGATTGCTACCGCTGCAAATGCTTCATTAATCTCGAATAAATCGATGTCTTCAATTGTCTTGCCTGTTTTTTCAAGCAATGCGTTAATTGCATAACCTGGCGTTCTTGGGAAATCTTTAGATTCCACTGCAATTGCTGTATGCGCCAAAATTGTCGCTAATGGCTTTCTTCCTTCTTGCTTCGCTCTGTCTTCGCTCATTAATACAAGTGCGGCACCACCATCGTTTAGTCCTGGCGCATTACCAGCTGTCACCGTCGCTGTCTTATCAAATACAGGTTTTAACTTTGCTAACTTTTCAATCGTTGTATCTTCACGTGGCGCCTCATCCTTTGCAACGACAATAGGATCGCCTTTTCTTTGCGGAATCGTTACTGGTACGATTTCCTCTTCAAAACGCCCTTCTTTATGCGCTGAAACCGCACGCTGATGGCTACGATATGCCCATTCATCTTGCGCTTCGCGAGAAATTCCATCTTCCTTTGCAACTTCTCCGCCATAAACGCCCATGTGTGTACCTGAAAATGCGCATGTTAAACCGTCAGCAACGTTTAAATCAATAACTTCGTTGTTGCCCATTCTGTATCCCCATCTTGCTCCACGTAAAATGTAAGGACTGTTACTCATCGACTCCATACCGCCAGCTACAATCAGTGATTGATCGCCAGTACGAATAATCTGATCCGCTAACGTAACCGCACGAAGCCCTGATGCACAAACTTTATTCACTGTTTCCGTCTGCACTTCCCAAGGGATTCCAGCAGCCCTCGCAGCTTGGCGCGATGGAATTTGTCCCTGCCCACCTTGAATAACCGTTCCAAATATAACTTCTTCAACATCACTAGCCGCAACATTTGCTCTTTCAAGCGCTGCTTTAATTGCAATTCCTCCAAGTTCCGTCGCTTTTACATCTTTTAAAGATCCTCCAAATTTTCCAACTGGTGTTCTTGCAGCACTTAAAATAACTGTTTTACTCATGTTTCTTTCCCCCATTTCATTTTTTAACACTGAGCGCTCGCTCGGTATCCCTACGTTGAGAAGAGGTGCAATCATTGCACCTCTTTCTAAAGTTGTATACATTCTTACAAACTACATCGCTTCTTTTTTCTGTCCGATAACAGATCGTTCTAAAATCTCTGTCACATCAAGAGTTTGAACTTTCTCTTCTACCTCTTTCGCTTTCGTTCCATCACTGATCATCGTTAAGCAATATGGACAACCTGTACCGATAATGGATGGCTGTACAGCTAATGCTTGTTCTGTACGAGCAACGTTAATACGAGAACCTGTTGTTTCTTCCATCCACATTAAACCACCACCTGCGCCACAGCACATTCCCGTTTCACGGTTACGTGCCATTTCTACAAGATTCACTCCAGGAATCGCTTTCAAAATGTCACGTGGCGCTTCGTACACTTCGTTGTATCTTCCTAAATAACAGGAATCATGGTACGTAACTGTTTCTTCAATAGCGTGAACAGGCTTTAAGCGCCCTTCTTTCACCCACTGAGCTAACAATTCTGTATGATGATAGACTTCTGCTTGCAAGCCAAAGTCCGGATACTCATTTTTAAATGTGTTATAAGCATGAGGATCAATCGTAACGATTTTCTTCACTCCTGCCTTTTCAAATTCTTCGATATTCTTTGTCGCCATCTCTTGGAATACAAATTCATTTCCGAGGCGGCGTGGTGTATCTCCAGAATTCTTTTCTTTATTACCGAGAATTGCGAATGAAATGCCTGCTTCGTTCATTAACTTCGCAAACGATATCGCAATCTTCTGACTACGATTGTCGTATGATCCCATTGAACCAACCCAGAATAAATACTCGAATTCCTCCCCAGCTTTTGATTTTTCTTTTACAGTTGGAACTGTTACTTCGTCATCACCTTGGCGCCATGTTTCACGCTCTTTACGGTTCAGCCCCCACGGATTTCCTTGACGCTCGATATTTGTCATCGCGCGTTGTGCTTCCGCGTCCATTTTTCCTTCTGTTAAAACGAGATATCGACGTAAATCAATAATTTTGTCAACATGCTCATTCATAACTGGGCATTGATCTTCACAGTTACGACACGTTGTACATGCCCAAATCTCTTCTTCTGTAATAACATCTCCGATTAAACTCGGATCGTAAGCGAGTGTTGTAGACGCTGATTCTTGTTGTCCTTTTCCAGCTGCCATCATCGCTAACTGATTTCCTTGTGTGTTATTGAAGGCAACTACTGGAACCCACGGTGCTTTTGATGTTACCGCAGCTCCTTTATCAGTTAAATGATCGCGAAGTTTTAAAATTAAGTCCATCGGCGATAACATTTTTCCTGTTCCTGTTGCCGGACACATATTTGTACAACGGCCACACTCTACACAAGCGTATAAGTCAATAAGTTGATTTTGTCTAAAGTCTTCAATTTTACCAACACCAAATGTTTCTTGCGTTTCATCTTCAAAATCAATCTTTTCAAGCTTCCCTGGGTTTGAAAGACGACCGAAGAATACATTAGCTGGTCCCGCAATTAAATGCGCATGTTTTGATTGTGGAACATACACTAAAAACGTTAACAAAATTAGTAAATGCACCCACCAAGAAAAATAGAACACTGAAATGGCTACGGT
Source organism: Bacillus sp. M13(2017) (assembly GCF_002218325.1). Classification (NCBI taxonomy): domain Bacteria; kingdom Bacillati; phylum Bacillota; class Bacilli; order Caryophanales; family Bacillaceae; genus Bacillus; species Bacillus sp. M13(2017). Next base: position 33,219 of record NZ_KZ268502.1, on the reverse strand, counting down.
TTCATTTATCCCGCTAAAAACGTAAGCGATTGCAGAAGCAATTGGTTCACTCCATGAAAGCTCCTCGCCATGCCATATAATTCCCATACCGTTACCAAGTAGCACAGAAATCATTAAGCCACCGATAAAGATAAGAACAAGACCTGATTTGAAGTTACGTTTTAAACGAACAAGCTTTTCTACATAACGTCTATGAAAAGCCCAAAATACTGCAATTAAAATAACAAGTGTGACAATTTCCTGGAAGAATGTAAATGCAGGGTATAGTGGTCCAAGTGGAAGATGTGATCCTGGTGCGAGTCCTTTCCAAACGAAGTCAATTGCTCCAAATTGGACAAGAATAAATCCGTAAAAGAACATAACGTGAATGATGCCGCTTTTCTTATCTTTCAGCAGCTTTTTCTGACCGAAAACATTGACCTTAAGGAGATCCCAACGCTCTTTAAAACGACGGTCAAATTCAATTTTTTTCCCTAATTGTATGTAGGCCATTCTCGTCCGTATAAGATATACAAACAAATATCCTGCATAAGCAATAACAGCAATGGCAGCCAGCCAATTAATGATCAGTAAGCTATTCATTTTTATGCTACCCCTCTCTTTGTAAGCCCTCTTTCTTTTTTGAATCTTCAAAAATATATAATTTTCTGAATTATATCCCCTATCCCCATTATATAATGAGTGAGCATTCAGTCAACAGTTTTTTGTTATAGAACAACACATTTTTTCATAAAGCTGTTTATTTCGGTGAAACTATAAAGTGAAACTTTAATCAGTAGGGGTGGTTCATCCCCCCGCTGATTATTAGTTGAACCAATCGGGCTTTTACGGGCAGTTGATTTCCAAACTAACTTCTACTTATTCAACAGTTTTGAGTTGAATGGCTTACTGCCCGTTAAAGCGGGATAAAGTGAAACTTTAATCAGTAGGGGCGGTTCATCCCCCGCTGATTATTAGTTGAACCAATCGGGCTTTTACGGGCAGTTGATTTCCAAACTAACTTCTACTTATTCAACAGTTTTGAGTTGAATGGCTTACTGCCCGTTAAAGCGGGATAAAGTGAAACTTTAATCAGTGCAACATACTATCCTCTAATAAAATTTATAATAAGAGCCATGCTACCCGTATCATTTGTAACACACTGAAGGTGAAAAGAATGCGAAGGAGGGAATTCACTGATGCTCTACTTATCTCTTTTGTTAATATCCGTTGCTCTTTGGATTACAATTGACCTTTCATACGGGCGACTTCTTCATTTAAAACGAGTAAGCCCTCGCACTTTCCCTTTACGTCAAAGTGATTTTCACCTTTATACATACGGGAAAGATTTATATGACGCTTTATTTACTGATATAAAACAAGCACAGCATCACATTCATATTTTATTCTTCATTGTAAAAAACGATAAAATCAGTCGTGAATTTTTAAAATTGCTGATTGATAAGGCTCAGGAAGGAATTGAAGTACGACTTTTACTTGATCGATTTGGCAGCCATTCTTTATCAAACGAAGCTATTCGCTCCCTGCAAAAACATGGTATATCTTTTTCATTTTGTCATAAGGTAAAATTTCCTCTGCCTTTCTTTTCTGCTAATCAAAGAAATCATAGGAAAATTACAGTGATTGATGGGAAAACCGGCTATATCGGGGGATTTAATATCGGCGAAGAGTATCTAGGGCATAATGAATATTTAGGATTATGGCGAGACTATCATTTACGTCTTACAGGAGAAGGGATTCAAGATTTACAAAAGCAATTTTTGCATGACTGGTTTGATGATACGAAACAGAATTTATTGGATGCTTCTCTTTATTTTCCAAAACAAAACCCAGGTACCATCCTGCATCAATTTATTCCGACTGATGGTGCTTATTTACAACATACTTTTTTACATTTAATTAACGGGGCAAAAAAAGAAATCTGTATCGGTACACCATATTTCATTCCTGGAAAAAAAATTATGAATGCCTTATTAAAAGCAAGAGAAAGAGGGGTTCAAATCACAATTCTTGTTCCAGAAAAAGCTGATCACCCTCTCGTTCGAGAAGCAAAATTCCCGTACTGCCGAAAATTAATACAGGCTGGTTGCAATATTTATGCATTTCAACAAGGATTTTTTCACGCCAAAATTATTATAGTGGACGATGATATTTGTGATATCGGAACGGCAAACTTTGATATGAGAAGTTTATATATTAACCATGAAATAAACTGCCTGTTATATAATAAACATTTCATTCAAACAGTAAAAAATAAATTCCATGAAGATCTAGAGAATGCATCCGTACTTTCCTATAGTGATGTAAACCCGCCTTCTCTTATCGATAGAGGAAAGGAATGGATTGGAACAATGCTTGCTTTCTTTTTATAGGAAAAACAATGAATAAAAGGGGGTATCTCATATGATTATACGGCTTGGATATGTCTCACATGCAATGGCACTCTGGGACTGTTCTCCTGCCAAAACAATGACGTTTACAAGCTTTAAGAAACTCAGCAAGCAAGAACGAGAAGACAAACTGTACCATGTTATAAGGCAAAATTTAGAGCACACAATACGTATCCTTCATTACAATATAGCACATGAAATCCCACTATATCGCCTATCATCTTCCATCGTCCCACTTGCAACACATCCCGAAGTCGAGTTTGACTATATTGGGGTATTCACACCACTTTGGCGTAAAATAGGGGCTTTAATTAAAGAACACAATTTACGAATAAGTTTTCATCCAAATCAATTTACGCTATTTACAAGCGACAAGCCACATATTACTACTAACGCTATTACGGATATGACTTATCATTATAAAATATTAGATGCTATAGGCATTGCAGATTCTTCTTACATTAATATTCATGTAGGTGGAGCCTATGGAAATAAAGAAAAGGCAATTGAGCGCTTCCATGAAAACATAAAAAAACTTCCTACACATATAAAAAAACAAATGACTCTTGAAAACGATGATAAAACATATACAACTGCTGAAACTTTATCAATTTGCCAAAAAGAAAATATTCCATTTGTATTTGATTATCATCATCATATGGCCAATCTTTGCGAAGAACCACTAGAAGAGTTGCTTCCTGCAATTTTTGAAACTTGGTCACATACAAATATTTCTCCTAAAGTTCACATTTCCTCCCCGAGATCGGAAAAAGAATTTAGGGCCCATGCTGAATATATCGATTTAGAGTTTATTAAGCCCTTCTTACACATTGCGAAAAAAAACAATCATAATTTCGATATTATGATTGAAAGTAAACAAAAAGACTTAGCACTATTCCAATTAATAGACGAACTTTCTGCTATAAGAGGAATGAAAAGAATAGGTGGTGCAAAGTTACAGTGGTAAATTGTAACTTTGCACCATTTTTTCAAAAAAGTAATTTTTATAGTAAAAAACATTCTATTTTATATGCTATTATTTAAATTAGCATTTTCTCCCCGAGATTCAACTTTATTGAAACGGAGTCATAATATGATTAATCAAAAAAAGTATATACAATCTGTCATAATATACATATTTATATTTGCTCTTTGGATATTCCTTATACCAAATGAGTTGAATATAAAAGAAACCGGGATTCTTTTCTTATTCTGTTTCGCTGCACTTTTTTCTTGCTATTGCTTATGTAAAGCGATTAGAAAAATGACACACGGTGATAAATTATTTTGGATTTTATTATTATGTACTTGTCTATGCGGGTTAGCTATGGAGATAACTTTATTCCTTCATTCACTTTCCATTCATGAGCAAGTTATATTCTCATATAAAGCATTACCTTTTTTTATCATACAATATGTTTTACTCTTTGTTGGATTTGCTATAAAGTTTATAAAAATTTACTCTATTAAGGGTCTTGCTCAATTTTCATTCGATAGCATCTTTATTGTTATTATGAACATTTATTTCACTTTAACTTTTATCTTGGACCTTTCAAGCTTCCGTATGTTAACAAAGGAAACTTGGATTTTAATTGGCTATTTTATTGCACAATCATTAGTAATTTACGCCGTTATTAGTCTTTATAGAAGAGAACAATATTCTTCTAGTAGAATCGCATTAATTATCGGTTTCACTATTATACTCGTATACGGTTACATTCATCTGTTTCAATTAAATTTTGGGATGAAAACTTCTCCTGAATTTAATTATTTAATACACACTGCTTCTATTTTATTAATTGGACTTTCTTCCATACTATATATCTTGGATAAACCAATGCAACATGAAACGAAAGCAAAATATTATCGATTCGATTATGTACGTTTTATACTACCTTATTTTAGTATAATTATTACTTTTTCCTTTATTATCATTCAACCTTGGGATGATAAATTTATGTTAATTGGTCTCGTATTATCACTTATTTTGTTATTCTTGCGGCAACTTTACATGTGGAAAGATAATCAAGCACTAATCCTTACATATGAACAGTTGACTACACAACTAGAGGACGAAGTTGAAGAAGGTGCATTTGCATTATCAAAAAGTGAACAACGCTATAAGTCTTTATTCGAAGATCATCCCGATGCCGTTTTCTCTTTAAATATGAATGGCATTTTTCAACAATCTAATAAGGCATGCGAAAGCTTATTTACTGCCTATTATTGTGAAGTAGGAAGCTATTCTCTGGTACACTTCATTGATTCAAAAGACCACGAACTACTAAAGAAGGCTTTACAAATTACAAAGGAAGGTAGGCCACAAACGTTAGAAGTTCGTACAAAAGAACAAGAAGGCTATTATTATTATCTTCATATTACACTTATCCCTACTTTTATAAACAAAGAAGTGGTCGGAATGTTTGGGATAGCGCGTGATATTACAACTTTATATGAAAAACAAAAACAAGTAGAGCATTTAGCCTTTCACGATGCACTTACTGGATTACCAAATCGCCGAAAGTTCGAAAAAGATTTAAAAGCCATTTTAAATACAGCCCAAACTAACGCAAATGATGTTGCCGTCATATTCCTTGATTTAGATCGATTTAAAAAAATTAACGATAGACTTGGTCATGACGTCGGAGATTTATTATTAATTGAAGTAGCAAAAAGATTACGCGGTTGCTTGCGTTCAAAAGATATCGTCGCTCGCCAAGGTGGAGATGAGTTTACAATTCTATTACCAGAAATGTACTCAGAAAAAAGTGCAATTTTTATAGCTGAACAGATTTTAACTATTTTAAACAAACCATTCTTCATTCAAGGCGAAGAACTCTCTATTACACCAAGTATCGGAATTGCGATGTACCCTGATTATGGAACTAATGTAAATGAGTTAATGAAAAATGCTGATATGGCTATGTACCGTGCGAAAGCAAATGGAAAAAACAGATTTGTTTTCTTCTCAAAAGAAATGAGTATCGCTCAAAATGAAATTCAATTCTTAGAAGGTGAACTTTCAAAAGCATTACAACAAAATGAATTTTTCCTTGAATACCAGCCACAAGTAAGCACAAAAACAAAACAAATTATCGGTTTTGAAGCATTAATACGTTGGAAGCATCCAAAACTCGGTATCGTATCTCCTGCCCAATTTATCCCTCTAGCAGAGGAAACTGGTTTTATTATTGAACTTGGCAATTGGATTTTACGTACTGCCTGCTTAGAGGCAAAAAGATGGCATAATCAAGGTTTTTCTCACTTAAAAGTTGGTGTAAATTTATCTGTTGTTCAATTTAACCATGCAGATTTAATCCCAACTATTTCAAAGGTGTTGGAAGAAACAGAACTGAAACCAGAAGCACTAGATATTGAAATTACGGAAAGCATCGCAATTAATCAAAATCAATCTGTAGTTGCAAAACTAGAACAACTTCAAAATCTCGGTATTCAAATTTCAATCGACGACTTTGGAACTGGTTATAGTTCTTTAGCTTATTTAACAAAATACCCAATCAACACATTAAAAATCGCTCGAGAGTTTATTTGTGGAATTACAACTAGTCCTTTAGAAGAAGCAATTGTCTCTTCCATTATTACACTATCAAAAGAACTAAATTTAAAAGTGATTGCAGAAGGTGTAGAAACAGCAGAAGAATGGGAATTTTTACATAAACAAAATTGTGATCACATTCAAGGATTCTTTATTAGCAAACCTGTTTCTAGTAAAGACGTTTGGATGTTACTCCATAAAAAAACAACCGCCTAAGTAAGACGGTTGTTTTTTAATATTCAAAAGGTAAATCTTTAGCTAATTGTACCTCTTGATCGTTATGAGAAATTATATGGCTTTTCTCTAATGCCGTATCGCCTAATGAAATACCCCATGCCATCGCTAACGTTAATAAACTACCAATAAGTAATTTCTTCATATTCCATCACCCACATTTTTTATTTTAATATATCATGAAAATTTATCCCTATTATATGCAATTATGCATACCCATTTTTTAGGATATTTATCTACTGATTTTATTTACGAGCGCTTCTTTATATGCATGCATTTCTAATATATCAAAAAAGAAACTTGCCTTTTTATATGCATCTTCAACCTCTGCCTCATCGTACTCCAACTTCCCTAGGCATTCACCTCTTTGATAATATAGCTGTCCAATTAATGCCATACTATTAATTCGGCATGATATTTCAATCGCTTTATTTACTTGATAAAGTGACTCTTCATATTGATTATCTAAATATAATGCTTTTGCATGATTATATCTTACCTTCACTTCAAATTCTTCATTATCATGCAATACATCTAATTGTTTTAATATATCTTCAAATAACTCAATACTCTTCTTAAAATAGCTATTTTCAGCATAAATATTTGCAATCGCATTTTCTATATAAAGATTTTGGTATACGTCTATTCCAGCTAACTGTTGATTTAACAATTTTTTCAATTCTAAAATACAATATTCGTAATCGATTTTCTTTAATATGTAAGCTGCTACATGATATTGCCATTGAAGAAACTGCTGAAATTCAGGATGATATTCTTCCTTTTTCAGCTCATTCCATACTTTATTATAAATTTCTTTATATCTTTTTTGCTTACAAAGCATAATGATTTGATCTTTAAACTGTTTTTTTCTTTCAATATCAGAATAAATAAGTACCTCATAAAAATGAATAATGGGAACTTGTAATTTTGCTGCGATACCTTGCAATATATCCATACTTGGGTATACCGCGCCCGATTCAATTCGACTTACTTCCGATTGATGACATATGTTCTCGGATAACTGTTTCTGTGTTAATCCTCTCATCACCCTAATTTTCTTAATTTCACTTCCTAATTTTTCTGCGTGCATACTTACTCACCATCCCATTAGAACAATCTAATTTTTTGAGTTGTCATACCACTACAATAATGTGAATTCGACAATTTTTGATATGAAATAATGCATAATATATATAAAATTCGGCAAATTTTTCATACAATTCATCTCACATACAATAATAGATTAGGAGTGTTATAGATGAATTATAGAAAACTTGCTAGTGCTTTCGTTACATTCGGTCTTCTTTGCCCTTTATCAACAGAAGCTATTCATGCTCAAGAATTAGACAAAGGTGCAGTCAAAGTTGAAATTGCTCAGCCTGGTTTAACAATCGGTAAATTAACACAACCTCAAAATGATACGAAAGAAAATATTGCTAAAAAGTATTTAAAAGGTGAGGTAAATGGGGCGAAAGCTCAACAAGAACAAGTCACTACTGAAAAAAATGTAGATTTCCAACCTACAAATAAAGAAACCAAAGAAAATCAAACCGAAGTTCGCCTTGCACAAACATATAAAAACTATAAAGTATATGGCCAAGATCTCATTGTAAAAGTAGATAAAAATGGAGTAATCACAACTGTTAGTGGTAAAGTTGTTCAAAATTTAAATCAACAACCTAATCTTACTATAACAAATTTTTTGTCGAAAAATGAAGTAAAATCTAAATTACGCGATATAGTTCAAATTCCAAGTGATGCAGTTGAGACAGAATTCTCTAGCGAAACCGTTGTTTATAAGAAAAAAGATGGCTATTATACATTCGCAACTGTTATTACATTTACTTATGAAAACAATGAACAAATTATAAACGGCAATGCTATAGTTGATTTAAAAACTGGCGAAGTACTTTTCCAAGAAAAATTCATTAAAAACAAAGAGAATAAGACTATAAATCAAGTAACATCACCTAGATTATCCCCCGCAAGTGAGCAAGGAACTGGGAAAAATGCACTTCAAGAAAACATCTATTTCAATATTGCCAAAGGAACTGATGGAAAATTTTATTTAGCGGATTTATCACGCGGAAATGGTATTTATATTTATAATGCAAACTACGCCGATTCCCTCGGGGGATATAGTCAAGCTGGTTATCCAGGGACACTAATTTCAAGTAGTACTCCTAATTTTGCAGATAAAGAAGCCGCGGGCGCTATGAAGAACATGAGTGATATTTACGATTACTTTAAGAAAGAACATAATCTAAAAAGTTACGACAATAAAGATTCAAAAGTTGTTGCTAGTGTACACGGTTTTGATTCTACTGAAGTTAGTGATGGTGTAAAAGAAGACTATGTAAATGCATTTTGGCATCCCGCTTGGAACCAAATGGTATTTGGTGATGGTTTAGACGGAAAACTAACATCAGCTCTTGATGTAACAGCTCATGAATTTGGACATGCTGTATTCAGTGGCACAACGAAAAATAAAGTCGTGAGATATCCAAGCGCTGAAACATCTGCACTAAACGAGGGATTAGCGGATTTCTGGGGTACACAAATCGAATATTACGTAAAGAAAGATAAAGGAAACTGGATTATGGGCGATACATTAGGTGGCCTAACAATTCGTGATATCCCAAGGGAAATTGGTGACGGCGGTCATAAACTATATACAAATTTACAAGATTTCTATAACGATGGTAATAATCAAGAATCACACGTGAATTCTGGTATTATCAGTCACGTATTATATCAATTAGCTGAAGGTAAAACATATAACGGTGTTGCTGTTCAAAAACAAGGAAATGAAAAAGTAAGTAAAGTTGTTATGCGTACATTGCAAAATTATGCAACTTCCGCTGAAGACTTTGAATCACTTCAATCTCATATCGTACAAGCTGCAAAAGATTTATATGGAACTGCCGTATCAAATGAATTTGCAAAGGCATTTGAAGCACACGGTTACAAACCGTTACAAAAAATAAATAAAGTAATAGCGGTACAATAATAAAAAAGAAGTTTACCAATCATAGGTAAACTTCTTTTCATATCCATCCCTTTTCTTCCGCAATTGTAATTGCTTCAATTCTATTTTTCGCATCAAGCTTCGCTAATACTTCAGAAATATAATTACGTACTGTACCCGGCGAAAGATAAAGCGCCTTCGCAATTTCGTTTGCCGTCTTTCCTTCTTTCGCAAGCAACAATACTTCCTTTTCGCGATCTGACAACGGATTTTGCTCCTGCCATAGGCCGAACATTAAATCTTGGGAGACCTCTCGTTTCCCCTTCATTACATTACGAATTGCTGCTGCTAAATCTTCACTTGGGCTATCTTTTAACAAATATCCGTGCACACCAGCTTTCATTGCTCGTTCAAAATAACCAGGTCTTGCAAATGTTGTTAAAATCATTACTTTGCATGATGATTTTTCTTTCTTTAAAGCCTCAGCGACATCCAATCCACTTTGAATCGGCATTTCAATATCCATAATACTTACATCTGGCTTTAACGATTCAATTAATTGTAACGCCGCTTCCCCGTTCGCAGCTTGCCCAATTACTTCGATATCATCTTCTAGATCAAGCAGGGCCCCTAACGCACCACGAAGCATCCGCTGATCTTCTGCAATAATAATTCGGATCATGCCCTCACCTCATCTTTTCCTGTTCTAATAACAACTGGAACTTTTACTGTTAACAACGTCCCTGGATTGATTGTACCTAGTTCAACAAATCCATCAATAAGAGCAATTCGTTCTTTCATGCCGCGAATACCATTTCCATCATGATTTTGATCTGTTAAACCGATTCCGTTATCTTCTACTTGTAAAATCAGCTCACCTTGCGATTCTAATACAGAAACTGCGCACCGCGTTGCCTTACTATGTTTTACAACATTTGTAACGGCCTCACGTAAACACATCCCGACAATATTTTGTTCAATTGGTGATAACGAGCTCGACCTTGCTTCTTGCCTCACTTCTAATTCAATATTAGCTGCTTGTAAGATCGCTTTTATTTGCTCTAGCTCTTCTTCTACCGTAATCATACGCATATCAGAAATTAATTCCCTCAGCTGTTTTAAGGCTGTACGAGACGTTTGTGTAATTTCCTTCGCTTCCGCACTTGCACGCTCTGGATTTTTCAAAATTAACTTCTCAACGAGCTGGCTTTTTAAAGTAATAAGAGATAGCGTATGTCCTAATGTGTCATGAAGATCTCTTGCAATCCGCTGCCGTTCTTCACGTTTTACTAAGTCTTTAATTTGCTCGTTCGCCTCATCTAATTGATTTCTTAACATCTTTTTCTGATTAAAATTACGCATACCAAATGGCGTAAGAAGCATTAAAATAAACATCGGAACGATATTTACTAAACTTGTAGTTGTTAATTGATTCATATTTACAACTAAAAATGCTCCAAGCATTATAACTAACGAACATAAAAGCACTCGAAATACTTTCTTATTTGGCGCAAATCCCATCGCACTTGCTGTGAAAAAGCCAAAAAATATCATAAAAGGATTATAAAATAAAGCAAATAAAAAGATGAGTATCATTTGAATGCATGCCCAAAAAACAAACGTCCTCTGAACAAAATATAGCTGACGGTATGTAATAATAAAAAGTATCAACATACCGCTTCCTAGCACAAGCTTCCATCCTGATGCTTGTGCTAAGTGATAAATTGGAAATAATAGATAAACAAACCACATGTATGGAAAGAATCCCATATGTTTCGGAAAAATCTCAACCCTCTTCTTCTCTATCATTTATACCGCTTCCTGTCTTTTTCTTATATATATTGATACTACAACAAATATAAGGAAATAACCTCCTAATACCGCGATATTTTCCCATCCAATTGATTTTCCAGCTACAATATCCCACGCACCACTTCCGAAATGGTATGTCGGTGTCCATTCACCAATCGTTCTTAATATTTTTGGGAATACTTCAATCGGCATCCACAACCCGCCAACTATAGCTAAACTCATATTTAAAATATTTGCTAAGCCAGCAGCTGCGTCCGCCTTCTTAATGGAACCTATTACTGTTCCTAACGCTAAAAATGGTGTTACCCCTAACAATAACCATAACCCCGCACCAATCCATTGCCCTACCGTTAACTCAACATGATTAATTAGTATCCCTGCAATAAAGATAACTAATATTGAAAAAGCATTTACTACTGTTTGAGCGATAATTTTTGCTGTTAAATATGCTCCCTCTGGAAGCGGTGTAATTTTTAGAAGATGTGTCCATCCTTGCCCTCTTTCCTGAGAAAGTCTCACACCGAAACTAAAGAGTGCAGTCCCTACAATACTGAAAGTTGCCATCGAAATTAAATAATGTGCTTTCCACGCATCTCCGTTTTGTGGTACTTGAACAACATTTGTAAAAATGTAGTAAAACATAACAGGCATTAATAATGAGAAAAAGATAAATAATTTATTGCGGAATGTACGTAAAATTTCTATTTTGCACTGCATCCATAACGCTCTCATGCGATTTCCTCCTTCTGATTTGCGACAAACCGTTCAAATGCCTCATCAAGGCTTCCACGTTCAACTGAAACATCTGTTACAGGTAAACTCCTTTGATAAATGGCTTTTAAAGTTTCATCCGTATCCTCCGTTGTTAAAATGAAGCGTCCTTCGTTTGACTTTACTTCTGTTACATTTGGTAATTCCTTTAGTAATTTTGTAGGAATGCTTTCCTTCGAATAAAATGTGATTGTTTTTCTCGAAATCGTTGCTTTCATTTCGTCTGGTGTACCATCTGCGATAATCTTTCCGTTCGCAAATAATAAGATACGATTTGCTAAAGCATCTGCTTCTTCTAAATAATGCGTCGTTAAAATAATCGTTTTCCCTTCACTTGCTAACTTTCGAATCGTTTCCCAAAACGTTCTTCGAGACGTAATATCCATTCCGACTGTCGGCTCATCTAAAAATAACAAATCCGGATTTCCCGCAAGTGCAAGCGCAAAGTTTAATCTTCTTTTTTGCCCACCTGATAATCTCTCACATCTTTGCTTTCGCTCTGATTCTAAATTTGATAACTGCAGTAACGTTTCTTTCGCTATAGGATTCGTATAATAACTACGGAATAACTCAATTGCCTCTTCCACCGTAATACTATCAATGACACTTACTTCTTGCAGCATCGCACCGAAGCTATTACGAACATCCCTATGCTTTGGACTCTTTCCAAATATAAAGACCTTACCTTCTGTTGGATCCTTTAATCCAAGCATCATCGACATCGTCGTTGTTTTTCCCGCACCATTCGGACCAAGTAACGCTACTATTTCCCCTTTATTTACATGAAATGAAACATTATTTACTGCGCTTTTATGTTTAAATGTTTTAGAAACACCATTTACTTCAATAATCTTTTCCATCTCTCCACCCCCGCTGTTTCTTATATTTACATTGTATTACTTGGAAAACTTAGGAAACAGTATGATGCGTCATGACATCGATATGACAATTGTCATGTATTCTTTATGAGAGGAATCAACCCGCATACCGCAAGCGAGTAGCAGGACGAAAATAAACATGATACAATCGGATAAGATATATATTCGAGGAAGGACAGTGGTTTTCATGATTATTCGTAATGAACAAGATTTAGAAGGCTTACGAAAAATCGGCCGCATCGTTGCGCTTGCACGTGAAGAAATGAAAAAACAAGCGAAGCCAGGTATGACAACGAAAGAGCTTGATTTGATCGGTAAAAAAGTATTAGATGAGCATGGTGCTATTTCTGCACCTGAAAAAGAATATGATTTTCCAGGTGTAACTTGCATTAGTGTAAATGAAGAAGTTGCTCATGGTATTCCAGGAGATCGTGTATTAAAAGAAGGCGACTTAGTAAACGTCGATGTATCTGCTGCACTTGATGGCTATTATGCAGATACAGGTATTTCATTTGTACTTGGAGAAGACGAGGAAAAAGAAAAACTTTGCCAAGCAGCGGTTGATGCATTTTGGACAGCAATGAAAAAGGTTAAAGCTGGCTCAAAACAAAATCAAATTGGTCGTGCTGTTTCAAACTTCGCACATAAAAGTGGGTACAATGTTATTCAAAACTTAACTGGTCACGGCATTGGTCTTAGCTTACATGAAGCACCAAATCACATTTTAAGCTACTATGATCCAATGGATAATGCGCTTCTAAAAGACGGTCTTGTTATCGCTGTAGAACCGTTCATCTCTATGAAGGCTGATCATATTATTGAGCGTGGTGACGACGGTTGGACATTCGTTACACCTGATAAAAGTCTTGTTGCACAATGTGAACATACCGTTGTCGTAACACGCGGTGAACCAATAATCTTAACAGAAATCTAATACCAAAAACGGCTGTTTTGTAGATTTATTCCACATAAAACAGCCGTTTTTTATTTTTGGGAAAATATGTGAACTATTGTTGAACTCTTTATCATTTAAGTATATAATCTTTAGCGGAGGTTACTTAAGCTTATCTTTACTAAAAAGATATTGTAACTAAGGAGTAAAACACCTTCTTTCTTATTGTTTAAACAGGCTCAAAAATGACCGTAGTAACGTGTTAGTCGAATATTCTGTAATCCTTATATCTCTCTAACAATGTAAGAAACTATCATCTTTCAACTTCGGTCCACTAATCGCACAACTCTCTTTAGACAAAATAAATGACTATTTTCAAAGTACATATTGTCTTCATTCTGACCAAAACCAACCCTATCTAGATTTTTATTTCCACATAACTTTAAGGCAAAAATAAGCCTTCACAAAGGGATACACTACCTTGGTTAGTATGTATCGTAAAACTTACCTTTATAACCATTCTTTTTTACTAGATATACATGAAAACTATCTCACATATGAAGGTCTGATATCATTCTTTATATCAGTATTTTTTTCGACATTTTTTGTCGAATTGTGTATATTTCCATAGAACTGTGTAAATATACATTTTGTTTTACGTTAAACAATTTTACTTTGAACATAATCCTGTTTGTCTGAGAACGCGTATAGAAACGGAGGGATAACAAAAGTAAATAGCTTATAACAAATACTTTTAATATTCCATTTGTTCATGTGGAATAAGTCCCCAATGGACAAATGAATGTTCAGAGGAGGAAAAATGAAAAAACTTTTTAATGTATGTTTAATTGTATTCGTACTATTTTCGCAACTTGCTAGTTTTCCATACAATCAAGTAAGAGCGGAAACGTTAACAGGAGATTCCTTATTTGACACTGTTGAAATGAAAGATGCAACGAATCATATTATTGACGAAGCAAAAAATCCTAGCAACTTAGTAAAGATAGGATCAACCATTGAAGTAGAATACGCTTGGTCAATAAAGGATCAACAAGCTGCACACGCAAATGATACAGCAGTAGTTCAAATACCACTTGCATTAAAAGTATCTAAAGATTTGCAAGGGGATTTAGTAACAGATCAAAAAAATATTGGTCAATATTTTATAACAGCTAAAGATAATAAATTAAAATTAATATTTAATGATCAAGTAGAAAATTTGAAAGACGCTAAAGGAAAAATTAAAGTTGATACCGTGTTTAACTCAACTTTAAAAACTGGGGAAAAATCAGTTCAAATCGCTTTTCCTTTAGGAACAATGGTTCAGCCTATATCAGTTCCTGTTCAGGTAGAAGACTCTAAAGAAGATGGCACCAAACAGGATACTAATAAACCAGTGCAAGATCCAGTAGCTAAACCTGTTACTGACAATCCGGAGCAAGATCCAACAACTAAAACTGTTACTGATAATCCGGAACAAAACCCAGCAACTAAAACTGTTACCGATAATCCGGAACAAAACCCAGCAACTAAAACTGTTACCGATAATCCGGAACAAAACCCAGCAGCTAAAACTGCCACTGATAATCCGGAACAAAACCCAGCAGCTAAAACTGCCACTGATAATCCGGAACAAAACCTAGCAGCTAAAATTGCTACTGACAATCCAGAACAAAAGCTAGCAAGCGACCCTGCTGAGAATACAAATTCAGGTCCAAAGCAAATAACAACAAACATTTTAACCGGTGTAAAGTTGACGGATAAAGACGGAAAACCATTTACAGAGGATAACCGTCCAAGTACAGATTCCCCTGCCAATATTGAGTTTACATGGGAACTTTTAAAATCAATGAATGTGAAAAATGGAGATTACTATATTTTTGATCTTCCTAAACATTTTAAGATTTACAATACAATTAACAGTCCTTTATATGATAGTGAAAACCATCAAATTGGTAATTTTACTGTTACAAAAGATGGAAAAGTCACGATGACATTCAACGATTATGTTGAAGAGCATCCAGATGTTGCTGGTAACCTACAATTAAAGACAGAATTTAATAGAGCTGAAATTAAAGGTACAACAACACAAGAAATTCCTTTCCCGATTAAAGATAAGGATGTTTCTATTACAGTTGACTTTAAGCCTAATGTACAAACAGCTACGAATAAAAAAGGATTACCTGATAGACCAATTAATACAAATGAAATTAATTGGAAAGTAGAGATGAACAAAACGCAAGACACCCTTAAAAACGCTATTTTTAAAGATAGCATTCCACAAGGTACAAACTTAAATAAAGATTCTATTAAAGTTTATTATTTAGAAGTTGATGTTAATGGGAATGTAACGCGTGGTGCAGAAGCTGAGCCAACAGATTACAATATTATTTCATCAGATGGCTCAAAATTGGAGATTGCTTTTAAAGATTCTATCAATAAAGCATATCAAATCGAATATGCCACAAAAATTACTGATGAAAATATTAAAAGTTTCCGAAATAACGTTACGATAACGAGTGATAATCAAAAGCAACAAAACGCAAGCTCTACTGTAACGGTTTCTCGTGGTACACACTTAAATAAAACAAGTAAATATGATCCAAAGACGCAAACAATTGAGTGGACAATTACTTACAATGGTGATCAAAGAGAGATCAAAAAAGCAGATGCGATTTTAAAAGATATTTTTGACGATACACACGAACTAGATGCAAATTCTATTGTTGTAAAAAACGCTTCATATAATGAAAAAGGAACGCTTGTAACAGGTGACGCTGTTAATAATTACACTGTAAGTAACAAGAAGAATGGATTCGATTTACAGTTTAACAATGATATTAATAGTGCTTATGTGATTACCTATAAAACCAAGCCAACTAATAAAGTTATAGAAGATGGAAAAGTAAAAAATAAAGTTACAGCTGATAATGATTCAAGTAAAGAAAATGAAGCTAGCTTCAAGCAGCAAAATATTATTAAATCTAATAATAAAGCTGAAACAAATTATAAAGACAAAACAACAACTTGGACAATTATAGTAAATAATAACAACTATCCATTAAACAAAGCGATCATTACGGACACCTTTGATCACGGTGGATTACAATTAAAAGATAAAAAACTAGAAATTAAAGACGGAAATTATATCCTTCAAGCTGGGACTGACTATGTTTTAGATGCAACAGATAAAGGCTTTACAATTACTCTTATAGGTACATATCAGTCTAATATGACAAAGACATTAGTCGTAAAATATACGACAGACTTTGATTATACAAAGCTAGAAAGTGGTAAAACTTCATTTAAAAATACAGGTAACCTATCTTGGATAGATACGGATTCTAATCCACAATCAAATAAAGTTGAAGCTAATTTCGATCCTGATACTTTCACAAAGGCAAATGGTTATAAATACGGTTCTTATAACGCCCAAACGAAGGAAATTACTTGGATAATAGGCTTTAACTATAATAACGTTGAGATTAAAGATCCTTACGTTATAGACGTAATACAAGATAAACAAAAGTTAGTTCCTGGATCCATTGAAGTGCGCGACATGATTTTAAATGGAAATCCTGATAATGCACAACCTGGTAATGCTGTACCAACTGAGAAATATGAACTTGAAGAACCTACAGAGAAAAATAAAAACACCCTAAAGGTTCATTTCAAACAATCAATTAATTCACCCTACTATATTATCTTTAAAACAAGCCTTGATGGCGAACTTATCCAAGGTACCTACAAAAATGAGGCAGATTTAAAAGATGGCTCTAAAATTGTAAACACCCTTACAGGTGACACTCAAGTAAATAAAGGTGGCAGCTTTGTTACTAAAAAAGCTGTGCAAGACGACAACTATATTAATTGGAGTATCGCAATTAACGAAAGCCAATCAACCATTGCGGATGCGGTTGTAACAGATGACCCAACCGAAAATCAGGTAATTGTGGAAGATTCATTCCACTTATATCCTACAACTGTTGATCCATATGGAAATTTAACAAACGATAAAGTAAACGAATTAAAAGAAGGAACAGACTATAAACTCAAAATAACAACAGACAATAATACCGGAAAGCAACATTTCGAAATTGCCTTCTTGAAAAAAATTGATCGAGCTTATATTTTAGAATATCGCTCACTTATTAATGCAGACGATAAAGAAAAAGTAAGTAATAAAGCGAAAATCACAGGCAATAAGTTGACAGTTAAAAACACAGAAACTACTGAAACAATTGAAGTGAGAATGTCTTCTGGTTCAGGTGGAGGATCTGCTACCAAAGGTCGTGGAAACCTTGAAATTATAAAGGTAGATAACGACAATAAGAACGTACTATTAGCTGGGGCAGAATTTACTTTATACGATCGTACAGGTAAAACTGTTATCCGTAAAATTACAACAGACAAAGACGGTATCGCTAAATTTAATAATTTAAAACGTGATAAATATTTATTAAAAGAAACAAAGGCTCCTGAAGGCTATGTAATTAGCTGGGATTTAAAACAAGGGAAAATTGTTGAACTTGGTACACAAGAGACTACAACATATAAACTTGCAAATAAGAAATTTGTCGGGAAAGTAGTTTTAACAAAATCTGATGACCTGAACAAAAACGCAACACTACAAGGCGCTATTTTCACACTACTGGATAAAGATAAAAAAGTAATTCCAGAACACAAAGAATTAACAACAAATAATAACGGACAAATTATTATAGATAAACTAAAACCAGGAACTTACTACTTACAAGAAACGAAGGCTCCTGAGCATTATCAATTAGATAGCAAACTTATTCCGTTTACTATCTCTATAGATCAAACAACAGTAGTAAATCTAGCTGCGACAAATAGTTTAACTAAAGGATCTGCTCTTTTAACAAAAGTGGATAATTATAATAAAACTTTAGCAGGGGCAGAGTTTACTGTTCAAGATCGCAACGGAAAAAATATTCCTGGATATGAGAAATTAACAACAAATGAACATGGACAAATCGAAGCAAAAGATTTACGTCCTGGTAAATATCAATTTGTCGAAACAAAAGCTCCTGAGCACTATGAATTAGACAAAACACCTATCCTATTCGAAATAGAAAAAAGCCAAACTACAGCTGCTTCTATTAAAGCAAAAAACACTTTAATTAAAGGTGGTGTTACTTTAACAAAAGTTGATGATGTTGATGGCACTACTCTTGAAGGTGCGGTATTCAAAATTGTTAACAACAAGAACGAAGACGTGCGTACAAACTTAAAAACAGAAAAAGATGGAACTTTAACCGTTGAAGATTTAGAGCCTGGTGAGTATCAATTTATTGAAACAACACCACCTAAATACTATGAGTTAAATAAAGAACCAGTTCCATTTACAATTGAAAAAAGTCAAACAAGTATCATTCCAATTACTGCAAAAAACAGTTTAACAACAGGTGCCGTTGAGTTATTAAAAATCGACGAATTTGATAAAAAGACTCCTCTTGCTGGAGCTATATTCAAAATCGTTAATGAAAAAAACGAAGACGTGCGTACGGACTTAACTACCGATAAAAACGGAACTATTAAAGCTTCTGACTTACGTCCAGGCAAATATAAATTTATTGAAACGAAAGCTCCTGAACATTATGAACTGCGATCAACACCAATTGAATTTACAATTGAAAAAGGTCAAAAAACACCAATTGTTATTACAGCTGAAAATAGTCTACTACCAGGCGATGTTGAGCTAATAAAAATCGATGATGTTGATGGCACTCCACTTACAGGTGCCGTATTCAAAATTGTTAATAACAAAAATGAGGATGTCCGTACAGAATTAGTTACGAATCAGGAAGGTAAAATTATTGCTACTGGTTTACGTCCAGGTAACTATAAATTTATCGAAGTAAAAGCTCCGGAGCATTATGCCTTAAATAAAACACCGATTGAATTTACAATTAAGGTAAGTCAAGCAACTGCTATTAACGTTACTGCTACTAACAGCTTAATAAAAGGCGGTATTGAATTAACAAAAGTTGATGATGTAAATGCTAAGGAAACCCTTGAAGGTGCGGTATTTAAAATAATTAATGACAAAGGCGAGGATGTTCGTACGGAACTTACTACCAATAAAGACGGTAAATTAGTAGTACAAGACTTACGTCCAGGTAATTATAAACTAATCGAAACAAAGGCTCCTACTTATTACGATGTAAATGAAGAACCTATTGAATTTACAATTGAAAAGAGCCAACAAAAACTCATCCCTATTACTTTCAAGAATAGTTTAACGAAAGGAAAAGTTAAACTTATTAAAGAAGATGATGTGGAAAGTAGTAAAGCTCTTGCCGGCGCTGTATTCACATTGCAAGACACAACTGGCAAAGAAATTATGAAAGATTTAACAACAGATGGTCACGGAGTATTAGTTATTCCTGATTTAGCACCAGGGGATTATCAATTTATCGAAACAAAAGCCCCTGAACATTATAAATTAGACAAAACACCTATTAAGTTCACAATTAAAAAAGGTAGTAAGGAAGATCTTCCTATCCCTGTTACTATAAAAAACAGTTTACTTACAGGTGGCGTCACTTTAACAAAAGTTGATGATGTTGATGGCACTACTCTTGAAGGTGCAGAATTTATAATCGTTGACGCTCATGATACTAAAAAGGTAATTCGCAAAGGTTTAACGACTGATACAAACGGTAAAATTACTGCTTCTGATTTACGTCCTGGAGACTATCAATTTGTTGAAGTGAAAGCTCCAAAAGACTATACCTTAAGCAAAGACCCTATTCCGTTCACTATCGAAAAAAGTCAAAAAGAGAATATTACTGTTACTGCTACTAACAGTTTAAAGAAAGGTGCAGTAACATTAACAAAAATCGATGACATCGATCGTACGATGCTCGAAGGTGCAATCTTTAAGATTGTGGATATGAATGGTAAGGAAGTTCATACGAATCTTGTTACAGATAAAAACGGTAAAATTTCTGTTTCTCATTTACGCCCTGGAGACTATCAGTTCATTGAAACAAAAGCTCCTGAGCACTATGTATTAGATGAAACAACGATTCCATTTACAATTGAAAGAAGTCAAACGAAAGAGATCAATGTTACAAGCAAAAATGCTTTAAAAAACGGTAGCGTTGAACTAACAAAGATTGACGATATTGATATAAATACAAAACTTGCTAATGCCGTATTTAATTTATTAGATGCAGACGGAGAGTTGGTTGAAGAAGGCTTAAAAACAAATGATGAAGGTAAAATTGTTGTTGAAAATCTACGTCCTGGTACGTATCAATTCGTTGAAACAATTGCTCCTGAACATTACGATTTAGATAAAAAACCTATCGTATTTACAATTAAAAAGAGCCAAACTGAAACTCTTCATGTCACTGCTACAAATGCTTTAACAAAGGGTGCAGTTAAACTTTCTAAAACAGATGATGTTGATGGCACTGTTCTTAAAGATGCAGTATTTAAAATTGTTAATATGAATGGTGATGTAGTTCATAAAGACCTTGTTACAAATGAACAAGGAATAATCGAAATTAACGACCTACGTCCTGGTGATTATCAATTCATCGAAACGAAAGCTCCGAAGCATTACGTTTTAGATGAAACACCAATCAAATTCACTATTGAAAAAGGACAGAAGAAAGCTATTTCTTTAACTGCTACAAATAGCTTAAAACAAGGTAGTATCGAATTACTTAAAGTTGATGATTTAAACAATCAAACAAAACTTGCCGATGCGGTATTTAATTTACTAGATCAAGATGGCAAAGTACTTAAAACAGATTTAAAAACAAACAGTGAAGGTAAAATCGTTATCGAAAACTTACGTCCTGGTACGTATCAATTCGTTGAAATAACGGCTCCTGAACACTATGATTTAGACAAAAAACCAATTATATTTACAATTGAAAAAAGCCAAAAAGATATTGCTACCGTTACTATGAAAAATAGTTTAACAAAAGGCGGCGTGGAACTTTCTAAAATGGATGACGTCGATGGCACTACTCTTGAAGGCGCAGTATTTAAAATTGTGGATATGAATGGCACCGTAATTCACAAAGAGCTTGTTACGAATCAACAAGGTAAAATTAGCGTTTCTGACCTACGTCCTGGTGATTATCAATTCATCGAGACAACGGCTCCGAAACACTATGATTTAAACAAAGAGCCAATTCCATTCACAATCACAAAGAGCCAAGCTGATCCTATCTCCGTTACAGCTACAAATAGCTTAACGAAAGGCGCTGTGGAACTTTCTAAAGTGGATGATGTAGATGGTACCGCTCTTAAAGATGCGATATTTAAAATTACTGATATGAATGGTAACGACATTCGCACTGAGCTTACAACAGATGTAGATGGAAAAATTTCTGTTTCTGATTTACGCCCTGGGGACTATCAGTTTATTGAAACGAAAGCTCCTGAACACTATAAATTAGATAGTAAACCTATTAAGTTTACAATTAAGAAAAGCCAAAAAGAAAAGCTCCAAGTTACTGCTACAAATAGCTTAACTGAGGGTTCTGTAGAATTAATAAAAGTGGATGATATAAATCCAGATACAAAACTTTCTGATGCGGTGTTTAACATCATTGATGCGAATGGTAAAATTGTTCGCACGGATTTAACTACTGATAAAGATGGTAAGATTACTGCTACAAACTTACGCCCTGGAGACTATCAATTCATTGAAACGAAAGCTCCGAAAGATTACGATTTAAATAAAACACCTATCAGCTTCACTATCGAGAGAAGTCAACTATCTCCCGTTTCTGTTACTGCTAAGAATGGCCTAACAAAAGGTGGCGTGGAATTAACTAAAGTTGACTCTATAGATAAGAAAGAAATGCTAGAAGGTGCGGTATTTAAAATTACTGATATGAATGGTAACGACATTCGTACGAATTTAGTTACCAATAAAGACGGAAAAATCATCGCGAAAGACTTACAGCCAGGAGACTATCAATTTATTGAAACGAAAGCTCCTAAACATTACGACTTAAATGAAGAACCAATTAAATTCACAATCGAAAGAAGTCAAACAAAGCATGTCTTCGTTACAGCTATTAATAGCTTAACGAAAGGTAGTGTGGAGTTAATTAAAGTTGATGATGTTGAAGAAAACACAACACTTGAAGGTGCAGTATTTAAAATTGTTAACAAGGATGGGCATGACGTCCGTACCGATTTAACTACTGATAAAAACGGCCGTTTAGTCATTGATGAATTACCACCAGGACACTATGAGTTTATCGAAACAAAAGCTCCTGAACACTATGACTTAAACGAAACACCTATTAAGTTCACAGTTAAAAAAGGCCAAGAAAAAATCGCCTCTGTTACTGCTACGAATAGCTTAACTAAGGGCACAGTTGAATTAACTAAAGTTGATGACATCGACGGTACTACTCTTGAAGGGGCTATCTTTAAAATTGTAGATATGGACGGCAAGGATGCTCGTTCAGATTTAACTACTGATAAAGATGGGAAGATTTCTGTTTCTGATTTACGTCCGGGAGATTATCAGTTCATTGAAACGAAAGCTCCGACTGGCTATGATTTAAACGTTAAACCAATTCCTTTCACAATTACGAAAGGACAATCTCAAATTACCTCTGTTACAGCTTTAAATAGTTTAACAACAGGTTCAATTGAGTTAACTAAAGTTGATATTGATCACCACGGAACACTTGAAGGTGCCATTTTCAATATTTTAGACCAAGATGGAAAAGTAGTACGAGAAGGTTTAAAAACAGATGGGCATGGTAAATTAATCGTAAATGATTTGAAACCTGGTAATTATCAACTAGTGGAAACAAAAGCTCCTGAAGGCTATCAATTAGATGCATCACCAATAAGCTTTACTATTGAAAAAGCCCAAGCTTCACCACTACAAATTACAGTTTCAAATAAAAAAATTGAATCTTCTTCAGGTGGAGATGACAAGCCAGTTACTCCTCCAAATAAAGAAGAAAACAAAGGCAATGAAACATCTGAGAAACACGAAAACGGAACTTCTGAAGAAACATCGAATAAAACAGATAACAAACAGCAAGATGATCAAAATACGGATAAACACCTTCCAAATACAGGTCATAAAGAAGACCCTACACAAACAGTAGGTATCGTTCTTCTACTAGCTGGATTATTAAGTATTTTAGCTACAAAACGCAAAAAAAATTATTAATAATTTTTTCACATCCAATCAATCTCTCAATTGATTGGATGTTTTTTTATACAAAAAGGACGATACATAAAGTATCGTCCTTTTAACGGGGTGAGGCTGCCCAAAAGTACGGAAAACCTTTGAACAGCCTCTTATTTTCATATGGATGCCTTACATATATCACTGATAATAATTATGAAATGCGGAAACATAATTACCATCAACTGATTCAAACATGAGAAATGAAACCCTACAGTGATTCCATTCCTCTACATAATCTAAAGTTTGGGTACACTAGATTCATGCAATGTAGGAGCTTTCAGAGTAGAAAGCGAACCTTCGTTTAAAATGATAGCATACATATCTCCCTCAAAAATATGCAAATATGCATATATCGTTTTTATTTCTCAATGTCAGAATATTGAAAAACAAAAGGCACGAAGGTAAAATAAAGTCATTATCCGTCTTCTTTTGTCAGTCAGAGAGAATAGAAGAATAGGAGAGGAAAAAATGAGAAAATCATTGAAACAAAAAATAGTAAGCTCTTTGCTTGCTGTATCACTCGCTGTTAGCTTAGCTCCAATCGGGCAAGCGAAAGCGGATTCCACGTCAGAGGTTACACAAACTCCATCTATTACAAAACAGATTGATCCAAACCGCGCGATTGAACATGTTCGTTTCTTGTCTGAAACAATTGGTCCTCGCCCCGGTGGGACAAAATCTGAAGAATGGGCTTCTCGTTACATTGGTATGCAGCTTAAATCAATGGGCTATGACGTAGAATATCAACCATTTCAGGTGCCCGATCAATACGTTGGATTCATTGAATCACCACTATCAACAAAACGTACTTGGCAAGCTGGTGCTGCTCCTAATGCACTAATTTCTACAGAAGCTGTTACAGCTCCCCTTATCTTTGTTCAAGGTGGTACAAAATTAGAAGATATTCCAAATGAAGTAAACGGTAAAATTGTTTTATTTGAAAGAGGAACGACAGTTACAGACTATAATAAACAAGTTGAAAATGCTATTAGCAAAGGTGCAAAAGGTGTTCTTTTATACAGTTTAATTGGCGGACGCGGAAATTATGGACAAACCTTCAATCCCCGCCTAACGAAAAAGCAATCTATCCCTGTCTTTGGCCTTGCTTATGCACAAGGAAATGCATTTAAAGAAGAAATCGCTAAAAAAGGGACAACAATTCTTTCCCTAAAAGCGAGACATGAATCTAAATTAACATCTCTAAATGTTATCGCCAAAAAGAAACCAAAAAAGAGTACAGGTAATGAAAAAGCAGTCGTTGTAAGCTCGCACTATGATAGTGTTGTCGGAGCACCTGGCGCAAATGATAATGCTTCTGGAACTGGATTAGTATTAGAACTAGCTCGTGCTTTTCAAAATGTAGAAACTGATAAAGAAATTCGCTTTATTACCTTTGGTTCTGAAGAAACTGGATTACTTGGTTCGGATTATTACGTGAATAGTCTATCCCCAAAAGAACGCGACCGTATTTTAGGTGTCTTTAACGCCGACATGGTTGCAACAAATTATGATAAAGCAAAGAATTTATACGCTATGACACCTGATGGCTCTACAAACTTTGTAACAGACGCTGCCTTGCAAGCAGGTAAACAACTAAATAATGAACTCGTCCTACAAGGTAAATTCGGTTCTAGTGATCATGTTCCATTTGCTGAAGCTGGTATTCCTGCTGCTCTATTCATTTGGATGGGTGTCGATAGTTGGAATCCATTAATCTATCATATTGAGAAGGTATACCATACACCTCAAGATAACGTATTAGAAAACATTTCGCCTGAACGAATGAGAATGGCATTAGACGTTATCGGAACAGGAGTTTATAACTCGCTTCAAAAACCTGTTCCTCAAACTGAACAGAAAGCTGCTTAATCATTTAAAAGACCACTGATTTTATCAGTGGTCTTTTATTGAGAAAAAATATATATGCATAAAAGCATATTTTATCCTACCCATTATCGTATACAATATTAATTGTAACAAAAACGATTACAACTAATAAGGAGGCTTTTTCTATTATGAAAAAAATGATTTTAGCAGGTGCATTAACTTTAGCAGGAATTACTGGAGCTACTGCGTTTATCCCTGAAACAAAAGTCGCTGCTGCCGCTCAAGAACAAAGCTTTACAAAATTTTATTCTTTGCAAACTGGAGGTAGTTCTGAACAAGAACCTATTTTCCTTCAAAAAGGACAAGAACTAACAATTCATCCTAACAGCAAAACTCCTAGTTACAGTGTTTATGACTCAAATCATAACCTTATTGGACGTTATTCTGATGGTTACGGCCGAATTTTCACTGCAAAAACAGATGGAAATATGTATGTTCAATTTCATGCACCTTACGTTTACTATAGTCCTGTTAGTTTTTCTGTTACTTATACTATTCAATAGAAAAGAGGTCCTTTATAGGACCCCTTTTATTTCTCTTCCCAATTCACTTTTACAAATCCATCTTTTACTTTTAATCCGCTTATATTCAATACATATTCTTCATTTGCTTTTAAAGTAACTGTAAAAGTACCTTTTTTCGATTCACAAATTTCCTTTAACTCTTTTATACCTTCTCCTTGTCTTTCATACACACTAAAACATAAGTTTCCTCGTTTTGCATCTGTCTCATAAGAAAATGTCACTTCTGTATCCTTTTCATATTGAAATTTGATATCCTTACCGGCAATATCCCATGATGAGAATTTTGCCTCGTAACTTGTTTTCCCTTGCTTCTCATTTTCTAAATATATATCTCCTGCTCTCCACGCATCATCTAACGTTTGTGCAAAAGTAAAACCACTAAGTAATACAAACATTGTACTTGCCAATATCGCAACTAATGTTACTTTCTGTTTTTTAACAAAATTCACCTTACATTCTCCTTCAACCTTCTTTTTACTTCTTCTTACCATATATAATAAAAATCCAATAAAGAATGGCAATATAACTGCTAAAATACTCCATCCTTTGCTCATTTGATGTGCTTTAGCATCTGTATATACCCATGATGCAACACATATTAAAAGTGCTATAAAAGCCAAAAACATTGTAATTCCAGCTATCTCAAATACTACAAATGGATTAGCGAACTCTATCATGTAATTTATACTCCTTCTTTAAAAATGACTGTATTACAACATATATCGGAATGTATACGTGCATCATAATCACACTTGCTATCAGCATAGGAATTTTATGATCCAAATGAGTGATAAATTGTTCTATAACAATTGTTAACAAAACAATCCAAATGGCATGAATACTAATTAGCCACCTCTTCTCTAACTTCTGAGCCTTTCGCACACCCTGCTTCGTGTTATTGATCAGCTCTTCGCTTGGTATTATCTCTCCTGCTAAACTGCTCTTTATTTTCTGTTCAAGTTTATCTTCCCTCATGAACGAACCCCTCCAAATGTTCTCGCATTTTCTTTTTCCCATAATTAAGCCGATACTTTACCGTACCAATTGGTATATTTAATATTTCACTCATTTCCTTGTAAGAATATTGTTCATAGTAATAGAGTACGAGTACCGTTTTATATTTTTCATTTAATAACTGTATAACTTCCCGTATCATTTTGGCTTCTACCTTTTGAATGATTTCCTCTGATATATTCACATCATCTACAAACTCTACTTCTCCACCACCTTCTTTATGAAATAAATCTAATACGCGATTTTTCCATCTTTTCTTCTTGCGGTAAAAGTCATAAAATGTACGAACGCAAATTGTAGTAATCCACTTTTTATAATTATCCACATAAGAAAGTTGGTGCCTTGATGAAAAAACCTTTATCCACGTCTCTTGAAAAATATCTTCCGCATCTTCTTTCGTTTTCGCTAATTTATAGCATAAGGAATATATTTGCTTCTTATATATATCAATTAATTCTTCTATCTTTTCTTCCATCATAAGCCTCCTAACATTTACATAAGACGACGCAAATTCCCCTTTTGTTTGATAAAATTTTATTTTTTTTATTATCTCCACATAAAAAGGCAATCACAACATCGTGTGATTGCCTTTTATTTAAAAACGAAAGCCCGCTTCCGCTTTTCTTTATGTCCAGCTCTGCCTCCTAGCCCCCTTCTGTCTAAGAACCTTCCCCACGAGAAGATAAAATGCATCTTCTGTGGGAAAGAACCTTAGCCTTCGGGACTAAACAGTCGGCTCCGCTTTTCTTTATTGTCCAGTTCCAGCGGCTAGAATACTCGGTGGCTTCGCGCCTTCCTCCGAGGCAAAGTACGCCTCTCTGTCAGGAGCTCCATCCCCCTCCTATTCTAAACGAGCCGCTTCCGCTTTTCTTCATTACATTTTTTCTGGTGCAGATACTCCTACGATTGCTAATGCATTTTGAAGTGTAGTGCGTACTGCTTTCATTAACTCGTAACGAGCTTTACTTAATTCTAAGTTATCTTGGTTTAATACTTTTTCCGCATTGTAGAAGCTGTGTAATGTTGCTGCTAATTCAAATGCATAGTTTGTAATACGGTGTGGCAGACGTTTTTGTGCTGCATCCGCAACTACAGCTGGGAATTCACCAAGTTTTTTCAGTAACTCTACTTCTTTCTCAGAAGTAACAAGTTTATAGTTCACATCTCCATCTGCAGCTAATCCTAATTCTTCGCCTTGACGAAGGATACTGCATACGCGAGCATGAGCATATTGTGCATAGTATACTGGGTTTTCATTAGATTTTGATACCGCTAAGTCCATATCAAAGTCTAAATGAGAGTCACCGCTACGCATTGCGAAGAAGTAACGCATTGCGTCCACGCCTACTTCTTCCATAAGCTCACGAAGTGTAACTGCTTTACCCGTACGCTTACTCATCTTCATTTTTTCACCGTTTTGATACAGTTGTACCATTTGGATGATTTCTACTTCAAGCGTGTCTTTATCGTAACCAAGTGCTTGAATAGCAGCCTTCATACGAGGAATGTAACCGTGGTGGTCAGCACCCCAAATGTTGATTAACTTATCAAAACCACGCTCTAATTTATCACGGTGATAAGCGATATCTGGCGTTAAGTATGTGTAAGAACCATCGTTTTTAATTAATACACGGTTTTTATCGTCACCGTAAGTCATTGAACGGAACCAAGTTGCTCCATCTTCTTCAAAGATCTCTTCGCGCTCTTTTAATACGGCAAGAGCTTGATCGATTTTTCCGTTTTTGTATAGTGATGTTTCTGAGAACCATACATCAAATTTAACACGGAAGCTTTCTAAGTCTTTTTGAAGTTTTGCTAATTCATATTTTAAACCGTACTCACGGTAGAATTCATAGCTTTCTTTTTCATCAGCTTTCGCATAACGATCGCCGAATTCTTCAGCTAAACGTTTACCGATTCCAATGATATCCGCACCATGGTAACCGTCTTCTGGCATTTCTTTATCTAAGCCTAAAGCTTGCATGTAACGAGCTTCAACAGAAAGAGCTAAGTTATGAATTTGGTTACCAGCATCATTAATGTAGTACTCACGAGATACATCATAGCCTGCTTTTGCTAATAGGTTACATAAAGTGTCACCTACTGCCGCACCACGTGCATGTCCTAAGTGAAGGTCACCTGTTGGATTCGCAGATACGAACTCAACTTGTACTTTTTCACCTTTACCAGTATTCGTTTCACCGTAAGCTTCACCAGCGTTTACGATTGTTGGAATTAAATCTGTTAAATAGCTATTATCCATATAGAAGTTAATAAAACCAGGACCAGCGATTTCGATTTTTTCAATAGAAGCTTTTGCTTTATCAAAGTTTGCAACTAGTTCTTCTGCAATCATTCGAGGTGCTTTTTTTGCAACGCGTGCAAGTTGCATTGCCATATTTGTAGAGAAGTCACCATTTGTTTTATCTTTTGGAGATTCTAATACAACGTTTGGAATCTGTTCTTCTGTCGCTAATTCTGCCTTTAATACAGCAGCCTGAATTTCTTCTTTAATCAATCCTTTTACCTGTTCTAAGGAATTCATTATTTTGCCTCCTTCAAATTAATTGTAATAGTATATCTGCCAGCTTCTTGTTCACTTAGAAGCAATGCGTAAGTTAAGAAGAGTTGTCCTTTTTTCTTTTCATCCGACCATTTAAAAAGAACGTTATCAGTCTTTGTTTGCAATGCAAACGTACCAAGTTCACTCGTATACGTACCAGTTGTCCATTCACCTTTCACATGCGTCTGACGCATAGAAACAGCACCTGAACGCATAATGAGAACTTGTTCATCTTGAATTTTAATAATTGTTTTCACTTCGCCTTGTTCGTTCGGCTCCTGGAATGTTACATATGTACCTTGACCTTTTACATAGTATTGACCATTTGCTTCAAAAGCAACGGTTTCCTTCCTCGCCCCTTCACGGATTTCTGTTACGAAATGAACGTGTACCGGCAAGCCTGCAAGTTGTTTCTCCACGTCTTGCACACCTTTCAAATGTTATAGATATTAAATACTACTTATAATAAATCACTTTTCCTATCATATCAAAAAAAGACTCTGTCTGTCTGCTGAAAAATCAGGAAAACTCCATTTCAAAAAATAATTCACTTATACTTTATTTCATATGATAAAATGTTTTTTAAATCTAAATATTCTTTTAATTATAGAGGTGAATTTAGTGATACCAACAAAATTAATAAAAGGCGATGAAATACGAGTGATTTCCCCATCGTGTAGTTTAAGTATTGTTTCAAATGAAAATAGAAAACTTGCTATAAAAAGATTAACTGACATGGGCTTTCAAGTTACATTCTCAAAATATGCCGATGAGATAGATCGATTTGCTTCCTCTTCTACTTCTTCCCGCATTCAAGACCTCCATGAAGCATTTGGAGATCCTAATGTAAAAGCTATTTTGACTACACTTGGCGGATACAACTCAAATGGTTTATTAAAACATCTCGATTACGATTTAATTCGTGAAAACCCGAAATTTTTCTGTGGTTATTCTGATATTACTGCCTTAAATAATGCAATTTACACAAAAACAGGACTTGTTACATATTCAGGACCCCATTTCTCTTCATTTGGAATGGAGAAAGGACTCGAGTATACAGCCGATTACTTTTTACAATGCTTAACCGCTAATGAGCCTATTGAAATCGTTCCGGCTGAAACGTGGAGCGATGATTCTTGGTATATAGATCAGGAAAATCGAGAATTTATTAAAAATGAAGGATACGTTTCAATTCATGAAGGAGAAGCTACGGGAGATATTATCGGTGGCAATATGAGCACATTTAACTTACTGCAAGGTACACCATATATACCAAATTTAAAGGACAAAATTTTATTTATTGAAGAAGATAGTTTAACTGGAACATCTACTCTTAAAACTTTTGATCGTTATTTACATTCCCTTATGCAGCAGCAAGATTTTGAATACATAAAGGGAATCGTTATAGGAAAGATGCAAAAAGGTGCAGAATGTACGATAGAAGACATTCAAGAAATGATTGCTTCAAAACCTGAACTTGCACATATTCCTATCATTGCAAACGCAAGTTTCGGGCATACAACTCCGATTTTCACTTCCCCAATTGGTGGAAGTGCAAAAATTATTTCTAACAAAGAAAAGACATCTATCACTATTTTAACGCACTAAAGAAGGAGCGAATGAGTCGCTCCTTTTATGGTTTTTCTATTTTTTCCAACGCTTTTTGCGGTATTGACTCTTTCGTTATTTCAGCCCATCCTTTTCCTTGCATACCTTTTGCATAAATTTTTATAAAAGCACCTGCATGCAATTCACGATTTACCATTCTTTTAATAATTTGTTGCTTTCCGTCCTCTGTATACCCTTTAAATGTATACAAATATTCACCGTCTTTTTTCTCACCTTTATCTACAACCGCATAATAATCTTGTATTTCTTTATTTGAAAAGAAGTTGTCTACAAAAGCATGTACACCTTCTGTTTTTGTGTTTAAATAATACGCTGTTCCACCTAGAATAATGGCGAATACAGCTAAAACTTTAATTACCAATTTCATACATGAACCTCCTGTTTGCACTTCTTTCTCGCTAGTATTATATCTATACTTGTATTATACGGAAAAGAGCATACTATACTCTATCTAAAAGTCTTACACTTTCCTTACATTATTGTAAGGGATTTTTTCTTACAGCAAGTTCCCAAGAAAAAATTTTTCCGTTTCATACACTTTTATATTATTATTGAATGATACGAATTTTTATTACAAAAATCAAAGGAGACAGTTTTCAAATGGCTATCTTGCAAGGTTTAGCACTATTACTCGTTGTACTTTGTCTATTTACACTTTTCAGTTACCGCGCGCCTTACGGAATGAAGGCGATGGGCGCTTTAGCTAATGCAGCAATTGCAAGTTTTCTTATTGAAGCATTTCACCGTTATATAGGTGGAGAAATGTTTCATAATGACTTTTTACAATCAGTAGGAGAAGCTTCCGGTAGTATGAGCGGTGTCGCAGCAGCGATTTTAGTCGCATTAGCAATCGGTGTTTCCCCCGTATACGCTGTTTTAATTGGTATCGCTACTAGTGGATTCGGTATTTTACCAGGATTTTTCGCTGGATACGTTTGTGCCTTCGTCGTGAAATTTCTCGAAAAGAAATTACCAGCTGGTGTGGAATTTTTAGCAATCCTATTTATCGCTGCACCAATCTCACGCGGAATGGCAATGCTTATGGATCCGCTCGTTAACGCAACACTCGGTAAAATCGGTTCTATGATTTCAGTTGC
Organism: Bacillus sp. M13(2017); assembly: GCF_002218325.1. Lineage (NCBI taxonomy): Bacteria > Bacillati > Bacillota > Bacilli > Caryophanales > Bacillaceae > Bacillus > Bacillus sp. M13(2017). The sequence continues at coordinate 791 of NZ_KZ268502.1, read as the reverse complement.
AACTACAGAAAGTCCTATCATTATGGGTATTATGCTTGGTGGATTAATAACAGTTATTTCTACCTCTCCACTGAGTTCTATGGCACTAACTGCAATGCTTGGATTAACAGGTTTACCAATGGCAATTGCTAGTCTGGCCGTTGCAGCCTCAGCCCCGATGAACTTTATTTTCTTTAAACGATTAAAAATTTGTTCAAAGAAAGATACAATTGCTGTAGCAATCGAGCCTTTAACACAAGCCGATGTTGTCTCAGCAAATCCAATTCCAATCTATATGACAAATTTCGTTGGCGGTGCACTTGCTGGTATTATTACATCGCTATTCCAGCTTGTTAATAATGCACCTGGAACAGCATCACCAATTCCAGGTCTTCTTGTCCTATTCGGATTTAATGACGTTATAAAAGTAACGATTGCTGCCGTACTATGCGGAATCGTTACCACTATTGTCGGATACATCGGATCTATTGTTTTCCGTAAATATCCGATCCGCTCTGCTGATGAAATTCGCGGCATTGCTTCAGAAGAGAAAGTTGCATAAGAAAAAGAGCTATTCCCATCATTTGAGAATAGCTCTTTTTTATGTTGCATAACGGTAAATGAAATTATATAGGCGATTTTTTAAATATATCGACTTACCGACACATAACGACAAAATAAAAGCCCTCTAATCTGAAGTGCACCCCAATTGTTAGACACAGTCTAACAATTGGAGGTGCATTTTTTATGGCTAAATTTTCTTCAAAAGAAAAAATCCAAGCGGTGAAACGATATTTAGATGGTACAGAAAG